>NZ_SPLL01000002.1:0-708398 GCF_004959845.1 Neptunomonas sp. XY-337 | reverse complement strand
CAATGGTGTATTGGAAGTTGTCCGGGCCGTTGTAGTTGGTATCCGGTGTGTAGGTCACGGTGCCGTCGCCATTGACCACCAGTGTGCCGTGGTCTGGCTGCTGTGTGATCACGATGCTGGTAAGGTCTAGGCCGTCGTCCGGATCACTATCATTCGCAGCTAAATTGATCGTTGCGGACGTATCTTCGATAACGCCTTGGTTATCATCAGTTGCTGTGGGTGGCAAATTGACTGGCGCATCTACACCGATTGTTACTGTTGCAACATTCGATGTTGCTCCATCGTTATCCTGAACTGTGTACTGGAAGCTGTCAGGCCCGGTGTAGCCGGGGTTTGGGGTGTACTCAACGGTACCGTCGCTGTTAACAAGTAAGCTGCCGTTGCTCGGGCCGGAAATAATGTTGACGGTACTCGGGTTAATAGTTCCATCTGGGTCACTATCGTTCCCAGTAACACTGATAAGAACCGGCGTATTTTCTTGAGTCGACGCACTATCTGCAAGCGCAACCGGCGCATCATTGACAGGGAAAACGTTAATAGACACAGGAATGGTGACCGTACCACCATTTCCATCGCTCGCCGTTACTGTAAAGCTATCACTGCCAATAAAACCATTATTCGGCGTATAGGTGTAGGTACCGTTGGCGTTAAGCGATACCGAACCATTGGACGGGCCTGTATTTAAGCTATATGTCAGTGTGTCACCATCAACGTCTTGAGCAAAGACGGAGTCAGTAAATGGCGTATCTTCTGGTGTAGACTCTGAAAATGCTCCTGCCGTTGGCGCATCATTAACCGGCGTTACGATGATATCGACTGGGATTTGGGTCGTGCCGCCGTTGCCATCATCTGCAGTCACAAAGAAACGATCATTACCGTTGAAGTCTTGGCTCGGAGTGTAGGTGTATGTGCCATCAGGGTTAATCACAACCGTACCGTTGGATGGCCCAGAACCTAGCGAGTAGGTTAGTGCGTCGCCATCAACATCGGTTGTGAATACAGCACTGCTAATCGGCGTATCTTCAGGTGTTGTTTCTTGGAATGCATTCGCGTTCGGCGCATCATTAACGGGGGTGATCACGACACTAACCGGAACCTCAATCACTCCGCCACGGCCATCATCTACACGTACTGTAAACGCATCATCGCCGTTGTAGTTCTCGTTTGGCGTGTACGTATAGGAGCCATCAGCATTAACCACAGCTGTGCCATTTTCTGGCGCACTGACAAGTGTGTAAGTCAGCAGGTCACCATCTGCATCGGTTGCATCAATACGATCAGAAATTGGGGTATCTTCTGCTGTCGTAATAAAATCTGGCGTAGCTTCTGGCGCTCGGTTGAGCAGTTCTGGAGTAAATAATGCCTGTGTTTGCTGCGCTGCACCGGGGCCTGTTGTATCAAAGCCAGCTTCCGGATTACCCTCTTGTGCAGTTCGAGAGATCGTTGTGAAGCTCGAACCTTCATTACCCGTTACAGCACCTGCATCTCCCGCAGCAGGGGTACCTGCGGCTGTTGGTTCAGCGACTTGAGTTGGATCTTCACCCGCCAAGATTGCTTGCTGGATCGCATCGATAGATGCTAAGTCTTGATTTACCACAGACTCTTCCACCGGGTAATCATCAGCCTCCAAGAAGGACTCAGCTGATACCAACCAGCTTTGCTGTTCACCCAGTGCAACGACTTCACCATTGCCCATGGTGATCTCGACTTTTGCTTGCGGACCTGTGCGCAGCACCTCATCGGCAAAGACTTCATCACCCAATGCCAATAAGCGCTCGGTTCCGTCTGCTTTCACAGCGTAAACCACACCTGAGATAAAACTAACTGTACCGACAACCGTTGCCATTCTTGATCCCTCACAGGTTCATTTGATTACAACCAGTAAAGCAGTCAAGTGGGCAAAAAAAAACTGTACCGTGGTACAGGTACAGTTTTTTGATGGCGTGTAACTTATGCGTCTTTTTAGCTGGCTGAGCTATGCTTTGCCAACTGCAGCCGACGATAGAGGCCAATCGTTTTCGCGTGCTGCGGGCTATTGGAGAAGTCTGGCTTAATCTCGATGAAATCATCGAACAACTGCCTCCCTGCCAGCATCGCTTCACAGCGCTTTACTCGCGCATCGCCATATATATCTACCAAGACTTTGCGGTAATTATCTGCCACAACATGAGTCGAGATCAGTGCACTACCCAATGCGTGTAAGCAACGATAAAGCGCCGCCTTCTTTGCCGGTAAGCCATCAGTTTCAAGCACCCGAGATACAGACTCCACCGCAGAGCTAATATCACCTTGTGTTAGGTAAAGCAGCGCCTTTACTTCCGCGACTGTTACGCCTGCAAGCCCATTGGCGGGCTCGGCGAAGATGCCACACATTTCGGGTAATGAAGCTTGCTCGTCCACATCAAGGCGCGTTAACTGTTGAGTGAATACCTGCCGCTCGTGGTTGCTCAACATCGGCATACGCATAACGAAGTCCCGCAGCTCGATACCTTTATTGTTGTTATCGTGCACCAACCGATCAACCGGGAACATATCTGCCATGCCTGGCACAATAACACGACAACAGTACACACCCAGGTGGTCGTAATCGGCGATATAAATATCCATATCGACTCGATGAATGAGATGACAGAGACGCTCGAACTCCGCTTGTGTGTCACCTTCGATATTCCAAGCAGTGTACTCATAATCCGACTTGGAAGAGAACAACTCCCAAGAGACAACACCGCTGGAGTCACGCAAATGGCGCTGCTGATTGTCAGGCTCTGCCACCTCCCGTAAGTTGAAGGTAGGTGGTGACAGGGATCTCAGCGCGTCTAACGACCTCTTATGCAACAACTCCACCATGGCCCGCTGTAGCGCGATACCAAATTTAGGATGAGCGCCAAATGCAGCAATACAACCGCCTGTGTTTGGGTCAAGTAACGTAATACAAACAAGCGGAAACTTGCCGGCTAGCGAGGCATCCATAACGTAAACGACAAACCCCTCGTCCCGCAGCAGCTGGAGAGTATCTGCCACCTCACGGTAGCCCTCTACCACTGAAGTAGGTATATGAGGCAGGCTGATTCCGGCTGTTAGTATCGTCGTTTTTATGTGGCGTTCAAAAATACCCGATAAGGCTTGTACGCGCGCTTCATAGACACTGTTACCTGCCGCCAAACCATTGGTTGTGTAGAGGTTGTCGATAATATTGACGGGGATCCAAACCGTTTGTTGGTTCTGCTGCCTCGTAAAGGGCAGCGCACAGATACCTCGGCTGCGGTTACCTGAGCTGGCATCCACCAGCATCTTGGCAGACAGTTCGCCATCTAGGTTATAGTGGGATTGAGTTGGCTCATCAAGCAGCCCCTGAGGCAGACCGCTCTTCTCCAGCGCAAACCAGCGCTCAGATGGATGGTGCACGAAATCAGAAGCGGCAATCTCGTCTCCATAGAACAAACCGTTGAAGAAGTTATCGCTACTCAGCCGCTCAAAGAGCTCCCCCAGAGCACTGGCTTGAGCCGCTTGCATAGATGTGCCCTTGCCCTGAACATCCAGCAGAGGAAATAAGCGATCGCGCATTCTGACCGACCAAACATGCGGTACTGGGTTTTGCCAATCATATTCTTCTACATCAAACCCATGCACTTGCAACCGAGCTTGCATATGAAGGATTGATTCTGCAAGCGGCGCATCTTTACTCATCGTTACTGTCATTTGTTGTCTCTTTTTCCAGCCTCGCCGAGTGGCGAAACTGTTCACACCCTATATATGCTATCCGATTCTACTCGCTGCTCGGTTTCTGTCCAAGTTTCGCGATTTTCCTTTTAGGTTATTAATCAAAAAGGATTTTTTAAAATCTTTTAAAACTTTCTACTTGACGCCCGCATAGCTCGTCCTTAATATACGCGCCCACAGGTTGAGACACAGATCCTCGATAGCTCAGTTGGTAGAGCAGTAGACTGTTAATCTATTGGTCGCTGGTTCGAGTCCAGCTCGAGGAGCCAACCTTTTTTGTTCGGAGCATAGCGCAGCTTGGTAGCGCATCTGGTTTGGGACCAGAGGGTCGCAGGTTCGAATCCTGCTGCTCCGACCATTAATTGAATTTACGTGTCTCTAGCATCGTCGGAGCATAGCGCAGCCTGGTAGCGCATCTGGTTTGGGACCAGAGGGTCGCAGGTTCGAATCCTGCTGCTCCGACCATTTATAACACAAGCCTGTTCGTTCGGAGCATAGCGCAGCCTGGTAGCGCATCTGGTTTGGGACCAGAGGGTCGCAGGTTCGAATCCTGCTGCTCCGACCATCTTTTCTTGTGTTGACTCTTTAGTCGGAGCATAGCGCAGCCTGGTAGCGCATCTGGTTTGGGACCAGAGGGTCGCAGGTTCGAATCCTGCTGCTCCGACCATTCTCCTCTTGCAACAACCTCTCAAATACTTCTCTACCAAACTTTATTGCTGCTTTTGCGAGACGCTGCTGTGCGATAAACTCTGGTGCCTAGTAAGATAAAGACAAGAAGAAATACCGGAGAAATCGATGTCGGATCAGTCACAACCACCTAAAAGCGAAAATCCAGCCTTTGAAGTGGTTCGCCACACAGCCAGCGAGACAATGGTAAGCCCTCTTCAGCTTGGACAACGCGTGCGTGAGATCCGCCTCAGCCAGAATTTGACCCTTGAAGAAGCGAGCAAGTTAACAGGACTTGCACGCTCCACACTGTCAAAAATTGAAAACGAGCAGATATCTCCAACATTTTCAGCGGTCTCAAAGCTCGTGGCAGGCCTTGGCATCGATATCCCACAGTTATTTACTCAGCCCGCTAAAAGTAGCGGCGCATCAGGGCGCAGAGACATTACTCGCAAAGGGGAAGGGTCACCACATCCAACCCCCACTTACGAACACGAAATTCTTGCGACTCAGTTAACTAGCAAAAAGATGATCCCCTATCGCACCACGGTACGTGCTCGCTCATTTGAGGAATACGGTGACTGGGTTCGCCACGAGGGCGAAGAGTTTCTATTCATCCTCAAAGGCTCCATCATGTTCTACACAGAATTCTATGAGCCAGTAGAGATGCTAGAGGGAGATAGCGCCTATTATGATTGCGAAATGGGGCATGCTCTCGTATCAACGAGCGATGAAGACGCTCAAATTCTTTGGGTTACCGCCTAACGATCACGAAAGTTGCAGCCGTTCATAATACCTGATACGGTTCTAGCCACATCAAGAGAAGAGTTGACACTCTCACCAACCTGCACAACCTGAGCAAGGTGGTATTTCCGCACCGCGGACGATGTGGTCTTTCAGACAATATCAGGTCGAATGCAACCACCCGGTCAACTCTCACTTAGTAACTAGTATTCTGGAGTTGACCATGTTTGAAGCACACCTACACATTTCTGGCAGTTCGCCACATATTCCCGCATTTATTGCCACTTTAACAACACGATCAGAGCAATTTTCGAATATCGTTTTCAACCAACAGCATCGATGCCATACATGGGCTTGGACTGCAAAAGGGAAACGTAAAGACGAGACAGGCGCAGCGCAAGAAACACTGTTTCTTTACATCGAGTATCGCAACAAGCAAAACGCCACCGTCTATTTGAAACGCGAGATTAGTGCAGCATCGCAGGCAGACGAACAGTACTTACTGCTGCTATGCCAATCGATACATCTACCCGACATCTGCGCTGAAAATACGACAACATGGGCACAAAGCCACGAGTTGAGGATTCCATAATCCTAAACTACCTTTAACACTTTATTGTTGTTAGTAAAGGATTCGCGTATGCAGCAGTTGTCACCTGCAGACCTCAGAGTTTTAATGATCGAACCCTCGGCTATGCAGCGCCGCTGGATCACCAACGAGCTGACGGAGTCGGGCATCCACATGATCGACAACGCCACGAATGAGCATGAAGCACTAGATTATCTGGCGCGCTGCGCACCAGATCTTGTTATTAGCTCGCTTTATCTACCTGACGGCACCGCAACTGACCTGCTCGCCAAAATACGCGCTAACCCGCGCCAAGAAACCCTACCCTTTATTCTAATTTCCAGCGAAAGTAAGCGCGAGCAACTCGAAGTGTTTAAGCAGTCGGGAGTCGTCGCCATCCTGCCTAAACCTTTTAGCCAAGATCAGTTACTTGTTGCAATCACATCAACGATCGATATCCTCAGCGAGGATGAACTCGACCTAGAACTCTATGATGTCGACACACTGCGGGTACTGGTTGTTGATGACAGCAAACTAGCCCGCAAAATCATTACCCGAGTGTTAGGCAACTTAGGCATCCAGCACATTGACCAGGCAGAGGATGGCGCTCAGGCTATCAACTTACTGAAGGAGCGTGAGTTTGATCTGATCGTGACCGACTACAATATGCCCGAAGTTAACGGCGTAGAGCTTGCCGAGCATGTTCGCGATTCAGAAACCCACTCCCATATACCCGTTTTAATGGTGACCTCAGAAGCAAACGATGCTCACCTCAGCCACGTGGCACAGTCCGGCGTGAACGCCATCACCAATAAGCCTTTTGAGCCAAACACGGTCAAACAACTGCTCGCGTCCATCTTGGACGGCCGCTAAGCCCTCCAACTAGGGTTATCCCCTAAAACTACAGATCCCGAGGTTCTCCTATACTCTAACCTCAGGATCTTTTATAATGACCCACTACTCTATTTTTATCCCATCTTGGCCGCCAAGCTTTATTTAAGGCCATTTACTTTTATAGGTTCATATTAAATGTCATCAGACAACCAGCCCGCATTCTCTGAACTGGGCTTGGCCGCTCCTCTATTGCAAGTTTTGCAAGAGATCGGCTACGAAACACCATCTCCGATTCAAGCAGCAAGTATTCCACACCTTCTAGAGGGGAAGGACCTGTTAGGCCAAGCGCAAACAGGAACAGGAAAAACCGCTGCTTTCGCATTGCCACTGCTATCGCGTATCGATATCACTCGCAATGTGCCACAGCTGTTAGTACTTGCGCCAACTCGTGAACTGGCGATTCAGGTTGCTGAAGCATTTCAAACATACGCGCGTCATATCCCGAAGTTTCATGTGCTGCCGATCTATGGTGGTCAGGCATATGATGGCCAGCTACGCCAGCTGCGTCGTGGTGCTCACGTTATTGTCGGCACACCTGGACGTGTTATGGATCACATCCGTCGTGGCTCATTAGTGCTAGACAACCTACAAGCGCTGGTACTAGACGAAGCTGACGAAATGCTGCGCATGGGCTTCATCGACGATGTTGATTGGATCCTGCAGCATACGCCAGACACACGCCAGATCGCACTGTTCTCTGCAACGATGCCTTCAGCTGTTCGCCGCCTTGCCCTGCAGCACTTGAAAGATCCGCACGAGATCAAGATCGCGAGCAAAACTGCGACAGCAACGACCATCAAGCAGTCGTATTGGCGTGTGGGCGGACTGCACAAACTAGATGCGTTGACACGAATTTTAGAGATGCAGCAGTTCGATGCGATGATCATCTTCGTGCGCACAAAGTCTGCGACGATAGAACTTGCTGAAAAACTAACAGCACGTGGCTATGCGTGTGAGGCACTTAACGGTGACGTATCACAACAACTACGTGAACGCACAGTTGAACGCCTAAAAGCAGGCAAGCTCGACATCCTTGTAGCCACGGATGTTGTGGCACGCGGCTTAGACGTAGAGCGTATCAGCCACGTACTAAACTACGATATCCCTTACGATACCGAATCCTACGTTCACCGTATTGGCCGTACCGGTCGTGCGGGTCGCGAAGGTGAAGCCATTCTATTCGTATCACCGCGCGAACAGCGCATGCTACGTATGATCGAGCAAGCCACACGTCAGAAGATCGCGCCTATGGAGCTACCTTCTGCCGCTGACATCAACGTCAAACGTATCGACCGCTTTAAGCAGCAGATTACAGATACTATCGAAAACAAAGATTTATCAGAGTTTTTGGGCGTGCTGTCTGAGTACCAAGTGGAGAACGATGTTGATCCTTTGAACATTGCAGCCGCACTTGCATCACTGATGCATGGCAAGACACCGCTTTTACTAAGCGAGCGTGAGCTTCGCGCACCGAAGAGCTTTGATGATCGCGATGGCAATCGCAATAAAGACCGTTCTAAGGCGAAGCGTCGTCGCCAAGAGGGCTACGACATTGATATGCAGCGCTACTGCCTATCCGTTGGTCACGAGCATGGTGTTAAGCCTGGTAATATCGTGGGTGCGATTGCAAATGAAGCCGATATTGAGAGCAAGTACATCGGCCAAATCGAGATCAAAGATAAGGCGACCTTTGTTGACCTACCAGCGGGCTTACCTAAAGAACTAGAAGGCGTTCTACAGCGCACTATCGTTTGCGGTCAGCGCCTGAATGCGAAAAAGGTTAGCGGTGCCGATGGTAATGGTGGAGGCCGCGGTGGCCGAGGCAATGGTGACAAACGTCGCCGCTCCGGGCCACGCAAGCCTCGTAACGAAGGCTAAGTCATCTCACGTATAAGAAAGGCCAGCAATTTGCTGGCCTTTTTGTTGGATTTCGATCTAGTTCATATCTACTGACGCCATAACGCGCCATCCGATTTTTTATCCAGCAAATCAAGAAACTTCTCGTGAGCGCCAAGCTCCTCATCCGAGGCTTTCAAGACAGAAAGTTCAAGGGCATGGGCACCTACGCGTTTAATTTCACGCGTGCCATCACCGCCCTGCTCATCACCATCATCCGCTAGCAATAAGGATGTTTGACCACCCGTCAGTCCAAGGTAGACATCCGCCAAAATCTCGGAGTCAAGCAATGCTCCGTGCAGCTCGCGATGAGAGTTATCGATCCCATAGCGTTTACACAACGCGTCCAAATTGTTTTTCTGTCCGGGGTGCTTCTTACGCGCCAGTAGCAGCGAGTCGGTAACGGTGCAGATATCACGTATCCGAACATCTATCCCATTGCGTTCGAACTCAGCATCCAAAAAGCCAACGTCAAACGCTGCATTATGGATGATTAGCTCAGCGCCGCGAATATATTCAATAAACGCTCCCATCACCTCGCGAAATGCTGGCTTATCGGCCAGATACTCGTTAGTGATACCGTGTACGGAGATCGCCTCAGCATCGACTTCGCGGTCAGGCTTGATGTACTGATGGTAATTATTTCCCGTCAGCTTGCGGCGCTGCATCTCGACACAACCAATCTCGATGATGTTGTGCCCTTCTGACCATTCAAGGCCGGTTGTTTCAGTATCTAGTACAACTTGACGCATCGTTATGCCTTACTTAAAACTTCATCTACACCACGGTTCGCTAACTGATCTGCTAGCTCGTTTTCTGGATGCCCGCTATGTCCCTTTACCCAGCGCCAGTCAATCGTGTGTTTAGCGCAGAGCTGATCCAGCGTTTGCCAAAGGTCAGCGTTTTTCACCGGTTTTTTCGCCGCTGTCTTCCAACCATTTTTTCGCCAACCATTAATCCACTCGGTAATGCCTTTACGCACATACTGAGAGTCTGTTGTTAGCACAACATCACACGACCGTTTCAGGGCTGTGAGTGCTTGGATCGCCCCCATTAGCTCCATCCGATTGTTGGTTGTTTCCTCTTCACCGCCCCATAGCTCTTTCACTTGATCGCCATAGCGCAGCACGGCTCCCCAGCCACCGGGGCCGGGATTACCTTTACAGGCACCGTCGGTAAAAATCTCAACGGGTTTCACTTATTTGTCCTCGAGTAGCCGGTTCAGGCACAGGTAATTGAATAAAGCGCCGTGCACGGCGCTTCGGTGCGATCGGTGTCATGCTTGCCACATCTTTTCTAACTAGGGTTGCGTAAAAGGCCCCGCACCCTGGCAATGAACGCCGCCCTAAGCGATTAAGGCCTGCAAAGCGCCCACGCCATGTATCTGATACGTAAGGTGGTTGGTAATAATCGGTCAGGGTACGTACCGTTGTGAGACCAAGCAGTTGTATCCAATCATGCAGGCGGCGCTGGCTAATGAATTGTGCGCGTCGCCAAACTTGCGCATGCTGCTGACACGCCCGCCACTTCATGACACCCCAAAGCGATGCCGGATTAAACCCCACAACCAAAATGTAACCACCCGGCCTGACAACACGAGCAGCCTCACGCACCACCTGATGTGGCGATGCTGAAAAATCCAGCGTATGGTGCAGCAAGACCACATCCACAGAGTTCTGATTCAGCGGCATCTCTGTTGCATCAGCCACCAAACTCTCTGGCCCCATGCCTAAGGTTAGCTCTGGATAGATTACAAATTTGTGCGTAATCGTGCTCGCATCCGCCAACGGGTGCAGCGGGTTTACACCAATTTGCGCTAAATGCACTCCGTATAGGCCCGCGAGCAAACGATCTAAAATGCGCTGCTCAAAGGCTAACAACTCATGGCCAAGCCCATGCTCAAACCATGTCGCTATCTCTTTTAGTGCATTGTCCTCTGCGAGGTCGGCTGCTGCATTCATCATTCCTCACTCACCCATAGAACCTTTGGATACATATGTTAACAGCCCACTTTGTTTAGTGGTAATCTCTTGTCACTAAAATCAACGATGGAGCCACCATGCTGCACATTCAACCTCTTCCCGCATTCAATGATAACTATATCTGGAAGCTGAGCCATGATGAGCAGGTAGGCGCCTATGTTGTTGATCCGGGCGACGCGCAAGTTGTGCTAGACGCTTTAACCGCAACCAATACGCCACTGCTCGGTATCCTTATTACTCATCACCACTATGACCATACAGATGGTGTCGCGCGATTAGTGGAAACCTACGATGTACCCGTCTACGGCTCCAAAGAAAGTCCATTCGCTGGCATTACTCACCCGCTCAGTAGTGGGGATACTGTCGCCGTGTTTGACGCCACGTTTACCGTACAAACAGTACCTGGCCATACGCTGGACCACATCGCCTACTTTACACAAGACACATCAGCGCCTGTTGTGTTCTCCGGTGATACACTTTTTCTAGCCGGATGCGGCCGGCTATTTGAAGGCTCTCCCGCACAAATGCTCGATGCGATGGATTGGTTTAAGTCTCTACCTGATCACACTAAGGTATATTGCACCCACGAATACTCGCTAGCGAACCTAGCCTTTGCAGCGGCCGTTGAACCAAATAATGCTGCCGTAAAGACAGCGTTACAGAGATGCACAGCCTTGCGCGAACAAGACCAACCAACACTACCCACCTCCATCGCCCAAGAGAAAACCATCAACCCGTTTATGCGCGCAGATCAGCCTGATGTTCAAGATGCAGCTAGCGGCTATATCTCGGCACCATGCACGACTCAGCTAGAGGCTTTTACCGCCGTCCGAGAATGGAAAAATAACTTCTAACCCGAACAGTAGAGCCACAAAGATGATTAGACCTTGGAGCGAAGGATTGCCCCTGCTAAACTTGCGCCTTTTAGCTTTTTGGAACTCACCTATGCGCAGTTGCTTTCATATCTCTACTCTTGCGATGCTTGGTCTGCTTGCGGGCTGTCAATCCATACCAGAGCAACAAAGCAGCGCCACAGCGCAACAAGTGAAGCCAACACAGCCGGCGTCGTTCGTCTCATCGTTACCAAAAAAGCACTCTGTTCCAGACCTGCATTTAGAGGAGCAGTACTCAGAGGTTGCTACCGCCCCGGAGGATCTTTGGGAGCTAACCCGCCGAAATCTGCAACTGACTGAGCACGCCTCTAATCCATCAGTGGTACGACAAATCGAGTGGTTTGCTCAGTATCCAAAACATATGCAGCAGATCGGAAGCCGCGCAGAACCCTTCTACCACTATGTACTGAGCAAAGTGCTTGAGCGCGGCTTACCAGCAGAGCTGGCATTACTGCCAGTGGTAGAGAGTGGCTACAGCCCAGACGCGTATTCCTCAGGCCATGCGGCAGGTATTTGGCAGTTTATACCCAGCACAGCAAAATATTTAGGCATCCACCGCAGCCGCTGGTATGACGGCCGTAAGGATGTCATTGAATCCACCGAAGTGGCATTAAATTATCTCGAGAATCTTAATGTGCGCTTCAAAGGCGATTGGCTACTTGCCATGGCGGCCTATAATGCCGGTGGGGGCACCATCTCTAAAGCTATTCGTAAGAACAAGAAAGCCGGGAAAGCAACCGACTTCTGGTCATTATCCCTGCCAAAAGAGACGCGCCTGTACGTACCACGCATCCTCGCCATCGCGGAATTTGTCCGCACTCCTGGCCGTTACAATATGCCGCTGCTACCGATCAAGAATGAGCCATACTTTGAGGTAATCGCTACAGGCGGTCAGATTAACTTACGTCAGGCAGCCCAAATGTCGGGGGTCGAGCTTGATGTGTTAGAGAGGCTCAATTCCGGCCTACTCAAGCATGCGACTGACCCAACGGGCCCACATCAGTTGATTGTTCCTATCGAGCAAGCACCAGCAGTCGTCGCTGCATTGGATGAATTACGTTCAGAGGCCCGCACCGTCTGGGCTGAGCATAAAATCCGCTCAGGCGATACACTGAGCACAATTGCTCAGCGCTACGGCACTAAAGTGCGTGTTATTAAAGAGGTCAACCAACTGGCATCAAGCACACTGCGGATTGGTAAAGTCCTGCTGATTCCGCAAGCGGAATTACCTGAACTTGAGATGGCCGAGGCCCCCTCTAACATACAATATCAGGTAAAGTCCGGTGATACGCTCTGGAAAATCGCGCGCCAATACGGCGTTTCAGTGAAAAACCTACTGCGCTGGAATCAGCTGCAATCAGCCCGTAGCTTGAAGCCCGGCATGACTCTGAATGTCGCACCGGGCAATGCACTTGCCAAACGGTCACAAGGCAAGCGCATCGGCTATACCGTGCGCCGTGGTGACTCACTTTCTGAAATTGCAGACCGCTACAATATCCGCGTTGCGGACATTCGCCAGTGGAACAACCTTGATAACAAGAGCCTCATTAAAACAGGCCAAAGCCTAACCCTATTTATCAACTAGAGGTGAGTTGTGGACACGCTTGATCTTGTCATTATTGCCATCGCAACAGTTACTGCGATCGCATTTAAAGTCTACCTTTATCGCCGTATCAAACATTGGATGGACCAAGATCTCATCAAAGGCCTCGCCGATGGAGATACGGATAAACAGCAGTATCTAGAGAGTGAACTACAACGCCTTTATCTTGAGAAAACACCACGTAATCAAATTCATGACACACTAACCAAACTTGCCGAGAACTATTCGGGATAACCGCCATCCAAGTTGGACAGTGGAAATAGCGTCTCCACCCTGCTATAACCTAGGATCAACTTCGAGTTCGGTGTTATTAGGATAGTTACTATGCCTTTGTTTTCTAACGGTAAAAAATTAATAAAAACAGCCCTCACCTCGGTTACACTCGCACTCTTATCCCAAAGCCTAGTCGCTGCGCCACAACACGGTTTGGCCATGCACGGCGATCTGAAATACAGCCCAGACTTTAAGCACTTTGAATACGCCAACCCTAACGCGCCTAAAGGGGGTGAAGTAAAGCGCTGGGCACTTGGGACATTCGATAGTTTTAACAGTTT
The DNA here is from genome assembly GCF_004959845.1 of Neptunomonas sp. XY-337. Taxonomy (NCBI): domain Bacteria; kingdom Pseudomonadati; phylum Pseudomonadota; class Gammaproteobacteria; order Oceanospirillales; family Oceanospirillaceae; genus Neptunomonas; species Neptunomonas sp. XY-337. The sequence goes on along the minus strand of NZ_SPLL01000002.1, from coordinate 694,878 downwards.
CATCGTTAAAGGTACGCCGGCCGACGGGCTAGCTCTGATCTACGATTCCCTAATGGAAAAGGCGCTTGATGAGCCGTTCTCGCAGTATGGTTTGCTTGCAGCTTCTGCAGACCTTGCCGAAGACAACACGCAAATTACCTTTAAGCTGCGCGAGAGCGCACAGTTTTCCGACGGTGAGCCTGTTACCGCCGAAGATATCGTTTTTACGTTCAACATCCTCCTAGAGAAAGGTTCGCCTTTTTACCGCAGTTATATTGGCGACATCAAAGAGGTGGTCGCAGAAGACTCGCGCACAGTGACCTTTAAGTTTAAAAACGGTAATAACCAAGAGCTTCCGCTGTTGGTCGGAGAGATTCCAATTCTCCCTAAGCACTATTGGGCAACACGTGACTTCGCGACGCCATCCGTTGATATTCCAATCGGTTCGGGGCCATATGTGATTGACGGCTTTGAGCCGGGCCGCTCCGTAACCTACCGACGCAACCCCGATTATTGGGCTGCAGACTTGTCGGTTATGAAAGGCCGCTACAATTTCGATGAGATTCGCTACGACTTCTATCGCGACAGCACCGTCTCGATGGAGGCATTCAAAGCCGGAGAGTACGACTTCCGTCAGGAGTACACCTCTAAACTTTGGGCAACCGCTTACGAAGGTCCGCAATTTGATAGCGGCGAGATTATCAAGAAGAACCTTGAGCACGGCCGACCAACCGGCATGCAGGGCTTTCTGTTTAACACCCGCCGTAATCTATTTTCTGATCCTAAGGTACGCCGAGCATTGGCATACAGCTTCGACTTTGAGTGGACCAACGAGAACCTCTTCTATGGGGCCTACGCACGAACACACAGTTACTTCTCCAATTCAGAGATAGCTGCGCGCGAGTTACCAACCCCTGAGGAGCTGGCACTCCTAGAGCCATATCGTGATCAACTCCCAGCTGAAGTCTTTACCCAAGTCTATTCCGCGCCGACGTTTAAAGACCCTAAAGACCTGCGTCGTTCCGCACGCACAGCGTTAAAACTACTCAAAGAAGCCGGTTGGCAGCTCAAGAAAGGCAAACTTATTAATAACAAGACGGGTGAACCGTTTGAGTTCGAGATCCTAATCGTCCAGAAGGCCTTTGAACGCATCGTGGCGCCGATGCAAAAAAATCTTAAACGAATGGGTATCACAGCAACCATCCGCGTGGTCGATGTGCCGCAATATATCAATCGTTTGCGCGACTTCGATTTCGATATGGTGGTGGGCAGCTTTGCCCAATCTGCATCGCCGGGTAACGAGCAGCGCGAATTCTTCGGCTCTTACAACGCTGACCAAAAAGGTAGCCGCAATCTGGTTGGCATCAAAAACCCAGTGGTCGACGCACTCATCGAAAAGATCATCAGCGCGCCCAGCCGTGAAGAGCTCGTCGTTAGTGCCCGCGCACTGGATCGCGTCCTGCAGTGGAACTACTACGTTATTCCGCATTACCACAGCCGTGCAGACCGCGTTGCGTTCCGTAACAAGCTAGCGTATCCAGACGTCCGGCCCCAATACGGATTGGGCTTTGATACTTGGTGGGTAAAGGATAACGCTGAATAATGGCCGCTTACATTGCGCGCCGCCTGCTGCTGATAATCCCTACGCTGATCGGTATCCTCACGATCAACTTTTTGATTATTCAAGCAGCACCGGGCGGCCCTGTAGAGCAGACACTCGCTAAACTTGAGGGCTTGCAAAGCAGCACGCTGCCTGGAGGAGGTACCAGCGGAGATACCACCACTAGTAGCTCGGAAGGCAGCAGTTACAGAGGCGCTCGCGGCCTCGACCCTCGGCTGGTTGCAGAGATCGAAGCACTCTACGGGTTTGATAAACCTGCATGGGAGCGCTATCTACAGATGCTGGGCAACTATCTAACCTTTGACTTTGGTAAGAGCTTCTACAGCGACAAAACCGTGGTAGAACTCATCGTAGAGAAACTGCCCGTATCGATATCATTGGGGCTGTGGACCACGCTGCTCACCTATCTGATATCAGTGCCGCTGGGTATTCGCAAAGCAGTCAAAGATGGAACCCGCTTTGACGTCTGGACCAGCACGGCCATTATCGTCGGTTACGCGATACCGAACTTCCTCTTCGCCATTTTACTGATCGTTCTATTTGCAGGCGGCAGCTATTTTGACTGGTTTCCGCTGCGCGGATTGACCTCTCCAGATTTTGAGCAAATGACGCTTATCGAGAAAATTGGCGACTATTTCTGGCATATCACACTGCCCGTGCTTGCGTCAGTTATCAGTAGCTTCGCAACCTTAACCATGCTGACCAAGAACTCATTCCTCGATGAGATCAACAAGCAGTATGTCCTAACAGCGAAGGCGAAAGGCTTAACAGAGCGAGGCGTGCTGTATGGACATGTATTCCGTAATGCGATGCTCCTGATCATCGCTGGGATGCCCGCGGCACTGGTTGGAATCTTCTTTACCGGCTCCATGCTGATCGAGGTGATCTTCTCTCTGGACGGCTTAGGCCTGCTTGGTTACGAAGCGGTTATCAATCGCGACTACCCCGTTATTTTCGGGACGCTATATATCTTTACGTTGATTGGCTTACTTATGAAACTGATTAGCGATCTAACTTATGTACTGGTTGACCCCCGTATCGACTTTGAGAGCCGGGAGTAGCGATGATGACCTCATTAAGCGTATCGACTCAGAAAAAGCTTAGCCCCATCAACCGGCGTCGCGTTGCAAACTTTGTCGCCAACCGGCGCGGTTATTGGTCGCTATGGGTCTTCTTAGCGTTATTTCTTTTAAGCCTGTGCGCAGAACTGATCGCAAATGATCGGCCACTGCTTATTAAGCTCAATGGTGAGTTGTTCTTTCCGGTCGCCACCGATTACCTAGAGACGGACTTCGGTGGCGAATTTGAAGCACTTGCTGACTATCGCGACCCTTACATTCAGGAGCTTATTGCAGACGAAGGCGGCTGGATGCTGTGGCCGCTGATCCGTTACAACCACCAAACCATCAATTATGATCTGCCGGTGCCCGCGCCCTCCCCACCGACGTCCGAGAACTGGCTAGGTACGGATGATCAGGGCCGAGATGTGGTCGCACGGGTTATTTACGGATTCCGCATATCCATACTCTTCGCACTCGTCCTAACGATCGCGAGCAGCATCATTGGCGTGATCGCTGGCGCCGTGCAGGGCTACTACGGAGGTAAAGTCGACCTCTACTTCCAACGCTTTATCGAGGTGTGGTCTGGCTTACCGGTGCTCTTTCTATTGATCATTCTGGCAAGCTTCGTTGAGCCAAACTTTTGGTGGCTGCTCGGCATTATGCTGTTGTTCTCTTGGATGACCCTTGTGGATGTGGTGCGGGCCGAGTTTCTGCGCGGTCGTAACCTAGAGTACGTTCGCGCCGCCAGAGCGCTGGGCGTGGGTAACCGGCAGATTATGTTCCGCCATATTCTGCCTAATGCGATGGTCGCCACGCTCACCTTTGTACCTTTTGTGTTTAACGGTGCCATCGTAACACTCACCGCGTTGGATTTTCTGGGCTTCGGCTTACCGCCAGGCTCCGCGTCACTTGGCGAGCTCATCGCTCAAGGTAAGAACAACCTTCACGCTCCGTGGCTCGGGCTTACTGCCTTCGTGGTACTGTCTGTGATGCTAACTCTTCTCATCTTTATTGGCGAAGCAGTTCGCGATGCCTTTGATCCTAGGAAAAGCATGATATGAGCCAACCCATACTAACGGTAGATAACTTGAGTGTGCGCTTTGGTGAAGGCAGCGCTGCGGTGGATGCTGTAAAGTCAGTTAGCTTCTCATTGGAGCGCGGTAAAACGTTGGCGATTGTAGGCGAGTCTGGATCGGGTAAATCGGTTACAGCACTTTCCATCATGCGTCTGCTCACCTACCCAAAAGCCAGCCACCCGAGCGGCGCTATTCATTTTAACGGGAACGATGTGCTGGCGATGGATGAGCAAGCGTTGCGCGAGCTGCGGGGCAACCAAGTCAGTATGATCTTCCAAGAGCCGATGACTTCGCTTAACCCATTGCACACCATCGAGAAGCAGATTGGCGAGAGCCTCTGGCTGCATAAACAATTAACCGGCAGCGCTGCCCGTGAGCGCATTATCGAGTTGTTAAACTTGGTTGGTATTCGCGAGCCGGAGAAACGCTTAAAAAGTTATCCCCATGAGTTATCAGGTGGCCAACGGCAGCGCGTCATGATCGCTATGGCGCTGGCTAACGAGCCGCAACTCCTCATTGCCGATGAGCCGACAACGGCACTCGACGTGACTGTCGAGAAGCAGATTTTAGACCTACTCGACTCGCTGCAACAAAAGCTCGGGATGGCTATTTTGCTCATCACCCATGACCTCAACATTGTGCGCCATCACGCAGATTACGTGTGTGCCATGTACCGTGGCGAGCTTGTTGAGCATGGTGCAACAGATGCCCTATTCTCTGCGCCACAACACCCTTATACGCAACAACTGCTGGCCGCAGAGCCAAGCGGCACTCCAGCCCCGCTTGAGTCCGGTGCACAAGAGATCGTTAGCGCTGAGAATTTGCGCGTTTGGTTTGCAACCCGCAAAAGCTTTTTCGGGAAACCACTAGAGTATCTAAAAGCGGTGGATGATATCGCTCTGCAGCTTAAAGCTGGCGAGACGTTGGGCATTGTTGGGGAATCAGGTTCCGGCAAAACCACGATGGGAATGGCAATCCTGCGGCTTATCAGTAGCCAAGGTGATATTTTCTTCCAGCAACAACGCATCGATAACCTGCCACAACGCCACATCACTCCCCTGCGCCGCGAACTGCAGGTCGTTTTTCAAGACCCGTATGGAAGCCTAAGCCCGCGCATGTCAGTGGGCGAGTGCCTCGCAGAAGGTTTGGAAGTTCACGGCATTGGTGATGCACAAGAGCGCATTCAGCTGATCGAGAAAGCACTTGAAGAGGTTGGGTTAGAGCCAGAGATGCGGCACCGCTACCCCCATGAGTTTTCGGGTGGACAGAGACAACGTATCTCAATTGCGAGAGCATTGATTTTAAAGCCTAAAGTCATCGTGTTAGATGAACCAACCTCGGCGCTGGATCGCACTGTTCAAGTCCAAATTGTCGACCTACTGCGCAATATTCAACGCAAATACAAGATCAGCTATATTTTCATCAGCCATGACTTGGCCGTAGTGAAAGCGATGAGCCACCGCGTGATGGTGGTTAAGCAAGGGAAGATTGTTGAAGAGAACAGCACCGATGCACTGTTCTCTTCACCTCAAACCGAATATACCCAAACGCTACTCAATGCGGCATTCAGTTAAGCACGGCCTAGACGCAATCTGAATAGTAATAACAGCAGGCCAAGACCGAACAGTACCAATGTGCCCGGTGTCGGGATCTCTGTACCATCGGCAGGGTCGCGCGCCCAAAATGAAATGTGCGAGTAGCCCTGAGCATTGTTATTGTTCGGGTTTTGGAAATCATCCATATTCCAATTACCCGTAAAGGTGTAGGCGGTCGCGAAGTTGAAGCCACCACCAATGGCTGGCGCAAGGTCGATAAAGTCGAAGTCGTAAATACTTACAGCGGTCGATGATTTGAACACAAAGGCCAGATGGTCAAACGAGTTCGGCCCCAAGATCGCCTGCACGGCCGCAATCGCAGCGGGATCAACGGCAAGGTTCCACGTTCCTCCTTTACAATCATTTGGCGGCCCCGAATTACACACCAACGAAACATCCAGCACGCTCGCCAGATCAAGGGTATCTAGGAAGGAGTACCGAGTGCCGCTATCGGCATCAATCTCAGCCAGATGGATCCAACCCGGGTCGTCAAAGATGCCATCGCCGCTCAACGCCTGAAGCTCAGTACTGTCGATAAAGGTTAATGGATCTAGGCCGTCTTCGGTTCTTGGGCCCGTTTTTACCGGTTCACCGTTCAGGAAGCCGTCTTCTAGTTCACCGATATTGGGGTCAGGGTTATTCGCTGGCCCATCATTAATACCTTGAAAAAGCCCCGCACAAGATGTCGCGTTCAAGCTACCGCTATATATGGGGGTACCCGAGCTGGTTTCTGATATGCCGGTAATTGATACTGAGTCGGTGGTACAGCCCCCGTCTCCCATCAAATACGCGGATGCTTTGGAAGGAAAAAGAAATACCGCACAGACAGCAAATAACAGTGTCAGGTATCCAGTATATGTATGTGCTCTCATAGGATTGGCCCTCTTGAAAAGCAACATCCATGTTCACCTAAACGTTACGAGAGAGTCAGCATAACTCGTGCCAAAATATAAGCGTATGATTTTAATAACACTTTTTTATATTGCAGCGCAGCAATGTAAAATTTTCCGACACTTTTTATGCACTCTCAGCCAAGCTCCTCACCACGCGTTTGCAATAACTTCGCCAACTCCACCACTCCAGGCCCTGCTCGGTCGGCGTCCACCACCACGAGATAAAGCGTGACATTGCGCTGCCCACCAGTTGCCAATGGCAAGCGCTTTAAGACACCTTGCTTTAGCTGGGTGCGCATCCGTGTTGTTGGAATCCAAGCAAAACCAATGCCTCTACAGACCGCATCAACAGAGGCCTGAAAGTTAGACACAGTGACCCGCTGGCGGGCCTGTAGCCACCCAGCATCCACATCCTGCTTTCCCGAATCTCTGACAACGAGTTGACGATGTAGCCGCAGATCTTGATAGCTGAGGTCGCGCCCTAGTTGGTGTAACGGATGACTTGGCGCAGCCACCAACTGGAAATCGACGGTGACAAGCGGGTCTGCGACGTACCCCGGAGGCAACCGCGCAGTAATAACGATATCCGCCTGCTTTTGCAGCAGTGCCTCATCGGTACCGCTCAAAATGGCCTCACGCCACTCAATGCGGGTCAGCGGATGGTTCTGCGCAAACTGCTCAATAACATCCAGCATCAGCTCGCTGGGTACCAGCGCGTCCGCTGCAACACTGACGCTTGGCTCCCATCCTTTTGAAAACTGTTTAGCTAACCCTTCAACTTGCAGCGCATCTTCTACCAGAACTTTAGCGCGGCCATAAAGCTGTTTACCCATCGGCGTGAGTGCAGCGCGGCGCCCTTGTAGCTCAAATACCCTCACAGAAAGCGCTGTCTCCAGCTTTTGGATCGCATAACTGATCGATGACTGGCTTTTGTCGAGATGCTCAGCCGCTGCGGCATATCCATGGCACTCAACCACAGCGATTAGCGCCTGCCACTGTTCCAACGTCACTTCAATTTTCATATCTATTTTCTTGATCAAATAAATCGAATTATAGCTATTTATTATCCATTAAATAAATATAAAACTATCACCATTGATCTCACAAATCAGGCGGAACACACCATGAAAACACTACTCCATATCCAAACCAGCATTTTTGGCAATGATGGCCAATCTAACCAAATTGCACAAAGCTATATCCAGAAGTGGCAAGCTGACAACCCAATGGGGGCCGTCGTCGAGCGCGATTTAATCAGCCAGCCCCTTCCCCATATGGATTTAGCCATTGCCACCGCGCTGCGCGCGCCCGCAGACCAACGAACAGCTGCCGACGAGCAAGTCATTGATCTATCAGACACGTTAATTGCAGAGCTCAAACAAGCCGACGCTATTGTGCTGGGCGTTCCGATGTACAACTTTTCGATTCCTACGCAGCTAAAAGCGTATTTTGATCTGCTAGCGCGTGCAGGAGAGACGTTCCGCTACACCGAAAATGGCCCTGTTGGTCTCATTGAGAGCAAGCCTGTATTACTTATTACAACGCGCGGTGGCATGTACAAAGACACCGCATCAGACCATCAGATACCTTTTGTTCAACAGTTCCTAGGCTTTATCGGATTAACGGATACGCGCGTGATCTATGCCGAGGGTTTAGCCATGGGCGATGTCGGTGAAGGCTCACTGAAAAACGCACATGAGCTGGCAAAAAACATAGCTTAATCAGTAACGCGATAGCTGTTGGAGTGCGCATCAACAGCTATCGGCTTTCATCAAATTTGTCTCTTAGATGTCGTCCTTTTCAAACAGCTGCTAAAATAAAGGTATCCACCTATCAGAGCGAAGTAAGCTGAATGACTGATCCCCTCTCCACCCATGGCTTTTTTCGGCAGCTCTTTTCATCCTCCAGTGACGCGATTTATGTGATCGACCCTGCCACATCCAAAGTGCTCGAAGCTAATGCTGCAGCCTGCAAAGCGCTCTACATGGAACGTGATGAAGTGGTTAACCATAGCGTTTTAAGCCTAAACAAAGACGTGGTTGGCTTTGAGCAGTGGCGTTTGATCAGCCAGGCGATCAAAGAGCAGGGGCAGTTTCGGTTTGTAGGGCGGCACAAGCGTAAAGATGGCAGCGACTTCCCTGTTGAGGTGATCAGCGACTTCTTCTCGCACGAAGGGAAAGACTATATCGTCTCTATCGCCCGCGACATCAGCGCGCGCAACGCCCACGATACAAAAGTCAGCGATGATGACTACATCCGTACCTTTGTTCTAAACGAGGCTAGCGATGGTTTGTGGGACTGGAATACCCAAGATAACAGCTTATTCTTGAGCCGCCAGTGGTACCGTATGCTGGGCTATGGACCTGATGAGGTCACAAATCCAACACTCAACACGTGGAAAGACGCTGTCCATCCCGAAGACTTAGAGCAAGTCATTAGCTTACTTCAGAGCCACCTTGAGGGAAACGCCTCCCGCTACGAGGCCAAATACCGGCTGCGCAACCGCCAAGGCGACTACATCTGGGTGCATGATCGCGGCATGGTTGTTGAGCGTGACGAGAGCGATGCGCCACTCAGAGTCGTGGGCATGGTACTTGATGTTACCGAAAGCCAATTGCTAGCAGAAAAGCTACTGGAGCACTCTCGCTATGATGACCTCACTAAGCTCTATAATCGTAAAACAGGCTACGAGCTGTTTGAGAAGTACCTTCAGATTAGCGAGCATCAGCCCACCGAAATCCAGATTATCATGCTCGATATTGACCGTTTTAAAGAGCTCAATGATACCTTCGGACACGTAACCGGCGACCACGCGATTCAGCACTTCACTGAGACGATGCAAAGCGTTACACGCAAAACCGATATCCTATGTCGCTGGGGTGGCGAAGAGTTCTTACTCCTCTGCCCCGGCAGCACAAAAACTGCCTCGGTCAAGATGGTGAACCGAATATTGAGTGAGTTCAGCCAGACACCTTTCACAACCGATGAGGGGATCGAGCTGCATCTAAGTGCAAGCGCCGGCGTGAGCAGCTACCCAGAGGACGGTCACTCCATTCGCGGGCTTGTTAAGGCAGCCGATACGGCCATGTACAAAGCGAAATCGCTTGGGCGCAACCGTGTTTGCACCCAAGAAGATCTCAGCTAATTACTGCTTAGGATTACGAGCTTCATCGTTTGGCTCAAGGCGGTGGCCTGCCACAACAAACTCTGGCAAGTTGAGATCGCCAAACACGGCTGCTAAGCGCGTTGCAAAGATGATCAGCATCGAGATAACCGCCAAGATTTGCTGGTCAATTAAGCCGTAGAACGCCACATAAAATATCGCGCCCAGCATGGCACATGTTGCATAAAGCTCGCCATCACGGTGCAAAATGAGCGGAATTTGCCCCGTCAGCACATCGCGAATCATGCCCCCGGCAGCCCCAGTGATACAGGCCATCATGACCACAATGGTTGGACTAGCGTCTAGCATCAGGGCTTTTTCAGCGCCTAAAATCGCAAAGAGCGCCAACCCAGCAGCGTCAAGGATTAGCATCAACCGCCTTGGATACTGGAAATATCGGCACAGCAAAAAAGCCGCTACCGCAGACCAGATGGCCGTCCAGAGATAGGTGGTGTTGACCACCCAGCCTAATGGGTAGGAATCAAGTGTAATATCCCGAATCGTACCGCCGCCTAAAGAGGTGACAATCGCCAACACCACCACCCCTAGCGTGTCCATCCGCTTTCCTTGTGCCGCTAGCGCCCCTGTAATCGCGAAAACAGAAACACCAATTAGCTCAGCGATATAGATAAACTCATCATACGCCACGTATGCTACTCCTCAGCGATCAACACCAACGGCCGCGGCGGCTACCTGTAGTACCCGCCAACTTCACTAAACCAACCCGTGTATGGGCATGACATAACGCAATTGCCAGTGCATCTGCCGCATCTGCTTGCGGTATTCCGGGCAACTTCAGAATATGGGACACCATATGCTGAACTTGTGTTTTATCAGCCGAGCCTTTGCCGACAACCGCTTGTTTAACGGCTCGGGCCGCATATTCGTATACAGGCAACGATTGCTGACTTGCCGCCACAATCGCCACGCCACGCGCCTGCCCAAGCTTCAATGCAGAATCTGCATTACGCGCCATAAAGACCTGCTCGATCGCCACCTCTTGCGGTGAGTACTGGCGTATGACCTCGGAAATACCCGAGAAAACTTGATCGAGCCGTTCCGGCAATGCATCACCTTTAATTCGGATGCAGCCACTGGCAACGTACTCATTTTTTGCACCCACAGAGTTAATAACGCCGAAACCGGTGATACGGGAGCCTGGGTCAATGCCGAGAATCAGCATGTATCTGCTTGTCCTTACTTTAGACAAAAAAACAAAAGCCGGGCTAAAACCCGGCTTTCTCATGACAACAACGGAGGGGTTTATGCCTCGTAGGCCTCCGGTGGAATCTCAGCATTATGATAAACATTTTGCGAATCATCTAGATCCTCCAAAACATCAATCAACTTGAGGATCTTCTGGGCCGTTTCAACATCCAGTTCAACTGATGTTGAAGGCACCATATCGACCTCAGAATGCGCAGGTTCAAGGCCCGCCTCTAACAACCCTTGTTTCACATCCATGAAAGCTTGCGGTTCGGTGAGGACTTCAACAGAGCCATCTTCGTGTGCCACCACATCATCTGCACCTACCTCTAACGCCACTTCCATCACGGCATCTTCATCCGCATCCGTGAAAGTGATGCGGCCCTTCTTATCAAACAAGTAAGCCACCGAGCCATTCGTGCCCAAGTTGCCGCCATGTTTATTGAAAGCCGCTCGTACCGCAGCCACGGTACGGTTGACGTTATCGGTCATACACTCAACGAGGATCGCAACACCACTTACGCCGTAACCTTCGTAGGTTAGCTCATCGTAGTTCTCACCTTCACCACCACCGGCACCACGAGCAATCGCCTTGTCGATGGTGTCACGCTTCATGTTTGCACCGAGCGCTTTATCAACCGCTGCGCGCAAACGTGGGTTATCGTCGGGATTACCGCCACCCTCTTTTGCTGCAACCACCAGCTCTCGAATCAACTTGGTGAAGATTTTGCCGCGTTTAGCGTCCTGCGCTGCTTTGCGGTGTTTTATATTGGCCCACTTAGAATGACCTGCCATAAAAACCTCTCCGTCGCAGCGCGCTGCACCCCACGATGCCGCGCGCTGGTATTACTTACTGCTCTTTCTTACGCAACTTTATGTTCAGCTCACGTAGCTGAGCTGCACTCACTTGGCCCGGTGCTTCAGTCATCATGCACGATGCACTCTGCGTTTTCGGGAAAGCGATCACTTCACGAATAGAGTCTGTGCCTGTCATCAGCATGATCAAACGATCCAGACCAAATGCCAAACCACCGTGTGGAGGCGCACCGTATTTCAAGGCGTTCAACAGGAAACCAAATTTATCGTCAGCTTCTTCGTCAGAGATACCCAGAATTTCCAGTACTGTTGCCTGCATCTCTTGGTCGTGAATACGCACAGAACCACCGCCTAGCTCACAGCCGTTCAGTACCATATCGTAAGCACGAGACAGCGCTTCAAGCGGGTTAGCTTTTAGCTCTTCAGGTGAACAGCTCGGTGCTGTGAATGGGTGGTGCAGCGCCGTTAGGCCACCGTTGTCGGTCTCTTCGAACATTGGGAAGTCGACTACCCACAAAGGCGCCCACTCGCACTGTGCCATATCGAGGTCTTCACCCACTTTGATACGCAGCGCACCCAGTGCTTCAGAAACGATCTTCGCTTTATCTGCGCCGAAGAATACGATATCGCCATTTTGCGCACCTAAACGCTCCATGATCGCCATCGTTACATCTTCGCCCAAGAACTTGATGATCGGTGACTGCAGACCTTCGATGCCGTTCTCGATCTCATTGACCTTAATCCACGCAAGACCTTTCGCACCGTAGATGCTAACGAACTTAGTGTAGTCATCGATGTTCTTACGCGTTAGCTGAGCACCGCCTGGTACTTTCAACGCAGTCACACGGCTCTTAGGATCGTTTGCAGGGCCAGCAAACACTTTAAACTCAATCTCTGCCATCAAATCTGCAACATCAACCAGCTCCATTGGGTAACGTAGGTCTGGTTTGTCGGAACCGAAGCGCTGCATCGCTTCAGAGAATGGCATACGTGGGAACTCACCCAGATCGATACCTTTAAGCTCAAGGAACAGCTTACGGATCATATTCTCGGTGATGCCCATGATACCTTCCTCGTCCATAAACGAGGTTTCGATATCGATTTGGGTAAACTCAGGCTGACGATCAGCACGCAGGTCTTCATCACGGAAGCACTTAGCCACTTGGTAGTAGCGATCAAAGCCCGCCACCATCAATAACTGTTTAAACAGCTGCGGCGACTGCGGCAGTGCGAAGAACGCACCTTCGTGCACACGGCTTGGTACCAAGTAGTCACGCGCGCCTTCAGGCGTTGCGCGGTTCAAAATTGGCGTTTCGATATCTAGGAAACCGTTGTCATCGAGGTAGTTACGAATCGCATTCGTCACTTTAGAGCGAAAACGCAGTTTCTCTTGCATCTCTGGACGACGCAGGTCGATATAACGGTGACGCAAACGTACATCTTCGCCAACGTGCTGGTGCTCGTCTAACTGGAACGGTGGTGTTTCAGACTTGTTAAGAATAACGAGGTCTTTACCGAGTACTTCGATCTCACCTGTTGGCATATCTGCATTAACAGTGCCTTCAGGACGATTACGCACCAGACCACGTAGCTCGATAACATACTCGTTACGAACACTATCCGCGAGCGCGAAGCTCTCTTCTCGGTCGGGATCAAACACAACTTGGGTCAGACCTTCACGGTCACGGACGTCCAAAAAGATAACTCCACCGTGGTCACGTCGACGGTGAACCCATCCGCTTAGTGTTACCTCTTCACCAACATGCTCTTTTCGCAGATCGCCGCAATAATGGCTGCGCATAATCTCTTGTTCCTATTGTTTAACCGCGTGCTGAATGAGCCAGCACATAGAATTGGGTATCAAAAATAAAGGCCGAAATTATACCTGAAAGCGTACTAGAAAACAGGCTTTCGGCCTCGGCAATCGCGTTAAGCTTGGATCAATTGCAGATCACCGGTTAACATCGTTGCTACTTTTTTACGAATCGCTTCCACCTGTTCTTGCGTATAGGCAACAGGAGGATGAGCACCCCACACAGGGCCGGGCCACGCCGGATCGGATTCTTGACGTGCAACATGGTGTATATGTAGTTGGGAAACGATGTTCCCAAGAGCGCCGATATTCATCTTCTTGGCAGCAAAACTATCGGCCATTAGCTCAGCAAGCTCTGCCGATTCATCCATCAACTGTTGCCGATCCTCTTTGGATAGATGGTATATTTCAGTGGCCCCGGCACGGCGCGGAACCAAAATAAACCACGGGTATTGAGCATCGTTCATGAGTAATAATCGACATAGCGGAAAATCGCCCAATACAATGCAGTCGTTAGCCAAACGGCTATCGAGTACGAACTCAAGCTCTAATTCATCCATCTTTCACACTCCGATACGTTGATAACCAGACACAGTATACGCTATGGCATACCGACTCGCTCTTGTTCAATCCGTTCACGATATCCCGAAAGATCAATGGGATACCTGTCTAGGTAGCGATTACCCATTCCTGCAATATGCATTTATCGCGGCGCTGGAAGACAGCGGCGTTACCCATGCAGATACCGGCTGGCAGCCTCTTCACATTACCCTCTACGAGGGCGATACGCTGCTTGCGATTGCACCGTCCTACATTAAAACCCACTCCTACGGCGAGTATGTCTTTGACTGGGCATGGGCCGATGCATATCAGCAGCGCGGGCTGGACTACTATCCTAAACTGCTCACCGCAGTGCCTTTTTCGCCTGTTACTGGCCCGCGCATACTGACGCAGCAACCATTAAACGAGGTCGTTCCATGGCTCGCCGAGGGCGCCACTGCATTTTGCGAACAGCAAGGCTTTTCGTCGTGGCATACGCTGTTTCCAACCCAAGCTGAAGCCGAAGCCCTCTCCGATGCTGACTTACATATTCGCCTCGGGAGCCAATATCATTGGTTTAACGAAGGCTATAGCCACTTTGACGACTTCTTGGCACGTTTTACGTCACGCAAACGTAAAAGTGTGAAACGCGAGCGGCGCAAAGTTGCTGAACAAGGCGTCACCATTCGCTGCGTTGAGGGTAACCATATCGATAAAACGCTGCTAGACAGCTTTTATCACTGTTACCACCTCACGTATTTAAAGCGTGGCCGACAGGGTTATCTCAACAAAGCCTTCTTCGCTAACCTATTGGAAAACATGGCGGATCAACTCGTCTTGCTTGTAGCAACCTATGATGAGCAAACCGTCGCGTGTGCTTTGTGCTTTAAAGACAGCACCACCCTTTATGGCCGTTATTGGGGCTGTTTAGACAATTTCGATAGCCTGCATTTCGAAACCTGCTACTACACTGGCATCGAGTATTGTATTGAACAAGGCTTACAGCGCTTCGATCCCGGTGCCCAAGGCGAGCATAAAATACAGCGCGGATTTCAACCGATTGAAACCTGGTCATCGCACTTTATTGCACATCCGGGGTTTGATGGAGCAGTCGGGAAGTTCGTTGAACAAGAAAAACAGGCGATGCAAGAGCAGATAAAGGAGCTCACGACCTGGTTGCCGTTTCGTTGCGAGGACTAAAAACAAGAGAGAATAATGGAGGCGCGAGCCGGAATCGAACCGGCGTACACGGAGTTGCAGTCCGCTGCATAACCACTCTACCATCGCGCCTTAGAAACCGAATAATCTATCAGAATGATACGGCTCCTGAAAAGAGGAGCGCACTATACCGACAAATACAGGCGCTGACCAGCCTTCCCGTCAAGAAAAATCAACACTTGGGTAGATTAGTCGATACACAGCGTGGGTTCCGCTTTTCCTGAAGACACATAAGTGCGGCAGCCGAAAAGTACGGTGGTACTGGCGCACTGGCCCGCAACACTCGTTCCAATCTTGGCTCCGGTCTCTTTCGCTAAACAAGCCACTTGGCATTGATCACTGTCGGAGCACGCCTTACCCGCATCATGCGCCGTTAAAACACAGGCAGGCTGCTGCAACTTACCGACCTTTCGCCACTCGCCTGCATAAGCGCGGCACTCTTTACTCTGTCTGGATGCTCGCTGCCAGCTCAACTAACGATGTCTGAGCCTGCTGCTTCTGCGGCAAACCACTGCACGCCGCGAGCAAACCACAGCACACCCATGCAAACGTCAAATAAAGTGGTTTCAACAAAAGTCCCTCTTAAATCAGCAGAGCCAACAAAAACCTGACATATGAAAGCCGCAAGCAGTTACCGCAAACCAAGCAGCGGCACATCAGGCAAGTTTTCAGCTACGGCCTGATAGGTTTCATAGCCTGTGAGTCGGTCCACCACCACGGGCAGAGGCGCTGGCCATATCTCGGGTAGATCGGCTTCGCCTTCAGCGGTTGCAGCGTATGCTAACTGTTCTTGTGGCGGGCAAAACGCTGCATTCACACCCGGCTTATCGCCGCGAGCATCCACCCGATACCAACCAAACTCCTGCAGATATACAGCGTTCAAGCCATGTAAGCAGTATTGCGATGGGGTCATGCTGGTCAAACGCTGATAACACAACCCTGCCGGTATGCCGTTGGCGCGTAAGAGAGCCGCTAAAAGATGACTTTTGGCATAGCAATACCCTGTGCGGTGCGCCAAAACATCCGAAGCGCGGCAGGTGACTGGGTTCAGTTGGTAATCCCAACTGTGCTTAATCTCATCCTTCACAAACGCAAAGCAGGCGCGCGCAATATCGATAGGCGTGTCCAACCCTTCAGACAGCACCCTTGCTTTAGCCAACACATCGGGGTGCTGCCAGTCGATATATTGGCTCGACGCTAAATATTCATCCATTTTTGCTATCCCCATCATCACACCTCATCAGCCGAAGGGGCTGCTTATTGCGTCGCTTTCAGTTGAAATAAGCTTGCGCCCATGCCGATAAACAAACCACCACTAATCCGTTGAAACCAAGCCCCGCGGCCACCCGTCAAGAGTCCCTTGGCCCGCTGAGCAAGATAGCCATAGCTGGTAAGCGATACGAATGAGAAGAACATAAAAATCGCAGTCATCACAAAAAATTGCGGCAACACGGCATTAGTGACATCTAAAAACTGAGGAAACAGTGCCGTGAAAAACAGGATCGGCTTCGGATTGGTGGCGGCAACCACAAACCCCTCTTTAAAGGAGGCCGTTAAGCTACGCGCAGGCACGTGACCTGCGCCCTGCTTTAACGTCATGGCTTTACGGCTTGCCAGCAATTGGCGAACACCTAAGTAGATCAAGTATGAGGCCCCCACCACTTTTACCACCAAGAACAAGGTTGCAGAGGTCATCAAAATAGCGCTTAAGCCACTCATCGCTAAGCTCGATAGCAGCAGCAAACCTAGGATATTCCCTAAAGCAGAGACCATCACAACCTTTACACCATGCATTGCACCGTTATAGATCGCTAAGAAGATCGCCGGGCCCGGACTAATGACGTAAAAAAAAGCGACCACCACATACATCAGCAACAGTTCGTAGTTCATGTCTTCCTCCCACCTGAACAAGATTAGCCTGATAGAATAAAGCATTAGCGCTTATCGATATATACATTTTCAACAGCGAAGTAACGGGCTGGCGGCACGCCCATCAAACGCTTAAACATCGCGATAAAATTACTGGGCGTCGCAAAGCCCAGCGCAAACGCCACATCACTAACCGACCTCCCCTGCGCTAACAGCGCGAGCGCATGATTTAACTGAGCCTGATTACGCCACTGCGCAAAGCTAAGGCCTGTCTCAGCTTGCATTAAACGCCGCAATGAGCGCGTAGAAAGCGCACCGAACGCCGCCCACTGCTCCACTGTTTTCGCATGATTTGGCTCGCTTAGCAGCCCTTCTGCAATACGTACTAAACGAGGGTCCTTTGGCATAGGCAGATAGAGCTTTTCCGGTGCTGCGGTACGAATTTCATCCAGCATCACCGCCATGATATGTTGATCTTCGTTTGTTAAATGCTCCCGGCTCCACGTTGTACTGCGCACGACCAACGCCTCTAGTACAGGGTTCAGACTCAATACCCGTGGCTGATGTGGTAGCACGCCGCAAAGTTGAGGATGCAGTAGCACCGAATGGCCAACCACCGTGCTGCAAAACAAAACGCTGTGCTGCGCCCCCGGCGGGATCCACCCCGCACGATAAGGCGGCAGAACCCATGTACCGGCCTCCGTCTTGATCTGCACCAATCCCGCTTGAATACACAGTAGCTGCCCACGAAAATGCTGATGCCAACGATAGGGCTTATCTGCCCTTCTGTTCTGATCAGCCTGCCGAGACCACCGGCAGCCAATAAGCGGCGCGCCTGACGCTCTCTCACTGAAATCCCTTACGCTCATGTCTAAGCCCTGCCTTGGCCGTTATTCATTATATTTCGTCCAAACATCATTAAATTACTAGCAGAAAAACACGCTAACGTAACGCCTCTCTTTGATTATGCCGAGGTGTTTTGCCAATGATCGACTTAACTTTCGCACTCTACTACGCCCTACTTGGCGCTGGTGTTGGGTTTATTGCCGGGCTTGTAGGCGTGGGTGGTGGCGGCCTAACCGTACCGGCGTTTACGCTGCTCTTTACCGCACAGGGTATTGCCGACCAAGAGGTCGTGCATCTCGCCCTTGGAACATCGATGGCCGCGATGATTTTTACCACCTTTAGCAGCATGCGAGCCCACCAGCGCAAAGGCCATATCAACCGGCCACTTGCCATCAAAATGGTCATTGGAGTCACCGCTGGTACGCTCCTCGCTACCACTATCGCAGCTGAGGTAGACGGCATTTTACTCGCGCTCTTTTTCAGCATCTTTATGCTTTATGTGGCTTTTAAAATGTTTCAACCAAAGCCTGTACAACCCAATGCAAACCTACACTCCACTGCGGGTAATATTGGCGTTGGCGGCGTTATCGGCACCGTTTCAGCGCTGGTCTCGGTAAGCGGCGCTGGGATGATTGTTCCCTACCTGATCGGGCAAAATGTTGCGGTGAAACACGCGGTGGGGACATCGGCTGCCATCGGTTTCCCGCTCGCTGTGACTGGGGCGCTCGGTTACCTAGTTAATGGCTGGGAGCACACCGCAACTGCAGAGCTGACATTGGGTTACATCTACCTCCCCGCTGTTGTGATTTTCTCGATCACAAGCTACCTCTGTGCACCCATTGGTGTCGCCTGCGCGGCGCACTTGCCCGCCGATCACTTGAAAAAAGCACTGGGTATTCTTTCTCTATTACTGAGTGTAAAAATGCTGGCACACGTGGCAACGCTTAGCAGGTGGATATAGCAAATTGCGGGGCTCACCTCACGGCAGAGCCCCTACAACTGCAGGATTAGTGAACGTGAGGCTTTAAAGTAAAGGTATCGGTAGTGTAGCGAACACCGTCTCTCACGAATGAGATTTCGGCATCTGTCATAAAGCTTTTACCGGTTAAAAAGCTAGCATCCGCACCAGAATCACCGGGGAAGATAAAGTAGTTGGTTCCGGTGCCCCGGATATTCCCCTTCCCGTCTTCATCTTCGTTACGCAAGGTATTACGCACACGTAAATCAACGGACTTCACCGCTAACCGAGGGAAACTAACATGAATCTCAGAATCGATGGGTAGATCAAGTGGTTGGCTCCCCGCCTTGTCCGTTGTGATCCACAACTCCAGATCACCTTTATCGTCATGCAGTTTAAGCTCGGCAAAGCCGACGCGCTTATTCGCAACCAGTAACGGCACTACAACGCCATCATGTAAGGTATGGCTGTGCCCGTGATCGTACATGCTCTCTTGGGAGACCGTTTGGTTCGCATAATGGTTCGCACACCCGGTAGCCACCGACACAATTGAAAGTAGTAATACTGATGTTTTGAGTTTTAACACAGCTTCCGTTCCCTCTTTGTAAAACAGCACATGAGCCGCTCGAAGCTAACAAGCGGCAAACGTTACACTATAGATAACCCGAAAAAACCTAGCCTGAACTAAGGGCAACAACCCGCCATCATCAGCAGCTCACTCACAGAGCAGGAACACCCTGCTGGTCTCAACCTTAGGCCATGCTTGATCTGGTGTATATGAACGAGTACTGTTTTAGATAAGTCATGGCGAGTATGCGCATAGGTTGTGTAATGCTTGGCAGCAGGAAGCTGAACCATACAAAGGACACCTTCAAAACTGTATGGATAAACAGCATATTTTTCCTGCCGCTTTTCAAACCTAACAAAGCAAAAACTAGCCACTCTATTTTTCATTAAGCTAATAGTGCTGATTTAAAGCCTTTGGAAACAATAGCTTAAAAAGTTAGCCCAAAAGTCAGAAAAATAGAATGAATTCACTTTAATAATTATTATGATGCCCCATGGCGTCATAATCAGACTGTTATAAATCTTTTACTATTGAACCCTTGTGGTTCATAAACCAACAAAGGAATTGTTATGATTGATGTTACTATCTTTATCGGTTCAGAGGATGGAGTGTACTATCCTACTAAAATGTTGAACATCCCTTCGGTAGGGGAGTTCATAGAGTTACACTCGTACTCTGATATGGCTGCTAACCTAGACCATAAGTACAACCTCAAGGTTTTAAAGGTTATCCACGAGGTTATTGAGTTTGATCCAGATAAACAGTCTGTAGTTAAAGAGCACCACCACTTTGTTAAATTAATATGTAGCAAGTAGTTAAAAGTTCAGGCCAGCTGAACCAACAGGGACTCTATCTCCAGCAAGACTTCGGAAATATTTAATTTTGTCTTGCTGGAGACCTTCCCTGTGTTTCCTCAAGAATAGGAATAACTTGCGTTAGGATTTGTAATTTCTCCTCTTTGGTTTTACTGCCCCAGTTATAGGAAAGTTGGTGAATTGCGTAATCAATATCCATAATTTGTTACCTCTGATATTAAATAATATTAATAACAAGAAGCGGTAGGCGGACAAGCAAAGCTTGCCGCTACGCTAAGCGTTAGCAGGCTAGGAGAAAATAGTGAAACGTGAAAATGAAAGAAGTTTGATCCCTTTACTTATCGTTTCCGGCGTTGTTGCTGCGCCTATAATATTTATTCTTGGCCTAGTTACAGGAAGTCAAATACAGCTCTCAAACTTACTTACAGCTGATTCACTTTCTTCTTGGACTAGTGCATTAGCAACTGTAACAATTGCCATATTGACTTTTATATTGGCAAAAGAAACTTGGTATCTGCGTGAAGCACAGATTGAACAGGTAAACGAGCTCAAACGAGAGAATATACGCCCTAACGTTTCACTTCGATTAAAAAATAGCCCAGTTTCCTTTAATTTAATCGAGGTAGAAATTAATAATCTTGGTAAAGGAATAGCGCGAAATTTGAAATTTAAGTTTTCAGATAGTAGCGGGGCCGAAATTTTTGAGACAGATAATCCTATAGTTGATGAATTCTTGAGACTTCATATTTTTTCAGAAGGAATACATTCCCTTGGTATAGGCCAAAAAGTTGAGAGCTTCCTATTTAGCTTTTTTGATTTAAAAGGAAAGCTAGATGGTGATGATGTTTTTTCCCCTTTTTTTAAAATCGAAATAACATTTTCAGATGTGAACGGTGAACAGTATTCAAATGAATTAGTTGTGGATTTCAAAGAGTATAAGGGAGTTTCTGAAGTCGGTGGAGGCGACCCTTTACATAAAATAGCTGATGAGTTGAATAAGCTAACAGAGCAGTTTGGTAAGGTAGTTAACTCATCACCTAATAGGCTCCAGGTGAATACGTACTCTTCAGCTGACCGTGAAGAAGAAAGCCGTCTTCGTCAGCAACGATATGAAGACAGGAAGAAACAGCAAGAGAAAAAGGCTGAACAGTAGTGTTTAAAGAAAGCTGCTAACAAACGCAAGCACTTGACCCAAAAAAGCTACGCTTTTTCGGTCAAGTGTTACGGGCGTTAGGTGCCTCAAGGATAAATATGAGCATGGAAATAATTTCAGCAATTACGGGAGCTACACCTTTAATCATAGGTGCAGCCATAGGTACAGTAATTGGCCTAGTACCGATATTGAAAGATACGGCCGAAAGTAATTGGAAAAAGCAGTTCAGAAAGCAAGTGCGACTTGGAATAATCAAGAACCACTTAACTTATGAAGATATGCAGCATATTGCAGAGCGCTGGTCTCAAGACAGAAAATCTATTCTTTTTAGCTTACGCATTATGCATTCGGAGGCGATATCGGGCGAAGATGAAGATCTAGCAAAAAATATTGACTCCATTCGGGAGCTAATAGATAAACATCAGAATCAAGAGCCCTATTCAGAGCTCCCTGAAAATATAAGCATCCAGCTCAATAGCTTAAACTCAAAAGAAGAAACTGAAGAACAAGTATCTCAACTTGCCTCTTCATTAAGCGAGTTATATCTGTCGAATCAACAAAAACACTCTCGCCAAGTAAAGTTTACTTACTGGGGAGCAATAGCTGGCGGAATTGGAGTCTTCATCGGTGTTGCTGGCTTATATTTTGCGGTGGCAGGTAGTGCCTAACAAGCAATTTAACAGGGACAAAAATAGCGGGCTGATTTTACTTAGCAAAAAATTCAGCCCATAACCTTTAGCTCTTTTAAAACGATGCCATCGCTAATCTACCTGATGTAAATCAATCGCAGGCCTGACGTAACAATTTACGTCTAATCACGATTGCTTCCGAAGGACTAATAAGAAACGAATGACCGGATAGGCTGGAATATTTTAGAAACAAAGAACTTTGCAAAAACTGCGAAATAAAAAACTTTAAATGGTGCCCGGGGCCGGACTTGAACCGGCACGACCGTGAAGTCGGGAGATTTTAAGTCTCCTGTGTCTACCAATTCCACCACCCGGGCTGGGTGCTTCCACGACTGATCGGGAAGAGGGAATAATGGAGGCGCGAGCCGGAATCGAACCGGCGTACACGGAGTTGCAGTCCGCTGCATAACCACTCTACCATCGCGCCTTCATCTGTTTGCATTTGGAGCGGGAAACGAGACTCGAACTCGCGACCCCAACCTTGGCAAGGTTGTGCTCTACCAACTGAGCTATTCCCGCGCTGCGAAACAGTGGAGCGTATTATAGAGAGATCACCGCGGGTGTCAACCAAAAAACAATAAAAAATAATATTATTTTTGCTTAAAGATTAACCACTTACAGGTCTTCTGTAAGATCTGGCCATGCGGCTTTCAGGTATACAATCATCGACCACAACGTCAGCGCGGCGGCGATATAAAGGGCACCAATCCCCGCCCACGAAAGCTCGCTGAAGGGTGTGAAGGTAATCATCAAAAAGATAGCCAGCATCTGCAAGGCGGTTTTAACTTTGCCAACAAACGATACGGCAACACTGGCGCGCTTTCCAAGCTCAGCCATCCATTCGCGTAGCGCAGAGATTAGCACTTCGCGGCTAATGATCACCATAACGGGTAGCGTAATCCACGCTTCATTGAAGGTTTCCACTAGCATCACTAAGGCGGCAACAACAATCAGCTTATCCGCAACCGGATCAAGGAATGCGCCAAGCGCCGAAGCTTGATCGAGCTTGCGGGCTAAATAGCCGTCAAACCAGTCGGTAACGGCGGCGAATGCGAAAACAGCGCCCGCCGCGAGGCCCGCGTATTCCCACGGTAAGTAGTAGATCACCACAAAGACGGGGATAAGAATTATACGCAACAACGTTAGCAGGTTAGGAATTTTAATGCGGGTCAGCATACGTGCTGTAAGCTCCATGGTCATACTTCTGGATGTAACGCTGCATAGATTTCTTCTGCTAACGTCCGGCTTATACTAGTGACTTTTGCAATTTCTTCAACACTCGCGCTTTCAACAGCAGGTACACCACCGAAATGTTTAAGCAACTCTCGGCGCCGTTTTGGGCCAACACCGGGGATACCTTCAAGGCGCGATTGCTTGCGCGCTTTACCACGGCGGGCACGGTGCCCTGCTATCGCAAACCGGTGCGCTTCATCACGTACGTGCTGAATGAGGTGCAGCGCGGGCGAGTCCGATGCCAAGGTTACTTCATCGCCGGTTTCAGCCATTACCAAGGTTTCAAAGCCGGCTTTTCGCGTGCTGCCCTTAGCAACACCGATAATCTGTACATCGTTAATTTGTAGCTCACGCAGAACATCAACCGCTTGGGACACCTGCCCTTTACCGCCATCGATCAGCAAGATA
The DNA here is from genome assembly GCF_004959845.1 of Neptunomonas sp. XY-337. Lineage (NCBI taxonomy): Bacteria > Pseudomonadati > Pseudomonadota > Gammaproteobacteria > Oceanospirillales > Oceanospirillaceae > Neptunomonas > Neptunomonas sp. XY-337. The sequence continues at coordinate 671,358 of NZ_SPLL01000002.1, read as the reverse complement.
TCGGGCAGCACACCCTCGCCTTTTTTGATGCGAGTGTAGCGGCGCATCAGCGCTTGATGCATTGCGGCGTAGTCATCACCGGGGGTGATATCTTCGATGTTAAAGCGGCGATAGTCCTTTTTAAGCGGGCCATCTCGGTCGAAAACAACACAGGATGCAACCGTTGCCTCACCAGAGCTATGGGAGATATCAAAACACTCCAGCCGCTTCGGAACAGCATCTAAGCTAAACACCTCTTGCAAAGCTAAGTAACGCTGATAGATGTTCTTTTTGCTCGCTAGGTGGCTCGCCAAGTGCTGCTCGGCATTGGTTTGGGCCAGTTTTTGCCAACCGCTGCGCTCACCTTTTACACGATGCGTAAGATTCACGCGCTTGCCGCGTTGCTGTTGCAGCGCCTCTTCGATACAGGCGTTATCGTCTAGCTCATGGGTTACGATAATCGCCGCTGGTATTTCACGGGCGCTGCCGATGTACCACTGGGCGATAAAGGCTGACAAAATCGTCTCGGCGGTATCCTCAATCGATACGCGAGGATGAACAGCTTTACTACCCACCACTCGCCCACCGCGCACAAACAGCACATGCACGCATACACCACCGGGCATCACGGCACAACCAATAACATCGGCATCACCCTGCCCGCCAGTCACGTATTGCTGCTCTTGCACGAGCTGCAAGCTTTGGATCTGATCACGGTAATCCGCTGCACGCTCAAAGTCCAAACGCCCAGAGGCGCTCTCCATCTGCTCGGCAAGCTCCTTCATGATGGTATGGCTTTTACCTTCCAAAAACATGGTGGCGTGGCGCACATCTTCGGCGTAATCCTGCGTTGAGATCGCTTCAACACAGGGCGCACTGCAACGTTTTATCTGGTACTGCAAGCAAGGGCGCGAGCGGTTGCGGAAGAAGCTTTCATCACACTGGCGAATCTTAAATACTTTTTGCAGGATATTTAGGCTATCCGTTACGGCATTGCGGCTCGGAAAAGGGCCAAAGTACTTGCCCTTTTTGCGCTTCGCGCCACGGTGAAAGGTGAGTACCGGATAAGCCTCGTTCTCAGAGACAAAGATATAGGGGTAGCTTTTATCATCGCGCAGCAGGATGTTATAGGGCGGGCGGTTTTCCTTGATCAGCGTCTGCTCAAGTAGTAATGCTTCGGTCTCGCTATGGGTTACCGTGATATCGATATCAGCGATATGGCGCACCAGTGCTTGGGTTTTAGTGCTTAAACCCGACGCACGGAAGTAGCTGCTCACCCTTTTTTTAAGGTTTTTCGCTTTACCAATATAGAGTAACTCGCCCTGAGCGTCCCGCATCTGATAAACACCCGGACGCTGCGTCAGATGAGCTAAGAAGGCTTTACTATCAAACATTTACGTAGGCTATTTTGCTTCTCGACGAGCTTTGTTCGCTTGCATGTGGATGTGAGTCGCTTCGGTGTGGATCTCTTTTAACGCTTCACGGGTTCCGTCAGAGATACCTGCACCCCGCGATAAGGACACCTCAAGAAAAACTCCGATCTCTGCGTAGTAGTACAGGCGCGCATTAAAGTGTGGCGCGCGCTTAAGCTTGCTAAGGGCTATCTGCGCGCCATTCATCAAGATCGTGTTGATGTTGGTATCGGACGCCAGCGGTGCTAAATCTTCGCGGCGAATAGCGCTAAGGGTTTCTCTACTCATGACTCTCTCATCAAGCTGTGTTGCAACGTGCTAAAGTACCATGATCAATGCCCGCTATCCACGGTAGGTCTCGTTCGTTATGGCAAATAACCCCGCTCTTCTTAACCTAAAAACTGATCTCGAGTGGCTGTATCGCACCCCTTCGTTGATGGCGGATACACCGCGCTTTTCGGCGTTTATGCCTAGCCAAGACGTATCCCTCCTGCCCGACCTGCCCTATGTGCCCGCAGAGCCGCCAGCTTATCGCTTGGGAAAGCAGTTCGAAACCACCGTTGAAGCTCTTTTTTACGGCCCTCAGTCAACGGGGCGACTGCTGAGGAACCTCCCTCTCACGCATCACAAACGCACTGTCGGTGAACTCGATCTCGTTTACGAGACGGCAGAGGAAACCGTTCATCTTGAGCTTGCTATTAAGTTTTACTTACTCAACGGCTCCGCCCAACAACTCGAACACTTTATCGGCCCGGGTGGACGGGATCGGTTGGATAAAAAGTGGCGCCGTTTAATCACCCATCAACTGCCGCTTGGTCAAAGCGCTTTAGGTGCATCGAAGCTAACTCAACTGGGGTTTAACACACCAACACGGTCCTGTTTTTTAATGCCGGGTATTCTGTTTTACCCAAGAGCACAATGGCAGAGCATTACAGCGCTTCACCCTGCACTCAATCCGAATCATCAACGGGGGTGGTGGCTGCATAATGACCAGCTAGCAAGTCAGACCGATCTGAACAACACGAAGTTTATGATCTTAGCCAAACCCTATTGGTTGGCAGGGCCTGCACACTTTTCGTCTGCTGAGCGCGCAGATAGGCTCGTTTCATGGGCGCATATTATTGCCCTGCAGTCGCAGTGCCATGAGCCGCTGATGCTGGCAGAGATGGAGGAGCAAGATGGCGAGTGGACGGAAAAGAGCCGTGCCATGGTGGTTTCGAACAACTGGCCAGACCGAAAAAAATAACGAGGCCCAAAACAAAAAAGGTGCTGTAAAACAGCACCTCTTGATGACGACAAATGCCGCAGTATTACTTCTCTTGTGCCGCCGCTTTAGCCGCGTCTTCTGCCATGAATTTCTTCAGCATACGCACACCAACCACGACCATCGCAACGCAACCGCCCACAACAACCATGCTCGGAGCGAAAGAAGTAAAGTTGTAGATATCAATACCAAACATAGAACCGCACCTTTTGTCTAATCATTATTAATCAAATGCGCGCTAGTATAACAACTTATTGATCTTCATCAAAACGCTTTACGAGGCTCGATGTATCCCAGCGTCCACCACCTAAGCGCTGCACTTCTGCATAGAACTGATCAACCAAAGCTGTTACGGGCAATTGCGCGCCATTGCGGCGGGCTTCATCTAATGTAATGCCCAGATCTTTACGCATCCAATCAACGGCAAAGCCAAAGTCAAACTCATCGGCTAGCATCGTTTTGTGGCGATTCACCATCTGCCATGAGCCCGCCGCGCCATGCTGGATGACATCGAAAACTTGTTCAGCATCTAAGTTAGCTTTTTGCGCAAAGTGCACCGCCTCGGATAAACCCTGCACGAGGCCAGCGATACAAATTTGGTTAACCATCTTCGCCAGTTGGCCACTGCCCGCCTCACCCAGCAGACGAATCGACTTACCGTAAGCCTGCATAACAGGTTCTGCCACGTCGTAAGAAGCCGCCGAACCGCCGACCATCACACTTAGCACACCGTTCTCAGCACCTGCTTGGCCGCCTGATACCGGCGCATCGAGGAAGCCAACCCCTTGCGCTTGCGCCACAACACTAAGCTCACGTGCCACTTCAGCAGAAGCGGTTGTATGATCGACAAGATGGCTTCCTGCGCTCATGGCTTTGAGCACGCCGTGCTCACCGGTGGTAACCTCTCGCAGATCGTCATCGTTACCCACACAAACAAAAACGATGTGCGCATCTTGTGCAGCTTCTGCAGGTGTTGCTCCGCTGGTACCGCCATGTTCAGCAACCCATTGCGCTGCCTTCGCTGCTGTACGGTTGTAAACCGCAACCTCATGGCCCTGTGCTTTCAGGTGCCCAGCCATTGGATAGCCCATTGTTCCCAAACCGATAAACGCGACTTTCATGCGAAATCCTTCATCCCAGTGATATTATCGTTACAATTAAGGGTACTATTTATGCCACACTCACAGCGTTGACGCTATGTATATAACACGATTGACTCAGGGGGCTACAATGCTGCTGAAACGTATTTTGATGTCATTTTTACTGCTCACAACAGCATGGTCGGTGCAGGCCGAAACAACAAAATTCTACGATCTCGCTTTTCCCAATTTAGAGGGTAAGGAGGTCAGCCTTTCTGAGTATAAGGGCAAGGTCGTGTTGCTAAACTTCTGGGCAACATGGTGTCCACCTTGCGTGCGCGAGATGCCCTCGATGCAGCGATTGCAGGATAAATTTGCCGATCAGCCTTTCGAAATTGTTGCGATCAACGCCGGAGAGTCTGCTGATGCTATCGAAGCCTTTTTACTTGGCTTAGATAACGAGCTGACCTTTACCATCTTACTCGATGAAAAAAGCCGCTCGTTTCAAGAGTTTCGTATTCCTGGTTTACCCATGAGCTACCTGATCAGCAAAGATGGCGAGCTGCTCGAAACTATCATGGGGGGCCGTGAATGGGATGATGAGAAGCAAGTAGCGTTGGTTGAGGAGGCATTAGCGCAGTGAAACCGCGCTAAACCAGCAGTATTGGTAGTTCTCCCTCGGGGATTAAAAGCCAGTGGCTTTTGATATTACGACCACAAAAAAACCGGCAAATAGCCGGTTTTTTTATAAGTCATTCAGCACAATGGTTAGTTGGTTGCTGCAATCACAGAGATTTCAACCAGTAGCTCAGGGCTAGCCATCGCAGCTTCAACACATGCGCGAGCTGGCGCATGCCCCGGTACCGTCCAGCTATCCCAAACGGCGTTCATATCAGCGAAGTCATCCATCGTTTTTAGATAAATTGTCGCCGACAGTATCTTCTCGCGCGAGCTTCCCACCGACTCAAGCAGAGCGTCTACCTTCGCTAACATCGTTTGTGTTTGCTCAGTAATACCAGCGCTGCGATCTTCGGCTACTTGGCCGCACAGGTAGGCCGTGTTGTTATGGACAACAACCTTGCTCATGCGAGCAGCAACTTGGTGGCGTTCAATGGACATCTATCAATCTCTCTATTTACTGTATGGATTCAATGACGCCAGCTCTCCTAACGTCAGTGGTTTAATAGGCATACGGATGTTGTAGTAGCCTACATCGGGAATAGCTTTTCCCTGCGCCTCAGCCAGTAAAGCACTTACCGTCGTGCCACATTGGCGCCCTTGGCAGGCCCCCATGCCAGAGCGACAAAACGCTTTTGTCTGGTTCGGCCCAGAGCAACCCAGCTCAACTAATCCACGGATCTCGCCGGCGGTGATCTCCTCACAACGGCATACAACCGTTTCATCTGCTGGGCGAATAAATGTTTCGGTGGGCCGATACAACGCATCAAGAAACGGGCGGATGGCCAACTGCTGATGTAACTGGCTCTCTAGCTGTTTGCGCTGCGATACGGGCATACTCAACTTGTCCATTGCGCGCGCGGCGGCATCCGCCACTAACTGACCTTGCAGCTCAGCGACTACCGCTCCACCGATACCAGAAGAATCACCGGCCACGAAAATATCCGGATGACTGCTCATACCTGTTTCAGATAGTTTCGGCTTCCAACACAGCTGAACCTCATCCCAAATATGCTCCAAGCCAATGGCTCGGCCTAGCTGAGTATTCGGAATAACGCCTTGATGGCTAAGCAAGGTACGGCAAGGAATAAGCTTCTCTTCCCCGCGATGCTTAATAACAACCGCTCCAAGATTACCCGCGTGATCAGGCTTGGCGTGGACTTCGCTCACTCCACTGTACATAGGTACTTTGTAGCGACGGATCTCAGCCAGCATTTTCGCGCCCTTCAGCAGATAACGCCAACCACGCAGCGCTCCTGCAATTTCAGGAAGCGCTGCCATATAGTTTTTGCTGGGCGTGGTATCCACCAGCGCATCGATCTCAACACCTGCGCGTAATAACTGACAAGCAATTAACAGGAATAGCGGCCCACTGCCAACGATTACCAGCGGGCCGTTGGGCACCATGCTGGAGGTCTTGAGCAGAATCTGCGCGGCACCACAGGTCATCACACCCGGCAAAGTCCAGCCCGGAAATGGAGCGGGACGCTCCTGTGCACCGGTGGCGAGCAGGAGTTTATGAAAGCCCACACGGCGGCTCTCGCCAGCAACTGAGAAGCAGAGCGTATTGTCATCGCGAACTTCCCAGACCGTTGCCCCTTGCAACTGCTCAACTGATGCTCTATCCAGCATCGTCAACAGTCTTTCGCCCGAATAGTAGTCTGGCCCTAAAATAGACCGGTCGCTGATCGGCGTATGACCGATATTGCGATAGATTTGGCCACCGGGTCTGATCTGTTCATCAAGCACCAGCGTCTTCAGCCCTTGCTGTGACGCAGTCGCGGCTGCAGCCATACCGGCAGGGCCTGCACCAACAACAACCAGATCAAAGCGTTCAATAGCGCTCATATGCTCTCCCCACTTACCGAACGGCTACCCCGCTGAATATTCACAACCATGCCCTCACGCACTTCGGTCATACAGGCTTGAGTGTTGGGTACGCCATCTATCTCCATCAGGCATTCAAAACACACGCCCATCATGCAGTAAGGCGCGCGGCCTGAGTCGCTAACCGGCGTTGTACGGGTTTGGCGAATGTCGGTTTGTAACACAGCCGCAGCAACGCTTTCGCCGACAAATGCTTCGACAGTCTGCCCCTCAATGGTGAGCTGAACCGTCGGCGTTGTTTGGTGAACTACCCGTTTATAGCTTGAATCGGCGGCCATCAAATTTCTCCAGTTCAAGGTTAGGGTCTGCTTTTCCGGTAGCGATCCAGTCAGCGATTGGCCCAGCATGAGCCGCCGCCAACGTTACGCCGCTATGACAGGTGACAAGGTAAGCACCGGGGTATTGCTCCGACTGCTGATAGATCGGGTTGCCGTCTGGCGTCATGATACGTAGCGCTCCCCAAGAGCGAATCAGACGAACATCCTTCAACAGCGGGTACATCGTAATTGCGCGATTGGCGATCTGCGCCAACACATCGGTGCTCGTGCCGCTATCAAAACCAACATCCTCTTTTGAATCGCCGCACTGCACTGTGCCTTCAGCCGTCTGGCGCACGTGGCCTGTCGGGTAGTCGAGAAAATGTTTAACACGTTCCGCAATAAGCACCTGCCCACGGTTTGGAAACACCTGCGCCTCCATCCCCACCATCGGGGCCAGCGCTTTGTTGCCAAGGCCTGCGGCCAGTACTAATTTGTTACAACTGTATCGACCACCTACGCTCTCAAGCACAAATTGGCCGTTATCTGGTTTAATCTTTGTAATCGGACCGGCGTTCACCAGCTTGCCACCCAGCGCCTCAAAGCGCTGCACCAGCGCTCGTAGCAAGTAGAGCGGATTCACATGGCCATCTTCCGGCCCCCAAGTTGCACCTGGGATCGTGGGGCCAATATCAGGCATCAGCTCTTTCACTTGTTGGTGATCGAGTACCTCGAAGGGATACCCTTCAGGATGGTTAGCCGCCATGCCATTCAGCATCTGCACACGCTGTTCAAGCTCGTCTTCGGTCAAACAGACGAATACTCCGCCGCGCTGTGACAGCTGGATATCAATCCCGGTATGCTGCTCAAGCTGCTGTGCCATATCGCCCCACAACTGGGAAGATAAACGGCTCAACCGGGCATAAGCGGGCATGTTGTCACCCTTACCTTGCACCCATACCAAGCCAAAGTTGCCACGCGAAGCACGGAAGGCAACATCACCTTCATCGTACACGGTCACTTGCTGCCCTTGCTGCTGGATGCCCAGTGCGACAGCAAGCCCCACCAGTCCACCACCAATTACGGCCACTTCTGAGCTATCGCGGTTAACCCGCAGGCTCTCAGACATTATTTTCTCCAAACACAAAGATTAAAGCAGATAGCGTCAGCTGAGCACTTCTGCCCAGCTGACTAACAGGCATTTACTCAGCTAGCGCAGCATCCAAAATCTCTTGCGCCCACTCTTTACCAATGTCGTTTACGATGACAGGCCATACGTTCTGCTTCACCTTCGCAGCAGTATTAGCAATCTGCTCTGGTGTCACATCAACGATCGTTGCACCTGCTTCTTGAAGACGTTTTTCATTGGCAGCTTGATCCATCTCAGCACGCGCCCAACGGCTATTTTCGAAGTTCAACGCTGCTTCAGAAATAGCGGCTTGCTGAGCTGGCTTCATGCCATTGAAGCGCTCCTCATTCATGATCAAGTACCAAACTTCGAAGTGTGTGTTCAAAGGTACGTAGTACTTAGTTACATCGCGGAACGAGGCATAGTAACCTTCCGCACCCGAACCGATCACACCATCAACAACACCCGTTTGAACGGCTGTAAAAGCCTCAGAAAATGGCAGCGGGGATCCGATAAAACCGGTGTTATCAGCTAACAGCTGGAACACCTTAATAGGTGGTACACGCACCTTCGCAGACTTGCTAATAGAGGAATCAGCAGCGCCTTCCACCTCTTTGTTCAGCGCAATACCGCCAAAGTAAACAGGCCATGCACCCAAGACTTTGATACCTTGCTTCTGATACAGATCTGATACGGTATTACGCATCACCGAACCTGGCCCAAACTTCTTCTGAGCATCCGCCCAATCGGCTGCCATATAAGGCAACGACACGATTTGGAAACGTTTATCAACACCGGATGAAATCGGCTGTACTGCCATGTCCACAGCACCTAGACCCACACGCTCTTGCACAACGGTGTAGTCACCCAATGCGTTCGCTGGGTACAGCTTCACACGCAACTTACCATCCGTTGCTTTAGAGACTGCTTCAGCAAACATCGTGGCGTCTTTATCGATTGCCGTACCTTGTGGACGTACGTGTGATAGCTTTAGCGTTGCCGCTTGAGCAATCCCGACACTTGCTACCGAAAGTGAAACGGCCAGCGCTAGATTTTTAGTCATTGATCTCAACATGTTGCTTCCTCTTTGTGTGTCCTATCGGACGCTGTTTTATTTTTTATGTTGATCAATATCCCAATAAGCTTGGGATAAATTCGGATAGGCCCGGCCATACCAGTACAAGGCCAACCACCGGCAGATAGCCGAATAGCAGCAAGATCATGGCGGGTTTGATAATTTCGGTGAATTTCACATTGCCGATACGCGCACCGAGGTACAGGATGCTGGCATAAGGTGGAGTCACACCGCCCATCGCCGTGGTAACACCCATGATGGCGGCAAACTGAATTGGGCTTACGCCTAACGCTTCCATCAGCGGCATCAGCAACGGTGCGGTTAGAATAATGGCGGTCAAGTCGTTCACTACCATTCCGATGGCGAACAGGAACAAAGTGATCAGAATCAGCAGTAAAGTTTTATCCTGCGTCACCTCAAAGATCGACTCCACCAGCGCCTGTGGAATATCTTCCATCACAAACAGCTGGCTTAGCATCAAGCTAAACAGCACCATGATGAGGATGGCTCCTACTGCGGTGGCTGACTCTTTACCCGCTTCTAAGAAGGCTTTAAAGGTTAAACCCTTATAGATCCAGAAGCCGACCGGCAACGCGTAAATAACCGCCACCGCCGCAGCTTCAGTCGGTGTCATAACCCCGCCATAAATGCCGCCAAGAATAATGACTGGCATCAGCAGAGCGGGCAGCGCCACAACGGTATTGTTGCCTGCTTGCTTCATCGTCTCGCTAAAGCTGACTTTTTCATCCAGGATGAGCGGAAACTTACGCGACATGATCATGTTCACAACGGCAAAATTGAACATAATCAGCAAGCCGGGGCCCAACGTCGCCAAGAAACTTGCCAGAATAGATGTCTCTGTCACCCAGCCGTAGACAATCATCGTGACACTCGGCGGGATCAAAAGGCCAAGAATCGAAGAGTTAGCAATCAAGGCTGTGGCATAAGCACGGGGGTAACCCTTTTTCTCCATCTCTGGAATTAGCAGCGGGCCAATGGCCGCGATACCGGTCAGACCACTACCAGAGATCGCACCGATGATGGCGCAACTAATGGAAGCAACGACGCCCAGACCACCACGAATACGACCAACAAAAACGTTGACGAACTTCAGCAAACTACCGGCGATACCGCTCACGCTCATGATCGTTCCGGCAAATACAAACAGCGGAATCGCCAGCAATACGGGGTTAGTCAGTTGGCTGAATCCCCACAACATCATGCCTTTAAAGTACACTTCGCCCACAAAGGTCATGACCATCAAGCCAGCACCAAAACAGTAAGGCAGCGGGACACCCAAACTCAGTAGGATAACCAGTACGGCAAACGCTAATAGCGCGACTTCAACCATCTTTCTGCTCCTCCTTCTGAGCCAGTAGCTGGAACTCATCCGTCTCGTTAGTGTGCGGATGTTCGTGATCGATCAGTTGCTCAGTGTCCTCACGTCCGTGAAACAGAAAACTCAAGTGTTTTAATAGGTGCCAAGCCACATAAAGTGTCATCAGCGTCAGTCCAAAAAAGAGTGCTGACTCATAGATAATGGTGGGGAGGTAGAGCGTTGGGGTTTCTTTGCTAACACGCAGTGCATACTTGAAGTAATCAAATGCCCAGTAGGTTAGCCAGATCGAGATCGCCAAACTGCAACTCTCCGAAATCACTAGCAGAACACGTCGAGCGCGCTCAGTGCTGAGGAAAATTTCCAGCACATTCGCTCGAATTTGCGTGTCTTCACGTGATGCGTTGACTGCACCGAGAATGTACAGCCATAGCGTAGGAATCACAGCAACTTCCTCTAACCCCATAATCGGTGTTTCGAAGATGTAACGGGTGATCACCTGAATAAACTGCATACCTGCAACGGTGCTGATGAGTGCAGCCAGTGTGTATCGAAACAAAGTCTCCATATTTTTATCTCTGTACTGGAGGCTGGTGGTAGTGCCCATTGAGAGCACGGCGTGGTTAAGTCATTAAATAATCACGAAACGAGTAAATAATATCAAATACAAAATCATTGATACTTCATAACATGATGTTATATTAATTTTTTAAATTTAAGCTGATGGCAGGGAAAGATGGCGAAACTCAGTTTCAGGCAGGTAGAAGCTTTTCGAGCGGTAATGGTAACGGGCACAACGACAGCTGCTGCTGAGATGCTATTTATCTCCCAACCCGCGGTAAGTCGCTTACTGAATGATTTTGAAAGCAGTGTGGATATGCCTCTGTTTAAGCGCGAAAAGAAGCGGCTATTACCCACTCCAGAGGCCTTACTGCTTTTCGAAGAGATAGAGCGCTCATTCGTGGGTATTGAGCGCCTATCTAGAATTGCGGAGGAGTTAAAAGCGTTCCACCGTGGCACGTTGCGTATCGCGAGTATGCCAGCCCTAGCGCAGGACTTTTTGCCAAAAGTATCTCATGAGTTCATGAGCAAGAATGACGGTATCTCGATGACGGTCCAAGTCCGGAGCTCCCACCAGGTGGCCGATTGGATTGCCACTCAACACTTTGATGTGGGCTTGTCTGCCATTAGCGTGTCAGATCCAGCAATCAAGGTGGAACTGCTGGCAAAAAGCCGATTAGTTTGCATCTTACCGCCAGGCCACCCACTCGCCGAGAAGACCACCATCCACCCCGAAGATCTCGCTGATGAAATGTTTGTATCGCTGGGGACAGAACAGAGCATCCGTTACAAAGTAGATGATGTGTTCGAGAACGCAGGTATCAACCGTAGGATGTTTTTCGACACTCAAGTATCCCATGTTGCCTGCTCTTACGTGCTAAACGGGTCGGGGGTATCGCTTGTGGATCCTGTTACCGCCCTCAATTTCATCTCCGAGGGCTTGGTTGTGAAGCCTTTTGCACCAGCGATCCCGTTTAACTACAACTTGATCCACCCCGCCAGCCGCCCAGTTTCACGACTAGCGCTAGATTTTTGCGACTTGCTAAAGACACGGCTGAATGAGTTAGCCGTTAACTCTGAGGGGCTGTTTGAGATCTATTAGCTTGAACCGCTCTGCGCTTTAACCAACGCCGTGAATAATCAATCACTCTACGCTCGTAAAGGTGCCATGATAGGGCTGCAACCAGCAGTGTTAATATGAAGCTAGCAACCATTAGCGGGGGAAACTTATAGCCCCGGCAACATGCTGGAAAAACCAATGCATAACGCACCACTAGCCAAACCACTAGGCGTTAACACAATCGAAATACAGCCGCTAAAACAAAAAAGCCCGCATTTAAAGCGGGCTTAGCGATAAATATCCGTTAGCTCGCGTAGACCGACTCTACAGCTTGCAGAGCCTTGCCAACCGGGATATCAGCTCCCATACGTGCCAACGTACTTTCTAGTGCAGAGACACATAACACCACGTTTGTGCGGTTACATGCAGCGCCCATTAGACCAATACGCCACACCTTGCCTGCTAAATCGCCAAGGCCCGCGCCAATCTCTAAATTAAAGTTGTTCAGCAACGCACTGCGAACCTGCGCATCATCAACACCCTCGGGAATCAAAACCGTGTTGAGCTGTGGTAAACGATAGGCCTCATCAACTAAGAAGTTGATACCCATCGCTTCTAAACCAGCTTTAAGCGCTTGGTGATGCAAAGCATGGCGCTCCCACGCCTTCTCAACACCCTCTTCTTGCAAAATCACGAGAGATTCATGCAGCGCATACAACGAGTTTACCGGCGCGGTGTGGTGGTAAGCACGCTTGCCCTCACCGCCCCAATACCCCATCACGAGTTTTTTATCCAAAAACCAGCTCGGTGCGCGCGTTTCACGGGCTTGGACCTTCGCTAGCGCCTTTTCGCTAAAGCTGACCGGAGCGATACCCGGTGGGCAGGATAAGCACTTCTGAGTGCCCGAGTAAACGGCGTCAACACCCCATTCATCAACACGCAGCTCGCTACCACCTAGCGAGGTTACGGTATCGACAATCGTCAACGCGCCGTGGTCTTGCGCCACTTTACACAAAGCCTGCGCATCAGAGCGCACACCCGTTGAGGTCTCCGCATGTACAAACGCTAGAATTTTCGCATCAGGATGCTCTGCGAACGCCGCTTTGACTTTCTCGACACTGACAGGGGTTCCCCAAGCGTCTTGCACCATCACCGCTTCACCACCAAAGCGCTCTACGTTCTCCTTCATACGGCCACCAAACACGCCGTTTTGGCAAACGATGACCTTATCACCCGGCTCAACCAAGTTGACAAAGCACGCTTCCATACCAGCCGATCCAGGAGCAGAAACAGGCATCGTCAACGCATTTTCGGTTTTAAACGCCTGCTTAAGCAGAGCTTTAACCTCATCCATCATAGTGACGAAAGCTGGGTCAAGATGGCCGATCGTTGGGCGCGACATGGCCTCTAGTACACGCGGGCTCACATCAGAAGGGCCTGGGCCCATCAGCGTACGTTTTGGGGGGTGAAACGATGTAATCATATACAAGCTCTCTTTATTCTTATGCTATCTGCAATCACAGTGGTGCGAGGGTTAAAGCTGCCCAAGCTCCACGGTAATGGCCTGAACCATCGCAGCAGAATGTGCAGCGGCGGTTTCTAAAAACTGTTCAAACGATAAGTTAGATTCTTTACCCGCAATATCTGACAGTGCACGAATGACAATAAATGGCGTTTGAAACTGATGACATGCTTGAGCAATCGCAGCTGCCTCCATCTCAACCGCTTTCATCGTCGGAAATGCAGCCCGCGTTTTTTCAACCCGCTCAGGGTCGTTCATAAAGCTGTCACCCGTCGCGATTAAGCCACGTACTGTCTGCATCCCTTGCATCTGAGCGATACACTTCTCAGCCACCGCTGCCATGCTCGCGTCAGGAACAAAAGCCGCCGGGGAGCCCGGAACCTGGCCCATTTCGTATCCGAAAATGGTGACATCCACATCGTGATGGCGCACCTCAGATGAGATGACAATATCACCAACGCTCAAGGCGGGATCAAAGCCACCTGCAGAGCCAGTATTAATCACACAATCGGGCTTAAACAGATTCAGCATGATAGTGGTGCTGATCGCTGCATTAACCTTGCCAATACCCGACTTCAGTAACACCACGCTCACACCATCAAGCGTTCCGGTATATAGCGCATAACCTGCGACTTCATGATCTTCGCGGTTCTGCAATGCGTTGCGCAGAATCTCAACTTCCTGCTCCATTGCACCGATGATGCCGACGATTATGTCGGTATGCTGCTGTTTTTTATCAGCTATTAGCTCACTGAGAGTCCGCTGTGTAGTCATGAAACATTAGAGTCCTTCGATTAGAAAACCGGTAATAAAACTATATTTTGAATAGAACTTATCTTAGCAGGCGAAGCATACGTCATTTCAACAGGTGACTGAACCGCAATGTAAACGCATAACGATTATAAACTCGAAAACGAAGCCCAAAAGAAACAAAAAAAACAATTAAAATCAATTCTTTACATAAACTAAAAATAACATAAAATCGAAATGCGATTTACATTCATGTGAAGCCATAAAAAGTGACTGTGGTGTTTAGTCAACTGTTTTAAGCTGTTTTCTGGCACCACAACTCTTCATTTTTTACCATTGTGTTTAAGATTACGATCATCTTCCGCATGCAAGCAACGATAGCCACTTTAGGGATTTTCCCAGCAGCCTTAAGACGTTCATAGTAACTTTTGAAAACGGGGTTACATTGAACTGCTGACAGCATCGCCATAAACATCACAGTTCTAACCCGGTGCCTGCCGCCACGTATTCGTCGTTTGCCATTGAAGGAACCACTTTCCTTATTCATAGGTGCTACACCGACGAGCGCCGCGATCTCTTTGCGGTTTAAGTTACCTAGCTCTGGTAGCTCACTGAGCAGGGTATAAGCTAAGACTTTACCGACACCTGGCACACTGGTGAGGACTTCAGTTTTGAGTCGCCTGTGCTTTACCTGGCTCACCAAATCATCGATTTGTTTAGTGACTTTGTCGATCTGGTGTTCTCAATGTTTCAACATGGATTTGATAGAGCTATGAAGTTCTTTGGGCATAATCTGCAGTCGATTTTTCTCCATTGTCTGCATCTCTAATAGCTGTGACCTTCTGATCAATAAGTCTTTGATAATACGCGACTGTTTATCGGGTAGAGCCTTGCTATCCGGTTTCATAGTGGCAGCAAACTTGGCAATTATTGCTGCATCCATTTTATCGGTTTTAGCGAGCACGCCGAGGGCTTGTGCAAAGCGGCGTATCTTGATCGGGTTGATCACTGAAACAGGAATTCCCGCTTTATCGCAAGCGTAAACAAAGGCATGTTCATAGCGCCCAGTAGCTTCCGTAACGACACGTTTAACCTGATGCTCTAATAGGACTTGTATAACTTTTTGAATCGCTTTAGATTCGTTAGGTATAGAGAAATGGAGATCGAGCGGATGAAGGACAATATCCAGTTGCGACTTACCGACATCAACGCCGACGTTGATTTCAATTTGGCTTTCCATAGTTTCCATAATAAGCTGACTCTGCCTTGCTATGCGGGCTCGAGGCCCCAATGACTGTTCGAGTTATTGCTATAGAGTTATGCAGTGCTTCCCACTTGTTACCGGTCTCTCAAAGAGGAGCCAACAATCAATCGAGCTACTGCATAAAGGCCCTCAACGGCCATTGAGGGTGGGCCTCCAATTTACCCGGAAATGGAACGGAATTAACCATACAATTTAATCAAGGACGAAATAAAGATGAATAAACTTTCTTTTGCTTTAGCTACAACTATTCTCGCTACTAGTACATTATCCAACGCTAGCTCTTACGAAAAAGTATCCGCTAGCCTTGATTTTATCGAAATCAAAGAACACTGGACTGATTTCAAATTTTACGAAATTGCATCAAAAGTTGGCCCATCGATGGTCGAGATTACGATAGAGCCAACTCAATTGGGCTACACTGACGGTAAGGGCATAGTTATCAGGGACTCATTAGGAAAAGAAGTGTTCTTTTCAATTAACGATGGCCACTCCGCAATACTATACGACATGAACTCGAACAGCACTGCAGACTCCACTGATGAGTTTCCAATTGTTCTAGGTGAGAAGTACCGCTTTTTCCTGAACATTGATAGTAACGGTATACAAGCAAGTTATTTGGATAACAATGCAATCCGCCCTATTTTGGGCTTCGAGCACGCACTTTTACCACCGTTTACATTTAAACTTGCAACACAAAGAACAGGTGCTAAATACTACGATGTTCTAATCACATCCCAGTAGTTATTCAAGCTGTATTCGTTGACAATTGACTATCTAACTACCCTGCACGACTAGCTTTATCGGGAGGGTAGTTTTTTGCGAAACCAAGCAAGTAAGCAAATTATTGTTCTTCTGGGTATTGCCACTCGTTTTGCTCCACATCTCCTGCTACAGCTTCTACCTGAGGAACATTTCCGGTATCGCCACCAACCGGTGCCGGATACAGTCCTTGCCAGCCGAGTTGATCAAACAACTCTGAGACCTTGCGTGATACGGGAGCTTTAATGGTTAACATTTCGCCGGTTGTCGGGTGTTCAAAGCTCAACTCCGTCGCCATCAACAGCATTCTGCGTGTCGCAAAGTGCTCTCTAAACAAGCGATTATGGCGCCCTTCACCATATTTCGTATCCCCCACCAACGGGTGGAAGATATGCTTCATATGTCTGCGGATCTGATGTTTGCGGCCGGTGGTGGGCTTAACTTCCACTAGCGAGTAGCGCGCACAAGGGTATTTTCCAATTGGGATCGGCAACTCCACTGTGCCCAAGCGCCGATACGCCGATACGGCCTCTTTGGCTGGCTTGTCAGGATCCGCCAACGGATCAGCTTTCTTGTCAAAGATCGGCTTTAATGCGTAGTCGATCACACCCTCTTCTGGCACAAAACCACGTGTCACGCAGAGATAGGTCTTTTGCACCTTGCGTTCAGCAAACATGGCATTTAAGGCTTGGGCGACCTCTTTTTTCTTGGCAAAGACGATAACGCCAGAGGTTGCTCGGTCCAGACGATGAATTGTGTAGACCGGCTCGCCACGCAGATACCGTTTCAACGAATAAACTAAGTTCGGGGTTTTCTTGGGTGCAATCCAGCTCGGGTGCACTAGCAAGCCCGCAGGTTTATGGATAGCAATAATGTCATCATCCTGATACAGGATATCTAAGTAAGGCATGTCGATACGCTTGATTTTAGGGCGGGAAAAGTATTTCCGACTATTTTACTTGGAATTTTTCGTGCCGTGTAGGGTCATATCTCTTGAAATGCACGGCGAAATCGCCATTATATTCACTGACTTAAGACGCTAATACAGAGGATGATATGAGCAATGTACGTTCGATGGGTGTCGACTCGCAACAGTCGGTACTTCAAACCAACAAGTTAATCCGCAACACCTACATGTTGTTAGCGATGACACTGGTTTTCAGTGCTGTGACAGCTGTCATCTCCATGGCTATCAACCCTCCGTTTATCGTGTACCTCGGTAGTATTATCGTGAGCTTCGTGATGCTGTTTGTGTTGAACAAAAAACAGAACAGCGCTGCTGCACTACCGCTAACATTTTTGTTTACAGGCTTGATGGGCTTCGGTCTCGGTCCATTGCTTAACCACTACTTGGGTATGGCAAATGGTGGCCAAATTGTAGCAACCGCTCTTGGCATGACCGCACTGACGTTCGTGGGCTTGTCCGCTTACGTACTCACATCCAAAAAAGACTTTAGCTTCATGGGCGGCTTCTTAGCAGCTGGCTCTATGGTGCTATTAATCGCGATGGTTGCGCTGTTCGTTCTGCCGCTGTTCGGTGTAGACGTAGGCGGCATGAGCCTTGCGTTCTCCTCTCTGGTGGTGTTGCTGATGGCAGGTTTCATTCTTTATGACACCAGCAATATCGTCAACGGCGTGTACACAAACTACGTGATGGCAACAGTCAGCTTGTACCTGAATATCTATAACTTGCTGGTCCATCTACTAAGCTTAGTTGGTGCCTTTAGCGACGACTAATCTAGCACCGAACATCTAAGCAACGCCCTGCTTTCTTTGTTAAGATTGCGGGGCGTTTTTATTTGGGTTTGTTGATATGAAATTCTCTATCTTGATCTACGGATCGCCACACAACAGCCAAGCAGTGCACACCGCCTACCGCTATACAAAAGCGGCGCTGGCAGCGGGCCATGAGGTTCACCGCGTGTTTTTTTATGGTGAAAGCGTACTCAGCGGCTCTTTCTTAAACGCTCCCCAGCGAGATGAGCAGAACATTATGCAGCTTTGGCACGAGTTAGCGCTGCATCACGACCTTGATTTAGTGATCTGTATCGCAGCCGCCCTAAAGCGCGGTGTGCTTGATCCAACAGAAGCCAAGCGCCATGAGAAACCTGCTCACAATATTGAGGCACCCTTTCAATTATCAGGGCTTGGGCAGTTAACCGAAGCGATTCTGCTCTCTGATCGCCTTGTGACGTTTGGAGGTTAGATATGTCACAAAAGAGCATTCTACTGATTCTCTCCCAAGCTCCCTATGGCACGCCCAACGCTCGCGAAGCGCTCGACATTGCACTAACGAGCGCAGCTTTCGACCAAACCGTCTCGATCTTATTTAGCGGGGATGCCACATGGCTACTGCAAGCGGAGCAAAATCCTGCAGATATTGAGCAAAAGAGCGTTGCTCAAGTCTGTGCAGCGCTACCCATGTACGACATTGACCAACTGTTCGTCGTAACAGACGATGCCGAGCAGCGCGGAGTTGAGTATCAGCAAAGCCCAGCTTCACCACTTGGGAGCGACGCACTCAGCGCTTTTATCGCCAAACATGATGTGGTTTTACGATTCTGATGAGCACTCTACATACGTTGAACAAAGCCCCTTCAAACAGCAGCCTTTGGCACGATTGCCAGCGCGCACTGCAAGCAGGGGATACATTGCTACTGATTGAAAACGGCGTCTACGGCTGTGCTGATGACACATTCACAGCACAGATCATCGCCGCTGATATCAAGGTGTATGCGCTTCATGCGGATTTAAACGCGCGTGGTATCACCCTATCCAGCGATAGTGGTGTGGCCGTCGCAAGCGATGATGACTTTATCCGCCTAAGTATCGAAAACAACAAAGTCATTAGCTGGTTTTAACCCCTATGCAAGAGATTTCACTATCAAGCAGCACCGTGACCTTAGACGACGAGGGCTACCTGCTTAACCTCGACGACTGGAGTGAGGAGCTTGCTCAAGCGCTCGCAGAAGAAGAAAACATTACTCTGACCGACTCCCATTGGGAGATCATCGGCGTTATTCGCCACTTCTACCAAGAATTCGGGCTCTCCCCCGCTATGCGCCCACTCGTCAAAGCCGTGGGGCAGCAACTCGGCCCCGATAAGGGCAAAAGCATGTATCTGATGAAGCTCTTTCCAGAGAGCCCCGCTAAGCAAGCGGCGCGCTTAGCGGGCTTACCTAAGCCAACGAACTGTCTATAAGCTAACCAGACAAGGAAGAACAATAACAATGAAGCTCACCTTGATAGGTACCGGACTCATGGGTCTACCAATGGCCCACCATCTGCTTGATGCAGGCTTTGAGTTAACCGTTTGGAACCGTACTCCTGCCAAAGCAGCGCCGTTGTGCGAGCGCGGAGCACAGTGGGCGGAGACTCCAGAAGCAGCTACGGCAGATGCCGATATCGTTATTCTCATGCTGGAAAACGGCACAGTGGTTGAGCATGTGCTGTATGACCTGAAGGCGCTTTCAGCGTTGCGATCGGACTCCCTGCTGATTGATATGGGATCAACACCACCAACACTCGCTAAAAAGCACGCTCTTGATGCCCAAACACAGGGCGCTGACTACTTAGATGCTCCCGTTTCTGGGGGCCAAGTAGGCGCCGAGCAAGCCACGCTTTCTATTATGGTTGGCGGCAGCCAATCCGCACTAAAGAGAGCCCAACCTGTCTTTGACGTCCTCGGTAAAAAAACCACTTATATAGGGCCAGCAGGATCGGGGCAGCTCGCTAAATGCGCCAACCAAGCTATTGTTGGCATCACCATTGGCGCAGTTTCCGAAGCGCTACTCCTCGCGAGCGCTGGCGGAGCCAATCCCGCCGCAGTCAGAGAAGCCCTGCTAGGTGGCTTTGCGGATAGCCGCATCCTCGAACTGCACGGGCAACGTATGATCGAGCGTGAATTTACCCCAGGTGCAACATCACGTGTACAGCTTAAAGATCTGCGCACCATTCTAGATACCGCTCACGATCATCAATTGACGCTACCATTAACACAGCGCACCCATGACGAATATCTCGCGCTGGTTAACCAAGGGCTTGATCATGTGGACCACAGCGGTCTTCTGCTCCAACTCGAGGCGCTAAACCAACCGGCTAAAGTGCAAACACACTCGCACAAAGAGCAAACCGATGCCTAAATTTGCAGCCAATCTAAGTACACTGTTCACCGAGGTACCACTAGCTGAGCGATTCAAGCTAGCGCAAGAGGCAGGGTTTACACACGTGGAAGTTCAGTTCCCTTACGAACTGGATATCGATACGTTAAAAACCCAGCTCGACCAACACGCCTTGCAGCTCATTTTGATCAACTTACCCGCGGGTGATTGGTCGGCTGGCGACCGCGGTATCGCCTGCGATCCCACCAGAGTTGCTGAGTTTCGTGCCGGCGTTGAGCAATGTGCTGAGTATGCAAAAGCTCTGGGCGTAGCGCGGGTGAACTGCCTGAGCGGATTATTACCCCCTGATGTCGATAAAAAACGTGCTGAAAATACACTTATCGAGAATCTGCGCTATGCTGGTTCTTATATGGAAGAGCGCGGTATCTCTTTGTTAATAGAGCCAATTAATACGTTGGACGTACCGGGCTTTTTTCTAAGCTCCATGCAGCAAGCGGTAGCGTTGATCGAGCGTGCGAATATCTCTAACCTCGCCGTGCAATATGACGTTTATCACATGCAGGTCATGGAGGGTAACCTGATCCACACCCTACGATCTCATTTGAGCAGGGTTGGGCATATTCAGGTCGCTGATGTACCGGGACGCCATGAACCAGGCACCGGAGAGATCAACTTCAGCAACCTATTTGATGCAATCAACACTATGGGATACACCGGCTACGTCGCGTTTGAGTATTTCCCTGAAAAAGATACCCAAAGCGGGTTAGCTAAAATCGCATCATGGCGTTAGCAAGTTAATGAAGGCGGACCAAGCAAAATGAGCTTACAAGAAGAGTCAGAACAACTGAAAATGCTGGAAGGCATGCAGCAGGCCACCAAAGATAAGAAGGAGCGAGCTCGTCGCGCCAACCAAGAAGAGATCGTTTATCACCAGTGGGCCACCTTTAAGGTCAACAACGAACTCTATGGCATTGACGTCATGCAAGTAAAAGAGGTCTTGCGCTACTCCGACATTACGCCTGTGCCCGGCGCAGACTACTATATTCTTGGCATCATCAACCTGCGTGGTAATGTTGCAACTGTGATTGATACACGCCGTTTGTTCAACATGCCGACCGTTGATATCGATGACGACACGCGCATCATCATGGTTGAATTTAACGAGCAGGAAGTCATTGGCCTCGTTGTAGATAGCGTTGATGAAGTTATCAATATTCCGCAAAACGATATTGAGCGCGCACCAAACGTTGCGGGTGATGACTCCAGCCGCAAATACGTGCAAGGCGTTTGCTACCACAGCGGCGTGCTAACAATTCTGTTGGATCTGAGCAAAATGATGGCCAGCATCACCCCTATTAGTGAAGAGGAATTTCACTAAAGCCTCCTCCACGATCAGGAGCTGCGAGTTCAACGGCAGCTCCTTTTTTACGCTGTGCACTTAGCTCAATTCGCCATTTAACGTCAGTACTAACGTGCGCCGCCCGCCATGGTTACGGTGCTCGCCTAGATAAACACCCTGCCATATCCCCATATTAAATCGTCCCTTAGCGATAGGAATCGACACGCTACTACCGAGTAAACTGCTTTTCAGGTGAGCAGGCAGGTCATCGCTTCCCTCGTAAATGTGCGTGTAATATGGCTCATCCTCTGCTGCAACACGGCTGAAATAACTCTCGAAATCAGCGCGCACACTCGGGTCCGCATTTTCATTGATCGTCAATGAAGCGGAGGTATGTTTAATAAAGACGTGCAAAATACCGACATTCAGATCGCTAACCTCAGGTAAGGCTCGCGCAATTTCATCGGTGATGAGGTGAAAACCCCGCTTACGCGGGGCAAGTGTTACTTCGCGTTGCAACCACATATCAGCTCCAACATACCTAGCGCCTCAAAACTGAGGCGCTGCGGGTCAATTAATAGTTTTCGTACTCACTAAAAACTTCCACATGGCCCTGTTTATCAAGTGAGTAAACTCTAAACGGCTGCTTCGGAGCATCTGGCATATCCATACCCGGACTGCCCGATACCATTCCAGGGACTGTCAGCAGTTGCAGGTTGGGTTGTTTGAGGGCGCGTTTAATATCTTGCGCTGGCACATGCCCTTCAAAGACTTGCTCCCCAATGACTGCGGTATGACACGACTGTGCCTGAATCGGCACCCCCAAACGCTGCTTAATCGGCGCAACATCATCGACAACGGTATCGGTGACATCAAAGTTGTGCTCTTTTAGATGGACGATCCAGTCTTTACAGCACCCACAGGTAGCACTGCGGAACACCTCAACGGACACACGATCACCGGTTTTGCCCTTTAACCAGTATGGGTCGCCGGCATGAGCATGGAGAGAAAAGAGTACTGCACTCAGCAGCATAAAAAACGGACGTAACATAAAACTACTCCTCACTACCTCGTTTACCTGAGGCGGTATCGGTTCGGCTCAGCTCATCCAAAATAGGACACTCACGCCCCATATCACCGGGACACGCTTGATAGAGATTCAACAAGACTTGGCGCATATCACTAAGGTCTTTGATCTGCTGTTCGATGCGTTGCAACTGCTGATCAACCTTAGCTTTCACCTCGGAAGAGGTGCGATCTGCGCTGTGCTGTAGTGCCAGTAGATCCCTACACTCGTCAAGAGAGAACCCCAACCCTTTAGCGCGCCGCACAAAGATGAGCGCCTCTAACTGCGCTTGCGTATAGAAGCGATAGCCATTGGCACGGCGCTGTGCCTTGGGAATAATGCCCTTATCCTCGTAAAAGCGTATCGTTTTACTGCTCAGGCCTGTTGCCTGAGCCGCCTCAGAGATATTCATAGCGTTGTCGTATCCATGGTTGAGCCATAAAAATTATAACGATGGAAACAGATTAAACGCTACCCCGCTTCGGAGGCCGATCTAAACGCTCGGAATGCTGATACTGATAGTGGCTCGAGAGCCGTTGATGAGAGGGTATACCCATTTCCGGCTGTGAGCAGAAACCATAGCAAAGTGCAGCGCTGGCGGGCTGAGCTGCACAGCCCGACAAAGCCGCACACGCCGCCATATCGCATTGATGGCACACAGTATGAGCAGGTATGCCAGTTTGTGATGGACAGGCATGATGATCGTGCGCTGGCGCGGGCAAAGCGACAAGTAAGCCTAAACAGACCCAGAATGCGAACACTCTCCCCCAAGACACCTTGCTCACCTATATGCCCATCATGTGACGATTAACTGGCCACGATACATCTGCATCTGGCAGGCAAACGGGTATGTTCCCGTTTCCGGGGGTGTAATACGCTGGCTAACCGTTTCATTAAGGGGCAGATCGAGGGAGAGATCAAGCCCCTCAAAGATCACCACTTCGGCACAGGGGGCTTGATCTTCGCGAATAAAGTTCAGCGTCAACGGTTGCCCCACACGCGCGTGAATAACCGAAGGGGTGTAAACACCACCAGCTACCTTGATGGTTACCGCCTCCTCTTTGCTGATCGCGGTTTCAGGCGCCCTCTGCCCCCAGAACCACCAAGCAATCAACGCAACCAACCCAAGACCTAGCAGATTAACCAGCCACATCATCTGACTCCTTAGCGGTTTGAAGGTTTAAAGAAACGTAAGCGGTTGGCATTACTCACCACCGTCAGTGACGAAAATGCCATCGCAGCACCGGCAACCACCGGGCTTAATAAGATACCCGCTATCGGATAGAGCACTCCGGCGGCAATAGGGATACCCGCTACATTGTAGATAAACGCCCCCACAAGATTTTGCTTAATATTACCCAGCGTTGCACGGCTCACTTCAATCGCATCCGCTAAGCCGTGCAAGGAGCCACGCATAAGCGTAACGTCAGCACTCTCCATCGCGATATCTGTGCCTGTCCCTATCGCGAAACCCACATCCGCCTGTGCAAGTGCGGGGGCATCATTAATGCCATCACCCACCATTCCAACGCGCTCACCCTGAGCTTGGAGCTGCTGCACATACTGGCTTTTATCACTTGGCTGGACCTCAGCATAGAACTCACTAATGCTCAGCTTCTCAGCGATTGCAGCGGCAGTTGCGGTGTTGTCGCCGGTTAGCATGACGATCTTTAAACCATCCCGACGTAGCCGCTCTAACGCCGCGAGAGTATCGCTTTTAAGCGGGTCAGCAATCGCAAATACTGCGACAAGATTGCCATCAATGGCGAAAAACACAGGAGTCTGCGCTTGCGCAGCCAAGTCATCCGCTTCACGTTGCAAAGCTTCTGTTTCGACTTGGTTTTCAGCCATGAGACGTTTATTACCAAGCAGCAGGCGATGGCCTTCCACAACACCTGATACCCCCTGACCAATCACAGCATGGAAGTCATGCACGTTAGACAGACTTAAGCCTGCATCTTTCGCAGAGGCTACCACCGCATCTGCCAGTGGGTGCTCTGAGCCCGCCTCTAAACTGGCAGCTAAACGTAGCACTTCACTTTTAGCGAGATCGTCGACAGGATATATGCCTGTTATCCGTGGTTGACCCTGCGTTAGCGTACCGGTTTTATCTAGCACAATGGTGGTGAGTTTTGAGGAGGTTTGCAGCGCTTCACCATTGCGGATTAGCACCCCCGCTTCCGCGGCTTTACCAACACCCACCATAACGGACATGGGCGTTGCCAAGCCCAGAGCGCAAGGGCACGCGATGATCAGCACTGTCGTCGCCGACACCACGGCAAACGCCACTGAAGGCTCTGGGCCAAAGTTCAACCAAGCCAGCGCACTCAAAACCGCAATCATCATAATAGTGGGCACGAAGTACCCAGAGATCGTATCCGCCAAGCGCCCGATAGAGGGTTTTGCGTTTTGCGCCTTCTTCACCAGCCCTATAATCTGCGCAAGGGCGGTATCTTTACCCACGCGGGAGGCTTTAAAAACCAAGGTGCCACTTTTGTTGAACGTACCGGTGTAAAGCTCATCACTTGGCGTTTTCGCAACAGGCATCGGCTCACCCGTTAACATCGACTCATCCAAAGTCGACTTACCCTCAACCACGACACCATCGACGGGAATCTTTTCACCGGGACGCACACGCACCAGCATCCCCACTTGAACATGCTCGACGGGAATATCGATCTCATCATCACCTTTAACGATACGCGCAGTCTTCGCTTGTAAGCCAATTAAACGCTTGATCGCTTCAGAGGTTCGGCCACGCGCACGCACCTCTAGGGCAAGCCCCAAGTTGATCAGGCCAATAATCATCGCTGATGCTTCAAAATACACATGCCGCGCTTGCGCAGGAAACAGATCCGGCATCAGTACAACAACCATCGAGTAGAGCCAAGCGGTGCCGGTACCCAGCGCAACCAGCGTGTCCATGTTAGCGTTGTGGTGGCGTAGCGTGTTCCACGCACTAAGGTAAAAGTGGCGCCCAGCTGTATACATGACTGCCAGTGTCAGCAATCCGGCGATAAACCAACCAACGCGCTTAGGCGTTGTATCAATACTCATATCGCCAATGACCATGCCGTAGAGCATCATCGGCACACCCAGTGCTAACGCTATCGCCATGTTTTTCATTAGGCGGCGGTAGTAGAGTTGATCCGCTTTCTCCTTTTCAGCAAACAGCTCACTTTCGCTCTGCTCAACAAGCTTGGCACGGTATCCAGCGGCCTCCACAGCATCGACTAAATGCTGCGCAGCGACATCGCCAGTGACTGTCACACTGCGCTGAGCAAAGTTCATCGCGGCCTGCTCAACGCCTGCCACATGGTTAAGCGCCTTCTCAATTTTACCTACGCAACTGGCGCAGCCCGCCCCTTCAATAAGCAGTATCTGTTCGTTTACGGATGCTTTTTCGGTCACAATATCTCTCCTGATATCGTTTAGAACTAGACGATTGTCTTGAGCTTAGACCTTCCTGTGGCTGTAAGGTCAAGCGGTGTTACAAAATGATATGCGGCAGAAAGCGGCTCATATCCTGTGTAATCGGCCCACTATCCTCACGTAGTGAAATACCGGCTGCCAGCCCATCGACTAGCCAGCTCCCCACAAGGGTATAAGCATCACCGAAGCGCGGCAGTATCTGAGCTTGCTGGTAGATATAGCCCTCTTGGCCGTACGCTCCACCGGATTCATGCAGAACGTTACCTTGCTCGAGAATCTGGATGTTAGCGCCCTCGCGCGAGTAGATCGGTTTCCGTACCCACCGTACAGAAGTATCGAGCCGCTCAGCTTCATGGCCAAAGTAAGCAGGCAGCAGGTTGGGGTGCTCGGGGTACATTCGCCATAGCATCGGTAACAAGGCTTTGTTAGACAGCACCGCTTTCCATGGTGGTTCCAGAAACTGGCAGCCAGAATCGCTCAAAGGGCCAGCATATGCCTCGGCAAACATAAACTCCCACGGGTAGAGCTTAAAAAGATACTCGATCTCACGATCTGCGAGATCAACAAAGCTCCCCGCTTCATTGAGGCCAATATCCTCAACAAAGATAAATGCCGTGCGCCAACCCGCCTCAACGGCACAGTCTTCGAGATACTGAACAGTCCCACGATCTTCCAATGTTCCCTTACAGCACGCAAAGTAGAGCGTTTTCTGCTCAGGCGACTGACGTAAAATGTGTTGGAACCTTGCAACCAGCTTCTCTTGCAGGCTATTAAACTGGTCAGCACGGCGAGATATGCGCCCCAGATCAACACTCTCCTCAAGCCATAGCCACTGCCAGAAACCGGTTTCATAGAGGCTTGTTGGTGTATCAGCGTTATTTTCGAGGAGCTTGGCAGGATGTTTTCCATCGTATACAAAGTCTAGCCGTGAATACAAAGAGGGATCACGCTGCAACCAAGAGTGACGAATAAACTCCCACTGAGCTTCAGGAATAGCGAACTGGGTTAGCAACTGCTCGTCCGCTACGACACGCTCAACAACGTCTAAGCACATCTGATGCAGCTCTTCTGTGGGCGCTTCAAGGTCCTCTTCTATCTGCTGCAGTGAAAACTGATAGTAAGCTGACTCATCCCAATAGCGTTCGCCGTACATGGTATGAAAATAGAAGCCATACTCAGCGGCCTTTTGCTGCCAAGCAGGCCGCTCGGCACAGGGAATGCGGTACATGGATTTAACCGCCCCAGCTGCGGCTCGCGCTACGCGCTGCGGCCACCTTTGCCACCGCCTGACGCCCAAAACCGCCACGCGAGAGCGTTTTGGTATTGGCTTTACGAATCTTAGGCGTCAGCAAGGCCTTCTTGTTGACGAAGTAGCGGCCTCGCTGATTCAGTACCGGCGTACCGTCTGCTAGCACATAGCCTCTAAGCGACTTATGGCGGCCTTTGTAGCGATACAGCGTATTGTAGGCGATCAGGTCACCAACCTCGTCGATTCCCTCTTCCACCAAAAAGCCGACCATATCCGGCGAGTAGCCGTTAAACTCTTCATTACAGCTGTTAAAGCCAAACTCCGCCTCACAGTCTTGGCGGGTTGCGAAACGTGGCTCACTGTACTCTGACTCTTCCATCGCCTTTTGATAAGCGGCCTCACAGGTGGCCATATCCCAGTTTGTCTGGTTGATACAGTCATAAACTGAGCTAATGACAAACACCTCTTGGTCGTCGGAGCAGCCCGCTAAGCTCGCTGCAGCTATCGCAACGGACAAAGGCTTAGTAGCCGGAAGAAACTGCTTTCGCATTCGACCAAGATCGATTGTCTGGCTGCGCTTTACTCTGCGTTCCATCATTACTACCTCAGTAGGTCATTGACGCTGCATTCAGCAGACCCACAGCGATGTTAACGCTACCTAGAATCACACCGGCGCTCACTTCGTTCTCACGAATACGCTGCACGATTCGCGGCATAAACAAAAACCGCACAACCGCAAAGGCGAGGCACTGGGCCAGCAACGCCACCAGCGACCATGCAAAGAAGTCATAGAGTGATACCGATTGGCTAATCACCCCGAATAGAGCGATAGCGAAGCCGATAATACTGCCACCTAAACCGATGGAAGCGGCTAAATTTTGCTCTTTTTTGATCAGCTCCCATTCGTCATGAGGCGTAATTAAGGTGTAAACAAACTTAAAAACTATTAGTAACAAGATCGCGACGCTGAAGTAGATCGCAAAATTTAGTAAGCCTTGAAAAAACAACGCACTCATAACGGATTAGCTCTTATCAGGAATTAAAAGTCGAAACATGCCTGTTCAGACAAACGGGATGCAGCGATATAGTAAAGAAAATCCCCACGCTGCAGTTCTCTGTCAACTGGCGGGTTGAGTTGGATCTCTTTATCGTCTGCCGACATCACACCGATAATGGTGGCGTTGAGGTCATCCTTAAAGTGGTGAAACAGCGCTTTCATCGTACGCGGCTCACCTCGATATTCAACGCGATACTGGGTTTGCCCTTCAGTGGTATCCAGCAGCTGCTTATGCAACGCGCTAGAGCCTGGATCAACGGCAGTTTTCGCCAACATCTCCACCGATACCGATGGCACAATCTCAATATTGGGGCAGTGCACACGTAAAATGCCCGCAGCAGACTCATCTTGAAGATAGGCCACTTTGTGGCTATCTGGGCTAACTGATTTACAAAACAGTGCCGTGGTAACCGTCACATCATCGGCGTCGGTATCGATCACGATGGTGTTAGCCGCCGCGACACACGCCCTTTTCATCTGCTCAGGATCGATAAAAGATTCTACTCGAACAAACTCAATACGCCCTGGCAGCGGGTTCTCTACCTCCGCTTTCACGCAGAGCACAATAGCACGGTCATCCGATGCGCCTTTGGCCCTTAACATGTCGATAAAACGCAAGGTGCGTTGATCGTTCCAGCCGATAATCAAAATATGATCAGATACATTCAACATACGCAGACCTTTTTTCCCTCTGAGCAAGCGCTCCCACACCGCAAACCCCAAACGGGTCACAAGCAGTGCAAAAATATTGATACCGGCTGGTATCACCCAAATGTAGGCAAAGAAACGTCCTAAATCACTACCGGGTGAGAGGTCACCGTAGCCCACCGTGGAGGCCGTGGTGACGAGCCAATAGAAGAACGTGTTGGGCGCTAACAGCGCCTGCTCTCCTGCTACGGCCATCATCAAGTACGATGACACCACATAGAAGAGCGTAAAGAGTAACAGAAAGGCGATGCTCGCTCGGGTATAGAGCGCCAAAATCATGCGCCGTATGCGAAGAAATAACATGGCCTTATAAGCTCCTGATGGGGTATTAGCGATTCTGTGCCGCGTGCGAGAAGAGCCTGAAATAGTTCTCAGTGGTGATGTTTGCTAACTCTTCCAGACGAACACCTTTAAGGTCTGCGATACACTGCGCAACATCAACAACAAACTTTGGCTCATTTTTCTTGCCACGGTGCGGCACTGGAGCAAGATAGGGCGAGTCGGTCTCGATCAGGATTCTATCTAGCGGGATCGCTTTCACTACATCACGAAGTTCAGCCGCATTGCGAAATGTCACGATGCCAGAAAATGAGATCATGTAGTTAAAATCCAAAGCTCGCAGGGCCATCTCGCGAGATTCGGTAAAGCAATGGAGTACGCCACCCGCGTCACCCCCATGGGCTTGGATCAGACTCAGCGTATCGTCACGGGCATCCCGTGTATGGACGATCACAGGGAGTTGAAGCTGGTCGGCAGCGATCAAATGGTTACGAAAGCTCTGCTGCTGAATCTCTTGTGTGTCCGTGGAGTAGTAGTAATCTAGGCCCGTCTCACCAATCGCTACGATCTTATCCAACGCCTGCACTCGGTTTACGAGCGCTTCCA
This sequence comes from Neptunomonas sp. XY-337, assembly GCF_004959845.1. NCBI lineage: Bacteria > Pseudomonadati > Pseudomonadota > Gammaproteobacteria > Oceanospirillales > Oceanospirillaceae > Neptunomonas > Neptunomonas sp. XY-337. The sequence continues at coordinate 641,489 of NZ_SPLL01000002.1, read as the reverse complement.
CCGACTCAATACCCGCTTCACTTTCAACATGTAACGGGTGCACACCCAGTGATGCATCAATCGCAGGGTTATCCTTGATCAATTCATACATCGTATCAAACTGGTCGATATCGATGGAAACACACAGCATACGGCCCACGTTACGTTCGTGGGCGGCGGCTAGCATGGCGCTGAAATCGTTGTTATAAGGCGAGAGGTCAAGCTTGTCGAGATGACAATGAGAATCTACAAACATAGTAAAAAAGCGGCCTACAGCGTATGAGTTCTGCGATCTGAGTTCAATGCACCGGCCAAGTAGGTCTCAATTTTCTGCACAAGCGTTGTGTCGTCTGGCGACAACTGAATACCGATACCGGGGATTTTGCCCCCTTGCGCGGCTTTGGGTGTCACCCATACCACTTTACCGGTAACCGGAATTTTGTCGGGCTCATCCATGAGTGTCAGCAGCATGAACACCTCTTCCCCTAAGTGATAGGAGCGGGTCGTTGGTATAAACATACCGCCGTTGCTGATATAGGACATGTAAGCTTTGTAGAGATCCTCTTTGGTCTCCACGCTTAACGACAAAATACCGTGACTAATCCGAGGAACAACTGACATTGGACTTGACGAACTCCCTCTCTACTCGGTGCGAACCAGATCGCGCCAATCTATAAGAATGCGTTCTAGCATCAACTGTTTATTGGGGTTTTGTCGGCGTGCTACACCAAGACGCTCCTGCTGAACAGTATCAACCAATGTAAAGATTCTATCCTTCGAGGTGTATTTAGCAACACTATTCAACATTTTTTGCACATCTCGATTTCGGATAGGTGCTGCTGCGCCGCCCACCTTGATACGTGATACATCAGCCAAGAGGCCTTGTAGCCAACTCAGCAACGCTTCAACGTCCTCTTTATGGAAGCTGGCGGCTACCTCAAACGGGGTCGATCTATCTTGTAACAGCTCTTTTAACGCGACTAGGAACTTACCCCGTAAGGCCCGGTGCCCAGCTTCTTTAAACTCGATAGCTGCCAACGGTGCGCCGTGTACAACATCCAGCAACTGCGCCGCTTCATCTTCGCTTAGCTCAAGATGCTCAACCATCCACTGTGTTGCTTGCGCAAGCTGAGGCGGATGACAATCAACCCGCTGGCAGCGGCTTTTAATGGTTGGCATCACCTGACCAAGCTGATGTGTGATCAAAATTAGTAGCACATCATTGCCAGGCTCTTCTAGTGTTTTGAGCAAAGCATTCGCCGCTGATGTATTCATCGCTTCCGCCGGATTAAGAATCACAACGCGGTAGCCCCCTTGCTGAGCGGTACTGTGCATAAAGTCAGAGAGTTCGCGAATTTGATCAACTTTGATCGCTTTGCCACTATCAGATGGTGCTAAAAAATAGAGATCCGGGTGCCCACTGCTATTCAACAACTGGCAGCTACGGCACTGCCCACACGCACGGCCATCACGCGGTTGATGGCAGATCACATAACCTGCTAACGCCTCTGCGAACGCTTGTTTCCCAAGCCCCGGCATACCATTGATCAACAACGCATGTGGCAAATGCTGCGAATCATGCAGCTTAACCACACGCTGCCACTGCGCCTCAAACCAAGGGTAAACTTGCGCATCTAAGGCGTGATAACGCTCCGCGATATCCATTAGCCTACGAACCCTAGCTTGGTGATAAGTGCATCTTTTATCTGTTGCTGAACATTCGCTAGGGGCGCCGAGGCATCGATCACTGCGAACCGGCTTGGCTCCTCTTGAACACGGCGTAAATAGCCTGCGCGCACACGCTCAAAAAAAGCCTGTTTCTCAGTTTCAAATCGGTCAGGGGCGCTACGCGCACTTGCTCGCGCCATCCCCACTTCAACCGGAAGATCTAACAGCAACGTCAAGTCTGGGCGCAGATCGCTCTGCACAAACTGCTCAAGCTGCGCGATACGCTGCCAATCTAAACCGCGCCCGGCACCCTGATAGGCAAATGTCGCATCGGTAAAGCGATCACTCAATACCCACTTTCCCTTTGCCAACGCGGGTTTTATCGTTTGCGCAAGATGCTGTGCTCGCGCCGCAAATACGAGCAATAGCTCTGCGTCATTAGCAACAGGTTCTTGCCTTTGTGATAGCAGCATCGCACGGATCTCTTCCGCCAATGGTGTCCCGCCGGGCTCTCGGGTTACGAGCAGCTCTTTACCCTGTTCGGCAAGCAGCTGCTGAATAAAGGCGATATTGGTGCTTTTCCCTACTCCTTCGGTCCCTTCAACGGTTATGAAAAAGCCTGTCTCATTGCCCATAGTTACTCCGGTGTCGAGCGGTATTCACGCTTGCGTCTAAGCTGATATTGTCTTACTGCATTGTTATGGTCACGCAGCGTCGCTGAAAACTGATGCGTTCCATCCCCTTTCGCCACAAAGTAAAGCCACTTACCAACAACAGGGTTAAGCGCAGCCTGAATCGCTTCGCGCCCTACCATAGCAATGGGCGTAGGCGGCAAAGCTGGGATCGTGTAGGTGTTATAAGGTGTAGGCCGGCGTAAGTCTTTGCGTGTAATGTTCCCTTTGTAGCGCTCCCCCATACCGTAAATGACGGTCGGGTCTGTTTGTAGACGCATCCCTTTTCTCAGACGCTTCACAAAAACACCAGCAATTTGGGGGCGCTCTGCTGCCACTGCCGTCTCTTTCTCCACAATGGATGCCATGATCAGCGCCTCGTAAGAGGACTTATAGGGCAGCGACTTCTCTTTTGAATCCCAACTAGCTTGGAGAGCCGTTTGTAACTGCTGATAACTACGTTTGAGTAGCTCAAGGTCAGTGCTGTCACGCTTAATTTGATACGTCTCAGCAAGGAATAAGCCTTCAGGGTGCTGCTCTTTCGCGCCGATCGCCTTCAGCACCTCTTGATCGGACATATCGGCAATCGTCGTCTTCAGTAGTGGCGCTTTCGCTGCCAAAGCTGATCTCAGTTGCCGAAACGTCGTGCCCTCAATGATAGTAAAGTAGTGCTGCACGGTCTCGCCACGTACCATCTTGTCTAGCAATTCGGCAGGTGTCACATCCGACGCAAACTGGTACTCCCCTGCTTTAACGCGATGCGCTAGCTTGTTAAGCCGTGCATACACCTTAAAATACAGTGGATTATCAATCAGCGATGCTTTTTCTAGCTGATTAAGCAAACGGTTAAAGGATGTTCCTTTTTCAACCACCAACGACTCAACGGGCGCCTCTAATGCTACAGAGGTCGACATGTAACGATGCAGGTCTCCCCATAGCCAATACCCTGTCGCACCAGCAGCAATAGCCATTAAAAACAGTACAGAAAAAAAGCGTTTCACCTACATCTCATCCTTTTCTACAAGCGCTTGAAGCTGCCGTGTGACAGGGCCAACCGGGTAGGATTGATCTGCCAATTTTACAACCGGCCATATACCGATCACTGAATTAGCCAGAAAAATTTCGTCAGCTGTTTTCAGCACGCTCGGCGGGCGATCCACCATTTTAACCTCGATTCGAGTATGCTGAGCAAGCTCCATGATCCGAGTTCGCATCACACCATGGACTCCACACTGCGCCAACGTCGGTGTAAAAAGCACCCCCTGCTCCACCCAAAAAAGGTTACTCATTGTGCCTTCTGCCAACCTACCGTCAACATCAAGCACGAGGCCTTCTGAAATATGCGGATCAGACCATTCCGCTCGCGCTAACACCTGCTCAAGACGATTAAGGTGCTTCATACCCGCCAATAGAGAATTCTTGCCAAGCACGGTGTTACAAAACCTGACTTCAACCCCTTGAGCAGGTTTCATCTCATCACGCTGATAAGGCGACCAAGCAACGATGCGTGTCGGCGTAACATGACTATCGAATGCATAACCACGCTGACCCTGACCACGAGTCACGGTTATCTTCAACACACCAGAGGTTTGACCAAACTCAGACAAATCTGCCTTGAGTTTTTTGATGTCCTGTTCAAGCTCTGCAACAAGGCCATGAGTGCTGATGCCTAAGCGCTGACAACTGCTGGTTAAGCGCTCAAGATGCATTTGCCAATAAAGAGGTCGCCCATTCAGTGTCAATATCGTCTCAAATAAACCATCGCCATACGCCAAACCGCGATCAGCAGGATCGAGATGCGTATCAATAAGTCCATTGATTAACGTTATTTTACTCATGAGTAGGTCTGATAGCTGGGAACCGCCAGGAGGCGGCCCCCAAGAAGCATGTTAAATGCGACGGAAAACCAGCGTACCGTTGGTGCCGCCAAATCCAAACGAGTTGGATACCGCTGCATCGATCGTACAGGTTTGCGCTTGGTGGGCAACGTAGTTTAGATCACAGCCCTCAGAGGGGTTATCCAAATTGATCGTCGGTGGAGCAACTTGATCACGTAGCGCCAAAACACAGAAGATCGCTTCAACCGCACCAGCTGCACCCAGCAAATGGCCAACCATCGACTTCGTCGAGCTCATACGTAACTGATCTACTGAAGCACCAAAGACATTTTTCGCTGCATTCGTTTCAGCAAGGTCGCCCGCGGGCGTTGAGGTGCCATGTGCATTGACGTACTGTACCTGCTCCGGGTTCAGCTGAGCATCTTTGATGGCATTCGCCATAGATGACGCGGCACCTTCACCATTCTCTGGCGGAGCCGTCATGTGATGAGCATCGTCGCTCATGCCAAAGCCAGCTAGCTCGCAATAGATGTGCGCGCCACGCGCTTTTGCGTGCTCGTACTCTTCCAGCACAACGATACCTGCACCATCACCGAGCACAAAACCATCGCGATCAGCATCCCAAGGGCGGCTAGCTCTCTCAGGGTCATCATTGCGTGTAGATAGCGCGCGAGCGGCACCGAAACCACCAATACCTAGCGGTGATGTTGCCATCTCAGCACCACCTGCCAACATGACATCGGCATCGCCGTACTGAATCATGCGCATCGCAGAGCCAATATTATGTGTGCCCGTTGTACATGCGGTAGTTATTGCAATATTCGGCCCTTTAAACCCATATTGGATGGCCAAATTCCCCGCAATCATGTTGGTGATACTGCCGGGTACAAAGAACGGTGAAATGCGTCGTGGGCCGCTTTTGTTCAGCGTGTTATGCGTAGCCTCAATCATCGTGAGACCACCGATACCCGAGCCAATCGCACAACCAATGCGCGGCGCATTTTGCTCTGTCACTTCCAGCTCTGCATCTTGGATCGCTTGCATCGCCGCAGCCATGCCGTACTGAATAAACAGATCCATTTTGCGAGCATCTTTAGGGTTCATGTACTGCGCAACATCGAACTCTTTGACAGAAGCGGAAAAGCGTGTAGAAAATTGAGAAGCATCAAAGTGCTCTATCGGTGCAGCCCCACTTTTTCCAGCGAGAATACTCTCCCAAGCACCCTCTACAGTGTTACCTACCGGTGTCAGCATACCTAGACCGGTAACTACCACTCTTTTGCGAGACATAGTGCCACTCCAGTTGAAAAACTATAGAAAAAGAAAAGCCGCACTCCACGAACGCAGATGCGGCTTTTCAATCAAAATATGATCTCGGTGACGAGTCGATTACTGATGAGCGTTTACGTAATCGATTGCTAGCTGAACAGTCGTAATCTTTTCAGCTTCTTCGTCTGGAATTTCTGTTTCGAACTCTTCTTCCAGAGCCATAACCAGCTCAACAGTATCCAGAGAGTCAGCACCTAGGTCTTCAACGAAAGAAGCTTCGTTAGTTACTTCTTCTTCTTTAACACCCAGCTGTTCCGCGATGATCTTCTTAACGCGCTCTTCAATATTGCTCATAACTCTTCCTATCTATTTATCAACCCTTCATGCCATTTACGACACGAGATCGTGATTTTATTAGAACTACCCCTTGCATAGCAAGGAGGTAATTTACTTTGATAATCGGCTGTCGGCCAATTATCAACAAATCGGTGAAAATTACAAATATTTCGAGAAAATACTCTGACTTAGCTCATGTACATGCCGCCGTTCACTTGGATTGTCTCGCCTGTCACGTAGGCTCCGCCTTCGCTTGCAAGGAATCCAACAACAGCAGCAATCTCTTCCGGACGCCCAAGGCGGTTCATCGGAATCTGTGACTGAAGCGCAGCTTTGTGTTCATCAGCCAAGTCTTTGGTCATATCGGTATCGATAAAACCAGGCGCAACACAGTTAACCGTAATATTGCGCGAGCCGATCTCTCGCGCCAACGCACGCGTGAAACCTTCCATTCCCGACTTCGCAGCAGCGTAGTTGGCTTGGCCAGCATTACCCATAGAGGCAACAACCGAACTAACACTGATAATCCGCCCCCAGCGCGCTTTGGTCATACCGCGCAAGCAAGCCTTTACGACACGATAGATAGATGTCAGGTTTGTGTTCAGCACATCATCCCACTCATCATCTTTCATACGCATCATGATATTGTCGCGCGTAATACCGGCATTATTGACCAAAACCGTGATCGCACCAAACTCCTCTTGCACTGCCTTAATGACTGCCTCAACAGACTCAGCATCCGCAACATTGAGCTTTACACCGCGCCCTGAAATACCGCTCTCTTGCAGGTATGCAGAGATAGATTCAGCACCGCCATCACTTGTAGCAGAACCGATAACAATAGCGCCTTGGCGACCTAATTCCTCTGCGATCGCTTTACCGATGCCACGTGTTGCACCCGTGACCAGAGCTACTTTGCCTTCAATACTCATAAAATTATCCTTATTAAAGCGCTAGCGCAGCTTCGAGGCCTGCGACATCACCAATTGCTTTGACCGCCAACGGCTTATGAACTTTCTTATTCAGCCCGGAGAGCACTTTACCTGGGCCGCACTCTACGGTGCTTTCAACACCTTGCTCAACCATCGCAGCAACGCTGTCCGTCCATAGAACAGGGCTATAAAGCTGAGCAATAAGATTCTCTTTCAGCTCTTCTGCGCTTTGCGCTTGAGCCGCTTTAACATTCTGCAATACCGGGATAGCAGGCAGCGTAATATCTACTTCAGCAAGCTTCTCCGCAAGCTTTTGCGCGGCAGGCTTCATCAATGCACAGTGCGACGGTACGCTAACTGGCAGAGGAACTGCACGTTTCGCTCCAGCGGCCTTACAAGCATCAATGGCACGCTCCACAGCCGCCGCTTCACCAGCCACGACCACTTGGCCCGGGCAGTTAAAGTTAACCGGTGCCACTACGTCGCCTTGCGCCGCTTCTTCACAAGCAGCTTTTACCGCCTCATCTGCCAAACCGAGAATTGCTGCCATAGCACCAGCGCCGGGCGCCACCGCTTGCTGCATGTACTCACCGCGCAGTTTTACCAACGTTACCGCTTGCGCAAAAGGAATCGCACCTGCACATACCAAAGCAGTGTACTCACCTAGGCTATGTCCAGCCATAATCGCAGGTTTCGCACCACCTTTTTCTTGCCATAAGCGCCAAAGCGCAACACCTGAGACCAACAGTGCAGGCTGAGTTTTATCCGTTTGATTCAAATCGGCTTCAGGACCATTCTGAACGAGCGCCCATAGATCATATCCTAGGACCTCAGAAGCCTCCGCGAATGTTGCTTCGATGATGGGATTAGTTTGAGCAAGCTCAGCGAGCATACCCACCTGCTGAGACCCCTGACCGGGAAATACAAGTGCAAGAGACTGTGACATAGAGAGATTCAACCTACTTGAAAGACAAATTTATTCTGCGACGCCCCCTCATGCAGGTGCGCCCTTTTTTGGCAGGATAGTTTACAGGATTAGCGAGGAATTAGAATGTTTTAATGCGTGTTTACAAAGCTCGCAAGGCGATCGCTAACCTTTTGCGGAACATTTTGACGCACTTCAGAAATAGCTTGATCCAGTGCATAACCGAAACCTTTACGGTCGGCGCCACCATGGCTCTTCATAACAATGCCTTGCAAGCCCAGCATCGTGGCACCATTACGTTTCGACGGATCCATTTGCGCCTGAATTTCTCGCAGCACAGGCTGCGCCAACATCGCCAAAAAGCGACGATACATATTCTTAGTAAAGCTATGGCGCACTTTTTTAGTAATTAAACGTGTTAACCCTTCGCAACTTTTCAGCGCGATATTGCCAACAAAACCGTCGCAAACCACCACATCAGCCTTACCTGAGAAAACATCGGAGCCTTCGATATAACCGATATAGTTAAGCCCTTCCTGCTGAAGGATCAGCTCATTAGCCATCCTCACCAACTCACTTCCCTTGATGCTCTCCTCACCCACATTGAGCAACCCTACCGTTGGGCGAGCGATACCATCGACCGTTTCTGCCATCACACTCCCCATGATAGCGAACTGCAAGAGGTTCTCTGGCGTGCAATCAACATTCGCTCCCAGATCAAGCATGTAGCAATGCCCAGACTGGGTTGGAACAGACGTGATAATTGCCGGACGATCAATCCCCGGCTGCATTTTTAACACCAACCGCCCAAAAGCCATGAGCGCCCCGGTGTTACCCGCACTAACACACGCATCCACCTCGCCTTCTGAAACGAGACGAACAGCCATAGCCATCGAAGATTGCTGCCTATTGCGAATAGCAAGTGACGGCTTTTCATCCATAGGAACTGCATCAGGTGCATGAACTAGTACTAAACGAGACACAACCGAGAGCGGCAGACGCTGCTTCTTGAGCCGCCTTTCGAGCTCAGGCTTATCACCAATCAGATGAATTGTTAGAAAAGGATATCGGCGCAAAGCCGATAGAGATGCAGGGAGGGTGATGCGGGGACCGAAATCCCCGCCCATCGCATCAACAGAGAGAATGACGCGATCTGACAAGAATATTATTCGCTGTCAGTAGATACAGCCTGACGGCCGCGGTAGAAGCCATCAGCTGTCACGTGGTGACGACGGTGAATTTCACCAGTCGTAGCATCTACGGACAGAGTTGGACCACTCAAAGCATCGTGAGAACGACGCATGTCACGACGTGAACGAGACTTTTTACTTTTCTGAACTGCCATGGTTAGCTAACTCCTAAATCATTTCTTATCGGCCTTCAACTGGGCCAATACGCTGAACGGGTTCGTTTTTTCTGGTTCGGGCTCGTCGATTGCCTCTGCGTCGCCAAAGGATGTCTGAACACTGCAATCCGCATGGTATGGAACAAGCGGCAGACTCAGTATAAGTTCCTCTTCGACTATCGGCAAAAGTTCAATATCTTCTTCCTCAACGATTAACGGATCATAGTAGCGAGGTAGCTGTTTAGCCCTCTCTTCGTTAAACGCGATCGCTAGATTGAACTCTGCTTTAACATCAACTTCTACCGGATCTAGGCATCGCTGACACGTCATGTGAACACGACCTTCAGCACTACCTGTAATAGTACGAATTCTCAATTCGTCCAACGAAAAGAGCAGATCAACACTGATCTCATCTTCACCTTGGCACAGATAAGAGGCAAGACGAGGCATTTTTTCAGCCTTTACTTGACCTGCAATTCGTACCTCCCGCTCAGCAAGCTTTCGCGGGTCAATTATTTTCGGCAAGTTACCGTACGACATAAGCGCGCAATTCTAGGGGCACATGGCCCATCTGTCAAAGGAAAACGGGTTGCAAACCCGAAAAAAGCGCGAGTATTCTACGCCTTTCTTTCACGATAGATAACCCCTTAGGACAATAAAGATGCAAACACTGGTGTTAGCCTCTAGCTCCCCATATCGACGTATGCTGCTCGACAAATTGGAACTCCCCTACCAACATGCAAGCCCTGATATTGATGAGTCACCAAAACCAGCCGAACAACCCGCCGCACTCGTAAAAAGGCTTGCCATTGAAAAAGCACAAGCCATTGCAACACAGTTTGATAGTGCGATTATTATTGGCTCTGATCAGGTTGCCGTTTGTGATGGTGTGATTCTCGGCAAACCGGGGACTGCCACGAAAGCGCACGAACAACTTAAGCTACTATCAGGCAAACGCGTCACGTTTCTAACAGGCTTGGCGGTCATTAACACACAACATCAAACGATAGATGCCATAGTAGAACCCTTCAACGTGCAGTTTCGCACCTTAAGCGAGCAACAGATAGAAAACTATGTAGCCAAAGAGCAGCCGCTCAACTGCGCTGGCAGCTTCAAGTCAGAAGGCTTAGGAATAGCGCTGTTCGAGAAGCTAGAAGGGGATGATCCCAATAGTTTGATCGGCCTACCACTCATTCAGCTCACAAAGATGCTGCTAACACAGGGCATCGATGTGCTCAGCTCTCAGTAAGCGCAAGTAATAAAAAAGGGAGCTAAGCTCCCTTATTTTTTACGCTGACATTAACGCAACTGCACACCGTCGGTTAGGCCAACTTGGCTACTTAACGTCTTCGCGAAGATAACACCAAAACGCTCTACCACTTCGTCCAGCGCTGACTTGCGCGGCGAATAGTCACGCAGCTTCTCTATATCTAGCTTATCGCGTGCCACAGAACTTGCACTGCCCAAGCCGTCGATTAGGCCGCTTTCGAGAGCTTGTTCGCCCGTCCAAACCAAACCACTAAACAGCGCTGGGTCATCCTTAAGACGATCACCACGGCCTTTCTTAACTTGGTCGATAAACTGCTGATGTGTTGTATCTAAAACCGATTGCCAAAACACCTTATCCTGCTCTCGCAATGGGCTAAATGGATCCAGCAGCGCTTTGTTGTCACCAGCCGTGAACGTGCGGCGCTCCACACCAAGCTTGTCCATCAGATCAACAAACCCAAAGCCACCCGAGACAACCCCGATCGAGCCCACTAAACTTGCTTTATCTGCGTAGATCTCATCAGCAGCGGCTGCAATATAGTATGCACCCGAAGCACCGATATCCGTGATCACAGCGTACAACGGTTTTTCGGGGTATATTTCCCTAAGGCGCTTTATCTCGTCATAAACATAGCCCGACTGTACAGGGCTACCGCCAGGACTGTTGATGCGCACAATAACGGCTTTCGCAGCATCGGCCTCAAATGCATTGCGCAGCGACCAAATGATAGAGTCAGCATTGGCTTCCTCTTGAGCGGATATCGGACCAACAACTTCGACCACTGCGACGTGAGGCAGCGAACTATCACTCTGCTCTGGTGCAAACCCATAACGGAACAGAAACGCACCGAGAATAATAAACAGATAAGCAAACGTGAGTAGTTTGAAAAAGATGCCCCAACGCCGAGCACGGCGCTGCTCGACAAAGAGACCATTAAGCATTCGCTCAATGAGTTTCCACTCTTTGCCCGAGCCTTTCTTAGCCGCATTTTCTAGCTTACGCTCAAGTTCCTCTTCCACGCTTTCTCCCCATTGATTCTGACTCACTCACACACTCCTTGAACCGTTTCGAGCCACCGCGCAATCTCCGCAAACGCATGCACTTCCAAGACCGGCTCATACTTACCCAAGCGGTCGATATGATGAGCGCCATAACTAACAGCAATTCGCCCAACATTCGCTCGCTGCGCCATCTCCATATCGAACTCGGTATCACCCACCATCAGCGCGTGCTCTGCAGCAACCCCTGTTTCGGCAAGAATCTCATGGAGCATGTGAGGATCTGGTTTTGATGTTGTCTCGTCAGCACACCGCGTAATTTCAAACAACGATCCCAGTCCTGTCTGCGCTAATACTCGGTCCAACCCTTTACGGCTTTTTCCGGTTGCGACCGCTAGGCGGTAACCCCTATCGCGCAGCGCCTCTAGAGTTGCTTGCACGCCTGCGAAGAGTGCCGTTGGCGTATTATCGCCTTCTAAATAGTAGTACGCATATCGCTCACGCATTGGTTCAATCATGTCGTCGTTAATGCCCGGAAAGAGCTGCCGAATCGCCTCCGGTAGCCCTAAACCGATTATCTCACGCGCTTCATGATCTTCTAAGCTTGGCAAGCTCAAGTCGCGCGCTGCCGCCTGCATACTTGAGACAATGCGGGCTGTCGAGTCGATGACCGTACCGTCCCAATCAAAAATCAATAACTTGTACAACTCATCACTCCTTAAAAACTACAGCTATCCAAACCGCTAACAACGCAAAGTAGACTGATCAATCTTCCTGAATCACGGGGCGAATATGCAGCTCACTCACATCGATGTAAGCAGGCTGTGTCAGCGCATAGTAAATTGCGTTTGCGATATCGTCAGGCTGCAAAATCTCACTGCCCTCAGCATACATATTCGCTTTAACGGCATCACGAATCTTCGGATGGTTAATGCTATCGGGTAGCTCCGTGGCCACAGCTCCTGGCTGAATATCGGTTACCCGCACACCAAAGCGAATCGCCTCTTTACGCAGCGTATCGGAAATTGCCCGCACAGCGTGCTTAGTACCCGCATAAACGCCCGCACTCTGGTACGTCTGGCGCGCAGCGATTGAGCTGATGTTGACAATGTGCCCTGACTTTCGTTCCGCCATCCCTGCGTAAACAGCATTGATAGCATAGAGCACACCCTTGATATTCACGTCAATCATCTGCTCCCATTCATCCACTCGGCCAGATAAAATAGGGCTGATTGGCATCGTACCGGCATTATTGATCAGAATATCAACACCGCCGCGCTCTGCGATCTTTTCGCCTATCACCTCCATTACCGGACGGTCAGAGACATCGGCAACTTCTAAGGCAACCGCCACGCCGTATTTCGCCTCAAGCTCTGCCGCGAGCGCCACTAGCTTTTCTTCGCGCCGCGCCGTCAAAACTAAATTCACACCCTCTTTCGCGAGGCGGCGTGCTGTCGCCTCACCAATACCGGAACTTGCGCCGGTGATCCAAGCTGTTTTTCCTTGCAGCATGCTTACTCTCTCTGTACCAAATAAAACGGGCGCCTATGCGCCCGTATACTTTCTACACTGTAAAGAAATCAGCGGTGTTTGAAAACCGGCTTACGCTTCTCTGCAAATGCGTTCATGCCCTCTTTGCAATCTTCGAATGCAAAGGTCGCGGCAAAATTGCGGCGCTCGAACAACAACCCGTCCTGCAGATCGGCATCCACTGCAAGATCAACAGACTCTTTGATCATCATAACCGCAGGGCGCGAATGGCTAGCAATCTTCTTAGCGACTTTGCGTACTGTATCAAGCAGAGCGTCCGCAGATACAATTTGCGAGACAAGCCCAGCACGCTCGGCCTCTTCTGCATCCATCATGCGGCCGGTCAAGCACATATCCATCGCCTTCGCTTTACCCACCGCCTTAGTCAGACGCTGAGTACCACCCGCTCCTGGCATGGTACCGATGCAAATTTCGGGCTGGCCGAACTTCGCGCTATCCGCAGCGACGATAAAGTCACATGCTAGCACCAACTCACAACCACCGCCCAATGCAAAACCTGCTACCGCAGCTACCACCGGCGTACGCGCTTCATCAATTGCACGCCAGCAATCACGTTGGATACGCGGAAAATCCGAGACGTAGAGATCATGGAAGGAGAGGTCCTTCATCTCTTTAATATCAGCACCTGCGGCAAATACTTGGTCACCACCTGTTAGTACGATACAGCCGACAGCCTGATCGGCCTCAAGTGCATCAACAGCTTCGCCTAGCTCGCGCGTCAGCGTTTGGTTTAAAGCGTTCATCGCCTTCGGGCGATTAAGGGTAATCACCCCTACGCCATCAGCAACCTCAACCAGAAGTGTTTCGTACGTCATAACCCCTCCGATTAACCTTTTGGGTGGCGACGGCTTTGCACCACGCGGAAACGGTTTGCAACGTAAGCCAAGTCTGACAAACACGCATTAGCAGCAGGGTTTGCACCCGTTGCATGGAAATCACTGTATGCCGCGCTTTGGTTCACAAAGATACCGCCAGTCAGGTTACAGCTTAGCGCCACACCTGCATCCAATGCCGCATCTTCAATCTGGTCGAGTACCGCATCGCTGCTCGAGTAGCAGCCCATGGTAATAGCACCGTGGGCTTTAACCGCACGACGAGCTAGCTCAATTGCGTGATTGGTATCGTCGGCCTTAACAACAAAGCTGATTGGACCGAACAGCTCTTGCATATATGTTGCTTCATCCGCTGCATCAATGCTCATCAGCAATGGGGAGCGCATACGCGCATTCGGGAAATGTGGATGTTCAACAACGTCAGACTCACGTACAACCGTGCCCAGCTTGTTGCTGCCATCTACGCGTGCCGCTGTTGCATCCGCTTGGATCGCACCCAAGACCATAGCAGCGCGCTCGGGATCAGACAGGAACTTAGTAATTGCCATACCCAGATCCGCCGCAACGTCGTCAAAGCTTTTATGGCCAGCATCCGTTTCGATTCCGCCTTTTGGCACGAAAATATCTTGCGGCGTTGTGCACATCTGGCCAGAGTACAAGCTCAACGTAAACGCCAAGTTACGCAACATACCTTTATAGTCATCAGTAGAGTCGATAACGATGGTGTTTACACCCGCTTTTTCAGTGTAAACCTGCGCCTGCGTGCAGTTTTGCTCCAACCAGTCACCAAATGCTGTGTTACCGGTGAAGTCGATCAATTTAATCTCATCACGTTTAGCAAGTTCAGCCGTACCCGGCTTCGCAGCATCTTCGTCGATCACCAAAGAAACGATATGCGGCGGTAGGCCATGCTCCTTGAGCACATCTTGAGCAATCTGAACGCTGATAGCCGCTGGCAAAATTGCCGCTGGGTGCGGCTTAACGATCACTGGGTTTCCAGTAATCAGGTCAGCAAACATACCTGGGTAGGTGTTCCATGTTGGGAATGTAGAGCAACCGATTACCAAGCCGATACCGCGACCAACAGTGGTGAACTTCTTCTCCAGTACTAGCGGATCGTGCTTACCCTGTGGTTTAGTCCAAGTCGCAGCCCCCGGTGTGTGAGTCATTGCCGAGTAGCCATAAGCTACCGCTTCCAAGCCGCGATCTTGCGCGTGAGGGCCACCCGCTTGGAAGGCCATCATGAAGCCCTGACCTGAGGTATGCATAACCGCATAAGCAATCTCAAAGCTACGCTTGTTCAGACGCTCTAGGATTTCAAGACAGACAGCTGCACGGCCATCTGCACCTTGATCACGCCATGCTTGGCGTGCGCTTTCCATCTCGGGCAACAACACATCAAGATCAACTAACGGGTATTTTACATTGAGATCAATACCATAAGGAGAAACCTCAGCACCCGCCTCGCCAACAATACCCGGCATATCAAGAGAGAACGCGCCGTTCAGGTGCGCCTTAAACGCCGCTTCACCGTCAGCGTTAGCCGTTTCGCCATAAGCGCGCGGACTTGGGTTCTCTGAGTATGGGCTCCAGTAGTCACGCGTCTGGATGGCATTTAGGGCGGATTTAAGTGTGTCCTGATGTTTTTCAAACAGTGTGCTCATGAGGATTCTCTATCATTATTCTGGTCTTTGTTACTTGCCAAGATACACCAAAGCTTGTGATACATAAATACTGATCAAAAACTATTTTGTGTATCTCTTTAGTATAAATGGAGTGGCATCTTTATACGTATCATCAAGGTAGCCCCTACCTAGCACCGTTAAAAGTGATGCAGCCTCGGTAAAAACCTGACATAAGAAGCGCAATAATCTTTTGCGATTTTGTAACTTGTTGACTGAAATTATTCTCCGTTAAAGTAGCCTCGCCACTACTATAAGAGTCACCTCATGTTCGCACCTACTTCACTCGCTACGATCTTAGTCCTCGCATCCGTGGTTGCATTGGGCCCGCTTTCCACAGACATGTATCTGCCTGCACTCCCCAGTCTTGTTGATGAGCTTAACTCCTCGATTGATCAGGTTCAGATTACGTTATCGATTTTTTTTGGCGGCTTTGCGGTCGCACAGCTCGTTTACGGGCCACTCGCCGACCGCTTTGGCCGTAAATCGATTCTGCTCGGTGGGCTGGTACTATTTACACTGGCGTCTTTTGGCTGCGCAATGGCCACAACTATTGAAGAGTTGATTGCATATCGCTTCTTGCAAGCCCTCGGAGCCTGCGGCGGCCCTGTTCTGGGCCGCACAATGATCAGAGACATCTACGGCCCCACTCAGTCTGCCAAGGTGCTGTCGATGATGGGTACAATTATGGCGCTCGCACCGGCAATCGCACCGATTATTGGTGGATATATGCTGCTATCACTTAATTGGGCGGCGATCTTCGTATTTTTGGGGGTATACGGTGCAATAACAACGCTACTCATTGGCTTGAAGGTTTCGGAGTCTTTAGCGCCTGAAAATGTCAGTAGCCTCCACCCTAAAGCCATCTTTGCCAACTACAAAACGCTATTCAGCAGCCCGGTTTTTCTCGGCTATACACTGTGTTGCAGTTTTACCTTTTCAGGCCTTTTCTCATTCCTCTCAGGCTCCTCGTTTGTATTGATCGACTTCTTTGGTGTACCGGAAGATCACTACGGTTTTTACTTCACCGCCGTTGTACTGGGTTATATGTCAGGAACGCAGATTGGCCAGCGTATTGGGCCGCGTCTGGGCATTAACAGGATGCTATTGCTCGGCACATTGCTCGCAGCCATTGCAGGTAGCGCCATGATGGGAGCATCGCTCTTAGGTTTACATAACTTATATTGGGTGATTTTTTGCCAAGTCTTATTTATGGCGGCCGTCGGTATCGTGATGCCACAATCTACCGCCGGTGCCATGAGCCCCTTTGCTAAAATGGCAGGTACTGCATCTGCACTACTGGGTTTTACGCAGTCGGCAATCGCTGCAGGCGTGGGTATGGTGGTAGGACATACATACTCAGGAACTCCGACCGTCATGGCAACGAGTATCGCGCTAATGGGCTTTCTGGCGCTACTGAGCTTTATTTTTATCGTAAGGCCTGCCACCGCGCAGCAATAACGCTCGACCACAGGGTAAAAGCCCTGTAAAAAATAGAGATCAAACCAATCTGCTATCGAGGGAAAGCATATGCTGATACAACCGGACCGCTCTAGCCTCTTGATCATTGATATCCAAGCTAAGCTTGCTCCCGCGATTCATGATGCTGATCGACTTATAAAAGATTGCCGCTGGCTGGTTGAAATCGCTCAAAAGCTCGACATCCCAACACTGGCAACAGAACAATACCCTGCAGGCATCGGCAGTACGGTACCGGAACTGGCGGAACTCATCTCCGCTGAGCAAATGGTAGAGAAAATCTACTTTTCCTCCGTCGCAGACCCCGATGCAGGCCAAGTGCTTGAAGCGCAATGTAAAGAACAAGTCGTTGTTATAGGGACGGAGTCCCATGTGTGTGTCTTGCAAACAGCAGTACAGTTAAACGAACAAGGGAAAGGTGTATTTATTGTCGCCGATTGCGTTGGCTCACGGAGCCCCGCAGACCGCCAACTAGCACTAGATAGAATGCGCCAGCTAGGCATCCATGTTGTTTCCAAGGAGATGGTGGTATTTGAATGGCTACAGAAAGCCGGTACCGATCAATTTCGAGAGATCAGCAAAAACTACCTTAGATAGCGCTTTTTGCATCCAAAACTTTGGGGTTAACGCCGCAAACAGAAAAATACACCACATAGAAACCCTACAGCATACTTTCGTCTAAACATTAGAAAAAAATAATAAAAATCTACTAATCCAAACAAGGTAGACTCTCCGGCGATAATTCTAACTAAAATCTGCTTCTCTTATGGAGAGTCCCTTATGCAATCTGTTGTCGATTTTTTAAACGGCATTATCTGGAGCCCTGCACTTATTTACCTGTGCTTGGGCGCTGGTTTGTTCTATTCCATTCTTACGCGCTTTGTCCAAGTGCGCATGTTCGGCGAAATGTGGCGCCTACTTTTCTCAGGCAATGCATCTGATAAAGGTATCTCATCATTCCAAGCACTGGCTGTATCCCTATCCGGGCGTGTCGGTACGGGTAACATCGCCGGTGTTGCTGCGGCAATCGGCTTTGGTGGCCCAGGTGCGGTTTTCTGGATGTGGGTAGTTGCCTTCCTTGGTGCTGCTACGGCATACGTTGAATCAACACTTGGTCAGATCTACAAAGAGGAACATGAAGGCCAATACCGTGGTGGCCCAGCGTTCTATTTTGAAAAAGCGATGGGCCAGAAGTGGTTCGCGTGGGTTTTCGCAATCGCAACGATCATGGCATGTGGCTTCTTGCTACCAGGTGTACAGTCAAACAGTATCGGTAATGCAGCAGAGATCGCCTTTGGCGCAGGTGCAACTATCGAAACCAGCTTCGGCGCATTGAGCTTCACTAAGATCTTAACGGCCGTAGGTATTATCCTAGTACTTGGTTTCATCATCTTTGGTGGCGTAAAGCGTATCGCGCAGTTCACTCAGGTTGTCGTGCCATTTATGGCGCTAGCCTACATTTTGATTGCATGTTCAATCATCGCGCTTAACATCGACCAGCTACCGGGCGTTATCAGCATGATTCTTGCTGATGCGTTCACTCCAATGGCAGGCTTTGGTGCTGCGATTGGTTGGGGTGTAAAACGCGGCGTTTACTCGAACGAAGCTGGCCAAGGTACAGGTCCTCATGCAGCAGCGGCGGCAGAGGTTGACCACCCAGCACAACAAGGCTTGGTACAGGCGTTCTCTGTCTACATCGATACCCTATTTGTATGCTCTGCAACAGCGTTCATGATTCTGATCACCGGTGCTTACAACGTACACGGTGCTGGAGATGCATTCCTAGTTCAGAACATCGCAGCGGATATCGCAGCAAACAGTCCAGCCTTTACACAGGCTGCCGTTGAGCAAGTATTACCTGGTGTGGGTGAGCCGTTCATCGCACTGGCATTGTTCTTCTTCTCGTTCACAACGATTTTAGCGTACTACTACATCGCTGAAACCAACCTGGCTTACTTAAAGCGTACCATCAACCTTCCGGGTCTGGACTTCTTGCTAAAAGCAGGCCTACTGGCAGCAACATTCTACGGCGCGATCAAAACAGCAGACCTTGCATGGGGTCTGGGTGACGTAGGTGTTGGCTTGATGGCATGGTTGAACATCGTTGGTATTCTGATCATCTTCTTCATGGCAAAACCTGCGGTAAAAGCCCTGAAAGATTATGAAGCACAGCGTAAAGCAGGCGTTAAAGATTACACATTCGATCCACAGAAACTTGGCATCAAAAACGCTGAGTTCTGGGAAAAGAAAAAGTAATGCGATAGCATATTAACAACTAAAGCCCCGACCTAATTCGGGGCTTTTTTCCTTCAGATGACAACATTTTTGCAGTAAAAGTGTCACTTTTCTAAATTAGTCTAGCCCTTATCAAGACATCGTATTAGGGATTAGACTCATGCCGCATTTCACCATGTTCAAAAAGGCCGCATTCGCTGTTGCGGTTACCACTGCACTGGCAGGCTGCAACGACAGCAACAATGACTCACAAGCCGCTAGCGAACTTACACTCAAAATTCTGC
This sequence comes from Neptunomonas sp. XY-337, assembly GCF_004959845.1. Classification (NCBI taxonomy): domain Bacteria; kingdom Pseudomonadati; phylum Pseudomonadota; class Gammaproteobacteria; order Oceanospirillales; family Oceanospirillaceae; genus Neptunomonas; species Neptunomonas sp. XY-337. The sequence goes on along the minus strand of NZ_SPLL01000002.1, from coordinate 622,194 downwards.
ACATTAACGACCACCACTCTCACTTACGCGGAAACAGCGGTGATATCGAAATAGCAGGCGCAAGCACGGATGTAAAAATGGGCGGTTTTGCGAAGGTCGTGCAGAAGATGAACGACCTACAAGCAGGCGCCACCAACGTGCTTAAGCTTCATGCAGGCGATGCCATCACGGGGGATCTTTACTATACGCTTTTCAAAGGCGAAGCGGACGCCGCCATGATGAACCAAGTCTGCTTTGATGCTTTCGCACTTGGTAACCATGAATTTGATGATGGCGATGCTGGCTTAAAAGCCTTCCTAGATCACCTCAATAGCGGTGCCTGCAACACCGATGTACTGGCCGCGAATGTGATCCCAGAAGTGGGAGTCTCGCCACTCGCGCAAAGCAGCGCCACCGATTATTTCAAACCTTATACCATTAAAACCTTCGGTGATCAGAAGGTGGGGATTATTGGAATCGATATCGCATCTAAAACCAAGAACTCCTCAAGCCCAGATGCAACCACCCAGTTCCTCGATGAAACAAGCACTGCTCAGCGCTACATCGACGAACTAAGTGCAATGGGTATCGACAACATCATCTTAATGACCCACTACCAGTACAAAAACGACCTAAAACTGGCCCAAAGCCTTACCGGTGTTGACCTAATCGTCGGCGGTGACTCCCACACACTACTCGGCGATCAGTTTACTGCGCTCGGCCTTAACAGTGCTGGCCCTTACCCCACTCAACTCACCAATAAAAGCGGCGAACCGGTGTGTATTGTGCAAGCCTGGGAGTACTCGAACGTTGTTGGTGAGCTAGATATCACCCTGCAAGACGGCAAAGTGAAAAGCTGTATCGGCACACCCCACTTGCTACTGGCCGACACATTTGAACGCGACGACACAGAGCTTGCGGGTACTGAACGCCAAACCGTGCTGGACGCTATCGCTGCCAACGATGTGCTATCGGTCGTAATGGATGACCCAACCGCTGCCAACGTGCTTGCTGGCTATTCAGACCAAGTTGACTCACTCAAGCAAGCGGTGATCGGCTCCAGCACAGACGACCTTTGCTTAGAACGCATCCCAGGCCAGGGCAAAAGCGCGCTATGTGACGCTGCAGCCACCCAGTCAAACGGTAGCGATATCTCCAATATCGTTGCCAAAGCGTTCCGCACGATGAGTCTGACCTCAGATATCGCAGTTCAAAATGGTGGCGGTGTACGCGTCGACATTCCACAAGGCGATATCACGGTGGGTGACGCGTATACGCTACTACCTTTTGCCAACACGCTGGTTGAACTCACGATGACCGGTGCGCAGATTAAGGCGGTTCTCGAAGATGCCTTCGATTACGCTATCTCACCTGACGGCTCAACAGGCGCATACCCCTATGCCGCTGGTTTGCGCTGGGATGTTGACCGCTCCCAAACAAAAGGTATGCGCTTCAGTAACCTAGAGGTGATGCGCAAAGGCACAAGCACATGGTCAGCGCTCGACCTTAGCGCGTCTTATAAAGTCGTTACAAACAACTATATTGCCGGCGGACGTGACGGCTACCTAACCTTCGGCGTGATCTCGGCTGAAGAGGGTAAGGTCGTTGACACATTCCTCGACTACGCACAATCATTTGTCGACTACGTAGAAGCTGAAGGCTCTATCAGTAAGCTGCCACTGAGTGAGTACAGCACACAGAAATACTACGATGAAAACGGCGTACTCCAGTAACCCTCCAAGCCTCTGAAAAAAAGCCCGCAACAGCGGGCTTTTTTTCATTTCAAACCAAGGTCTAAAAAAGATCTTAAGAACAAGCTTCTTCAAACTGTCATAATTTATTTGTAGCCTGCCGCTACACTTATAGATGCCACTGAACGTGCAAGGATGAGAGCCTCCAGCACAAACGGCGGACGATATACGTCACAAAGTTTGCCAATGAATGGAGTGTAAATGGCTAACGTTTTTTACCTAATGGGTGCCTCCGGCAGCCAAAAAGATACACTAATCAACGCTCTAAAGACGCTGATTACCAATGACTCATTAATGATCGCTCCCCGCTACCGCGCCCCACTTCCAGCCCACATAGATCGTAACGATATTGGCCTATCATCAGAAGAGTTTCAACGACGCAGCGCCATGCAGCGCATCATTTTTCGCTGGGAAGCCAACGGTAATAGCTACGGACTGGGTAGCGAAACTGAAGCTTGGCTTGCGCTGGGGCAATCAGTACTCGTGAAAGGCTCTCGCGAAAGCCTAAAAACCGCCAAAGCTCACTTTGGTAAAAAACTGGTCCCCATTCTAATACATGCCGATAACAACCTGCTGCGCAGCCAAATGCTGCAATCAGGCACAGCATCATCCAGTGAGATTGAAGCACGCTTGATACGCGCGCAAGCGTACGTCACATCATTAGCCCCCCACTGCCACCTCATAAAGCTTGAGCGTGACATCAACAAAACTATTCAAGCATTGGAAACTTTGATTCGCATGCACTTAAACACCGAAAAAAACCACCACGAGGTGTGCGTAGATCATGCTTGAGTTTGTCTTCCTTGGCACAGGAGGCGCAGCACAAATACCGGTATGGGGCTGCACATGCAACGCGTGTCAACGCGCGACAAAAGACGCAACTAAGCAGCGCAAACCCGCCAGCGCCATGCTGAGCACTCCGAGTGGTAACACCCTAGTTGATGCCGGTAGAACAGACCTTGCCGAGTTATTCGCCCCAAGCGATATTCAGCGCGTACTCCTGACACACTTTCATATGGATCACGTACAGGGGCTATTTCACCTACGCTGGGGCAACATCGATCATGCCATCCCAGTATTCCGCCCCGATGACCCAAAAGGCTGTGATGATCTTTATAAACACCCCGGATGCCTAGCCTTTCAGACGCCGCTGACCGCATTTGAATGTGTTGAGTTTGACCTGTTCACCGCAACACCCGTTCCACTGCAGCACTCTAAACCAACGTTCGGCTATGTAATTCAAGCAAAATCCACTCGACTCGCCTATTTAACAGACACGAGTGGCATCGCAGATGAAACCGCAGACTTTCTAAACCAAACCCCTTTGGACATCCTTATCTTGGATTGCGCAGAGCCTCCCCGAAAGGAACGCCCCAGAAACCATAATGACCTCAATGAAGCACTACGCATTGTGCAAAGGTTACAACCCAAACAAACATTCCTGACGCACATCAGCCACAAGCTAGAGAACTGGCTTGATAAAAACCCCGGTTCCCTGCCGGCGAACGTTACACTGGCTTATGACGGTATGCGCATACCTTTAAATTAGAAAATGATGATATAAATATAAGACGTTTGTTGTATGTGCTTGACGCTCATCAAATCGCGAGCGCAAGTGGTGTTCATATAATAGGGGTGCCGTTTAACCAGTCAGGGATTCACCATGAAAGCGCGCCCTAATCCAACCAAGCGTGCTTGCCAACAGCAAGCCGACATACTGGTCTATCAAATTGATAACCGCCTTTACATCAACCTCACTGATCGATGCACACTTGCCTGTAAGTTCTGCCCTAAGCACAACGGCACCACAAAGGTACACGATTATCAGTTAGCACTAGGATCACGGCCAAGCCCAGAAGCTATTATTGAAAAGATCGGCGACCCAACGGCCTATGAAGAGATTGTTTTTTGCGGTTATGGCGAGCCAACACTGCGCTTAAAAGCGCTTGTAAGTGTTGCAAATGCCGTCAAAGCAGCGGGCGGAAAGACACGGCTGAATACAGATGGCTTAGGCAACCTCTTCCATAAAGAGGACATTATTCCACTACTCTCTACCTGCATTGACGCTGTGTCTGTTTCGTTAAATGCTCAAAACGAATACCTATACGAAAAGCACTGCGCGCCAAGCCTACCTCATAGCTATCCGGCAGTTTTAGCATTCATTGAACGCTCCGCCAGCTGGATCCCCGACACCACTGTCACTGCCATCGAGGGCTTAGAGGGGATCGATATACCCTCGTGCGCGCGTATTGCAGCGGAGCGTGGAGCAAAGTTCCGCTCCCGCGCGCTAGACGTTGTCGGTTAAGCGTTAGCGCGCTTCGGAAACGCGGTATAGATCAACTGCCCCTGAGCGAGGAAAGTCGATACTAACTCGCTCCCTAGCGGCATTCCCAAAAAATACCCCTGCACAACATCACAACCTAGCTCACGCAAAACCTCGAGCTGCTGCGCGGTTTCAACACCCTCTGCGACGACTTCAAGGCCTAACGAGTGGCCAAGCGCGATGGTGGCACTCACAATCTGTCGATCATTTGGGTCATCCAACATATCACGCACAAAGCTACGATCAATCTTCAGCCGAGACGCACTCAACTGCTTCAACGCGACCATGGAAGAGTAACCCGTACCAAAGTCATCAATAGCCAAACGCAGGCCCGACGAAGCGGCACTCTCGAGCATATCAAGCACCTCGCTACCAGCATCCATACACGCTGACTCAGTGATCTCCACTTCAAAGGTACCGAGCGGTAACTCCGAATCGATCAGCAGCTCAAGAAGCGCCTGAACGCCCTCCTGATTGCGCAGTTGCACGGGCGAAAGATTGAAAGAGACTGCACCAAACTGGTAACCGGATTCATCCCAGCTCGCGATCTGTGTCGCAACATGCTGCGCCACCCAAAAGCCGATATCGTCGATCATGCCACGCTTTTCAGCGACAGGAATAAAGGTCAATGGCGAAATCGCGCCGATCTCAGGATGCTGCCAGCGCAATAGCGCCTCAAAACCGATCAACTTACCGCTTTGGCAGCAAAACTGTGGCTGGTATTCCATATGCAGCTGCTGCAAGAAGCGCGCGCTACTGAGCATATGTGCAAGTTCGGCCTCGCGCTGGACACGCTCAGTCATCTCTGACTGATAGAAGATGTAGCAACCTCGGCCACGCTCCTTCGCCTGATAAAGCGCGATATCAGCCCGTGTAATCAGATCATCCGCACTCACGTGCTCATCGCACAGGACAATACCGATGCTGGTATTGGTTTTGAGTTTATTCCCTAAAAAGTCAAACGGCTGTTCAAAACACTGAATCACCTTCTCAGCCATGACCGCAATATCCGACGGCGTTGTCACACTGCTTTGCAGTATCGCAAACTCATCGCCCCCTAAACGCGCGAATGTATCGCCATCACGCAGGCTCTCTTGAATCCGCTTTGCGACCTCAATCAGCAGTTGATCACCTGCAGGATGCCCAAGCGAATCGTTCACCTCTTTGAAGTGGTCGATATCCAAAAGATGCAGGGCCGAGTGCTGACCAGAACGCCGATCCAAGCTCAACTCATGCTCAAAACGATCAAGGAACAAACGCCGATTCGGCAAACCAGTCAACGCGTCATGAAAAGCAAGATAACGGATCTGCTCCTCGGCTTTACGTCGGTGGGTAATATCGTGAAAGGTAACTACCGCACCAGAAACGCGATCATCGTCGTGAATTGGCGAACTCCAATACTCCACTGGAATTGAGTGGCCATCTCGGCACCAAAACACATCATGCTCAATTCGATAGCTGCGGCCATCTCTGATCGACTTCATGATACTGCACTCAAACTCATCAATAGCGGAGCCATCCTCACGCTTTGAATGAATCAGAGTACCTGCTTTGCGGCCGATCAGCTCATAAGCACGATAGCCCAACATCTTCGCTGCAGCCGGGTTGATAAAGGTCATCACACCGCTAGCATCGACGCCAAAGATCCCTTCATTGGTGTGCTCAAGCAACAAGCGTGAACGCTGCTCCGCAGTTTTCACCGCCTCTTCATAACTGATCCGATCACGAATATCCTTAAATACGGTGATCATGTAAGTGGTGTCTTCATAGACAAAAGGCCGTGATGAAACCTCAACGGGAATCTCTTCGCCACTGCGCAGTCTGTGCGTTGTGCGTGCGATACGCTGTGTATGCTGAATCTCCTGCCAACGCCGCTGTATATCCTCAAGCGAACATTTTGTATCCCAATCAACGAGCTTGGTTTGGTAAAGTTGTGTAGCGGGCACGTCAAAGTGCTTAATGGCGGCACTGTTCGCGTACACGATCTTAAAACCCTTATCTGGCACCGTGCAAATAAGCGGATCTAAGCTGATATCCACCATCGCATTGACCAACGATAGCTGCCCACTGAGCATCGTGTTCTCAGTAATATCGCGGCTCACGCCCAGTACGCCAACCATCCGTTGGTCACCGTCGTAGACTGGCGTTTTAAAGGTATCTAGGAGTACTTTTCTGCCATCTGCATAGGTCACCCATTCGTTGATGCGTAACGGCTTTTGGCTACCAAGCACCTCCTCGTCGCCACCACGCATCCGTTTAGCGCTCTCAGTATCTCCAAAGAGGGTGAAATCATCTGTGCCCACCAGCTCAGACTCAGCTTTGCCACTCATCATCTCGAAGGCTTTATTACAGCCAAGATACCGCGACTCGTTGTCTTTGAACGAAACCAAATCCGGGATCGAATCAATCAAGGTGCGAAGCCGACTCTTCTCCGCCAATAACGTCTGCTCTGACGCACGCTGGGCGGTAATATCGCTCCCAGATGAGAGAATTCCGATACGCTCACCGTTCTCGTCTTCGAGCATACGATTGTTCCAACGAATCAAACGATACTCACCTTGCTGGGTGATAATAGGACGCTCAATCTCTTGCTTAGGCTGTTTATCCGAGGCGAGTAAACGCTGGTAGGCATCAGATGCAGGCTGGCGGCTCTCTGGCGGCAGAAAGCTATCAAACCAGTTAAGCCCGATAGCGGCGTCTTGCTCGATCCCAAACAGTTCACATGCAAAACGATTGAGCATCGTGACACAGCCGTTATCATCGAGCGTGACAATGATGACTCCCGCAATATCGAGATAATAGTTGGCGCGGTGATGCTCCTGTTCTAGCGCACGCAGGGTTCTATTACGATCCTCAAGACTTTGCCCAATGCCCACGTAAACATCCTTACCACTGCTTGAGAGCAACTTCTGCCCATGCACTTCTAATGCATACATGGAACCATCTTTGCGCTTGTGCAAGGTTTCAAAGTGGAACAAGTTATCGTCTTGCAGTTGGGAGTGCATAATCTGCTTAAAACTGCCGCGTGCTACAAAGAGATCAAACGCAGAGACCGGCAACCCAATCAGCTCTTCGCGCTGCATTCCTAAATTTCGATAGGCAGCCTGATTGCAGTCAAACACAACACCGTTAGCATCAACCCAATAAACTGTAAAGTTAACCCGTTCAAGAACGTCGCGAGCATCACCCGGCGAAAAATGCTGTTTGCCGTGCGCAATCAACTCAACACCCAACAGGTTTTTATCATCAGCATGGGCACGAAATAGGTAGCAATCAACTGCATGATAACGCCCAGCCTCGCCTTTTAAACGCAAGGATTCGGCGTAGCTTTCATGCTGAATCTGACCGCCAGAGGGCAGGCGCGGGCGATCTTCAGGGTGCACTCTGCTGATAAAAAAATCCGCAGCTTGCCACTGTTCGATCGAAAAGCCTAAGAAGTCCGTTTCCTTTGATTTGAGATCCAGAAGGCATCTATCGCCACAACGGTAGCGCCCAATAATCCTTCTATCACCAGACTCCAGACGTGCTAAATCAAGCGTCTCACTGATGCTCATTTTTCTTCTTTTAATTGTCGAGTTGGAAAGCCGCAAAGAAAGCAAAAGGCGTTAATGCTCGTAAACTGCAGCCTTGCTATGTGACTCAACTATAGCACCAAATAAGCGACAACCCCTACGAGCTAAGACAAAAGGCTAACATCGCATAACCTGGATCAACACAAGCGAAATCATACCTAAATCGCGATAGCTGAACCCAGCAAAATACGTGCTGCCATACCCGCAGAAAAGCGCCCAAATGAGCGCTTTCAGCCGGTAGAGTTCAGCTAGACAAAGTAGGTCTTCAAGGGCGGAAAACCATTGAACTCTACTGAGCAATAACTGCTGGTATAGGCCCCCGTGGCTAGCCAATACATCCGATCACCTGGCTGCAAAGAGAGCGGTAATGTGTACTTGTGATTTTCGTACATGATATCCATGCTATCGCAGGTTGGCCCGGCAATAACCACCTCCTCCTCTTCACCATCACGCTCGGTACAGATCTGATATTTAATCGACTCATCCAGCGTTTCGATCAAGCCATTGAATTTGCCAACATCCGTGTACACCCAACGCTCTAGCGCGGTAGCTGACTTACGAGAAACCAATACCACCTCTGATACCATCACCCCAGAATCACCGACGAGTGAGCGGCCAGGCTCTAAGATAATTTCAGGTACTTCATCTGGAAAATCCTCTGAGAGAAAACGGGTGATCTCCTGCACATAGGTCTCGAATGGATTGGTTTTTTGAATGTACTGAGCAGGAAAGCCGCCACCCAAGTTGATCATCTTCAGTTTGATGTCATATTCGTTGTACAGACGATCCCAAACCACTTTTACCTTCGCGATGGCACCATCCCAAATATCGATTTCTCGCTGCTGAGACCCCACATGGAACGATACACCATACGGCTCAAGGCCAAGATCACGCGCCAAAACAGCCAACTCCACAGCCATCTCTGGGTTGCAACCAAACTTACGTGATAGCGGCCAATCAGCGCCTTCAGAGCCCTCGGTCAGAATACGAATATAGATACGTGAACCCGGCGCGACCTCAGCAATTTGACGAATATCTTCCTCTGAGTCTGTGGCATACATACGCACACCCCTCTCATAGAAGTATGCAATATCACGCTTTTTCTTGATGGTGTTGCCGTAGCTACAGCGCGCCGGATCGACGCCATGACTCAAAACCCGATCCAACTCATAGATCGAGGCGATATCAAAATTAGACCCCAGCTCAGCCAGCAGCGAGATCACCTCGTTGGCTGGGTTCGCTTTAACAGCGTAATATACGCTCGCGTATTTGAAACCATCCACAAGCTCAAGGTATTTCTCGCGGATTGTGTTTAGGTCAACAACCAAAAAGGGTGTTTCTTTGCGCTCAGCAAAGCTCAAAATACGTTGCCACGCCTCAGGGCGCAGATGATCTGGGCAGTTCACTCGTAGCGATACTCCAAAAGCAAAAACATAAGTAGTAAAATTTGTAAATACCCCCTAAGGGATAGGCGGCGGAGTATAGATAAAAGTGCGGTCTCAAGAAAGTGAATTTTATTAACAAAAAAAGGCTGTACCGATGAAATTCAGTACAGCCTTGGATACCACCTCACAACGCGGCTAAACCTCTACACCATGCCCCAGCACGCGCTCGATATCAGCGAAGGACTTAGCCTCGTACATCACATCAAAACCAATCTTTAGGAGCCGCGAGATATCACTCGCGGAGATGATTCCGCGGATGCGTTTCACTCCCGCAAGGCTGGTATCGATAACCAACACGTGCTGCCCACCCGAGTCTTTCAGCGTCAACATAACATCGCCAATCTTGGCATGTTGAACCTGCTCATGGGTTAAGGCTTGTAGCTGATCTCGCGGCATCATGATGTGTTTAACTTGAACATCCTCCCGCGCGAGCCCTCTGGTCTCCATGCACGAGATGACGCGCCGACCCATAATATCGCGTGCACTGATAATGCCCGCCACATCTCCAGACTCATCAAGCGTAAACAACAAACGTACATGCTGGTGTTTCATGTACTCTAGCGCTTCATCAACCTGCATGTTTTGTGACACGGTAACAGGTTCGGTGTGTTCAAAATCGGTCATGACATCGACGGCCGGGCTGTGCAAGCCCACTTGAGCTTGCAACTGAGCCGGCGTTAACAGGTGTGTGACATCGGTAATCTCTTGCAGACGGATATGGCGAAACTCCTGAAACATAATAAGCCTCCGGCGTTTTTGTTTTTCTTTTAGCTTAGCAGTTAACCGTAAGAGTTCACTTTGGCAACATCAGTTCCCCGCGGGCAACCACCACAGCATGCCCACCAACGCTAACAATATTTTCTTGCCCAACACGTTCGGTGCCAGCTTCAATAAGCGAAGGGCGGCCAATCTCCGCACCTTGAGTAATCTGCCAAGTGCCAAACCACCCATTACGCAGCGCCAAGCTGCCTACCAGTGCCGCAGCCGCGCTGCCCGTTGCTGGATCTTCCAAAACCCCACAAGCAGGGCAAAACATACGCATATGGATTGTCTGATTGGCTTTGTCCGCTACGAACAAACACAGATCAGGCACCGCATCGGCCCCTAAATGCGCTCGCCATGCGGCAAGATCTAGCTGAACACTCTCTAGCTGCTGCGAGTTGCTCAATTGCACCAACTGATAAGGCACACCGCTATTACCAATCCATGGTTCACCAACCACCGCATCACTCGCTAACCCCACCATTTCGCTTACCGATTGAGCGGTTAAATGGCTAGCTTTATAAGTGGGAGTTACCGCACTGCGCAGCGTGGCTTTGACGCTATCCGCTCCACGCTCAATCACTATCGGCACCGGCCCAACCTGCTCATTTAACACTAAATTGTCAGCCCCCTCTGGCAGCCACTTTAGATAATCCAGCAGTACCGCCGTACCCACAGTAGGATGCCCTGCAAATGGGATCTCGCCTTGAGGCATGAAGATTCGCACAGACCAAGCGGCATCCCCTGCTTTTTCCGTGATGAACACTGTTTCAGATAGGTTCATTTCACGCGCAATCTGCTGCATTTGTTGATCGGATAACCCCTGCGCATCCACAAATACTGCCAGCGGATTACCGGTAAACGCCGTTTGCGTAAACACATCTAACGTGTAGTAAGTTAAAGTTTTCATCTGCGCGACTCCTTTTGGTTATTTAAAACGCCGTCCCCAATACACCAACGCGACGACCGTTAACGCACAGGCCAATGTCCATTGATCTAGCACCTCGCCCATAAAGGTGACAGCAAACGCTATGGTAATAAATGGCTGCAACAGCTGTGTTTGGCTCACCGCAGCAATACCGCCCAACGCCAAACCCTTGTTCCACAGGAAAAAGCCGAACAGTTGGCTCACGAGCGCTAAATAGAGAAAACTCCCCCACCCTATCCAACTGTGGGTATTAGGCTCCACACCCAGCAGCAGATAAGTGGGCCACGTAACCGGAGCAGCTAACACCAATGTCCAGCAGATCACTTGCCAACCGGGCATTTCGCGTGAAAGCTGGCCGCCTAACGCATAACCAAGGGCCGCCAACACAACCGCTGCAACCAACACAAGATCACCAGCAGCTAGCGCGCCAACACCATCACGGGCCATAAAAAGCGTTACGACCAGCGCGCCTGACACACTACAGAGCCAAAACCCCAAACCACAGCGCTCCTTTGCAATCCAGGCCGCACAGATGGCGGTTAGCAAGGGCAGAATCCCCATCACGACACCACCGTGGGACGCTTCAACGCTTTTCATAGCGATCGCAGAAAGCACTGGAAAGCCAAACACCACACCACACGAGGTCAACAGCAAGCGCTTAATCTGGCTCCTAGAAGGCCACTGCGCGCGATAGAGCAACAGCAGTGCTGCAGCAACCACAGAAGCGATGGCCGAACGGCCAAAACCCACACTGACCGGATCAAAATAGGTCACGCTCCAGCGCGATGCTGGCAGCGTTAGGCCAAACAGCACCACAGCGAACGTGCCATAAAGCAAGCCTTTTACATCGTCCGAAAGCCCCGACTTTTCCGCTAGCGGGGTGCTACCTGCCCACATCTAGCACCTCCAAAATGGCTTACGTGATTCTTCCAACGCATCCGCGCGCGATACACCAATATCTTTTAGTGCTCGTGCATCAAGCATGGCTAGTTGTTTGCGGGTGCGATAGCAGCGGGCCATGCGCTGCAACTTTTGCCAAACTGTATTAAGCAAACCGATAACGAACATGTGAACTCCCTCCACGTAATTGAATTTACAGCATCTATGCTATGCGCTACCCTGAAGCCATTACAGATTTAGAAACAAAAAATAAAACCAGCACAGATAAAACAGCACAGATAACTGTCATGGCTTCTAAGCTATAAACTGTACTGGTAGCGATAAACCAAGGCGACAAACTGTCATGAAACTTTATGAACAAGTGGCGGATGCCATCGCGGCACGGATCGATCAGTCTTACTATCAAGTTGGCGAAAAGCTGCCCTCTATCAGAGCCATCAGCCAAGCGCATGGTGTTAGCATCTCAACAGCACAAGAAGCCTACCGCCTCCTTGAAGAACAAGGCCGAGCAGAAGTTCGGCCCAAGTCAGGCTTCTATGTCTTAGCACAAAGCAAGTCACCTCAGCAGCTACCCGATCTAAGCCGCCCCGCCCAGCGTCCGATGGAAGTATCGCAATGGGAGGATGTACTGGAGCTGCTGTGCGCCAACACAAATAGGGAGATGATCCAGCTCGGGCGCGCTATTCCGGAACTAGGGGCCGCAACGCTTAAACCCCTAAGCCGCATCATGGCGGATCTCAACCGGCAAGACCCGCTGGCCACGCTCAACTATGAACACCTAAGAGGCTCCGATAATCTGCGTTTGCAGATTGCTCGCCTTATGGTGGATGCTGGTTGCGTGCTGCACCCTGATGACATCGTCACCACCACGGGCTGCCAAGAGGCGATTTCCACCAGCTTACGAGCAGTGACAGAACCCGGTGATATTGTTGCGGTTGATTCACCCAGCTTCTATGGCTCGATGCAAGCGGTGAAGGCGCAGGGTTTAAAAGCGCTCGAAATCCCTACGCATCCTGAAACGGGCATCAGTCTTGAAGCCCTTGAGCTGGCTTTGGAACAGTGGCCGATCAAAGCTATTCAAATCACCCCTACGTGCAACAACCCGCTAGGCTACACAATGCCAGAGGCGAACAAAAAGCGCCTACTCGCAATGACTAAGCGCTACGACCTGCCCATCATTGAAGATGATATCTATGGTGATTTGGCCTATCAGGCGCCGCGCCCCCCTGCGCTGAAATCCTTTGATACCGAAGGGCGTGTACTTTATTGCTCATCCTTCTCGAAAACACTCGCGCCGGGGCTGCGCGTCGGTTGGTGCGCACCGGGGCGCTATCTCAATCAAGTGATCCATATGAAGTACGTGGTCACTGCCAGCACCGCCACTTTGCCGCAAATGGCGATCGCCGAGTTTATCGCGCAGGGTGGCTATGAGCGCCATGTACGTAAGATGCGCGCCCAGTATCAGCAGAGCCGCGACGTCATGATTGGCTGGATCGAGAAGTACTTCCCGGCTGGCACCAAGATCAGCTACCCCCATGGCGGCTTTCTTTTATGGGTCGAGCTGCCATCAGAACTCGATACAAGTGAGCTAAACGAATACCTGATCCCGGAAAATATCTGCATCGCCCCCGGTGTACTTTTTTCGGCATCTGGTAAATATCAAAACTGTATGCGCCTCAACTTTACCGATCCACCCAACGCCAAGAATGAAGCGGCGGTCAAGCGCGTGGGTGAACTGGCCGCTCAATTGATCACAGAGCAAAAAGCCACCCTTAACGGAACGAAGCGGGTATAATGCCGCGCTCTTAAACTGACTTTCAAGACAGGAAACGACCACCTTATGACTGCATCACGCCATGCCTATCGCGCTGCCATTATCCATATGCTTGACGACCCAGCTAGCAGCGCCGAGCAAGATAGCTATGAGTATTTTCAAGATGGTTTGCTGGTCGTTTCCGATGGCAAGATCGTACAGCTAGGCGAAGCAGAACAAATCCTGCGAACACTGCCTGCCGATGTGCCCATCACCCATTACCCAAACCATCTGCTAACTGCTGGGTTTGTTGATACTCACATTCACTACCCACAAACAGAGATGATCGCCTCCTACGGAGAGCAGCTCCTCGATTGGCTCAACAACTACACCTTCCCAACCGAGCAAGCCTTCGCCGATGCAGACCATGCCAAGCGCGTCGCTACGCTCTTTCTCGACGAGCTAATGCGCAACGGCACCACCACTGCGCTGGTCTTTGGTACGGTGCATCCAGAATCAGTGGATGCGTTTTTCACTGTGGCGCAGCAGCGCAAGCTGCGGATGATCTGCGGCAAAGTGATGATGGACCGGAACGCACCGGATTACCTGACGGATACGCCCGAGCAAAGCTACACCCAGAGCAAGCAGCTCATCGAGAAGTGGCACCATAAAGATCGGCTGGCATACGCCGTGACACCGCGCTTTGCGCCCACCAGTACGCCAGCGCAGCTTGACCAGGCCGCACGCCTGCTAAGTGAGTACGAGGGTTTGTATCTCCACACCCATCTTGCCGAGAATAAGCAAGAGTGCGCGTGGGTGAGCGAGCTATTCCCCACCAGCGAAAGCTACCTTGATGTCTATAAACAGCATAATTTACTGGGTAAACGTAGCGTCTTTGCGCATGGCATCCATCTTAACGATACCGATTGCTGCCAACTGCGTGATTCCGAGTCAGCCATTGCGTTTTGTCCAACCTCAAACCTCTTTCTCGGCAGTGGCCTTTTCAACTTACCCATGATGGAGCAGCATGATGTTGCTGTTGGGCTAGGCACCGATGTGGGGGCTGGTACCAGCTTTTCTATGCTGCAAACCCTTAACGAAGCCTACAAAGTGATGCAGCTACAAGATGCCAAACTCTCACCGCTGAAATCACTCTACTTAGCCACACTGGGCGGTGCACGGGCGCTGCACATTGATGACAAAGTCGGCAACCTAACCTCTGGTAGCGAAGCTGATTTTATCGTGCTGGATCTCAACGCGACGCCGCTGATCTCCGCCCGTATGGCCAACGCAAGCGCCATCGAAGAGCAGCTATTTGTCTTGATGATGCTGGGTGATGATCGCGCTATCGAGGCAACCTACGTCAGTGGCGACTTAGCATGGCGTAAACCCAGCGCTTAAATCACCGCTCCACTATCGTCGCCTTGCGGCTTGGCAACAGGCCGCATAGCATTGCCCCATTTACTATCGAGCACACCCCAGCACCATGAGCCGTATCCGCGCACGTAATCACGAAATTATCCTTCGCGCCGCTTGCATCGAGTTTGCAAAAAGTGGCTACGCAGGCACCAAAATCATCGATATCGCCAAGCAGGTTAACCTGCCAAAGCCCAATATCTATTACTATTTCCAAAACAAGCAGAACCTCTACCGCTGCGTACTGGAATCGATTATCGACCCTATTCTGGCGGCCTCTGACCCGTTTGAGCGCCACGATGATCCAGCTATCGCGCTGGCGGAATATATCCACACCAAAATTCGCATCTCCCAAGAGCACCCCGACGCCTCCAAGGTGTTCGCAAACGAGATCATGCACGGTGCGCCCCACCTGCCTGCGGATATCGCAGCCAAGCTGATGGCACAAACGGTGATGTGTACTGCAAAACTCAATGAGTGGATGGATGCTGGCAAAATGGATCGTGTTGATCCACACCATCTACTGTTTACCCTGTGGGCCTCGACTCAAACCTATGCTGATTTCGATTGGCAGATACGCTCCGTCACAGGAAAAGCGCAGCTGGATACTGAAGATTATCAAACCGCGGCCGACCTAATATGCCGTCTAACACTACGCGGTTGTGGTCTGAGCTTGCCAGAATCGTCGTAAAATTGCGCTATGCTTAGTTGGAAAGGGACCCACGACGCGTCATGAGCACGTCGCTTAATGTAGGGAAGTTTTTTGATTGGGGAACAAAAGCGACCAATGAGCGAAGATCCGATCCAGACCTTATTGCGCCACTGCACCTTGCAGCAGCTAGAGGCAATCCATACTGCACTTGAAAAACGTGCTGCAGAGAGGGCCGCTGAAACGGCCGCACGCCGTGAGCGTCAGAAGCTCGCTGCGCCGCCACGTAGCAGCACCGATGTTGAGAAAATGGCCGATGATCTTGGCTTAGACCTCTCTGGCTTAATGCGCGAGATTTCCAAGCGCTAGCTAAATGCAGCCGCCAGCTGCGCCTTAAGGTGCAGCCCGGCTTTGCCAAGCGGTTGGCTGGCACGCCAGACTAGGCGTGGCGTATAGCTTAACCGAGCCCCACCAATATAAGAGACCTCCACCAGCTCACCTTCGGCTAACTCGTCCTTAACCAGAAACTCAGGCAGCCAGCCAAAACCAAGCCCCTGACAGATGGCTGCTTTTTTGGCTGCAAAATCGCTCAGATAAAAGACCTTCTCGCCACCAAAGGTTTGCCGCCCACCATGCGCACGATCAAAGCTCGAATCGTGCACTGTCAGCTCGACATACTGGCGCAGCGTTTCGAGCGTACAGTGCGATTGCCCCGCTAATGGGTGCGCCGGAGAGGTCATCAGCATGGTATTAATTGGCGCTAACCGTTGCTGCTCTAGTTGTTCTGAAGGCTCATGAACAAGCGCCAACATCAGATCAGCTTGCGCCCTTTCAAAGCGCTGCTGAACCCCTCCTAAAAACTCTGTACGCAGCTGAATACGGGTTGGAATATCCATATCCGTCATCGATTTCAACACCTGCAAGATCGGCGGCAGCGGCAACATACCATCAATCACTACTTCCAGATTAGGCTCCCAACCTAGGCGAAACTGTTCAGCGATACGGTCCAGATTATCCGCTTGCAGCAGTAACCGCTGCCCCTCTTCCAGAATACGGATACCCAGCGGCGTCAGCTGCGCCCGATAATGGCTGCGATCAAATAAAGCACCGCCAAGCTGCTGCTCTAACTTACTCACCTGATAGCTGATGGCAGATTGAGTTTTATGTAGCTGCTCAGCCGCTTTCGCGAAGCTACCGGCCTCCACAACCGCCTGCATTACCCGTAACGCATTCAGATCCACTCACACACTCCATCAAATTTTTTAATAATGTTAAGCAAAATATTGCGCTTTCTTTAAACATTCAACCCTTTTAACGTAGCGACTAACGCCCTTAGGCGATTACAACAAGAATCTGTTCCACCCAACACAGGAGTAGCACGCTATGAGTCATAACCCCATTGGTCTGCGCGGTATCGAGTTCACAGAGTTTGCCAGTAACGATAGCGACTTTATGGAGAAGGTTTTCTACGCCTTTGGTTTCTCTAAGCTCAAGCAGCATCGCAGCAAGGCGATCGACTACTTCAACCAGAACAATATCCATTTTTTGCTCAACCGCGAGAAGCAGGGTTTTGCGGCGGATTTTACCCGCTCCCATGGGCCAGCGATCTGCTCAATGGGCTGGCGGGTCGATAATGCCGAGCAAGCATTGGCAGAAGCGGTAAAACGCGGTGCTAAGCCTGCCGACCCCGCCACAACCGATCTCAACTACCCTGCCATCTATGGCATTGGTAACAGCTTGATCTATTTCATAGATACCTTTGGCGAGAAAGGCTCTATCTATGCTGATGATTTTGTCGCGCACCAAGAGCCCGTTATTCGCGAGAACCTTGGCTTTATTGAGATCGACCACCTGACCAACAACGTCTACAAAGGCACGATGCAGACGTGGTCCGACTTCTACAAAGATGTTTTCGGCTTTGAAGAGGTGCGCTACTTTGATATCAAGGGGCAGAAAACTGCCCTGCTATCCTATGCACTGCGCTCGCCTGATGGCAGTTTCTGCATTCCGATCAACGAAGGCAAAGACGATAACAACAACCAGATTGATGAGTATTTGGATCAATACAATGGCCCGGGTGTGCAGCACATCGCGTTTCGCTCCGATGATCTGCTTGGCTCACTGGACCGCTTAGATCGCAGTGTTATCGACACGTTAGATATCCATGATGATTACTACGATGAGGTCTTTAATCGGGTTCCAAATGTCACTGAGGATCACGCCCGTATCAAAGACCACCAAGTGCTGGTTGATGGCGACGAAAAGGGCTACCTGCTACAGATTTTCACCAAGAACCTGTTCGGCCCTATCTTTATCGAGCTGATTCAACGCAAAGAGAACCTTGGCTTTGGCGAGGGCAATTTCCAAGCACTATTTGAATCGATCGAGCGCGACCAAGAGCGCCGCGGCGTGATCTAAACCCCGCACCATTATGTCTTCACATCTTTCGATGTGACCCTCTTAGGGCGCCACTGGCGCCCTGTTTTCGTTGATACGCTACAAACTTACAGTCCAACTTACAGCCCAACTAAGTGCTCAGCCAGCTCCGCAAAGCCGTGCCCACCCGGCTGGGAGCACAAATAGCGTGGTGGTACTGATAGCTCTGGTAAGAAAGGCGTAATATTGGCAACCCCCACCGTATGCGTGAGCTTAGCGAACATCGATTCATCATTGGGCGAATCACCAATAAACGCGCACTCCGATAACGCAATATCCGGCTGCAGATCTAACCACGCTTGCGCGGTATCGGCCTTACTGTAGCTGCCCAACCATGCGTTGATGTGAATTGAGCTGAGCCGCGCATGGAGGCCTTGCTCTCTTAACCACTGGGTTGCTGCTAGCGCCGTCTCACGCTCAATCTTGATCTCTTGGCCAATATCAAATGCGATATCCGTTAAACGATAGGCTTGATCACCCGTTACAGGGATCTGCGGAAAACTGCGTTGGAATGCAGCACTCACGTGCTGAAAACGCAGCTGATTTTGTGCTCTTTGCTGTTCAGGCTCACGGTAGTGGGTTTCGATCTTGCCCTGCGGGGTACGTGTCATCCAGAAGGCGCCGTTCTCGCCAATCACCGTATCAACCGGCCACGTGCGGATCAGGCAATCACACCAACCGGCACAGGCTCCCGTTACCGGTATCACTTTGATGCCTGCACGGCGCAAGCGATCTAGGGCGATGAAAGTATCTACAGGCAGCGTTCCCTGCCAAGTTAGCGTATCGTCCACATCGGTAAACAATACACGGATGGGAGTTTGTAGCTGAGCAACTGGCTGAATGTTTGCAGCAGTCATGAAAAGTCCTTAAGCGTCCAAAATCAGGGATAAAATTCGAGGATAAGCGGCTGATGATCTGAGGCGTCGCAGGTTTGCTCCGCGCCAATATCCGCTACAGAAAGCGCCGCCGCATGATTCAACAAACCAAAGTCTCGGCAATGCGGCCCCTCTGGCCATTGGTGTTTATCAAACACCCCGCAGGTGGGTGCATGGGTTTGATCACCGTGGCAGATATGCCAGCTATCCAACCATCCCTGTGCGAGCAAAAACTGATAGTCGTCACTTTCGGGGGTGAGGTTTAGATCGCCACATAGCAGCACACCTGCAGGTGATGGCGGCTGTCGATAACTGCCTTTGCTGCCTGCTGGCGCGCGGCGCAGAGCTTGTTGCTCTGCACGTGTTTTTTGCGCGCTCAGATAAGCCAGCTGCTCGCGCCGCTCCTGCGCACAATGAAAGGCTAAATGGGTATTAAAGATACGCAGCATCAAACTGGCACTGGTAACGACCACCTCTGCTGCGGTGCGCGGCATCTGCAGGTGTTCACTGCTCACTGGCGCCGGTAACAGGTGCGTGCGCGCATCCACCAGCAGCGGGCTGCGCACTAACGTCAGGTTGCCAAATTCGCTGCACCCCTCAGGGTGCTGCCAGCTAAACCCCGGTGCCCAAACGGGCGTAAACCCTGCGAAATATTGGCGAATAGTGTCGAGCTGATCGGTATTGCCGTGCTCTGGCAGGTGCCGCGCCACCTCTTGCAGACAGATCACATCCGCATTCTGCGCATGTAATAACGCGAGGATATCCGCCATTGAGTTGCGGCCATCACACCCCAGTGCGGCCTGAATATTCCAGCTAACCACTCGCATCTACTTAATCCCCGCGCGCATAAACGACTGCACAAACTGGCGCTGAAACACCAAGAATAGGATCAGCAACGGGCCAACAGCGATGAGTGTTCCGGCACAGATCACCGACCAATCAACACCCGACTCAGGCGCCCCGAAGATCGCCATACCCACCGTCAGCGGGCGGCTTGCGCTGGTATTGGTGATCACCAACGGCCACAGAAAGTTGTTCCAGTGGTAACTAATCGACACAAGCGCAAACGCCAGATAGGTCGGCTTGGCGAGCGGCACATACACTTTCCAGATCACCCCAAGGGTGGAGCAGCCCTCAAGCCGAGCCGCATCTTCTAGCTCTTGTGGAATAGTCTTGAACGTTTGGCGCAGCAGAAAGATGCCAAACGCACTGGCAAGATAGGGCAGCGCCACGCCAAGGTAGGTATCCACTGCCCCAATACTGGCAAGGGTTTGGTAGTTCTCAACAATCAAGATCTCTGGCACAACCATCAGTTGCAGCAGAATCAGGCCAAACACCACACCACGGCCAAAAAAGGGTAACCGCGCCAAGGCATAACCGGCCAAGGTACAGAGCACCAATTGGCAGCTTAAAATAAGTAACGTGATCGCCAATGTGTTGATCATGTAGCGCACGAACGGGGCTTGCTCCCAAGCGGTATAGAAGTGTTCCAGCGTCAGTGGTGCCAGCAAGCTGAAACGGGTTGCGAACTCTGCTGGGTGAAAGGCTGCCCAAAAGGCGTATAGCAGTGGCAAGATCCAGATGAGGCCAAGGCTCCATGCTGCCACTGCGCTCAGTGAATGCGTCAGTTTATTCATCGCTGGCGTCTCCTATCGATAGTGCGTTCGGCGCTCAAACACACCAAACTGCAACAGTGCTAACGCAACCAGTGCCAGCAATAGCAGTAGCGTTAAGCTGGCTGCATAGGCTGTATCAAAAAAGCTGAAGGCGTTTTCGTAGATGTAATAGAGCAGCAGGTTGCTGGCGTTGTTTGGCCCGCCCTTCGTCAAGATAAAGAGGTGATCCACCATCTTGAACGCGTTGAGCACTGCGTTCACCAGAATAAACAGTGTGGTGGGCATCAGAAGCGGAAAGGTGATACGGCGAAACTGTGTCCAGCGCCCTGCCCCCTCAATAGACGCCGCTTGATAGAGCTCGGGGCTGAGGCTCTGCAGGGCGGCAAGATAGAAGATCATAAAAAAGCCTGCCTCTTTCCAAACCGTAATCACCATCAAGCAATACAGGCTCAAGTCAGGATCGCCCAACCAGTTGTAGCCACGGTGTTCAAACAGGCCCAATAGTTGATTTAACAAGCCGATCTCGGGGCTGTAGAAAAACAGCCAGATATTGGCCACAGCGATCATCGGTAGCACCGTGGGGGTAAAATACGCTAAGCGCAGCCAGCCACGCCCTTTCATCTGGCTATTCACCCACAGCGCCATTACCAGCGCGATACCGATAGCCAGCGGCACAGTAAACAGCGCGTACAGTGCGGTGTTCACAATGACCTGATGCAGCACATCGTCTTCCATCATGAACTGGTAATTTTCGAGCGTGAAATCACTTGGCTGGGTGCCCAGCGAAAACACACTGCGCCATACCGTTTGCACCGTTGGGAAATAGGTAAAGGCCATCAGCAAACACAGTGCGGGTAGTAACAGCAGCCAAGCTTGAACAGAATGTCTGGACATAAAACAGGTACTCGATCAGGGGCCGGTTACCCAGCCCCTGCATAGGTTTAGAACTAACGGTAACGCTTCAGAATACGATCAGCTTTTTTCTGAGCGCCATCCAACGCCTCTTGTGCGCTAGCGCTGCCAGTTAATGCGCTTTGAATCGCATCATCTAACAACTTGCGTACACGGCCCGCTTGGTGGGTGGATAGCTCAGCCGTTGCGTGCGCTAGCTGATCCCGTGCAACCGCCGCAGGTGGGAACGTTTTCACATAGTCTTGCAGCGCTTGGGTATCGTAAGCGGCTTGGCTAACGCCCATGTAGCCGGTGGCGATACTCCAGTTAGCAGCTTGCTCTGGAGAGGTCATAAACTTCACCAGTTTCAGTGCCGCTTCGCGCTCTTGCGCAGTGGAATCTTTAAACAGGTAGAAGTTACCGCCACCTGTTGGGCTACCCAAAGATTGCTTGGCGGGCAGCATGGCGACACCAAAATCAAAGTTGGCGTTTTTCTTAACCGCCGTCAGGTTACCCGTGGAGTGCCACATCATGGCGGTTTTCTGCTCGAGGAAGTTTTGGCGTAGTGTTCCCCACTCGATCGCGCCTTTAGGCATAATCTGGTGCTCGTTGCCGAGCGCTTGCCAAAATTGCAGCGCTTCAACCACCGCTGGCTGATTGAAGTAGGTTTCGTTACCTGCCTGATTCATCAACACCGCGCCGTTTTGCTTGGTCAGCGCACCGAACATCCAGTATGGATAGCCTGTGGATGGGATCATCGCGCCCCACTGTGTCGTTTTGCCCGACGCATCTTTTTTCGTTAGCTGCTTACCCATTGCAGCAAGCTCATCCCACGTTTTGGGTGGCTGCTCTGGATCTAGGCCAGCGGCGCGGAATAGATCTTTGTTGTAGTACATCACGATAGTCGAGCGCTGGAACGGCACGCCCCACGTTTTATCATCAACGCGGCCATTCTCCATAAGCGCGGGATAGAAGCTTTGTAGCCACTTACGGTCTGCTTCTGTTTCCACAACGTCATCAAATGGGATGATTGCATCCAGATCCATCAGCTCATGCACATCAATAGAGAACATCACAGAAAGTTGCGCAGGCTTACCACTTTTTAGCGCTGCCAACGCTTTGATACGTGCATCGTTGTAGTTACCAGCGTAGATCGCTTTTACATCGATATCGGGGTTATTTTTCTCGAACTCTGCAATCATGCCATCCACCACTTTAGTGAGTGGCCCACCCACCGCAACGGGGTAGTACATCGTCAGTTCGGTTGCTGCGTGCGCCATCGACGTGAAGCTTGAAGCAATGAAACCAGTAGCTAATAGCCACTTTTTACCCTTAGTAAACATGTGCAAGATCCTTTGAATGTGGATTTAACAATGGAGTTTGATTGGCCAAACGTTGGCCGGTTTTGTGGGAAAAGTAGTGCTCTTGGCCCGCAGGCCATTGCAGTGTTAGGTGCTCATCCGCATTAACCACCTGATGCCCAGGCAGCGTGAAGCTGACCATTTGGCCGGGGAAGCGCGTCTCTAGGCGCGCCTCTACACGGGTTTCAGCGCCCTGATATTCTGTATGCACAGCGCGGGCAGCCACCCCTTGGGTTGCAAGACTGATATGCTCGGGCCGCACGCCAACAAGGTGCTCATCGCCCACCAAGAGATTCATGGGCGGCTGGCCGATAAACTCAGCCACAAAGCGGCTAGCAGGTTGGCTATACAGCTGGTTAGGCGTGCCGATTTGTTCGATCTTGCCGTTGTTGAGCAGAATAATCCGATCAGCCATGCTCATCGCTTCAATCTGGTCATGGGTGACGTAGATCACCGTGAGATTGAGCTGTTGTTGCAGGCGGCGAATCTCACTGCGCATCTCGTGGCGCAAACGGGCATCAAGGTTAGATAGCGGCTCATCCATTAAGCAGATCGGCGCTTGGCTCACAATCGCGCGGGCCAGCGCCACACGTTGGCATTGGCCGCCCGAAAGCTGCCCCGGCTTTTTATCTGCCTGCGCCACTAGCGATACACAATCCAACGCATAGGCCAAGCGGCGTTGTTGCTCATCTTTGGGCACACGGCGCGCTTTAAGCCCGAACAAAATATTCTCGGTTACGCTAAGGTGCGGAAACAGTGCATAAGACTGAAACACCATGGATAGCTGGCGCTTACCGGGCGCGGCCTGCGTAACATCGTGGCCATCTATCTTGATCTGGCCAGCATCGGGCTTTTCTAGCCCAGCAAGCATCTTGAGGGTGGTGGACTTACCGCACCCAGATGGGCCCAACAGCGCAATAAACTCACCCTTGCTAGCGGTAAAGCTGATGCCATCAACCGCGGCCTTCCCTTGCCAGTGTTTCTCTAACTGGTTGATCTGGATAAAGCTCATAGCGCGGCCTCCGCACATACCACCACATCGATATCGTGACGTAGGCATAGGTCTTCGAACGGTGCGGGTAGCTGATCAACAAAGAGGCGATCAATATCGTTTAGGTGGCCTGTTTTGACCGGCGCACTGCGCAGATACTTGCTGGCATCCGCCACCAGAAAGCGCTGCTCGCAGTTCTCTAAAATCGCTTGGGAGATGTGAGACTCTTCCGGGGAGAAATCCAGCAGCGCCCCATCGGCGCTTAAGCCGCCAATACCGAAAATACCAAAGTTAACCTGAAAGCGGCGCAAGTAGGCGGTCGCATCTTCACCCATTAAATCCTGATCGGATGGGCGCAACCGGCCACCACATAGATAAGTGCTAATACGGCTATTCCGGCACAACGCCAGCGCCGCATTTAGGTTGTTGGTGATTACCGTGGCACCCGGGTGGTTTAACATCGCCTCGGCCACCTGCTGAGGTGTCGTGCCAATGCCCAGAAACAAGCTGCACCCTTCTGGCAGCTGCGCAACCACGCGCTCGGCAATCCGCTGTTTTGCTCTTAGGTTGATAACGCAACGGTTTGCAAAGGATAGATTATGGGTTTGTACCGGCAGCGTGATCCCGCCATGGACACGCTTTACCAGCCCCATATCGCTAAGATCGTTTAGATCTTTACGAATGGTTTGGACAGATACATCAAAGTGGTCGGTAAGGTCTCCGCTGGCCAAAACCCCACCCTGCTCTCTGAGCAATGTAAGAATGGCCTGCTGGCGGGTAGAAAGCTGCATGTTCGAAACTCCGATTAGATTTCGAACGAAATTATCGAAGCTTCTTATGAAACTAATATTGCTTAAATATGAATAAAGCGTGACACAAATATTTCATACGAAAGGCATAGATAGACGCACAGACGCTCTTGCGCTACTGGCTTCTAGGTAAGCTCTGCAAGACCATTGCAGCACAGCGGCTTTGCACCAACGACTCCCCTTTCAAGCCTTGCCATTGTATACATCAGCGAGTACTGTTTTAGCAGTGTTGTGGCAAGCAAACGCACCGATTGTGTTGCTTGAAAGCAGGAAGCTGGGCCATAAGAAAGAACACCATTATGCTGTATGGATAGCCAACCTATTTTTCCTGCCGTTTTTCGAGCCTCGCAAGGCGAATACTCGCCACTTTATTTTTCTGAAGCTGGTGGTGCTGATTTAAGCCCTTTTAAAACAGCGGCTTAAAAAAACAGCTTAAAGATCAGAAGGTAAAATTAGTTCACTTTAATAATTACTATGTTGCTCGATGGCGCCACAACCGGAATTTTATGCAACACTAGTAGTTTTTAAATTTTATGAAAAGAGGAAGTTATGGAAGAGAAAGTATTTTTTGAGTATGAAGATGTAAAAATAACCAACTCAAGGTTTTTGACTGATAGTCAAACTTTTGCAATGAGTAACGTGACATCAGTTAAACCTCATAGAAAATCACCAAATCGCACTCCTGGCGTAATAGGCATTATGATTGGTCTTTCTCTATTTTTTGCTCAGTCATTTATTATAGGCTTGATTGTTATTGGTCTTTCGATATATTTCATGACAAAGCAAAAACCTCTTTATACTGTTATATTGAAAACATCTTCAGGTGAAAATCGAGCTTTAAGCACTTACCAAAAAGAGTATTTAAATCAAGTAATAGATGCATTAAATGAAGCAATTATTTATCGTGGATAATTTTGCCTAACAAGTGCTATATCTCAAGATACTGTAGTTCCCCCGGTTTAGTGGACACCTCAAACTAATTGAGTTGAGGTGTTCAGTGCCAGCCCATAAAAATCCAAAGAAGACGCGACATTACAGCAATGAGTTCAAGGCTAAAGCTGTTAAGCTGAGTCACTTAAAAGGGGCAAGCGTGAAAGGTGTTGCGGAGTCACTCGGCATTCACCCCTTCATGTTGTCTCGGTGGCGAAAGGAATATCGAGAAGGAAAGATCGTGTCGGACAACCGGTAAAAGCTGGTTAAAAAACCGCGTACAGTCAGTGAAAACGAACGAGTTCGTCAGCTGGAAAAGCAGGTCCAGCAGCTGAAAATGGAGAATGATCTGCTAAAAAAGTGGCAACAATTTCTCGCGGAGGAACAGCGGAAAAGTTCAGGTTCATAGACCGTTATAGAAGGCTTTATAAGGTCAACATGCTGTGCCGGTTTCTGGGTGTATCGCGCAGCGGTTTTTATGCTTGGTGCGGGCGTAGTCAGAGCAAACGAGCGCAACAAGATCGGCGCTTATTGGCGTATATACGAGACATCTTTCGTAAAAGCCGTGAAACATACGGCAGTCCGCGTGTTTATCATGCCCTCAAGCGACAGGGCATCGTTGTGAGCAAGAAGCGGATAGAGCGGTTGATGCGGGAGGATGGCCTAAAAGCCCGGGTCTCTCGAGTCTATAAGAAGGTTGTGGGGCTGCATCGTTTTTACCAGCGCTCACATAATTTACGTAAAGACCTTCCGAAGCCGGCGCGCAGGGACCAACACTGGGCGGCTGATCTGACCTACATTCGGGTAGGCAAGCAGTGGCTGTATTTGGCTGCTGTGATAGACCTGTATTCGCGACGGGCTGTTGGTTGGTCTTTAGGTAAACGGAAAACAGTGGCGTTAACAAAGTCCTCACTGATGATGGCCATTTGGAACAGGAAGCCGCCACCGGGTTTGATCTTCCATACGGATCGGGGCGTTGAGTATCGTGCTCACGAGTTCCAGGCGGTGTTAGATCGGCACGGTATGCATGCGAGTACAAACCG
Source organism: Neptunomonas sp. XY-337 (assembly GCF_004959845.1). Lineage (NCBI taxonomy): Bacteria > Pseudomonadati > Pseudomonadota > Gammaproteobacteria > Oceanospirillales > Oceanospirillaceae > Neptunomonas > Neptunomonas sp. XY-337. The sequence continues at coordinate 595,764 of NZ_SPLL01000002.1, read as the reverse complement.
GCCGGGCTGCTGTACAGATAATGCGGAAATGGAGTCATTCTTCCATACGCTAAAGGGTGAGTTCATCAAAGGGAGAAATTTCTTTGGTGAGATGCATTTGAGGGATAAGCAGGCTGGTTACATCCAGCATTTTTATAATCGAATTCGATTGCACTCCAGTTTAAATTATCAGAGTCCGGTCGAATATGAAGCTATGACGGCGTAAGCGAAAGTGGTGTCCACTTTTTCGGGGGAAGATCATCCGGCCACGAAAAGCGTGGCCTCCACCGGACTCGCTAACGCTCGCCGTTTAGCGGGGCGTTAAATATCCTCAGGAGGAGGTATCTATGAAAGACATTAACTCTGATTTGAGAAAGTTAGTTCTCGGAAATGGAATTAGAGGGACTTTGCTTCTTATATTTTTTAACTACGGCTTTTTCTCTTTCGTCCTTAATCTTGCGGAATTGGCGACAGACTTTGGAACGCCGGCGTTTGGTGGGCCGTGGGGTGTGCTGTTATTTTCCTGTGGCATGGCATCAATCTGGTTGAGGTGGCCGCATAACCTGAGGGATGAAAAGAATATTTAACAAGCGGCTGTTGTCGCCACTTCGTGGCTGGGACTGTCTTTTCGCTGCTTTGCAGCTACAAGCCAGCCCCAAAGCTGAGCGTTATGAGCCTCGTACTTATTGAAGCACATCTTGCAGTAGCGGTTGTATGATTTATAACCTAAGTGTGAGTGGTACAGGTAAATCAATGGTCATGGAGGACTTGGATAATGTTGGAAAAAGTAGAGCAAATACTTGATAAGAATGACTTGTCTTATAAAACTGTAGGTAACTCTCTTCACTTAAAGTTAGCTCGAGCAGGCGGAAATGTCACAATCAAATATGACTATTCGACAAATTCGTATCTATATAGTTGCAATGAATACCTATTAGGTTTCTCTAGTATTATTTTCTTTATGTTATCTTTCAACACGTTATACCAGCCTGAGAAGCAAATGTGGTCTGGCTATGTAGCTGGGTGCATGTTTGCAGCAGCAGTGTTTAATCTATTCCAAATAGTACTGGCTCACATACAAATGTTGGATTTAAAATCTCAATTTAGAGAAGTAGGCGTTTATCTAAAGTCCGGCTCATAACAAGTATAAAACAAGTGCTTGGTACCAAAATCCATAACAAGCGTAAGCAGGTTCAGGCCTGCGGGCTTTGGGCAATAAACTCACTTGGGTTCGTTTATTGCCCCTGTTACGAACGTTATGTAGCTTTCAAATCAAGGAGCACAACATGCTTTTGGAAGAAGATATAAAAACATATTTTAATCATTTTAACCTTCCCGAAAAGTTTCTCTCATTGGTAGAGTTTGATAGAAATATTGCCAAAGGCGAGCGTTTCTCCGAAGGGTTTGAGCTTTCATTACAAACTGATAAATTTGGGCTTAAAACCTACTCAGGAAATGAAGAGTTTCTAAATTCTATATATGAATTTTCTCTAGCAGATGGAACTGGATCAACATATGCATTTTGGGTTAAAAATGGAGAGTCTAACCTTGCAGAAATGCCAATTATTGCTTTTGGTAGTGAGGGAGGGTTCCATGTTGTGGCAAATAACTTTGATGAGTTTCTGCAAATTCTAACTTTTGATAGTGAGCCAATGATTGATTGGGATAGTATCAATTACTTCAAAAGTCCCGAATATGATGAACCAAGTGCTAGAGTCGAAGATTATATAAATTGGCTAAAATCTGCTTGTAACCTTCTGCCTATTTCTGATGCAAATTCAATTGTTGAGAATGCGCAAAAAAACCACAAAGATTCATTGCAAAAGTGGTTTAATAAATTTTATAACCACTAAAGTAGCAACCGCCACATAACAAGTGGTTCCAGGTGACGCCAACGGCACACCTGAATCAAGCGTTATGTTTCATTTGAGGTAAGTGCCGCAAGATGTTTTATCGATTTATTGGCCTGCCTATTCTCGCACTGACCTTTCCCCCGAATTTAACACCATGACGACGATGAGATTTCCAGATAATCTAGGATCTAAATGGAGATCTCGACATGAAGAAGCGTTATACGGAATGATCTTCCCCCGAAAAAGTGGACACCACTTTTTCGGGGGAAGATCATAGCCTTCGGCGTCGCGTGATGCGGGCGTTATATTTTTTGAAGCGATAAATAAATGGAAGTTTTAGCGAATAGACCTTCTGCATGGTTTCTATTGCAAGAAGGTTGTGATTACTACAAAGCCCTTATGCACCGTGTCACGTCTTAGCCTTGCTTACTATGGTATCGCCGCTCAGGCCGTCCTACCGAGCCGTAGCTGACTTCGGCGAGTAGTTGCTGCTCAGCAACAAGATATTCCAGATAGCGCCGCGCGGTGGTGCGGCCTGCGCCGATGCGCTCGCCGACCTCTTCGGCGTTTAAGCTACCCGTCTCGGCTGCAAAAACCTGCTGTACTTTTTCTAGCGTCAGGGCATCAATCCCTTTAGGCAAGCGGTTAGATACCACCGGCGGTTCGTTGGTATGGCTGCGGGGCAGCAGGCGGTCTACTTCGCGCTGATCAAGGGCGCTCAGTGCGGTTAGCTTTTCAAGGTGTTGCTGATAGTTAAGCAGGGCTTCTTGAAGGCGTTCATACACCAAGGGTTTGAGGATGTAATCGAAGATGCCGCTTTGCAGCGCGGCTTTTAGGGTTTTTACCTCTTTGGCTGCGGTAATCAAGATAACGTCGATATTGCGGCTTTGCGCACGTAGCTCGCGCAGTAACTCTAGGCCAGTGCCATCAGGGAACTGGATATCCAGCAGCAGTAGCTCAGGCGCGAACACCTCTATCAGGTCGCGTGTCTCTTTTAACCCGTGGGCAATGCCCACCAGCTCAAAGCCTTCAACACGTTCTAAAAAACGCTTTTGAATCTCCGCAATTTGCGGGTCATCTTCTGCAATCACAACCCGGATATTAGCCATCTCTGCTGTCCTCTGGTTCGCCGGGGGTTACTAGCTGTTTAGGTAGGTAAACCACAAAGCGTGCGCCCTGCGGCGAAGGCTCTAGCATTATGGTGCCGTTTAGGTCCTCTAAAATGCCTTTTACAAGGTGCAGCCCGTAGCCGCGTCCGGTTTCGCCTTTGCTCGAAACGCCCTTTTCAAAGATGCGTTCGTGTTCGGTCTCGGCAACGCCGCCACCTTGGTCCTCAACTTCAAAGACAAGGTCATTGCCAACATCGGTCATGGATAGGAACACTTGCCCGCCCTTGCCTTGGTGCGCAAGCGTGGCCTCTAGCGCATTATCAAGTAAGTTACCGATAATAGTGACCAAGTCCTCTGCGGGGATGTTGGCGGGCAGCTCCGCCATGTGGCTTTCTGGGTCGATCTCTAGGAGCAAACCCATCTCTTTGGCGCGGTTATATTTACCGAGCAAACAGCCCGATAGCACTGGATCGGGCACGGCGTTTAGCAGCAGTTTAATCAGCGCTTGGTGGGCTTTTGTCTCTTGGCCAATCAGCGCGAGTGCCTCGTCTGTGGCGCCAATTTGGATCAGCCCCGCAATGGTGTGCAGTTTGTTGGCGTATTCGTGGGATTGGCTGCGCAACGAATCGGCATACTGCTGTATCCGAGTCAGTTTCTTACTCACCTCAGCCAGTTCATCTTTGGGGCGAAAGCTTGATACCACACCGGTAATCTCATCACCTTGGCGCAGCGGAATGCGGTTGGCGATGATGATGCGCTCGCCCCGGCGCACCTCGCGGTCAAACTGCGGCTCGCCAGACTGCAATACATCGAGCATTGCGCTGTCTGGCAGAACCTCTTCAATTGGGCGGCCAACATGCGGCTGGGCTTCCGGTAAGCCGAGCGCCACCACCGCGGTGCGGTTAATTGTTGTGATATGGCCGGTTGCATTGATGGCGATGATCCCCTCTTTTACCGACTCAAGCGTTGCGCGCTGTTCGCTAAAGAGGCGTCCGATCTGCTCGGGCTCTAGCCCAAAGATCGCTTGTTTGAAGTGGTTCGCAAACCAGATGGCGATCATGGCACTCACACCAAACGAGAGCAGAATCACCACAATTAGCGTAACGCTGTAGCGGGTGATTGTTAGCGCCACCTGATCAAGGTGATAGCCCACCGATACAATGCCCAGCACCTGCTCGCCATATTCATCAAAAATGGGAGCTTTGCCACGCATCGACCACCCCATACTCCCTTGCGCTTTCGCCAAGTAGGTTTGGCCAAAACGCAGCGCGGGGGCGTTGTCATCACCATCGTCATCGGCCATCGAGTAACCGATCATCTCCGCGCGTGGATGCGCCAGCCGCACGCCATCACGATCACCAATCACAATAAAACGTGCTTGGGTTTGCTCCGCCAGCGTCAAACTCAAAGGGACCAGATAGTCGGAATCACGCCGTTCTACAGCGCTGCGCACATTGGGCATGGCTGCGATTGTTTTGGCAACATCCAATGCCCGCTGGCCAATTTGCTCATCTAGTGAGTGGTGCAGCGTTAAAACGGCCACCAGCCCTATGACACCCGTTTGCACAACGGTCATTATGCCGAGTACGAGGATCATACGAGTTTTGAGTTTTAGTGCTTGTAACTTACGCATGTGTGTCTTTTATTGTTGTTAATAACACGCCTTTCACGATCAGCATGGTAGCGCCTTGTTTACGTTAAATAGTAGCGAACCCAGACGGCCATTACCCGTGAACAATATGAACAAAACGCTCTTTATGGCCTTAAATCCCATTAAAACCACAATATTCCCACCATCAGCGCCCACTTCTAAGCTAGCCCCATAAAACAAAAACAAGAGGTGCTAACTATGTTTCTGAACAAGCTATCTAAAGGTCACTTTGCCGGTGCTGTGCTAGCGGCGGCAATTTCTAGCGTATCGTTATCGGCGCAAGCATTGGAAAGTGTTCACTTTCTGATTCCTGGTGGTGCTGGCGGTGGTTGGGACTCAACCGCCCGTGGTACCGGCGAGGCGCTATCTAAATCAGGCCTTGTGGAGACTATCTCGTACGAAAACATGTCGGGTGGCGGCGGTGGTAAAGCCATTGCCCACCTGATTGAAACGGCGAGCCAAAAACAAGATACGCTGATGGTTAACTCTACGCCCATCGTGATCCGCTCGTTATCTAAGGTGTTTCCGCAGTCGTTTCGTGATCTCACGCCTGTTGCTGCCACCATTGGTGATTACGGCGCTTTCGTGGTGAAGAAAGACTCGCCCTATACCTCGTTTACCCAAGTGGTCGAAGATTACCGCAAGAACCCACGCGCCATTAAAATTGCCGGTGGTTCGGCACGCGGCAGCATGGACCACCTAGTTGCAGCAATGGCCTTTAAAGCCGCCGGCGGTGAGCCGCGCCAAGTTCGCTACGTGGCGTATGATGCCGGTGGTAAAGCGATGGCGGGGTTACTTTCTGGCGAAACCCAGCTTCTCTCAACGGGATTCAGTGAAGCGTTGGCACTGGCTGACGCTGGCGAAGTGCGCATTCTGGTAATGACGGGAACCGAACGCAATGAAGCGGCGCCCGATGTACCGACGCTAAAAGAGCTGGGTTACGACGCAAGCTTTGTTAACTGGCGTGGTTTTTTTGCAGCGCCCGGCCTTGCAGACAGCAAAAAAGCTGAGTTTATCGATACGCTCACCAAGATGTACGACACACCTGAGTGGGAAGCGGTGCGTGCCCGCAACGGTTGGACAGAGATTTTCAAACCCGATGCTGAGTTTGTCTCATTCCTAGAGGCACAGGAGCAAGAGGTGGGCGCTTTAATGAAGGAGCTTGGATTTCTGAAGTAGTGCTAACGCGAGCGTGATCTTATCTCGTAAGCCTATCTACACGCTCGCTTTCCAGGCTTTGTCGCTCTGTCGGGCAAAGCCTGCTTTTTGATTGTGCAGCGCGTTGCTGCTCGGAGCTTCCCTTATGACAATGACAAAAGACCATATAGGCGGGTTGATCTTTCTGCTGCTCTCCATCGCCTATGGCTACTACGCACGCCAAATCCCCCTGCTACCCGGTGATGAGTTCGAGCCGTTCCATGCCCAATCGCTACCCAATGCGCTGGCGATAATCGGTGCGGCGCTGGCCTTGGTGCTGTTGATTACCGCATCAAAACAACCGGATGACCGACTGCAGTTATCTGGCTACCACTTTTTGCTGGTCGCAAAGTTGCTGCTGCTGACTGTTGCTTTCGCGCTGGCACTGAACTGGATCGGTTTTCTGCTGGCTACGCTACTGTTTTTAATCGGCGGGTACTGGCTACTGGGTGAGCGCCGTATCAAGGTGCTGTTGATCGCGTCGGTCCCTTTTGCCGTGGCGATCTGGTTTATTTTGACGCAATTGCTCGATATCTATTTGGCACCCGGGCGCTTATTTGCTGGGTTAGGAGGCTAAACGATGTTAGACGGTATTATGACAGGCCTCACCACCGCGGTGATGCCCTTTAATCTGCTGATGGTCGTTGTTGGCTGTTTCGCGGGGACCTTTATCGGGATGTTACCGGGCCTTGGGCCGATCTCGGCAGTCGCACTGATGATCCCTGTAACTTACGGGCTAGATCCCTCTTCGGGCATTATTTTAATGGCCGGTGTCTACTACGGCGCGGTGTTTGGTGGCTCGACCTCCTCTATTCTGATCAACGCGCCGGGCTGTGCGAGTACGGTTGTCACCTCTTTTGATGGCTACCCGTTAGCACAACAAAACCAAGCAGGTAAGGCACTCGCGCTGGCGGCGTACTCTTCGTTCACTGGCGGTACCATCGGTGCCATCATCTTACTGTTTGCCGCACCTGCGCTGGCCACTGTCTCTTTGAGCTTCCAATCAAGTGACTACTTCGCGTTGATGATTTTAGGGCTGACCGCTGTCGCGGCTTTCTCTGGTAAGGGCCAAGTGATTAAAGCCCTCATCATGACAACATTCGGTTTGATGATCGCAACCGTGGGCACTGATGTGACATCTGGTACCACGCGCTTCACGTTCGGCAGCGTAGACCTTATTGATGGCATCAGCTTCTTGCTACTGGCGATGGCGACCTTCGCCCTCACCGAAGTGATTATGACGGTGCTCAAAGGCCAGCATGCGCAAGAAGAAGCGCAGATGGATATGAGCCAGCTTGGTAGTATGAAGCTAAGTAAAACCGAAGTGCGGGAGGTGGCCCCTACTGTGGCACGCTCCTCTGTATTTGGGTTCTTAATCGGCGTGCTGCCGGGTGCGGGCGCGACCATCGCGTCATTCCTTGCCTATGGCTTTGAGCGCAACCTTGCCAGTGCGAAGGAGAAACTCAAGTTTGGTAAAGGTGCGCTGCGCGGTTTAGCTGCACCGGAGTCTGCTAACAACGCAGCATCGACCGGTTCGTTTGTGCCGCTACTGACGTTGGGTATTCCGGGTTCTGGCACAACAGCGATTATGCTCGGTGCGCTGATCGCTTACGGTATTCAACCGGGGCCGCGTCTGTTTGTGGATAATCCCGATGTTTTCTGGTCGGTCATTATCTCTATGTACTTCGGCAACTTGGTATTACTGATTCTCAATTTGCCGCTCATCCCTTACATTTCGCGCTTACTCGTGATTCCGCGCCCAATACTGATACCGCTGATCCTGTTCTTCTCCATCACTGGGGTTTATCTGGTCAGCTTTAACACCTTCGATATCCATATGATGGTGCTAATTACCGTGATCGCCATTGGGCTTAAACTACTCGAATTCCCTATGGCCCCTATGCTGCTGGGCTTTATTTTGGGTGGGTTGATGGAGAACAACCTTAGCCGTGCGCTAATGATCTCTGATGGCAGCTTCGCATTTTTGTGGGAGCGGCCGCTGTCGGCCAGTATTGTCGCCATCGCATTGCTGGTACTTATTGTTCCGCCGCTGTTGGAGCATTGGAACCAGCGCAAAGGCCGCTCAAAAGGCATTGAGTCAGCGGTTAATGAGGGAGAGGGTTAACTCTAAATCGAGCACGCCAATCGGCGTGCTCTTTGGGTAACAAGCGCTACTTCTGCAAACGATTTGCAGCCATATTTAACGCATGTGCTTGGTTCTCTTCGATAACAGCATCACCGAACCACGCCAGTTTGTCTTGCAACGATACCACTTCACCTACAATCACCAGCGCCGGTGCTGGTAGTTGAGCCTCTTGCTGCTGTGCCACGATGGTTTCCAAGGTACCGGTCAGTACTTTTTGGTCTGGCGCAGTACCACGCGATACGATGGCAACAGGTGTTTGCTGCGGTTTCCCGTGGGAGGTCAAACCTTCAACAAGATCAGGCAACGTGTGCAGCCCCATGTAGAACACCACGGTTTGGTTGGGGTGCACCAGCTCGTCAAAATTAAGTGCTTCTTTACGGTTTTTTAGCTGGCCCGTTACAAACTTAACCGACTGGGCGAAGTTGCGGTGGGTAAGCGGAATACCCGCATAGGTAGAACACGCGCTAGCCGCAGTAATGCCGGGCACCACCTGAAACGGTATGCCGTGCGCTTTTAGCTCTTCTAGCTCTTCACCACCACGGCCAAAGATGAACGGGTCGCCCCCTTTTAGGCGCACAACACGTTTGCCGAGCTTGGCGTGTTCCACAAGCAAGGCATTGATGCCCTCTTGCGGTACGGCGTGGTCATCACGCTTTTTGCCTACGTAGATCAGATCAGCATCGCGGCGGCACATCTCTAGTACCTCAGGTGATACCAAGCGATCATAGAAGACCACATCAGCCTGCTGCATTAGGCGCAGGGCTTTAAAGGTGAGCAACTCTGGATCACCCGGACCTGCACCCACCAGATATACCTCACCAATCTGGTGCTCTGGGTCAGCCGCTTGGATGCTCTCACGCAATAAGGCTTCTGCCTCTTCATCGCGACCGGAGAACACTTTCTCTGCAATCTGCCCCTCCAGTACCGACTCCCAAAAACGGCGGCGCTCGTTTACGGTTGCAAAGCGGGCTTTGACCTCATTGCGAAAACGCCCCACTAACTGTCCTAGGCGGCTGTAACCCGCTGGGATAAGCGTTTCTAAACGCGCGCGCAGCATCCGCGCAAGTACGGGTGATTCACTACCCGAAGAGATGCCAATTACGATGGGCGAACGATCCACAATGGCCGGAAAGATAAAGGTACACAGCTTTGGTGTATCCACCACATTAACGGGTACATTGCGCTCCACCGCATCAAAATGGATACGTTCATGGAGGTCATTGTCGTTCGTTGCGGCCACCACCAGTACTTTGTCATCCACGAGCGCGCTGTGGTATTCCCCCACGATCACTTGATCTTCCTGATCTGTTGCCATGGCTCGCACTTCATCAGACACATGATGCGCAACAATTGTCACAAACACACCGGCACGCTTGAGTAAACGCAGCTTGCGCAAGGCGATATCGCCACCGCCCACAACCAGTGCATGTTTGCCTTTTAGATCAAAAAACAGAGGAAGATAATTCACGGACTCGGCCCCAGATGAATAGGAATAACGTTAAGTATAGCGATACCCGAGCGCAGAGACGATATTTGATGCAGGCATCAGGAACTCAGGAAGAGAGGCACCCCGCAAAAGCAAACATCGCCTAAGCGGGGCAAGTCGCGGGTTATAGCTGGGTGTGAAGACCACACTCACGCGTTTCAACCGCTTTGGTTGGGTCGAAGTAATCGTGTTCGTTTGGCAAGTTGTGCTCAGCAAGGTAAGCGTCAAGGTCGGCCTCTGTTAGGTTAAACAGTGGCGCTACTTTCAGGATGCCATCCTTACTTTGTGACACGATCTCTAATGATTGGCGGAACTCTGTTTGATCTTTACGGATCGCATTCAGCCAGACATCAGGCTTGATCTCGGCCAACGCACGCTGGAACGGCTCCAACTTCACTTGGCGCGTGAACTCTTCGTGCAGTGGATCATCGATATCCGGAATACCTTTCATCAACACGTTACGGCGCGCAGCGGTTTCACGTGGGATATAAACCTCAACATTAAGGTTCAGATCTTGGATCACTTGCTCCGCAAAGCGGTACGTGGCTGATGTGTTATAGCCCGAGTCCACCCACAATACGCGGATATCCGGTTTCGCCTGAACCGCCATGTGCAGAATCACTGACTCATACGGGCGAAAGTTTGTTGTCACTACCGGGTTCTCTGCCTGAGCGATTGCCCATGCAATGATCTCCTGTGGTGACTTATCAGCAACCGCGGCATTCGCAGCTGTTAGGTCGATACTCATTGAATAACTCTCCTTTGTGCTCAGCGGCGGAAGATAGGACGTGGATCTGCCACCGATCCTTGATAGTTAACGCTCATCTCGGTGAAGGCTGCCACATCTTCAGGTGTGAAGCGATCTTCAGAAAGCTCGTATGCAGTAAAGCCGCAGCTATCCATGTAACCCAAGCGATCTCGTGAAACATCGCCAACCGCGCGGATCTGACCTTTAAACCCATCACGCGCAAGGTAACGTGCGATGCTAAATCCACGGCCATCACGCAGTACTGGAAAGTCGATAGCGATCACGGCAAAGCGCTGCTGTTGCTCGCGCAGGGCAACGATATCATCATCACCATTGACGCAAACACCCAGCGCTTCGCTAGCCGCCAGTGCATCTTGGTTCGCTAGGAAATAGGTAAACGGGACGATCACTTTACCTTCGGGTAGCTCAGGATTAGCCTCAAGCTGGTCCGCGTCAAGGCGTACCCATTCATCCGTAACGACGGTTTGATTAATGAGCAGCGGCATAGACTCTCTCCTTAAATGGCTGGATACCCAAACGCTGGTAGGCATCAGCAAAACTTTCTTCTTCTTGGCGTTGTTCGAGATAAACGGCAAGGATCTTCTCGAGCGTGTCTGCTACTTGATCAGCAGCAACGGCCTTACCTAAGATTTTACCCAAACGGGCGTCCTCTTTAGATGAGCCACCCAAGGTGATCTGGTACCAGTCTTCACCTTTCTTATCGACACCTAGAATGCCGATATCACCCACATGGTGGTGGCCACAGGCGTTGATACAGCCAGACATGTTCAGGTTAATTTTGCCCAGATCATAGAGGTAGTCGAGATCATCAAACTTCTCGTTGATCTGATCGGCAATGTTCAGTGTTTTCGCGTTCGCCAGTGCACAGAAATCGAATCCTGGGCAGCAGATCATATCCGTTAGTGTGCCCACGTTAGCGCGGGCGAGGTCGGCACTGTCTGCAACCTGCCAAAGCGCGTAAAGATCGGCTTTTTTCACATCGGCCAACACGAGGTTCTGATCGTGTGTCGAACGAATTTCACCAAAGCTGTAGCGATCAGCAAGGTCTGCGACCAAGTCCATCTGCGCATCGGTGATATCACCCGGCGCTTTGAGATAAGGCTTCAGCGATAGCACCACGATACGATAGCCCGCTTGCTTGTGCTCGACGGTGTTACGCTCATACCAAGCTGCAAACGATTTATCAGCGGCGAGTTTTTCATCCAGCGTGGTGTCATTCGCGGCATCTGCATCGTAATCGAAGGGTTTAAAGAAGGATTTCGAGCGTTCAATCTCGGCCTCAGTCAGCGTTAGCTCCCCATCACGTGAGAACGCCCACTCCTCTTCCACCAAGCGCGAGAACTCCTCCACACCCAGTGCATTCACGAGAATCTTAATACGTGCTTTGTACTTGTTGTCACGGCGGCCATTCATGTTGTAAACACGTAGGATGGCATCCAAGTAAGACAACAAGTGCTGTTTAGGTAGGAAGGATTTCACCACTTTACCCACCACTGGTGTACGGCCAAGACCGCCACCCACCAACACTTCAAAGCCGATTTCACCCGCTTCGTTTTTGACCAAGTGCAGACCAATATCGTGCACCTGCGATGCAGCACGGTCTTCCGGGCCACCCGTTACCGCGATCTTGAACTTACGCGGCAGGTAAGCAAACTCAGGGTGCATCGTCGACCATTGGCGGATAATTTCACAGTACGGACGTGGGTCTTCAAGCTCGTTCGCAGAGACACCGGAGTACGGGTCCGTTGTGGTGTTACGAATACAGTTACCCGATGTTTGGATAGCGTGCATCTGTACTTCGGCAAGCTCTGCCAGAATATCTGGAACCTCTTCAAGCTTAGGCCAGTTGTACTGGATATTGGTACGCGTCGTGATATGGCCATAGCCTCTATCGTAGGTACGCGCGATATGAGCCAATTTACGCAACTGAAGCGAAGACATTAGTCCATATGGAATCGCAACTCGCAGCATGGGTGCTTGGCGTTGTATATAAAGGCCGTTCATCAATCGCAGCGCCAGGAACTCATCCTCTGGTAGCTCGCCTGCCAGAAAACGGCGCGTTTGATCGCGGTACTGTTCTACCCGCTCATCAACCAACTTCTGGTCTACTTCGTTATACTGATACATGAATGATTCACCCATTTTGGCAGCAAGCTGCCGTTTTCTGATTCCTGAAATTCAACGTTTTTAGTTATTAGCTGGCGAGGACAAAGCGTAGTCCAATCGCCAGTAGCACCGACCCCATAATGGGCTGCATCACCTGAGGTGATAGTCGTGCGCCTAGATGGCTGCCAAGGAATACCCCCGGTAACGATCCCAACAGCAGGAATGCCAATAGCTCCATATCGACATTACCCATCGTATAGTGCCCCGCTCCAGCCACACCGGTCAGTACCACAGCGTGTACGAGGTCGGTACCAACAATGTTCTGCATGCTCATGCGTGGATACAGAGTAATCAGCAGCGCCGTACCCAGTGCCCCCGCACCCACTGATGACAACGTCACAAGACCGCCTAAAACCAATCCGGCAGTCACCGTGATCATCGGGCGAGCGCGACGAAACACCTGCACCCAAGGCCGATCTTCCACTCGTAATGCCAAGTCGCGAATGCGGTTACGCGCAAACACGGCGATTGAGGTTAAGATCAGCGAGATACCCAGCGTCAGGTTCATTAGCGTCTCGATGCTGGATAGCTCTTCTAAACTCTTTAAATACTCAAGCGTAAGCAAACTGCCGGGAATACTGCCGGCCAACAGCAGCAACACAACGCGCCACTGCACCAGTTGCTTGCGCGCATAGGCAAAAACACCGCCTGCTTTCGTAAGTGCCGCATATAAAAGGTCGGTACTTACCGCCACCACGGGCGGGATACCAAAAATCACGATCAAGATAGGTGTCATTAATGCGCCGCCACCAATACCGGTCAGGCCGACGATGAAGCCCACTACTAACCCTGCAAAACTGTAGGCCAGTTCCATATATGCGTTACCTATCTAATGCCACACTAACGAAGTGGGCATAATACCGATGCACCAATATAACCCAAAATAATAAATTTCTATTTTGTTATTCTATTTTTGAATTAAAAAATCAATCCATCATATATAACAAAAGGAAATATAAAGATGAATATTTATTACTTTTGAAATATATAACGCTCTGCAATAATGCGTCGAAAATTACGGGAGCCCTGTCTACAGGCCCTAACAACACACGAGAAACCGAGCAGGCTGAAGCTGATGACATCAATACCAGAGCGCCGTCTTACCCATTTAAAGCAATTGGAAGCTGAGAGCATCCAAATCATTCGCGAAGTTGCAGCCGAGTTTGATAACCCGGTTATGCTGTACTCCATCGGTAAAGACTCTGCGGTGATGCTGCACCTTGCTCGCAAAGCATTCTTTCCTGGTAATCCACCGTTTCCGCTGATGCACGTTGATACCACGTGGAAGTTCAAGGAGATGATCCAGTTCCGCGACAAAATGGCGAAAGAAGCGGGCATGGACCTGATCGTGCATATTAATGAAGAAGGTGTAGAGATGGGCGTTGGCCCCTTCACTCATGGCTCATCAAAGCACACTGACATCATGAAAACCCAAGCACTCAAACAAGCACTGGATAAGTACAAGTTTGATGCCGCATTTGGTGGTGCACGCCGCGATGAAGAGAAGTCCCGTGCGAAAGAGCGGGTGTTCTCGTTCCGCGATCAGTTCCACCGTTGGGATCCAAAGAACCAACGCCCTGAGCTGTGGAACATCTTTAATACGCGTGTTGATCAAGGTGAAAGCATCCGTGTATTCCCACTCTCTAACTGGACCGAGCTAGATATCTGGCAATACATCTACCTAGAGAGCATCCCGATTGTTCCACTGTACTTCGCCGCTGAGCGCCCCGTCGTTAACCGCGATGGCATGATGATCATGGTGGATGATGAGCGTTTGCCGCTGCAACCGGGCGAAGAGCCAGAGCTGCGCAAAGTACGTTTCCGTACACTGGGCTGCTACCCACTTACCGGTGCAGTTGATTCAGAGGCGGATACGCTGCAAGAGATTATTCAAGAGATGCTGCTCACCACAACATCAGAACGTCAGGGCCGCGCAATCGACCACGATTCGGCAGGTTCTATGGAGAAGAAAAAGATGGAAGGTTACTTCTAACCGCCCTTTTTCATCACACGCTAAACCACCGAATTCGACAAGAAGAGTGTTAACATGAGCCACCAATCTGACCTAATCGCAACAGATATCGAAGCGTATCTGCAGCAACACGAAAACAAAGAGCTACTGCGCTTCCTAACGTGCGGTAGCGTAGACGACGGCAAATCCACATTGATCGGCCGCCTTTTGCACGACTCAAAAATGATCTATGAAGATCAACTCGCCGCCATCAAAAACGACAATGCGCGGGTAGGTAACGCGGGTGATGCGCTTGACCTCGCGCTACTCGTAGATGGCCTGCAAGCAGAACGCGAACAAGGCATCACCATTGATGTAGCCTACCGCTACTTCTCAACGGCGAAGCGCAAATTCATCATCGCAGACACACCAGGGCACGAACAGTACACGCGCAACATGGCAACAGGCGCATCCACATGCGACCTTGCAATCATCCTGATCGATGCTCGCCACGGTGTGCAGATTCAGACCAAACGCCACAGCTTTATTGTGTCTCAACTGGGTATTAAGCACACGATCGTTGCGATCAACAAAATGGACCTTGTTGAGTTCAGCGAAGCACGTTACGAAGAGATCAAAGCCGAATACTTGGCGTTCGCAGCGCAGCTCGATCTGCCTGATGTGAAGTTTGTGCCGCTGTCAGCACTGAACGGCGATAACGTGGTTAACAGCTCTGACAATATGCCTTGGTACCAAGGCGAACCGCTGATGGAGACGCTCGAAAACGTCGAGATCGCCAACGACTACAACTTCGATACGCTGCGCTTTCCGGTGCAGTACGTTAACCGCCCTAACCTCGATTTCCGCGGCTACTGCGGCACCCTGACATCAGGTGTAGTAAGGCCGGGTGATGAGGTTACCGTGCTGCCTTCGGGCAAATCTTCACGCGTTAAGTCGATCGTGACCTTTGATGGCGAGCTAGAAGAAGCATACCCACCCATGTCTGTGACACTCACGCTAGAGGATGAGATCGATATCTCCCGCGGCGACGTGATCGTGCACAGCCATGCCGTGCCAGAGCCAACAAACCGCTTTGACGCGACGCTCGTTTGGATGTCAGAAGATGCGTTAGTGCCCGGCAAAAACTACGAGATCAAGCTGCTCACAGGGCGTGTAGCGGGATCCATTACCGCGATTCGCCACCAGATCGACGTCAATACACTGGAACGCTCTGATGCAGCATCACTGGCCCTAAACGAGATCGGTGTCTGTGAGTTAACCTTAGAGCGCTCGATTTTATCGGATAGCTACAAAGCGTTTCGTGGCACTGGCTCATTCATCGTGGTTGATCGCCTGACCAACGGCACCGTCGCTGCAGGTATGATTATCGGGGCGCAAGCCGCGCAAGAGATCACGCTAGAGGACGCGCCAGCGGTTAGCACAACAGCGAAAGCCCGCCGTTTTGGCCAGCAAGCGACAACGTTGCAGCTATCGGGCAGCCAGCAAGCACTCGCGATCGCCTACACGCTAGAAAAAGCGCTGTTCGAGCAAGGCCGCGCCGTTGCAACACTGGTGAACGACGCTCCGGTATCTGCCGCCGTTGCAGCAGAGCTACTGAAGAGCCAAGGCTTAATCGTTATCAGCACTGTTAACCTGGCGCAGGCGGATATCACAATCGAACTGAACGATACCGAAGACAGTATCGTACAAGTACGCAATGTGTTAGCCGAGCTAAAGGATAAGAATCTGATATAATGCCGCGTCTCGTAAGAGCGTTGGTGCTGCCAACGCTCTTATTGAGTTAGGTCAAGCCTTTAACATCCATTCTGAACAGAATGTAATATAAAATCAGACACTTCTAATATTAAGGTTTATCACAGACGTTTTCAGCGTTAGATTGAGATCATGACAGACTTCCTACTCATTCTTGTCAGTACCGTTTTAGTGAACAACTTCGTGCTCGTGCAGTTTCTTGGACTGTGCCCGTTTATGGGTGTGTCGAATAAGCTTGAAACCGCGATGGGCATGTCGTTGGCAACCACGTTCGTTCTGACGCTGTCGTCTGTTTGTAGCTACTTGGTGTACACCTATTTATTGGCACCGTTTGAGCTTGGCTACTTAAAAACGATCTCCTTCATTCTTGTGATCGCCGTGGTGGTGCAGTTCACCGAGATGGTGGTGCATAAAACCAGCCCCCTACTCTATAAAGTGCTAGGTATCTTCCTGCCGCTGATCACAACGAACTGTGCAGTGCTCGGTGTTGCGCTGCTAAACATCAAAAAGCAGAACAGCTTTATTGAATCGATCTTTTACGGCTTTGGTGCGGCTGTAGGTTTCTCGCTTGCACTTATTCTTTTCTCTGCCATTCGCGAACGTGTTGCTGTTGCGGATGTACCTACACCGTTTCGTGGCGCGGCCATTGGTATGGTGACCGCCGGCCTGATGTCCCTAGCCTTTATGGGCTTTACCGGCTTAGTTAAGTTCTAAGCAGGAGCTATTGATGAGTACTGTTGTTATCGCAATTTGCGTATTGCTCGGATTAGCTGCGGTATTTGGCATAATCCTCGGCTACGCAGCTGTTAAATTTAAAGTCGAAGGCAACCCGATTGTTGACCAGATCGACGGACTACTGCCGCAAACTCAGTGCGGCCAATGCGGATATCCGGGCTGTCGCCCCTATGCTGAAGCCATTGCTAACGGCGATGCCATCAACAAGTGCCCTCCAGGTGGCCAAAGCACCGTCGAGGCATTAGCCGACCTGCTTGATGTTGAAGCCGTGCCCCTTGATGCCGTTGAAGAAACCGTTAAAAAAGTCGCCTACATTCGTGAAGATGAATGTATCGGTTGTACTAAGTGCATCCAAGCCTGCCCAGTAGACGCTATTTTAGGAGCGGCGAAGCAGATGCACACCGTGATCACCGCTGAATGCACCGGCTGTGACCTTTGCGTTGAACCTTGCCCTGTAGACTGTATTGATATGCTGCCACTAGAAACCACGCTAAATAACTGGAAATGGGATGCTCCACGCCCAGGTATTGAGCTCATCGCAACCGACGCAGGCCGCGGCACTGAACAGCGGGGAGCAGCATAATGGGTAAAGTGTTTGCGTTTCATGGTGGCATCCACCCACCAGAAAACAAGAAGCAGTCCACACGCACACCTATTGCAACCGCGCCTATTCCAGCGGTGCTGACTGTCCCGATTCAGCAGCACATTGGCATACCCGCTAAAGTGTTGGTCAATGTGGGAGATCAGGTGCTTAAGGGGCAGATGATTGCTGCCGCCGAAGGCCGCATTAGCGCTTCTGTCCACGCCCCAACATCAGGGAAAGTCGTCGATATCAGCATGCAGCCGGTTCCTCATGCGTCAGGGCTGTCGGCCCAGTGCGTCGTGATTGAAACCGATGGCCAAGAGCAGTGGAGTGAGACCCAAGGCCTTGCTGACTACACCGCTCTTTCCAAGCCTGAGCTGATCGACTTTATCCGCGATAAAGGGATTGCTGGGATGGGGGGCGCAGGCTTCCCAACAGATGTAAAGCTGCATCTGGGCGATGACCATATCGTCAACACATTGATCATCAATGCGGCGGAGTGTGAGCCTTACATCACTGCCGATGATATGCTGATGCGCGAACGCGCAGATCGCATCGTGCGCGGGATTGAAGTGATCCACCACCTGCTCAAACCACACCATGTTGTGATCGGGATCGAAGATAATAAAGCGCACGCCATCCGTGTGCTTGAAGAGCAACTTAAAGGCCACCCGCTTAACATCGATATTGTTGTGGTGCCCACAAAGTATCCTTCGGGCGGCGAAAAGCAGCTGATTAAGTTGCTCACGGGTGTCGAGGTACCCAGCGGAGGAATCCCTGCTGATGTGGGTATCGTCTGCCAAAACGTCGGTACCGCTGCGGCGATCAGCGATGCAGTATTTGATGGTAAGCCGCTCATCTCACGTATTGTAACGATCACCGGCGATGCAGCACGCAAACCGCAAAACTTCGAGGCTCTGATCGGCACTCCGTTTGATACGCTACTGGAAGCGGCCGACGTTGATCGCAACGCGCTTAGCCGCTTGGTCTGCGGTGGTCCGATGATGGGATTCACCATCAACGATGGCTCCATCCCTGTTATCAAAACATCGAACTGCGTTATTGCCGCAACCGCTGACGAGATGCCACCAGCCCCGCCTGCGCAAGCCTGTATACGCTGTGGTATGTGTGAACAAGTCTGCCCAGCAGAGTTGCTGCCACAACAGTTACACTGGTTTGCTAAAAGCCGTGAACTGGATAAAGCCAAACACCACAATTTGTTCGATTGCATTGAGTGCGGCGCTTGCGCTTACGTTTGCCCAAGTAGCATCCCGCTGGTTCAATACTACCGTTTTGCGAAAAGCGAGATCCGTAACGAAGAAGCCGAGCAGCGTAAAGCTGAGTTGGCTAAGCAGCGTTTTGAAGCACGCCTCGCGCGTCAAGAGCAAGAGAAGCTCGAGAAAGAAGCGCGCCGCAAAGCCCGTGCCGCAGACGCCGCAAAAGCACAAGCGCAGAAAGCGGCTGCACCTGTCAGCCAACCTGCATCGTCTGAAGATGAGCTCAAAAAACTTAAAACTGCCGCAGCGGTCGCACGCACCAAACTGAAAAAAGCGCAAACCGCACTCGATAAAGCGAAAGCAGATGGTGGCGACGATATCGCCCAGCTGGACCTGCAATTTCAGCAGGCCCAACAAGCCTCTGACAAAGCAGCTGCAGCATTGGCCAGCGCGGAAGTAGGCCAAACTGACGCAGCAAAACCGGCCGTTGATACCAAACAGTTAAAAACCGCCGCTGCGGTTGCGCGTACCAAACTCAAGAAAGCTGAAAAAGCCCTTGCTAGCGCCGAGGAGAAAGGCCAAGACGACCTCGATGCACTGCGAGCAACGGTCAAAGAGCTAACTCAAAAGGCAGACGCAGCGCAGCAAGCACTCGAGCAAGCAGATAGCGGCACGAGTGCCCCAGCAGCACCTGATACCAAACAGCTGAAGACCGCTGCAGCCGTTGCACGCACGAAGCTTAAAAAGGCGCAAAGCGCCCTCGCTCTTGCCCAAGAACAAGGCGCAGACAACGCAGATGAGCTGGCGAAAACAGTCGCGGAGCTAGAGGCAAAAGCCGCCGCTGCACAAGCAGCATTTGATGCAGCCGAATCCGGCTCATCTAGTGCACAGCCACAGGACAAAACAGCAGAGCTGCAAGCCGATGTCGATAAAGCCAAACAGACGTTAGAGAAAGCACAAAAAGCGCTAACTGCTGCACAGGCCAGCGGTAGCCCGGCCGTTGATAAGATGCGCGCAGGCGTCGAGAAGCTTGAGAAGAAATATCAAGACGCGGTAGCAGCGCTGCAAGCGGTAAAAGGCAGCACAGAGAAACCCGCTGCCGAGCCAGAGCTCGACTTAAAAGCACTTAAGCAAACGGTGTCGATTATGCGCACCAAGCTAAAGAAAGCAGAGAAAGCATTGGCAGAAGCACCTGACGATACCGCACTGGCTGACGAGGTCGCCCGCTTAACGCAGAGCCACGATGAGGCCAAGCAAGCGTTTGAAGCCGGTGAGGCCAAACAGATCGAACAAGCCGCAGCGCAAGGCATCGACCTGAAGCAGCTTAAGATTGACGCTGCCATGGCACGTGCAGCGGTTACCAAAATTGAACGCGCTATCAAGAAAGCAAGCGAACAAGATAGTGACTTGCGTGAGTTGGAAACAGAGCTTGTCGGTGCGCAACAGCATGCCGATAAACTCAACACCACGCTAAGTCAATTTGAGTAGGACAACGTTAACTAATGTCGCTAATTAGAATTACATCACCCCACGTCCATAAGCCAGCGAGTACCGCTGATGTAATGCGCTTGGTGCTGCTTGCAACGATACCTGGCGTTATCGCGATGACGTTCTTCTTCGGCTGGGGCACCTTGATCAATATCGCATGGGCAAGTTTACTCGCTCTCACTTTTGAAGCGGTTTGCGTTAAAACCCGAGCACGCCCAGTTAGCTTTTACCTCAAGGATAACAGCGCGCTTGTCACCGCGTTCTTAATTGCACTAGCACTCCCCCCATTTGCCCCGTGGTGGCTGACGGCAGTGGCAGTGTTTGTTGCCATTGTGATTGCAAAGCACCTGTACGGCGGCATGGGCCAAAACCCCTTCAACCCTGCCATGGTCGCTTATGCACTCGTCCTGATTTCATTCCCAGTGGAGATGACCCGCTGGACAGCGCCTTTTGTGATGTTAGGCGAAGGCTGGAATGTTGCTGGATTCACCGATACTTTGCAGCTGATTTTTGGTGGCTGGAGTAACACAGCAGATGCATTCACTGCCGCAACACCATTGGATGAGATGCGCCACCGCGGCGGCTTAACCACCGAAGAGGCATGGCGCGCTTCCGCAGTTTTAGCTAACGTCGGTGCTTGGCATGCCGTCAGTGCAGCGTATTTTATGGGCGGCATCTTCTTGCTCTACAAGAAAATTTTCACATGGCACGCACCCGCGGCGTTTCTCGGCTCACTCGCTGTTATTTCGACGCTATTTTATCTCGTTGCGCCAGACAGCTACCCAGATCCATTCTTTCATTTAACGGTTGGCGGCACCATGCTAGGGGCGTTTTTTATCATCACCGACCCCGTCTCTTCGGCAACCAGTAACCGCGGAAAAATTGTATTTGGTATCGGCATTGGTGTGCTTGTATTTACGATTCGCAGCTGGGGTAACTACCCGGACGCTATCGCGTTTTCAGTGCTTTTGCTTAACCTTGCAGCACCCTTTATCGACCAATATACGCAGCCTCGAACCTACGGACATAAACAAGCAAAACGTGGCGCTAAGGAGAAGACCTCGTGAATTTAGTCTCCTCATTACGTGAAAATACGCTCGGTATTTCGATCTTTGCTATCGTGACAGCAGGCTTGATTGCAATCACACAAGTCGCCACCAAAGAGACCATTGCAGAGAATCAACGTGAGCAGGAAGCGCGGGCGCTCTACGAAATTGTGCCCAACCAAACCATCGACAACGACTTGCTCGACCACGCAATCTCTATCGCGGCGCCGACGCTCGGTTATTCAGAAGGCACCGCCTACCAAGCGATCAAAGATGACAAGGTTACAACAGTGATTCTTCCTGTTATTGCAGCCGATGGTTACAGTGGCGACATTCACCTCATCGTTGGCGTTAACTCTGATAGCTCTGTTGCTGGCGTTCGCGTATTAGCCCATAAAGAGACACCGGGGCTAGGTGACAAAATCGATCTGAAAAAGTCCGACTGGATTTTAAGTTTTAACGGCAAATCGATGGATGCGGCTAACGACCCTCGCTGGGCCGTAAAAAAAGATGGGGGTGAGTTTGATCAGTTCACCGGCGCTACGATCACACCGCGCGCAGTCGTCAATGCCACAGCCGCAGCCATCCGTTATTTCAATGCACAGCGCACGTTATTGTTAACGCCGACAGCAAAGAGCACCTCATCATGAGTATCGATTATCGAAAAATTAGCTTGGATGGACTCTGGCACAACAACCCTGCACTCGTCCAACTGCTTGGCCTATGTCCACTATTGGCGGTAACAGCGTCTGTCGTGAACTCATTGAGTTTAGGGATCGCCAGTATCTTGGTGCTGGTTGGCTCTAACCTTACCGTATCTTTGTTCCGCCAGTTCGTGCCAGAAGCGGTGCGTTTGCCTGTATTCGTGATGATCATCGCCTCATTCGTTACGTGCATTGAGCTGCTGATGCAAGCTCTCACCTACGAGCTGTATTTAATACTGGGTATCTTTATTCCACTCATCGTAACGAACTGCGTGATCATGGGCCGCGCCGATGCGTTTGCGTCCAAGAACCCCGTCAAAGCCTCTGTGGTGGATGGGCTCATGATGGGGTTGGGTTTTACGGCTGTTTTAGTGGTTCTTGGTGCGATGCGTGAAGCACTGGGCGCAGGAACACTCTTTGCCGATATGCAGCTGCTTTTTGGTCCAATTGCTGAAAACTGGAAAATCACCCTCGTTGATGACTACAAAGGCTTCCTTTTTGCTATTCTTCCACCCGGCGCGTTCGTTGGTATGGGCTTATTGATCGCCCTAAAGAATGTGATCGATAACCGTTTAAAAGAGCAAGCACTCAAGAATACTCAAGAAGAGGCGCCATCTAGCCGTCGCGTGCGTGTCACTGGAAATATTAGCTAGTATGAAAATAGTCGCAATAGCCCGCGACTACTTGAGAAAAAACAAATAGTTGTTTGTTTTTTGCTTCATAAGTAGTTTAATTATAAGACTGATTAAGGCGATTATGGAGTAAGCTTTTGGGCGCCCCGATCCCCGTTGTAATTTGCGACGACTCCTCTCTAGCGCGCAAGCAAATGGCGCGCAGTTTGGAAAATTGGAACGTATCTATTACCTTCGCTGAGCATGGTCTTGAAGCTATCGAGGCGATCAAAGAAGGTAAAGGCGACCTGCTCTTTCTCGACCTTAACATGCCCATCATGGATGGTTACCAAGTTCTGGAGCGGATCCGCCGTGACGATCTCCAATCGCTTGTCTTAGTGGTCTCCGGTGATATCCAACCTGACGCTCATACCAGAGTAAGCAACCTAGGCGCACTCGACTTCATCAAAAAACCGATCAATGCAGAGCTACTCAGCGATGTTCTGCATCAGTACGGGTTACTGCACGAACTCTCGCCCGGTGAAAAGTCCAACGTTCAGCATCTCGATGTTGCCGTTGACCTGAAGAGCTACTACCAAGAGATCTCAAACGTTGCCATGGGTCGCGCAGGTGACCGTCTAGCACGACTTTTGAAAGCGTTTGTGCACCTCCCCATACCACGCGTTAACATCATTAGTATCGAAGAGCTCGATATGGCTCTGCGCGAGCACATTGGCCGCGAGCAGAGCGCCACCGTTACCCAAGGCTTTAGTGGCCCAGGTATTGCTGGTGAAGCCCTCCTGATGTTTACTAACTCCAGTATTCAAGACATGGCGCGCTTGCTGCGCTACGATGGAGAGATTAATGAAAGCGGCGAACGTGAGGTCTTAATTGATCTTGCTAATGTATTGAGCGGCGCATTTCTCAACAGCTTGGCTATCCAGCTAGATGTCTCGTTAAATCCGAGTGCCCCGGTCATTCTGGGCTTGCAAGGTGAGGCTCCCAACATTAGTAGTAGCAAGCACCGTTGGGAGAAAACGCTCTCAATCGAAATCAGTTATCGCATCACCGAGCACAATATTAACTGCGACCTGCTTATCCTCTTTACTGAAGATTCGCTGGACGAACTCAATGAACGAGCTAGCTTTTTCGAATGAACGCTAACAGCCCCAGGCACGAGATAGACGAGCTACACCTCCAGCTCGGGTTATTGCAAACCCTAGATGTTGGCCTGATCGTGCTTAACAAGGACTACCAGATCCACCTTTGGAACTCCTTCATGGAGAACCACTCAGGTTTACTGCATTCGAAGCTCTTCAAGCGCAATATCTTTGAGGTATTTCCAGAACTCCCTGGTCAATGGCTCAGGCACAAAATTGATTCGGTCTTCTTGCTCAAGAACCGCTCGTTCATCACTTGGGAACAGCGCCCTTACCTGTTTAAATTTAAGCCCCACCGTCCGATTACCGGTGAGGCTCCCTTTATGTACCAAAATGCTACCTTGATACCGCTAAAGTCGCCGGATGGACAGGTGGAGAATGTTGGCATCATCATCTATGACGTTACGGATGCAGCGATCGGTAAAATCGGGCTGGAGGAAGCCAACACCCAGCTCCAGCACCTTAGCCAAACCGATCAGCTGACATCGCTATATAATCGAGGCTTCTGGGAAGCCCGGCTACGCCATGAGTTTGATCGTTTCTCACGTACCCAAGCGCCTTCATCACTCTTAATGATGGATATTGATCACTTTAAAAAGATCAATGACAACTTCGGCCACCCCGCCGGAGACGAGGTGTTACGCCAAATGGCTGCCATTTTGAAAGATGTGACGCGCACGACTGATATCGTTGGGCGCTATGGTGGTGAAGAGTTTGGAATCTTGCTCATCGATAGTAACGCCAAACAATCGCTGCGCGTAACGGAACGTCTTCGTGACCGCATTAGCCGCCTTGTGGTTAAACACCTGAATGATGAAATCCACTTCACCATCAGCATGGGGCTAACTGAAATCAGTAATAGCTTCCAGACTCACGAACAATGGATACAGCTCGCTGATCAGGCGCTGTACCAGTCTAAATCTAATGGGCGAGATCGATTGACTATTCTCGGCACGGAAGATTAACTATCCCCCTCTTTTGCAGCTAAAAACCTGACCTCTATCTCATGAATAAAGAGAAGCGCACCGAGATCTTTACTCGCTGGCGGAACGACAATCCGCACCCAACCACCGAGCTTGAATACAACTCTTCGTTTGAGCTTTTAATCGCAGTGATTCTGTCTGCACAAGCCACAGACGTTGGCGTGAATAAGGCAACCCGCAAACTATACCCGGTCGCCAACACCCCTGAAGCGATCTACGCGCTAGGGCTGGAAAAGCTCAAGAGCTATGTGAAAACGATCGGGCTATACAATGCAAAGGCAGAGAACATCATCAAAACCTGCAAAATTTTGATTGATGAACATAATTCACAAGTGCCCGATAATCGCGAAGCACTAGAAGCACTGCCTGGCGTTGGCCGTAAGACGGCAAATGTGGTGCTTAATACCGCTTTCGGTCAGCCAGCCATGGCGGTCGACACGCATATTTTTAGAGTTTCGAACAGAACGCGTATCGCAGCGGGTAAGAATGTACTCGAGGTCGAGAAGCGATTAATGCGCCTCATCCCTAAGGAGTTTTTGCTAGATGCTCACCATTGGCTCATCCTCCATGGGCGCTACACTTGCACCGCGAGAAAACCAAAATGTGGTAGCTGTTTAATAGAAGATCTATGTGAATACAAAGAGAAAACTGAGCTGTAGCACCTTATCCACAAATTCTGTGGATAAAATCATGGGTAACTTTTTTATAACCGCTTACAGCCCAATAAATACGCGATCTTCCAACAATCTGAACAAAAAACAAACACCGCTACAACACATTGAAAATAAAGAAATATTCTTATTGACAGCAGAAAATCTTCGGAACTTATCAGCGATTAGATAGAGAATAGGTGCAAGCAGGCCAGTATGTGGATTAAAAACGGGCAGCGACCGCTACCCGTTAATACTACGAGCTTTCTGGCAGCTCTATTTCGATATGCGTTTTGGGAACACAGCAGCAGGTAAGCACCTCGTCATCCTGAAGATCAAGCAAGCTTTCCTGCACATACTCCACCTCACCTTCAAGTAGCCGCACTTTACAGCAGCCACAATAACCACCGCGGCAGTTATAAGGTGCAGGAATCTCCTGCACCTCAAGCGCATCCAGCAAGGTCGGCTCATATTGGTAGTAGAATGTATGGAAATGATTAACCTTAATCCGTGGTATCGACATAGCACTCTCGCTTACAGATCGAAGTCGTCAAAGTCGCCATCTTGAACTTCGTTGTCGATCTGACCAACAAGGTAAGAGCTAATTTCAGACTCTTGTGGCGCCACCTGTACATTGTCACTGACCAGCCAAGCGTTCATCCAAGGGAGCGGATTCTGGCGCGATGGGAACATCTCTTCAAAGCCCAACGCCTTCATTCGTACGTTGGTAATATACTCAACATAATCGCTCAAAATCTTTGCATTTAGACCAATCATGGAGCCATCTTGGAATAGGTAGCTCGCCCACTCCTTCTCTTGCTGAGCAGCTTCAGCAAAGATGGCGATAGCCTCCTGACGACACTCCACCGCAATCTGCTTAAAGTCTGGGTCATCAGCACCCGATGCTAAGATATTGAGCATATGCTGCGTACCCGTGAGATGCAAAGCTTCATCACGCGCAATGAGCTTGATGACCTTAGCGTTACCCTCCATCACCGCGCGCTCAGCAAACGCGAACGAGCATGCGAAACTCACGTAAAAACGGATCGCCTCCAGTACGTTCACAGACACCAGCGTCAAGTAGAGCTTCTTCTTCAAGTTCCACAGTGAAGCGTCATAGCGCTTACCATCAAAAGTATGTACACCCGCACCATGGGTTGTGTAGATAGAGGTCAGCTCTATCAACTCATCGTAGAGGCGCGTTACCGATTCTGCACGTTTAATAATTTCATCATTTGTCACGATCGTATCGAACACTTCAGACGGCTCGGTGATGATGTTACGGATGATGTGCGTATAAGAACGACTATGAATGGTTTCGCTAAACGCCCATGTCTCGAACCATGTCTCCAACTCGGGCAACGACACGATCGGCAAAAACGCAACATTAGGCGAGCGCCCTTGCACAGAGTCGAGTAGCGTTTGATATTTAAGATTGCTGAGAAAGATATGCTGCTCATGTGGCGGCATATTCATGAAGTCTTTGCGGTCGGTAGATAGATCCACCTCTTCTGGACGCCAGAAGAATGACAACTGCTTCTCAATCAGCTTCTCGAAAATTGGATATTTCTGTTTGTCATAGCGCGCAACATTCACACCACGGCCAAAGAACATTGGCTCCAACGTTGCATCATGAGAGGTAGGATTAAAAGTCGAGTAAGACATATTCGTTTCGTTCAGCAGAAAAGGCAAAGGTTTTGCGGGGCACACAACCCCGCGATTACAAAAACTGACTATTACAGCTTGCAGGCACCGCTCGCGCAGCCATCATCTTGCTCATCACGAGCACCATCACGCGTGTTGTGGTAGTAGAGCGTTTTAAGACCATACTTGTACGCGGTCAACAGATCCTTAAGCAGCTGCTTCATCGGTACTTTTTCGCCAGGGAACATGCTTGGGTCGTAGTTGGTGTTGGCAGAGATCGACTGATCCACAAACTTCTGCATGATGCCCACGAGCTGCAAGTAGCCGTCATTGCTACCGATGTTCCAGAGTAATTCGTAGTTATCGCGCAGCTCAGTGAAGTCTGGAACC
Organism: Neptunomonas sp. XY-337; assembly: GCF_004959845.1. Taxonomy (NCBI): domain Bacteria; kingdom Pseudomonadati; phylum Pseudomonadota; class Gammaproteobacteria; order Oceanospirillales; family Oceanospirillaceae; genus Neptunomonas; species Neptunomonas sp. XY-337. The sequence continues at coordinate 568,473 of NZ_SPLL01000002.1, read as the reverse complement.
ACCTGTTTCATGATGCCATCTTTACTCGCCTTAACTGACACGTAGCCTCGTGGCGGCTCAATACCATTCGTGGAGTTAGTAATTTGAGATGATGTTTCACATGGCATAAGCGCCGTTAGCGTGCTGTTACGCAGACCAAACTCACGAATATCTTCGCGCAATGTTTCCCAGAAATACTGCAAAGGCTCTTCACAGTAATCATCGATATCACGCTTATAGGTATCAATTGGCAGAACACCTTTAGCGTATGTCGTTTCATTGAACTTCTCACACGCACCCAACTCTTTCGCCAACTGGTTAGACGCTTTGAGCATGTAGTACTGAATCGCTTCAAATGTACGATGCGTTAGCGCATTAGCAGACCCGTCTGAATAACGAACACCGTTCTTCGCCAGGTAGTAAGCGTAGTTAGTTACACCAACACCCAGAGTACGACGAGCTTTTGTTGTCAGCTCCGCTGCGATAATCGGGTAATCTTGGTAATCCAACAGCGAATCAAGGGCACGCACTATAAGATCAGAAAGATCTTCCAACTCATCTAGACTCTCCAATGCACCCAAGTTGAACGCAGACAGCGTACATAGCGCAACCTCGCCTTCCGGATCATTGATCTCTTTCAGCGGCTTCGTTGGCAAGATAACCTCAAGACAGAGGTTAGACTGTTTCACTGGTGCAACCTCAGGATCGAACGAACTGTGCGTATTACAGTGGTCTACGTTCTGAATGTAGATACGGCCAGTAGAAGCCCGCTCTGAGGCAAGCAAGCCAAACAGATCAACAGCTTTAACGGTCGATTTACGGATGCTGTCGTCTTTCTCGTACATTTCATAAAGACGCTCGAACTCTTCCTGATCAGCAAAGAACGCATCGTACAAACCAGGTACTTCGTGAGGGCTAAATAGCGTGATGTCACCACCTTTGATCAAGCGCTGATACATCAATTTATTGAGCTGCACACCATAGTCCAGATGACGTACACGGTTCTCTTCAACGCCGCGATTGTTCTTCAGAACTAATAGGGATTCAACTTCAAGGTGCCACATCGGGTAAAACAATGTCGCTGCACCGCCTCGCACACCGCCCTGCGAGCAAGACTTAACCGCCGTTTGGAAGTGTTTATAAAACGGTATACAGCCGGTATGGAACGCCTCACCGTTGCGAATTGGACTACCCAGTGCACGAATGCGGCCGGCGTTAACGCCAATACCCGCACGCTGCGAAACGTACTTAACGATCGCACCTGCTGTCGCATTGATAGAATCAAGGCTGTCACCACACTCGATCAATACACATGAACTAAACTGACGCGTAGGCGTACGCACACCCGACATAATCGGCGTTGGCAATGACAGCTTGAACAACGATGTCGCATCGTAAAAGCGCTTCACGTAGTCAAGACGCGTCTCTTTTGGATAGCCAGCAAACAGACAAGCAGCAACCAACATATAAAGGATCTGCGGGCTTTCAAAAACATCACCCGAAACACGATCTTGCACCAGATACTTACCTTCCAGCTGTTTCACCGCCGCATAGCTGAAATTCATATCACGGCTATGGTCTAAATGGCTGTTAAGCTCGTCAAACTCCTCTTTGGAGTAGTCTTCGATGAGGTGTTTGTCATAGCGGCCGGATTCAACCATCGCAGCAACATGGTCGAACAGATGTGGCACATCGAAGCTACCAAAGGCACGCTTGCGCAGATGGAAGATAGCTAAACGAGCAGCTAGATATTGATAGTCAGGTGCAGTTTCAGAGATTAAGTCTGCAGCAGATTTTATCAACGTCTCGTGAATATCAGACGTTCGGATACCTTCATAAAACTGTAAGTGTGCTTTGAGTTCAACTTCAGAAGGGGATACTTGATCCAGTCCCTGGGCTGCCCAGATGACTACACGGTGGATTTTTTCGAGATCAATCGTTTCAAGGCGTCCATCACGTTTAGTAACCATCAAATTTTGCTGCATAGCGACGCTCTTCCGCTCCGTCTAATAATTATCGACTAGGTGCTCGGCCTGACGTTTCCTTAAGACCAAACACTATGAATGGGTTACGTTTACGCTGCTCTAACAGACCACCAAAAACCAAACCACAAATTGTGGCCAAGTGGCTATTAAACACACAACATCTAGTGCATCAGCGAAAAGTTGCCACTAAATATAGAGGGAAAGCCTTTTTTTTCAATACTTGATTTTCGGGATTTTGTGTGCGCCAAGCGCGTCACTTTAAGGCTATCTTCAGCTGTGATGGGATCGCGATGGGACGCAATAATCGATTGCGTTTTTAGAAGAATAATTTTCAATTTATCACAAAAAATCACAAATCAATTTCATGCAAAAAAAAGCACTATTTTTTCGAATATTTGCTTTACACAAATATTTTTAATGCCTATTATACGCACCCCTTCAAGGTGAGGTTCCCGAGTGGCCAAAGGGATCAGACTGTAAATCTGACGCGAAAGCTTCGGTGGTTCGAATCCACCCCTCACCACCATTTCTTAGCTAAACACTGCTCAAACTTTTCCAAGCCCGCTCAAAGCGACCTAAAGACTCCTCATCAACGTGAAAATTCAGAAGATTCTGAATATTGTTGAAAATATGCTCAATTTCTCGTTATAATTCCTAGCAAATCAGTCAGGTATATACAGGTTTTCTAATATGAGACTCGCAGAAGTTGAAGCGCTAATGCTCAATGTCGGCTTGGTTGTTTTTGCCGGTTTCGTTTTCTTTATTATTTATGATCTTGCAAAGCGCTCTAACGCAGGCAAGTTCGGTACATTTGTGCTGTTTTTCGCTCTTGGTTTAGGGCTCGCTGCATTTTTAGTGAAAACAGTCATCGTAGAGATGATGGGTGGCAGTGTATAGCCACCCACTGCGCTCTATGCCCCTGTGATCAACGTTGCGCTATGCTTGTCCAAACTCACCGTATAAGCTTTGCCAAAACCTGCAACGTAACGCACGCTCTTAGGGTTTAACTGAAAGAGCGTAAAATCAGGTAGCGTACGCAACAATCCTACGGTCTTTCCAAGCTGCGCTTCCATACCATCCAGTATCTCTTCTTGATTCTCCGTAACCTGCGCAACTGCGCATCGCATCGAAATGCGCTCGCGAGCAAAAATATTTCGTGTGTCTTGCTCATCCCGTAATACCAGCACACCAATATCTTTTTCACTCAACAAGTGCTGAGTGTGCTCGGATAGACCACTCGTCAAAACGTAAAAACTATCCTCATATTGCAGATAGGGTACAACGCTGGCATTGGGAGTCCCGTCAGAGTCAACCGTCGCCATAACGAGCGTATCTATATCGCTTAAAAGTTGTTGGAAATTGCCCAGTACTACCTCTTGATCAACTGCCATGTATCACCTAACTGTCATAGAAAAGGGAGCCGTATTTTACAGCGGTATAACGTATAATGCAGACTTTACGTCTTACTCGGAATGAGCAGCATTATGGAACAAAAAACGGTTACAGTCGGCAATATCGAAATTTCCAACGATAAGCCCATGGTTCTTTTTGGCGGCATGAATGTGCTTGAATCACGTGATTTGGCGCTGAGTATTGCTGAGCACTACGTCAAGGTAACGGAAAAGCTCGACATACCTTATGTATTTAAAGCCTCGTTTGATAAGGCTAACCGCTCTTCCCTCAACTCCTTTCGCGGCCCAGGTCTTGATGAGGGCCTAAAGATTCTCGAAGAAGTTAAAAAGACATTTAATGTTCCGCTTATTACCGATGTGCACGAACCTTACCAAGCAGCCCCCACCGCTGAAGTGTGTGACATCATTCAGCTACCGGCGTTTCTCTCTCGCCAAACAGATCTCGTGCAAGCGATGGCAGATACCGGAGCGGTAATCAACATCAAAAAAGCGCAGTTCCTCGCGCCTCACGAGATGAAACATATCCTGCATAAATGCCAAGAGGCCGGAAACAGCCGCTTGATTCTATGCGAACGAGGTTCCGCTTTTGGCTATAACAACCTAGTGGTCGATATGCTTGGTTTCTCTATTATGAAGGAATTTGGCTTCCCAGTGATGTTTGATGCAACTCACGCCTTGCAGATGCCAGGTGGTCGCTCAGACTCTGCTGATGGGCGTCGCGCATTGGTGGCACAGCTATCCCGCGCAGGTCTTTCTCAAGGGATAGCGGGCCTCTTCTTAGAAGCCCACCCAAACCCCGCAGAGGCGAAGTGTGATGGCCCTTGCGCCCTGCCGTTAGATAAACTTGAGCCTTACCTTGCACAGATGAAAGCGGTAGATGAGCTTGTAAAAAGCTTCCCTGCTTTAAACACTGAAGGCTAAGTCAACAATTTGGCTTAAAACATGGCCCGTCCTTAGCTATGATGGCGTGACGCTTTGCAAAGGATCGGGCTATGTCGTCGCAACACAACTCTCCACTAAATCAACTCTCTGACGGGCTTATTATTGGCCCAGAGCATCATCGCTTTAAATTGGTTGGCAGCGCTGTTTCACACCCATTAGGGCAGCGCTGGGATGCCGAAGATATGAGCACCCCTAAACCAACACCGGTCTCACTCTTTGTACTTAACCCACAATTGATCCGCAGCAAACCATTTTTAGCTGAGTTCAAGAAGCAGATCATCTTTGCAAAAAACCTCAAGCATAAACACATTGCACAGACGTTTGGCTACTTTGTGCACAAAGGTGGGATGCTTTTTTTCACCACCGAGAGGTTCGATGGCCCGACGTTACAAACCCTTATCGACGATAAGCGCTCCAAGAAACTAAAAGAGACACAGCAACGTGGCCTTTTACTGCAGCTTGCGTCTGCAACCGATGCTTTAGTACAAAAGCTGCGCGATGCCCATGGTGCTCTCGCGCCGGATCTTATCTATATAAACCGGAAAGGTGGCGTAAAGATCTTGCCGATAAATCCCCGCAAACTACTTAAAGAGGTAGCTGTCGCATTAGAGCCACCTTTTATGGCGGCAGCCTATCAGCCACCCGAGGCGTATCATGAAAACCCTCTACCACTGAATGCCGACAGCTACTCCATTGCAGCCATGGTCTACGCGACGCTAACAGCTGCGCACCCGTTCAGCGCCAACGATAGCGAAGCTGAACGTGTCCAACGGCGTCTTAAGCCCTTATCGAAACTTGGCCCAAAGTGGTCACAGCTTGAAGCAAGTTTAAGCACCTTACCTGAAGAGCGCGCCCAAAGCGCAACAGCACTGATCGAAGGCCTCTTTGAACAGGACACGACCGAAGAAACAGCAGAACCATCCCCCGATGAAACGGACACTCACGACAGCAGCGTAGCCACCGAAACACCAAGTAGCCAAGCAGCCAAAAAAACAGCTGAGTCAGAGCCCAAACGATCACGCCGCTTTAGCGCAATCGGTTTGGGTATCGCCTTTGGTTTGGGCGCTGTTGCAGGTCTCTCGGTTAGCTTTCTACTACTTAGCCAGCAGCAAGCGATGATGACCGATAACATCAATGCTTGGAAAGCGCAGGCAGAGAATTGGAAAGCTCGCGCGCAAGAGCACGAGCTGGCCGTCGCCGCACTACAACAAAGCCTCGCGCAAGCTGAGCAAGCGGCCGCTGCCGGAGCAGCCCCCTCTTCACCTGGTGAGTCGAACGGCTTAAGTACATTTCGCGATGAACTCACCGTGGGCGGCTTTGGCCCCCATATGGTGATCTTACCAGCGGGTAGCTTCACAATGGGCGATAGTGCTGGCAAAGGTGATGATAATGAAAAACCAACATTGACCGTCACAATAGAAAAGCCGTTTGCGTTAGCAAAATACGAAGTCACCTTCGCAGAGTATGATCAATTTGCTCAGGCTACCGGCCGCAAACTTCCGGCTGATGAAGGCTGGGGACGCGGCCAGCAACCGGTGATCAATGTGAGCTGGAACGACGCTCAAGCCTACACACAATGGCTCGCAGCACAAACAGGACAACCATACCGCCTGCCGTCAGAAGCCGAATGGGAATACGCAGCACGAGCAGGAACCACAACAGCCTACTGGTGGGGCGATGAACTTTCATCAGCACACGCAGTCTGTGATGGGTGTGGCACGCAATGGGATGGCAAACAGCCAGCACCGGTGGGCTCTGTGAAAGAGAGCCCTTGGGGGTTACATGACATGAGCGGCAATGTTGATGAATGGGTCCAAGACTGCTACACCAGCAGCTACAACGGCCACCCAACGGATGGTAGCGCCCGCTTAAGTGGTAACTGTCAAAGCCGAGTCATGCGTGGCGGTTCATGGTTCGATATCGACCGTGTGATACGCCCAGCCAGCCGTTATCGGCACCCACTCAATGCCACACGTAATACTTGGGGATTCCGCGTTGCTTTGGATACCTCAAACTAATTCCGATCCATAGGATTATCAGCTATGAAGCATAACCTGCGTGCAGCAATTGTTATCTCTTTGTTTGCGTCGACTTCAACGCTTGCAGCACAACAACCCGTAACGATTACCGCAGAAGCACAGCAAGATCTCGCAGTAACACTCTATTCCGACAACCTTGGGTTAATTCAGGATACCCGAGCACTGCCTAAGCTCGACAGCGCAGACAGAGTGGTGGTGCGGGACGTCAGCCAGCAGATGCAGACAGAGACGCTGCAAATTACCAATGCAGGCCGTATCAAGGAGCAAACGCTCAATAGCGCAGTGGTCAACTACCATGCCATGCTAACGCACTATCTTGGCAAGCAGGTCACATTGTCACGCGTACAACCCTCCGGACAAGAGATCCAACAAAACGTCACCCTACTCAGCGTTGACGGTGCGACAATGCTCGTCGAAAACAATGCACGAGTCGAAACAGTGCCGATGAATGGCGATTGGCGCATTATCTTTCCCGAGAAACCGTCCGACCTGCTAATCAAGCCGAGCCTAACCTTCCGTACAGCCGGAACTGAGCAGCCTAGCAATGCAACGCTAAGTTACCTAAGCAGCGGTTTACGCTGGCAGATGGATTACGTGATGACGCTTAACGAGGCGCAAGACCGCCTCAACATCGATGGTTTGGCATCGCTGATGAACAATACCGGCACAGCGCTCGAAAATGCTCGTTTTCGTTTACTGGCGGGTGATGTAAACCAAGTCCGAAACGCACCGGTTATGCGCCGCAAAGAGGTACTAATGGCCGCTGCCATGGCAGACGAAAGCCAAGCAGGTAGCGGACCACAGAATATTGGCGAGTATAAGCTATACACCTTGCCAGAACCGATCACCCTACAAGACCAACAACGCACCCAAGTGCCGCTATTAAGCGCGAGCAACGTACCGGTGCAGTCGCTGCAGCGATATCAATTTTATGTTGGTAACCATATCGATAGTCATACAAGCAAAAGCAAACCGGAAAATATCATTCGCTTTAAAAATAGTGCAGAGAGTGGGTTAGACAAGGCGCTACCCGGCGGTAACGTAAGAATGTTTGCGCCCGATGGGCAATCAGAGCTGCACTATATCGGCGGCGCGCAGCTACCGCAGACATCCCGTGGTGAGCAGATCGAACTGAGCACCGGTGCGGCGTTCGATGTCACCATCACACGCAAACAAACCGCGTTTGAAAACACCTTTGATGGCGCTATTGTCGAGTATGAATTGACGATAAAAAACGCAGCGGCTCAACCGCGTCAAGTGGAGATAGGCGCGATGTTTTCACAACCATGGAAGCTTGAAAGTAGCACCTTTAAGCCCACCGAAACCAGTGGTGGCGCGGCTAAGTGGGCGATATCAGCCAGCGGAAAGACAGATACCGTTATGCGTATACGCGTGCGCCTGACTGATCGAAAATAACGCTCAAGGCGATGTCGGTAGCGCAGGCTGCCGACGTTGCCACATCTCCGCTTTCGCAGCATCCGCCGGTTGCCCTAACTCGCCGCTAGAAAACACTTTCATCAACCGCGAAATAGCTAACGTATGGCCTTGCTCAGCCGCTTGCTGATAGTAACGCAACGCCTTCTCTTCATTGGCTGAGAAATAGTGTTCAAACCCCTCTTCAAAGATACGACCCATCTGATATTGAGCTTTCATATCACCGTGATCGGCAGCGCGGTGCAGGTAGATACCACCTTGAATACGATTTTCGACCCCATCACCCCGAAAGTGTAACAGGTGCCCATATACAGAGAGCGCTTTAGTGTGGTCATTATCGGCACAGAAGCGAAAGATCTTCATGAGCCACTCATGGCGCTTGCGCGAACGTTTAAAAAAGCTAGAACGAAATACTCCGTAGGCCAGCGCAAAGATAATCGGTGCTAGCATCTTAATTAAAAACCGCATCACATGACCCCAATTCAGTTAAACGCCGCTAATATAGCACTTTATCTTGCTGATCATTCATTAATTACATTAGAACATAACCATATAGCGAACGAATCGATGAAAATAGCCAATCAGCACGGTAAACTCGATTTATCATAACCCAACGGAATAACAGAAAGGTTGCACAATGAAAGCGTTTCAGGACAACTCACTCACTATTGGCCGAACTCCTCTCGTCAGACTGGCACGTTTAGCACCCGATGCAGAGATCTACGCGAAGATCGAATCCCGCAACCCAGCAGGCTCCGTTAAATGCCGAATCGGTGCCAGCATGATCTGGTCAGCAGAAGAGTCCGGCCAGCTCAAACCAGGGATGACGCTGGTCGAGCCCACCAGCGGCAATACCGGCATTGCGCTAGCGTTTGTTGCTGCGTCCCGTGGTTACAAGTTGAAGCTCACGATGCCCTCTTCTATGAGTATTGAGCGCCGTAAGCTCATGAAAGCGCTGGGCGCTGAGATCGTCCTCACAGCACCAGAGAAAGGTATGAAAGGTGCCATCGATAAAGCACAAGAGCTGGTTGATGAAGCTCCCGACACCACACTGATGCTGCAACAGTTTCAGAACCCTGCAAACCCAGAGATTCATGTAAAAACAACCGGTCCTGAAATTTGGGAAGATACGGAAGGTGAGATCGAGTTGTTTGTGGCAGGCGTTGGCACCGGCGGAACGATCACGGGTGTCTCACGCTATATCAAGGAGGTTCAAGGCAAAGCGATCACAAGCGTAGCGGTAGAACCGGTTGATTCACCCGTTATTACCCAAACACTTAACAACGAAACGGTTCAGCCAGCACCTCATAAGATTCAGGGAATCGGCGCGGGCTTTGTACCGGGTAACTTAGATCTATCGTTAGTGGATCAGGTTGAACAGGTCAGCAACGAAGAGGCGATGGAAACCGCACGCCTATTGATGCAAAAAGAGGGTATTTTGGCTGGCATCTCATGCGGTGCCGCCACCGCCGCCGCGTTGCGTGTTGCTCAACAGCCAGAACATAAAGGCAAAAAGATTGTTGTGCTGTTGCCTGACTCTGGCGAGCGTTACCTATCCACGCTGCTGTTTGATGGTATGTTCACAGAAAACGAGCTTAACCAATAAGCACACCACCACTAACAAAGCCGCCAGCTAAGGGCGGCTTTTGTGTTTATGCGCTACGGAATCCGTGAAATAATTCCCACCCCTGCCGCACAATAAGAGAATGGCGTGTGAAGAATCTATTTCTCCCTGCTGGGCTACTGGTTAGCTTTGTCGTTGCATGGCTATTCCCCGCATTGGGTAACCAACTGAAAGAGCTGGGGCTGATCCCTTGGACGGTCGTCGCGATCTTTGTCGTGAACGGCTATCAAACCAAGCTAAGCGAGCTTCCGAAAGATAAGCACTTCTTCTCCGCGCTAGCGGCGGCTGGCATCATCACCCTACTACTCGCCCCTCTGCTGGGTAGCTTCGTCGCACACTTTTTAGCGTTTGGCAGTGGTATGGCGCTTGGGCTGATCGTTAAGGCAACGGTGCCCTCCACGCTCTCAACCTGTATCGTCATGACGCAATTGGCCGGAGGCAACGCACTTTGGGCATTGATGATCACTGTGATTCTCAATGTCATCGGTGTGTTCACGATTCCAATGATGCTATCGCTGACACTTGGCGGAGCAGATGGCATCGCGCTATCGCCTTGGGACCTGCTTTTTAAACTGATATTACTGGTGCTACTACCCTTTATCGGTGGCCTCGCTGCAAAGCGCCTGTTAAGCCTGTCGCCGAATCATATTGTTTTGCAGTACCTTCCCTCAAGTTGCGTTATCGCCGCCGTTTGGATGTCGCTATCAAGTTCTAACGATGTCTTCCGCTCGTTGGAATGGGGGGTGCTACTTAAAATCCTTATCGCAACCTTTATCGTGCACTTTGGTTTGATGGCACTCGCTTGGGTGGCTAGCCGATTACTTAAAACCCCAAATGAGGGCGTTGTCGCGCTATTGCTCACCAGCTCGCAAAAAACGCTGCCTGTTGCAGTAAGTGTTTTAGCAGCCTTGAACCAACAAGTGGGTGAGGCAATTCTGGTGTGTGTGCTATTTCATTTTATCCAGCTCTTTGCCGATGCGTCTCTGGTGCCGAAAATGGCCAAGCGCTGGCAGCAGGCTTAGCAAACATACTTAAGCGCTATCACAGTGATCGGAAACCGAACAATTACGTACAGAGTACGTGGTTAAATAGGTAAACAAGTGATGTTGATCTCCGAGCTAAAAAAGCTGTCCAAACAACACAAGGTTGATCAGGTTCGTTTTATTCGTCACGGTTTTCAGCCAATGCTGATTGAAGTGACTTCCCAACAGGGCAATGATATTGAATTGCTTACCGATCACCTACGACGACCGCTACGTGTACGATCGTTACCTGAGGCGTATGCCATCTGCCGCAAAGCGGGGATACACCAAGCTAAGTTGCAACAGTACATCCCACAAGATGAGGCATGTGCTGGCAACAGCTCGCTACATCAAGAACGCGATATGACATTGAGATTTTAAAGATGAGTGATATTCAAAACGCGGCTATCATTGGTGCCGGGTTAGCAGGATGCTATCTAGCCCAGCAGCTTACAAAAGCGGGCATAGCCACCACTGTATTTGAAAAAAGCCGTGGCACTGGCGGCCGCCTCTCAAGCTGCCGCTTAGGAGAGGGAAGTGCAGACCTAGGCGCCCCCTATTTCGATGCAACAACCGACGAGTTCCGTGACTGGATAAAAACCCAGCCCAATATTGTTCAGTGGTGCGATATTTCTAGCCCGGCCACCCCAGCACCAACGCGCTATACCGCAACACCGCGTCAAAGCGCACTAACACGCGCGCTACTATCAGACTCAACACTATGCGCCGCAACTCGCATCGCATCGATCCAAGAACATAGCGATGGGCGCAAGCAACTGATCACTGACGATCAGCAAACCTATGGCCCATTTGATGCGGTATTCGTGTGCGCCCCTGCACAGCAAGCTGCCGACTTACTGAGCCCCGAGCCTGACTTTGCAGATATCGCGAGCCGCGTACAGCCCACCATGAACTGGGTTATCGTGATCGAAGTAGAGGTCGAAGATAGTACCGAAGTGAACCACTACGAAGCGCCCCACCTTGTTATTGCTCGCGCCATTAAGGACAGTGCTAAACCCGGCCGTAAAGCCAGCGCAGAGAATCGCGAGACGTGGATGATTGAAGCGGACGCCGACTGGAGCCGAGTACACGAAGACGCTGATGCGGATTGGGTATACGAGACTCTGCTCAGCGCTTTTGCGGCCGTCTTAGCACGCCCATTTAACGTTACAGGAAAACGCACCCACCGCTGGCTGTACTCGCGCCATATCAACCCGGTAATTGGCAGTCTATGGAATGAAAAAAACCGCATAGGTGCCTGTGGTGACTGGTTAGATATTCGCGGCGTGGAAGGCGCTTGGCGTAGCGCCCATGATTTGAGTCAGCGCGTTTTGGCGCGTACGAAAGCAGGTTAATCCTCTTTAGTAAACACGATGGTCACCGTGCCCACATGCAGCCCCCATTTGGTAATACGAGCACGGCTGACCATTACCCCACCCGAAAACAGCACCATCTTGTCATCGAACGCAAATTTGATCGGTATACCACCTGCGCGCAGCGCCATCTGGTAACGCCACGAAAAACGGTTTCCTTCAGCTTTGCCCCGTGCCTGAGAGGGAATGTCGTCGGCAAAGCCGATATAACTCCCCGCACGATTTTGGATGCGCCAAACACGATGCTCTTTCTTGCCGTCGTCGAAGATAAAATGCTCATCGAGCGTCAAGTTTCCCTCGTCCACAGTGCCATCGACACTCACCACAAACGAGCGCTGGATTCGGCCAAAGCGATCTTCAAATAAGCCAGCTGCCTGCGTTTTACCGCGAAAGTACTCAAAAATGTTCAGCGTTGGCTGGCAAAAACTGGAATCGCTCACTTGACCTCCTACTCGATTGCATAGATAAACGTTTTACGCACCTGCAAACACTTCAGATCAAATGAGGAAAAGCTAGAAAAGATAACGCTGTGCGATAGCCGCCACATCAACGCGGGCTTTGAAGCGCGTTGCGATAAGATAGAGGCCGGCTAATTTACGGTGCAAAAACAGCACATCAGGTGGCGGCGTGTGCCACGCATCAGGGTTTGAACTGATCTCCAAGCCCTTTTGATGAATACGCTGTGCTAAATCCGTTGCGCCAAAATCGTAGACGCCATCGCTACGCAGCGGCTCCATCGCCATCATAAAAATATCGAGCACTAAAGGCAGATTACTTTGCTGGCGATTCTGCGCAAAAAAGCCAAGGTCAGAGAGCGCCTGCGCTAACGTGTCGCTCTGCTGCTCGATCGCTGCCCGTATCGCGCAGCAGTATCGTTCAACAAATGAGCGTTCAAACGCACGATTCGCACCAAAGTCGAGCAGCACAACCTTATCCTCTGCGGTGCTGTACTGGTAGTTGGCTAAGTTAGGATCGGTCTGTACGAAGCCGAACTGCGTAAATTCCATCAATAGAAGCTCAAATAGATCAGCGACACACCGATCGCGGACCGCTTGGGCAGCTGACTGCAAGGAGTCCAGCGAGATGCCCTCCACATAACTCATGCAAAGGATCTCAGGTGTTGAGTAGTCGCTGAAAAAGCGTGGCATCAAAAACCGATCTTTGAGTGCACTGGTACTTAATGCCGCGTAATACTCTTCGATGCTAGCGCCCTCAAGGGCGTAGTCTGCCTCGCGCTTAAGCTGTGAGCGGGCTTCGTCGATAAGCGGGTTGAGATCGAGCTCTTTAGGGATCAAGCCACTCAAGCGCAGCAGACCAAATACGTTGTCCAAATCGCTATCGATACTCTCTTTTACGCCGGGGTACTGGATCTTAACTGCCATGTCCTGCTCGTTACGGCTCATAGCTCGGTGTACCTGTCCAATAGAGGCAGCCGCGATGGGCTCGAAGGAGAAACGCACGAAGTTATCAGACCAATTTTCGCCCCAATTACGCTCTAAAGCATCATGTAGCTGCACAGCTGGCATAATGACCGCATCTTCGCGCAACCGCTCTAAAATAGCGGTAAGCTCCGCAGGCAACAGGTTGCCTGTGTCCATCGATAGCAACTGCCCAACCTTCATTGCTGCACCGCGCATCGTTGCAAGCTTATTTGCTAACTGCTGCATGTTGCTGGGAGTTAACAGTAGATCACGTGCCGCTGGGCGCTGTCCGCGTGCCAGTTGCTTTCCCCCATCAATCAACATATTGCCCGCAACACGGCCAGCTAACGATCCTAAACGCCCCAGCCGAGAGATACGTGAACGTGGCACCGCGACCGCACGTTTGGTTTGCTCACTCATTCGGCAAGTTCGCTTGGATGAGGTTCACGAGAGTAGAGTCATTAGGCTCGATGTGGCTCTTGTAGCTACCTAACAGCTTGCCCTCTGGTGAGATGAGATATTTGTGGAAGTTCCAGCCAGGATACTCGCCCGCCTCGCCGGCTAGCTGCTGGTAGAAAGGGTGCGCAGAGCCTTGACGTGCGTGTACTTTCTCAAACATTGGGAACTGCACACTGTATGTGAGGCGGCAGAAGTCGCTAATTTCTTGTTCGGTACCCGGTTCTTGACCGGCAAAATCATTCGATGGGAAGCCGAGTACCACCAAGCCTTTATCTTTGTATTTGGAGTAAAGGCCCTCAAGCCCCTCATACTGGTGGGTAAACGCACACTTGCTGGCAGTATTGACCACCAGAACCAGCTTATCTTGGTACGTTTCGCAGAGGCGTTCCGTTTGCGTCTCACCTAGCCGTTTAAAAGTGTAATCCAACAAAGCACTGCAAGACTGAGCAAAAGTGTACGGTGCGCTGGACCCAATCGCTACTACTAAACATGTCTTTAACGCCAAACGATTCCAGCCCATAACACCTCCACTACTTCGCACGCTATAAATCAAATGTAATTGCGCAGCCCTAGCTCATGGGGATATGGGTCTAGGTACGCTTGGGATTTTATGTAATCACTACCATGGCGTTTAAGATAATGCTTCAACAACGCAAGCGGCACCGTTAGGTTAACTTTGCTGGTGCGGTACTGATCAATGGCATCCAGTAAGTCTTGCTTTGTTTCAGAGTCAATATCACGCTTGAGATAACCCATAATGTGCATCAACACATTAGTGTGTGATTTACGGTTGGCGCGTTTAGTCAGTTGTTCCATTAAGCGCAAAATATAGGTGTTGAGCACCTCTTCTAATGGCGCTTTAGGCGCATCAGTCGCTAGATATTTACCCAGCTCCCGGTAACCCTCGTAGCTGTGCGCCATGAGTTGGTACTTGTGGCGGCTGTGAAACTGAATCACTTTGTGCAGCGTGGGTTGCTCCATCACGCTGCGTTGCCATTCGTAATAAACGAAAACGCGTGTAATAAAGTTTTCTCTGAGGATTGGGTCGTGTAAGCGCCCCTCCTCTTCGACAGGTAACGCAGGATGCAAGTCCATTAAACGTGCAGCATACGCACCGCGCCCAGATATGTTGGGCATACCATTTTCATGATAGATCTTGACGCGCTCCATGCCGCAGCTAGGCGAACCTTTCATCAACACGTAGCCGCACAACTCCTTGTGTGAATCGAACACCTCTTCGGCGTAGGCGTGCAACTTATCGGTTACGTCCATCGATGGATCTTTTGTGCCGACAACACGGGGGGCATCAGCGTCTCCAACGAGGCGTATCGGCTCGCGTGGGATTGGCAAACCGATCGCAACTTCGGGACAGAAAGAGATAAACTCGAAGCAATCACTAAGTACATTCAAGCAATAACGCGATTGTTTGTGGCCGCCGTCAAATCGGACTTTCTGGCCTAGCAAACACGCGCTGATCCCAACAGGAATAGATGGTTTTTGCTCTGAACTTTCCATGACCTACCCTCTAGTAAAAATAGCTTCCAGTAACACTAGAAACCGGTAATCGGTTGTACAATTTTTCCTAGCAAGGTGCTGAACTTCAGCGGCGCCTCCGTAGCGATCAAACAGATACAGTCAACTTCACTGTCCACCAGCGGCTGGTGTTCGATGTCGCCATCCAGATCGGCAATATCACCGGCTGTAAAGCGGCCAACCTCATCAGAGAACGAGCCTTGCAATATTAAGGTTAGCTCATTTCCATCGTGGGAGTGCGGTAACATCGCTTTGCCCGGCGCTATACGCAGCAAACGCGACACGCCGCCGCGTTCTGATTTGCATGGCAGGTCGTGATAATAAACACCTGGCACAATAGTGCGCCACTCAACGGTGTCTAACGATCCGCCAATGTAGTCCTGTAACGGCGCTGGGACCGAACGGGCACTTACGGCGCGATCACGGTGAATCTCTGTCGGCGCGATTGCGGCATTGACTGACGGCTCATCATCAAGCGCGGCTAGCACTGAATCGAGCGCATCGCCTTTAATGGCTGCAGGCTGCAAGCCTTCTAGCAACATGCCTCCGATCGCCTCGGAGTCTTTGACACGTTCACGGCATTTAGGGCACATGGCAATGTGGCACGCAACCACCAACGCCATCGCCTGTGACATCGATCCAGCCGCATAACTGACTAATGTCGCTTCATCAAGGTGATGTTTAACGTTCATACATCATCTCTCCACATGTGTTTCAACTTCTCAGAGGCTAGCCGGATGCGCGATTTGACGCTCCCGAGTGGTACGCCTAACCGATCCGAAATATCGGTGTGCGATCGGCCTTCAAAAAACGACATATAGATAACTTGTGCTTGGTTTTCCGGCAACGTGTTGATCGCTTTTATCATTCGATCTGTTAACACGGAATCTGCACACTCGTCTTTCGAGTCGTCTGGCTCTTCGTGCCACTCCTCTAAGCCATACTCTGGATACTTCTGTTTGCGCATCCAATCGATACTTTGGTTCCGCGCGAGCGTGAATATCCACGTGCTAGCCGACGCTTTTTTGCGATGATACAGATGCGCTTTTCTCCATACGGATAGCATCGTTTCTTGCATAATCTCTTCAGCAGTTGATTCCACTAGCCCAAGACGCAAAATGTAAGACTTTACACGCGGTGCAAAATGCTGGAATAGCTGCACAAACGAGCTGCGGTCGCGTTCCTCTGCAACCCGCTCCAGCAGAGCGCTCCAATCTTGAGCCGTTGTCGGCCTGATCATAGCTATATTTTCCACTTCATCACCCGGTGGTTTGTTATCCATAACGCTCCTTACGCTGGTGGGTTTAATTCAGATCATATGAGTTGGGCGAAAGGCTATCGTAGTGATCCTTTTCACAGGGGATCGCGTAAACTCCACTAACATCAACACTTTCCTGCCGACTGAGAACGACATTATGGAATCGAATAACAACTTAAAAGCCATACACCCCCGTAAAATTGCGGTGATCGGCTCCGGCATATCTGGATTAAGTTGCGCTTGGCTCCTCAATCAGGTTCACGACGTAACCCTGTATGAAAAAGATGATCGCCTAGGCGGACACTCCAATACGATTACTTGCAGTGTAGACAACCAAATCATTGATGTGGACACCGGTTTCATTGTTTACAACCCAGTGAACTACCCAAATCTCGTCAGATTCTTTGAGAGTTTACAGGTTGAAACATGCGAAACCGACATGTCATTCGCAGTATCGATTAATAGCGGACAACTGGAATACGCCGGAACGGGCCTTGCTGGATTACTCGCCCAAAAGCGCAACACGTTCCGTCCAACCTTCTGGAAAATGGTAAGAGAGCTGCTGCGCTTCTACCGCGATGCAAATACCCTACACCAAAAGTACGACCTAGAGCGTATGTCACTGGGCGAGCTGCTGAAAAGCGAGAAGTACGCAGATACCTTTATATACGACCACCTGCTACCGATGGGCGCAGCGATTTGGTCAACACCTGTCGATAAGATGCTCAACTACCCAGCTGGTGCGTTCCTGCGTTTCTGCCAGAACCATGGTCTAGTGCAACTCAAAGACCGCCCCCAGTGGCGCACCGTCGTTGGTGGCAGCCGCCAATATGTCGATAAGGTTGCTGACGCGTTAGGCGATTCGATTCGCTTAAATAGCCGCGTACACAAAATCACCCGGTTTGACGACTATGTCGTCGTCGAAGACCACCATGGCAACCAAGAGATTTATGACGATGTCGTACTCGCTTGCCACTCAGATCAGGCCTTGTCTTTGCTTGCAGATGCAACAGAGGGTGAGCGCACGCTGTTACAGCGCTTCCCATATCAGCGTAACAAAGCCTACCTACACCTAGATGCTAGCCTAATGCCACAGCGCGAGGCGGCATGGTCGAGCTGGAACTACCTATCTGAAGGTGAACGCGATGACTCACAGCGCGTCTCGGTAACCTACTGGATGAACAAGCTGCAACCGCTTGGTGTTGAGCGCCCGGTTTTTGTGTCGCTTAACCCACTAGAGGAGCCAGCACAAGGCACCATTTTACGCAGCTTCTTTTATGACCACCCAGAGTTTGGGAAAGATGCCCTCACCTCTCAACAGCAGCTATGGTCGCTCCAAGGTAAGCATCGCACTTGGTTCTGTGGCGCTTATTTTGGCTATGGTTTCCACGAAGATGGCATTCAATCGGGGATCGCTGTAGCCGAGCAATTGGGAGGCATTCCGCGCCCTTGGCAGCTTGATGAGCCAAACACCCGTATTTTTGTCACTGACACCACACCCAAACCTTTGAGCCGCCCCCAAAAGGAGCAAGCGCATGGATAAACTCGCATCAGCGTTGTACGAAGGGCATGTGATGCATCATCGCTTTCGCCCAGCGACACATCGCTTTATCTATCGCGTGTTCTCCTGTTTGATCGACCTTGATGAGCTTGAGCGCCTGAATAAACTGCGTTTTTTCTCAGTAAATCGTTTTAATCTGTTCTCGTTTCACGAGAAGGACCATGGCAGCGGTGAGCGAGGGTTACGCACAAGGATCACTCAGCTACTCAGCACGCGGGGCTTCGAGAGCGCAACAGGTTCAATCCGCGTGCTCTGCTATCCTCGCATTTTGGGTTACACCTTTAATCCATTAAGTGTCTATTTTTGTTACAACCGCCACCAAGAGCTCGAGGTGGTGCTGTACGAAGTTAATAACACGTTTGGCTCACGTCACACTTACTTGGTGAAGGCCGAGCAAGGCGCGACTGTGCTGCGTCAGCAGTGCAATAAGTTGATGTACGTTAGCCCTTTTATGCCGATGGATACCATGTATGGTTTTAGGATCGTACCGCCGACGAAACAAGTGGCTGTTTGTATTCGCCAAACGGAGGTGGATAGCGAAACCGAGCAACGACACCCTATCTTGCATGCCACCTTCACCGGCACTCATCAAACGCTAAACGATAAACAATTGATCAAAGCCTTTACGAAATACCCTTTGATGACCCTCAAAGTGATCACTGCGATTCACTGGGAAGCGCTGAAGTTATGGCGCAAAAAACTTGTGATTCAACCTAGAGATAAAGAGATCAGCCAAAGCATAAGCTGGCAGGACGACCACGGAGAGTTTCACTATGAAAGCCTATGAGCCATTATCGAACACAGCTGTATCGAGCAATGCTCCCAAAAGCTGGTTAGAGCAGCGCGTCGCACAGCGCTTGTCTACTGCGCTGCAAAAGGCCGAGTCGGGCTTATTAGTTACGTTCCCAAGTGGTTATCAACAGCGGATGGGAGGTGCCATTGAGCAAGCACCGAAAGCTGACCTAAAACTGCACAGTCTAAAGCCCTTCCTGCGCTTGTTGACCGGCGGCATCAATGGCTGGTCGGAAGCCTATCTTGCCGGTGAATGGGACAGCAGCGATTTGAGCACGCTCATCCGCTGGGGCTTACGCAACGAGCACGCCCTCACCGGCCTAGCGAAAGCACGTTTTCTTGTTCAAGCCCTGCATAACCTGTATCACAAGCGCCGTGATAATACGAAACAGGGCAGCCGCCGTAACATCGCCGCGCATTATGATCTTGGTAACGATTTCTACCAGCTCTGGCTGGACGATACGATGACCTACTCGGCGGCGTTGTATCGTGATTACGGCGAATCACTGCAAGCTGCACAGGTGAATAAGTACAACCGCATCTTAGAGCTTTTGGATGCACCCAAGGGCGCCTCGATTATCGAAATTGGTTGTGGTTGGGGCGGTTTTGCCCACCAAGCGGCCAGCCAAGGCTACCACGTTGATGGCATCACCCTCTCAACTGAACAGCTCAAGTGGGCGCAGGAGGTGGCGGTCTCAGCTGGTTTTGAAGAGCAGGTGAATTTAAGCCTAACGGATTATCGTGATGTAGACGCCAAATATGATGGTGTAGTATCCATCGAGATGTTCGAGGCGGTCGGTGAGTCACACTGGGATACCTACTTCGAAAAGCTTAACCAAGTGCTTAAACCGGGCGCAAATGCGGTTTTGCAGATCATCACGATTGACGACGAGCGATTTCATAGTTACCGCAAACAAGCTGACTTTATTCAACGCTACGTATTTCCCGGCGGCATGTTACCTAGCGTTGCGATGTTGCGGAAAAAAGCCGACGAGCATGGTTTTGAGCTCACTACACAACAGATGTTCGGCCATGATTACGCTCAGACACTACGTGAGTGGGCGGCTAAATTCGAGCAGCACTGGCCCACTATTCGCCAGCAAGGCTTTGATGATCGCTTTTACCGATTGTGGCGCTACTATCTTGCCTACTGCGAAGGTGGGTTTGATGAGAACTCGATTGATGTAGGGTTCTTTGTGCTAACACCGAAAGCATAGGGTTTAGAAATGGAAAAAGCGCGTGCAACAACGCGCTTTTTTGTTTACCAACCCGCCTTTTCTGCCTACGTCATTGCACTCGAAATTAGGCCGTAGATATAAGGATGGCTTATAAAAAGCAGCCCCGCAATCACAAACCAGAGTGTGATGACACACCAAAATAATACCGGATACTCCTCTTTAATAAGGGGTTCGAAGATATAAGTTTGGCCCGATGACACGCCCATAACAGCCCACAGCAGCATAAATAACCCCCAGATAATACCGGTGTTGAACCAAAGCTCAGCGAGAATCATGCCGACACCAAGCAGCGTGCGCCGAGGCCAAGGTTGAGCACCACTGGCACGTTGAACTTGGCGGCTACTGCCAGACGCTGCAGGGTTCGACACTTTCACACTTGAGGGGTTAGGTTTTTTCATGGTCTCTCTCTTGGTCACATTTCAGTCGGTTCGATGCGGTGATAACCACTCACTCCGCAAGCTCGCCACGAAACAGCTGCGCAGCATCGGTTTCGTGAATAGCCGCTGCGGAGTGATTAAATAGGCATTTCGCGAGGTATTGATGGAAATCCACAACAATCCGCTCCACTTCAAGTAGCTTGCCGCCGCTGTGATGCGTTGAGCCCATACCCGCCTGTACCCGCTCGCAAATTTCTTTATCTTCGCTTAAAAATGCATTGGTGAAGCTGTCCTTTACCACGTCTTCAGTACTGATTTTGTGAGCGGTAAGCCCACCACTTTGCACAAAGCAGTGCTCTGCACCGTCCGGTGTGATAGCGATCCAATCAAAGGATTCATAAGTTAAAATACCGATAAAGCCAGGTGGTAAGTAGATCAGTAAGTAGTGATTCGCGCACTCTGGCAAACTTCCAGAGAACAATTTAGCTAACGCTCCGCGCTGTGTAACGATCTCACCACCGGTGATACTCCAATCAGCGCCCCCAGCAACATAGTAAGCTTTCTTGCTAGGCGTATTCACTTCCAGCGTCTCTCGGTGCACCATAAAAAGATGGTAGCTTTCAATACCGTTCTCAACAGCCAGCTTCCAGTTGCTATTCCAACGCTCTGACACACCCACATAGGCATGTTTGAACTGGTCAAGCGGGTAGTTAGCAAGATAGGGATTAACCCGGTTAAAATTCGCAGCGAAATCCTCAGGCGCATCGCTCAAGTTAATAAACAATAAGCCCATCCACTCGGTTAGCGCGTATTTAGGTAATGCGTGAAGGTGCTTGTTCACACAGCCATTATCAAAAGGCGCTCCTTTCAGTGCACCGTCATCTGCGTAAGTCCAAGCATGGTAAGGGCACACGATATTTCGCTCAATACGCCCAAATCCGGTCTCAAGAAGAGGAGTACCGCGGTGGCTACAGTTATTGGACATCGCCCGAATGTGGCCATCTTTTCCATGCACAACTGCAATCGACTCACCCGCCAACGTAAAGGCGTAGTAACTACCCACCTCTTTCAACAAGTCAACGGCACAAACAAACACCCATTGTTGATGGAATATCTTCTGCGCCTCCAAAGCGGCTATTGCTTCGTCTCTATAAACTGCGAACGGCAAGCTTAGTGCTGCTTCCATCGGCTGCTTTGCACGCTCTTCATAAAGCTCAATTAAATCACTCATGCTAAACCACTCACTATTTATGAAACACATATGTATCATATCAACCAGAATTTAATGATACAATACCGTCTCATTAAATGGAGATCATCGTGACCGACCGACGCATCAAACGATCTAACCGCGCTCTTCTGGATGCTAGCTTTCAGGTGCTTTTACATAACCCCCATGCATCATTAAGTGAAATCGCCAATCAAGCCGGTGTAGGACGCGCCACGCTGTATAGACACTTCCCCACCCGCGAGAACCTTCTGGCGGCGATTGCAATTGAGTCCCTAGAGATAGTTGAGCAAGCCACTGCCAAACGGCTGCGCTGCGAGCTGCGTGAAACATCCGCTATCGAGCAGTTAGTCAGCGCACTGCTCCCACTGGCTGACCGGTTTCATTTTCTACAGATGATGTGGACAGATATTGAATTAGACGCTGAGGTATGCGCGCTTTACGAGCAGCAGATGGCGGCACTGGAGCGCTGGATAACCGCGGGGCAACGTAACGGCGTGCTGTCTGAGCAACTGCAGCCGCAATGGATCGTCGCCATGTTAGATAGCATGCTTTACAGCGCCTCGTGGCTGATCAGCACACACGCCCTTTCACCCAAAGAAGCGGAGCAACAACTCCTTATTGGGTTATTGAATGGAATAAGCAGTCACAAGGCGACCAACTGAATGGCTATTGGGGCGCTAGCCGTGCCCCATTTTACGCCGAACTTTGCGGATCACAGCGCCGAGCAGTGGCAGCATCTGCATCAGCTCCGACGCATCCCAATAGTCACGGTGTAGAGTGACCAAGCCATCACTGTTGGCCGTCAGGTAGCTACTTCCCGCCACACTAAACTCACCGGTTTTTCCACTCGCTGCGGAAAATGTCCACGTGATAAACGCCTCTTGGCCGTTCTGCTGCTGACTATGCACATCAAATCTAACCCAGTCGAGACGCTCAAACATATCCGCCATGACCGCTAAGAAGTCGGCTTGCGTGGTGGTATGGTTAAACGGATCTTGGAACTCAATATCTTCCGCTGTCGCAGCCGCGAGTTTATCAAGCTGAGCAGGCGCTAGCGTTTCAAGGATACCGCTATAATGTGCTGCCCAATGCTGTACTGCTGTCATGATGACCCCTTGTTTACGATGAACGGCCCGATTTGGTCGCCCGGCCGACGAGAGCAAAATACCAACGATATGGCAGGATACGAAAGAGTTTTAGCCAGTAGGTGAATCGTTTTGGAAAGGTAATTTCAAACCCGTCGCCAGACAAACCTCTGACAATACGATCTGCGGCATCCTCTGGTTCCAATAGTGCAGGCATGTCATGCGTGTTCTTGTCCGTTAGCGGTGTTCTTACAAACCCTGGATTGATCAGTTGTAACTTAACCCCAGTGCCCCGAAGATCAAGCCGCAGCGATTCACACATGTTGATCAATGCTGCTTTACTGGCGCCATACGCTGAAGCGGTGGGCAAGCCCCGATACCCGGCAACCGATGCCATAACAGCAATATGCCCGTGGTCTTGCGATGTAAACCGCTGCAATATAGGTGCTAAGCAGCGCACCGTACCGTTTACATTGACATCGATCTGCCGCTGAAAGCTCTCCTCATCGAACGCTTGTGCGGAAAACGGCTGATACGTTCCAGCGTTCAGTACCACCAGCTCTGGCCAACCCTCCTTCTCAAAGCCATTCAGGGCCGCTTCGATATCTGCTTTCTGGGTAATATCCAGTGGCATGGGCACAATACTCCCTGCCAGCCTACTACAGCGCTCCGCAAGCGCGTCGAGCTCTTCACGGTTTCGAGCAGAGGCATAGACGATCACACCTTCGCGTGCTAACGCCTCTGCCAGTGCTGCACCAATACCACGCCCAGCGCCCGTTACCCAAGCG
Source organism: Neptunomonas sp. XY-337 (assembly GCF_004959845.1). Lineage (NCBI taxonomy): Bacteria > Pseudomonadati > Pseudomonadota > Gammaproteobacteria > Oceanospirillales > Oceanospirillaceae > Neptunomonas > Neptunomonas sp. XY-337. The sequence goes on along the minus strand of NZ_SPLL01000002.1, from coordinate 544,920 downwards.
CGCTGCCAACGAGCAATACTCATAAGCTGCACCCTGGCGTGCGTGGCCCACCCGTCTCACCGACCTTACGGATAGACAAAGTAATCTGCCCCACTTCTAAGCCAAATTTCGACATCGTCGCACGGTTGAGTAAGTTGTTCTCATCGATCAAGTACATCCAATCATTGATATTTAGCGTCCACTCCGTACCATCCACAGGCACTAATAACTGGTACTGCCAGTTCAGTGCATTTCCGACCGTACGCCCTGCAGCAGTGCCAACGACATCCCCCGCCGTACCAGTATAGCTATCGCCCTCTTTGGTTAGCCGCCAGCAGCGATGCTGCTCCTCGCCGTCATCAAAAATGAACTGCTCGTCCAAAATACCTTGATTGCCCTGCCATTCACCACGGATGGATGCGCTGAAGTGCCGCAACACGTTATCGCTGCGATCTTGCACCATACCATGTGCTACAAGCTGACCCGAGAAGAACCTCGGCAGCTCTAACTTTGGCGTTTTATCGGCATAGTCATCTACCGTTGCGGCACAACCGGCGACTAGAAATAGCGCCGCTAGAACCATCATTCGCTGCATCAACTCCACTTATTGGCCCCCTCTCAGTTTTTCTGCAAGCTCTGGAAACATACTTGAGCGGCCTAGCCATATTTTGACAAAAGCGGGCGAAAACTCCGGATCTTTCATCGTACCGATCCACGTTTGATTGAAGAAAAAGTGGCCTTTACCTTGCTCATCAATTTGAAAAGCTATTTGGTCGCCCTCTTTCACACTGGGCCACATCTGCTGCAGCTCTAGCATCCAGCGCTCAACTTGCGCTTGCGTCGCTAAGGGATTTAAGTGCTTACGCGTTTCATCAAGCAGCATTTTTTTGCGAATCTTGCGCTGATAATCAAGGCAGAGCTGCAAAGGCCCATCGTAGCCATCAAAGCGGCCCGTCGGGGTTCTTAACACCGCGTTGTAAACGTCAAACCAGAACACTTTAAGATGCGCTTCGCCAACATCTTGCCAAGACTCCTCAAAGCTTGGTTGAGTGAGCTGTGCAGCTTTCAGCGGCACAGCAAAGACAAACATTAGGCTGATGCTTAGCAGCCATCTAGTGGTGATGCGAAACATAACTCTCCTCCAGTTTTTCAGTGAGAACGAGTAGACAGGGGAACAGCACTGCCCAGACGGGCAAGAGCAACAGGAAGGTGGCAAGATAGCCAAAACTGAGTTCAACAGCGCCGAGCTTGGCTGCGGCAATGTAAGTAGAAGCGCCAGCGACAGCGCCCAGTACGCTCGCTAAAACCCGATACTTGCGCAATACACTTAGGCTGTTACGCAGTGTCGCGCTGAACGCAAACCATAAAAGAAGTAACCATATAGGAGGTAGTGAAAGTATTAATGAGGGAAAGGTGAAAACACCAGCTACGGTGAGCAATGAGTCAACGCTGAAACCTACCACACCGGATGCAATAACAACTCTGGCCTCAACAATAGGTTGCGAGTGAAAGGCAAGATGCAGCGCAAGTAGAGCAAGAACGGCAAATGCGGCAGTATCGCCTAGTAATATCGAGCCCCACCAAACGGCCTGAAAACCGATAGCATTCACCCAAAACCGCTCTGACCAACCCATATTTTTCTCCTTTTAATCTGTTACGAGATCGAAAAGGAGGTAGATCAGACCTGCGTGAAAGGCCCACAAAAAAGCCCAGCACTAGGCTGGGCTTTTCAGAGATTTAACAACTATGCCTCGGCATCGGGGTTCTTTTTAAGGCTCGCATTGAGGATCAGATAACCCACAATACCAGAACAGATCGAGCCAAAAATAATACCTAAACGTTCATCGAACATCTTATCAGCCACATCGCCAAAGGCCAGTGAGCCGATAAAGAGACTCATGGTGAAGCCAATGCCACAGAGCGCCGCAGTGCCATAGAGACCAACCCACGTCATACCCTTAGGCAAGCTCGCTACTCCCATCTTGATAAACAACCAGCAGAAGCCAAAGATGCCAAGCTGCTTACCAACAAACAAACCTAACGCAATACCTACAGGTACGCCATGGAATAGCTGCTCGGTCGTGATTCCTTTGAGGTTCAAGCCAGCATTGGCAAAAGCAAAGACGGGCAGGATAAAGAAAGCAACAACAGAGTGTAAGTCATGCTCAAGGCCACGCACCGGTGAGTACTCTGGGTCAGCTTTGGAACGCATCGGAATAAACATCGCGAGTACGACACCCGCCAACGTTGCGTGCACACCAGATTTCAACGTCGCGATCCACATGATGATACCGATCAGCATGTATGGGCTCTTCGAGATCACATTGAAGCGGTTTAGTAGGAATAGTGGCGGAATACAGCAAGCCACAACCACCAACGCTGTGAACGAGATCTGCGAGGTATAGAAGATCGCAATAATGATAATCGCGCCAATATCATCAAAGATCGCCAACGATGTTAGGAAGATTTTGATAGATGTTGGCACACGCGAGCCAAGCAGTGTCAAAACACCCAGTGCAAATGCGATATCAGTTGCCGCTGGAATAGCCCAGCCATTGATCGCTGCAGGGTCATCATAGTTAAAGAATGCATAGATGAGGGCTGGAACCGCCATCCCGCCAACAGCACCGATACCCGGCAAAATAACATTGCGTCGGTCCGATAACTCACCTTCTGCCAGCTCACGCTTTAATTCAAGCCCGACAAGAAAGAAGAAAACCGCCATCAAACCATCGTTAATCCACAACAAGAGCGGTTTATCGATATCAAGCGCGCCAACGCGCACTTCCACTGGTGTTGATAAGACAAGTTGATAGATAGGTTCCAAAGCAGAGTTAGCAAGCAACATCGCCAATACAGCTGCGAAAAACAGCAGAATGCCGCCCGCGGACTCCATCTTGAAAAACGTATTGATATAAGAGTTCTGATTTTGGTGCATTGTTATCCCAACAGTTAGAGGTCAGTTCGTATTTACAACTGGATTTCGTCAAGCAGCCCTAGCTGCTACTCACTCGTCGTCTTTTTGCCGCTCGTCTCCCGTGCCCGTTGCTGGATACGCTTTAAACTGTAACGTCCCCAAAAGATCGAAGAAAACGCTACATATCAGTAAAGACACATCAAACAAACATAAAAATGTTTCATTGATGAGTAAAAAATACTGTAAAAAACCAACAAGCTCAACCTTGACAAACCATCGAAATAGCTTAGCGAACAACAGGATACCGAAGCTATGGTTATGGCTGCCAACCATGACTATTTACTGACAAGTTCGTTAAGCCCAACTAAAAATTAGCGCTTAACAATCTCTCACCAATACATTATCCCGCCAATGATCGCCTTAAAAAACGCATTGGGAGGGTACTCAAATACGCTAACCTAACACCAATCAGTGTAGTTACCATTGAGGTACAACAAACATTTGAGCGTATCGGCTGTCTTTTTGGGCGTCATTTAACGTGCCCGGCTCGCTCCTCGACTCAACGTGCTAGCTCGTCACAGCCGCCATAAGCACTGTACTTATGCTTGTTTCACAACAGCAAAAGGATCGTCGATGTGCCCTGTGCTGGTACTGAGCAGGTAACCGCGCCGCATAACCAACCTCCTTAGCTCACGGTTTCTTGATAGCGCTGCTACCAACCAACGCTATTGGCATGTATTGAAAAGAAAGGAGAATCGAGAGCAAGCGATAAAAACGGTGAGTATCACGGCTGTTTCAACGTGATACTCACCCAAAGGAAGCGCTGTTCAGACGCTCCAACACATTGAGAAGAGAGAAAACCTTATGCGATTTGGCGCTCGACGGTCGCCGCAACCATGCGTGTTAGGCTGCTTAAATCAAAGATGGGTAAGCCAAACTTAGCTTGCAGGCGCGGTGCAAAGTGGGACAGGTCAGTACATTCAAGAACGATGGCACCCACCTCTGGGTTTTCGTTCAGCATCGTTTCTACCACACTCGTCAACTCAGCTTCAAAGATCTCCATATCCAGATCTACGCTGTCACCGCGCAGAATAACCTCAGCAAATTGACGCTGCGCCTGCATACCAGCAACAACGATAGGCTCATCCTGAATGCCCACGCCCGATAGATGATCAGCCGTCAACGCGTCGGAGTTCGCCACCACAACACCGACTTTTTGCTCGGACTTGAGCATCCGCGAAACCAGCGGCACTTGAATCAGACTAGAGATAAAGACCGGGATATCGACGGCATCGGCCAACGCTTTTTGATGGAGCGCCAAGAACCCGCAGCTTCCGGTGATCGCTTTAACGCCTTCACGCTCAAGTTCTTGTGCCGCTTCAATAAAGGGCTGTAAAAGTGCAGGGTCACGCTCACGAATTAAGCGGTCAATCGTTGCGCCTTGAACCGTTTTATACAGCATCGGGAAATCAAAGCTTGCCGGATGTTTGATATGGCCATCGGGCTTTGGAAAGTAGGATTCCAGCGAAATCACACCCATCGGCACGCCGCAAATATTGATACCACCTTTAATAATCATATAAATACCTTAACTAAATCGCTCGGGTGCGAACGGCTGCAAATCTACCGCGGTCGCAACGCCTTGAATGGTTTGTGTTACTAACTTGCCGGTCACCGCCGCAAACGTTAACCCCAAATGGCCATGGCCAAATGCGGCTGTAATGCGCGGGTGTGCTTTTAACGAGCCGATCACAGGCAGTGAATCAGGCGTCGATGGACGGCTACCGACCCAAGAGTCCTGCACTTGCGGCGTGAAGCCCAGCATCACTTGCGCATGCTTCAGCATGACATCAGTACGCTGCTCATTGGCTGGTGCATCTGCAAATGCAAACTCTGCAGTACCCGCTAAGCGCACACCGGTCGCCATAGGAGTGAGAAATATCGCTTTATCCAACCAACCTACCGGTCGGCCAATTTGGCTCTTTTCAGTATCCAACGTCAGGTGGTAACCGCGCTCGCTCACAAGTGGAAAACGGCAACCCAGTGGATCCAGCAGTTTTTGGGACGCAACGCCTGCGCACATCACCACATGCTCCACTGCTATGCGTTGATCCTGCAACTGTACCTCGACGCGATCAATAGATGGGTGAACGGCCACCACCTCTTGATTAAGGAGACGCCCCCCTTGGGCAGCGAAATACTCCGCATAACGCCGACACAGCGCCAGTGGGTTCACCGTAAAGCGCGTGTCCTTATAGAAAACGCCGCCTGCATAAAAGGGGGCAAGGTCAGGTTCTAACTCAGCAACCGCTTCAGCACCCACGTAACTCAGGTTAACGCCCTGCGCCAGCCGCTCAGCCATGTCGCCCTCTTGCGCTGCAACAAAGTTTTCTTGTGTTGCAAACAGACCCAAACACCCGTTAGCTTGCACCAAACTGCGCGCCCCTGTTAGCGCTAACAGATGATCATCATTCTCGCGAGTGTGATGCTGTAGCTGGGTAAGTGCAGCTCTCCCCTGCTCATACTTTGCTTGGGAACACGACTTTAAGAATCCCCAACCATAGGGCATCAGATGAGGCAGATAAGCGCCTTGCATAGAGAGCGGGCTTTCACTATCAAGCAACATGCCCGGCATTTTGCGCAGCATAGCGAACTTGGTAAAAGGCAGCCGCGCGTAGTCTGCAAACAGGCCAGCATTACCGAAAGACGCCCCTTTTCCCGGATCGTGACGATCGATCAGGGTGACAGTAAAGCCCGCCTGCTGCAGGCTAATCGCTGTTGACAGGCCTACAATGCCTGCCCCCACGACTGCTACATGCTTTGTTTCCATAACCGTATCAGCCTCTAAGCTATTAGAGTTTGGCGGCAACCACTTGTATTTCGACTAACAGCTCGTCTCGAGCAAGACGGGATTCAACACATGCGCGCACCGGTGGGTTTTCGCTATCAACCCAGGCATCCCATACCGCATTCATCTGCGCAAACTGGCTGATATCTGAAACCCAAATATTGGCGCTAATAAGCGCACTTTTGCTACTGCCAGCATCGGCCAACAGCGCGTCAATCTGCGCCAAGATCTGTTCCGTTTGACCGGCCATATCCTGCGATGGATCTTTAGCTACTTGGCCTGCGGTCCACACTAGGTTGGCAAAACTAACAAGCTGGCTCATGCGTTGATTTTTATGCTGGCGTTCAATCATCGGTTACTCGCTTAGATCTAATGTCGTTGATACAGCCGAATAGCGGCTGCTAAATAGATAGCTCTGAACCATCGAGAGAAGTGCAACACGTTGCAGGTGCAACGCTACCGAGAAGGACAATGTATAAAGGTGATAAGCACTCGGCAGATTAACAAGTAACCTAACCGGCTTCGAAACACTCTTTCTTATTGTTGTTGTCGGCCTGTCGTCACTAGACGATTCAGGTCAGAGCCTAAGTTAGAACTATTATTTTCCGCCAAAATCATAATAACAAATCCGATTTTTTTAATATTTAATCAGAAAAACTTATATTTTGAATGAGTACCGCGCTCAACCACGCTGATAACAATCGTTAATGCATACGAAACGTCGCCATTTCACAACCTTTATACAAATTCAAACAGCAAGCCCATTACAACTTCCGCTACCATAGTCTTATGTTCGATAAGTCAAACGGTGTGCGGATACACACTACTCACGGAAGAATAGACCTCCCCACCCAAAAACATAAGATTAACTTATGAAATCAGTGTTTTTTTCGAATTGTATCTATATAGGGTTTATTTAAACTGGTTTTAACAGTGGCCAATCGCCAGATACGCGTCAGCAATGCATTCAAGCATTGCCCGTAAGACGACATCGGCACTGGTTATAAAAATAAGAAGTTATTGGTGTTGCAAATGGATAGACGAAAAATAGACGTCGGGCTCTCGACGTTTTTGATCATCATCGCGGTGATCATTCTAACCAACGACAATCTCGCCGAAGGTGGTGCCGAAAGTGATTTGGGCATTATGTTCTTGCCACGTGCGGTAGCCGGTCTGATGATTTTATTCGCTGGCACGATTGCCATTCAGGCGTTCCAAAAACTCGCTCAGGGTAAGCCTCAAGAAGAGAATGAGATCATTTCCACCGATGGCTTCGGTGGTATTGCGATCTACATCGGCATCTTTGTCCTCTACTGGCTGGCCGTGCCCTATATCGGGTTTATGGTCACAACGCCATTCATTATGTTGGCGGTAGCCTACCTGCTGGGCGGGCGCAATTGGCTACCGATCACGGTGGTCTCGGTCGTTGTTCCTATATTGATCTATTACGGTTCGCGTGAGTTTCTGCGCGTTTACTTACCAACTTGGTCGCTATAGGAGGCACTGCAGATGTTAGACAATATTCTTAGCGGCTTCAGTTCGATTCTGGCTGTTGGCCCAATCCTCGGCATCATTTTAGGTGTAGTGGTTGGCATTATCTTTGGTGCTATTCCCGGTATCTCAGCCATCATGGCGATCGCAATCATGCTGCCCATGACCTTCTATGTTGACCCCATCATCGGCATTACGATGCTGCTGGCGGTCTACAAAGCAGGGATCTATGGCGGCTCAATCTCGGCTATTTTGATCAACACGCCGGGCGCGGCAGCCTCCTTCTTAACCGCGCAAGATGGTCATGCACTGACCAAAGCAGGTAAAGCCGGTAAAGCGCTAGATATGTCGCTATTCGCGTCCGTATCTGGAGAGATGCTGGCGACGATGGTACTGATACTCGTCGCTGCACCGATCTCGGCGATATCGCTACAAGCGGGCCCCATCGAGAAGGTCTTTCTATTGCTGTTCGCCTTCACGGTGATCGGCTCTATGGCGGGTGAATCGATTCCTCGCGGCTTACTTTCATGCTGTTTAGGTATGCTGTTTGCGATGGTCGGTATCGATTCAATCACAGGTTCCGCGCGCTTTACCTTTGGTATTGATGAGCTGATCGGCGGCTTCACCTTTACGCCGATGTTGATTGGTGTCCTTGTGATGCCGGAAGTGATCAATGTGATCCGCCGCCGCAAAATTCCTCATCACGAGCTCGCGATCACCCGCTCCCCTAACCCGGCGGACAATCGCATCAGCTTTAAAGAGTTCCGCAGTGTGTTTGGTACCATCTTGAAATCAAGCGGCATCGGTACCTTTATCGGCGCTCTGCCTGGGCTAGGCTCGAGTACAGCTGCGTTTATCGCCTATGGCGAAGGCAAACGTACTTCAAAGAACCCAGAAAAGTACGGCAAAGGCTCGGTCGAGGGCATCGCTGCTGCGGAATCCGCTAACAATGCGGTGTGTGGCTCCAGCATGATCCCGATGCTGACGCTCAGTATTCCTGGCGATGATGTTGCCGCACTGTTGATGGGTGCCTTTCTGATTCACGGCCTAACACCCGGTCCGATGATCTTCTTTGAGCACACTGAAACCATCTACGCAATCTTTGCAGGCTTCTTAATCACAGACCTGTTCCTGCTCGCTATCGCGCGCTCAGGCTTCAAGTTCTTTGTGAAGATGGCATCGCTGCGCCGTTATTACATCTTCCCATGTGTGACGGTGTTCGCCTTTACCGGCGCCTTCACCGCGGGCCAAAACATGAACGACATCTTGGTGTTGATCGCCTTTACGGTACTGGGCTACGGCATGCGTATTGTGGGCTTGAACCCGGCGGTCTTCATCATCGGCTTTATCTTGACACCCTTCCTCGAGCAGAACCTGGATCAGGCATTCGCTATTGTCGGTGACGACTATGGACGCTTCTTCGCCTCACCGTTCTCTTGGGTGTTTATCGCGCTATCGGCTTTCTTCGTGTTGTCTAGCGCACGCATGAAAGCAAAAGCCGCAAAGCGCGCTTCAGCACAAGGAGAGGAGAGCCCCGCCTAGCTGAGCAAACGATTTCACGGCGGTGCGCACGGTCGCACCGCTTGAAAAAATGAACGTCAATAAAAATAAATGAAAGGAAGTTGGTATGAAAAGCCCTAAAAAAACTCTGTTATCTCTGGCAACAGCAGTCGCGATGACTGTTGCATCAGGTGCGGCGCTTGCGGCCTACCCTGAAAAACCGATTCAGGTCATTGTACCTTGGGGTGCTGGCGGTGACTCCGACTTAACAACGCGCATCTGGGCAGACGCGGTCGAGAAAGAGCTAGGTGTACCGGTTGTTGTCGTTAATAAGCCAGGCGGTGGCGGTGTTGTGGGTACGTCATTCGTTGCTCGTGCGAAAGCCGATGGCTACACGCTCATCAATGCAGGTTTGAGCAACATGCTGGTGACGCCTAACTTCACCAAAACGCCTTACAGCTTTGATAGCTTCGAGCCGGTTGTAAAATTCACGTCAGTGCCTTTGGCCGTCGTGGTAGCCAAGGACAGCCCGTACCAAGACTTCGACCAGTTCATTAAAGGTGCCAATAGCAAAACACTGACCCAAGGCTCTTGGGGTGCGTCGTCTTCTGGTACGATTATGGCGAACATCATCGCAAACCAGTCGGGCTATAACGTGAAGTACGTTCACGCAAAAGGCGCAGCTGCGTCCATGGTATCGGTTGTAGGTGGTCACATCGACTCTGCGGTTTCCTTCCCACCTGCATTCGGTCCACACGTCAAAGCAGATCGTGCCCGCATCTTGGTAATGGATCAGAAGATGGATGCCTTCCCAGGCGTGCCAACCTTCTCTGACTATGGCATCAAAGGTAGCTTTGGCGGCTGGTCTGGTGTCTTTGCCCCGAAAGGTGTACCGGCAGAAGTTGTTGAGAAACTGAACGCGGCAACCGCGAAAGTGATGAAAGACCCAGAAGTGCTGAAAGCATACGAAAACATAGGCGCATTGGTGGACTATCGATACGGCCCAGAGTGGATCTCTGACCTAAAAGCAACTTATGCGATCTACACCGAAGAAGCTGCTCGCACGAGCAAGAAGTAACCATTCGCGTTATCCACCTCACCCGCTGTTCTAGCGGGTGAGTCTCTCCAGCCTTGCTGCAACTCACGGCTCCATACATTCCGCACCATCTTCTCATTGATATAAGCTAGAAATACGGAATAATAAGGTTTATCAGATTTTCTAATATATAGGTCGTTGCCATGAACCTAAAACAGATGGAAGCCTTCCGTGCCGTGATGCTTGCAGGCTCAGTCTCTCAAGCCGCTAAGCAGCTTTTTCGCACCCAACCTGCGGTCAGTATGATGATTAGCTCTCTGGAGGAGGAGATCGGCTTCCAGCTGTTTGAGCGCCATAAAAAACGACTCTACCCAACGCCTGAAGCGGAGTATCTGTACCGCGAAATCGAAGCGATCTTTAATCGCATCCAAGATGTGAGCCAAACGGTCCAAGATATCCAGAACAAGCAGTACGGTTTTTTGCGTATCGGCTGTATGCCCGGCCCATCCACCTTCTTTATGCCTAACCTGCTCGCCGACTTTCTAGAGGAGCACCCCAAGGTACAGGCCTCCTTACAAACCCGTACCTCAGATCTTGTCGCAGAGTGGGTTGCCTCAAACCAATATGACCTTGGGCTGGCCGAGGTTACCCAACACCAGTCGCAACTCTCGCTTGATGATCGCTTTACGCTACCGTGCTGTGTCGCGATACCGGCAGATCATCCGCTTGCTCAAGAGGAGGAGCTCAACACCGCCTTGCTCGATGGTGAGCCGATGATCACACTGCACCCTGATCATATGATTTTCCATGACCTCCTGAAGGAGTTTGAAAACAACGGACATCGGATGAACGTGCGCTTGCAGACGCGCTTTTTTATCCCTGCACTCACCTTTGTGGAGCGCGGCCTTGGCGTTTGTGTCATGGACTTGATCTCCGTCGATAGCTATCAAGGCTACGCAAGCCCCGGCAAGGTGGTGTTTCGGCGCTTTAATCCCGAAGTCGAGCTCAATATAGGTATCTTCTACCCCGACGACACACCGCGTTCTATGATCACTCAAGCCTTTGCCGAACGCTTACGCACCCGTCTAGATAGCATCCAAGCCAACCACGCCACTTTGCTTAATTGGGGTAGCTAAACGGGCCTGTCAGGTTTTGTGCTTAAAACTTGGCAGGAGCCCCTAGCAATCCGTATTCAATTGGTAGGTCTGCCAAAGTGTTTTATCGGCAATACGGTCATAAACGGCCCGCGCACGGTAGTTATTCTCCGCGGTAATCCAACGCACGAACGGCCAGTTCTGCGCTTGGGCTTCCTGCTGTAAACGCGCGAACATCTGCTCGGCCACACCTCGACTACGACAATCTGGATCGACAAACAGATCATCCAAGAAGCCAACTTCAGCCCCGCGCAGCGGCGATGGCATACCACGGTAGTGCATCAAACCGACACCATTACCCCATTCGTCTTTTGCAATCAGGGCGAAAAAGCGGTTGTTCGGGTCAAAAATCCACTGCCATACGGTGTTGAGTGTCTCATCTGTCATAGGCATGTTGTAGAACTCGGCATAACCTTTATAGAGCACTTCCCATGCTGATCTATCGCCGGTATGCAACGCTTTAACAGATACATTCATCTCTTACTCCTTGTCTGCTCTAAAGTGACGTAGTGGTTGCTGCTGCTTGCCCTGTGCATCAAAATTTTCAGGGGCGAGCCACCCTTCAAACATCGCTTTAACGTGTGGCCACTCACGATCAATAATTGAAAACCAAGCGGTATCGCGGCTGCGATTTTTATACACAACCGCTTGGCGAAAAATGCCTTCAAAGCTAAAACCAAAGCGCTCGGCGGCGCGTTTTGAGGGGGCATTGTGGCTGTCACATTTCCATTCAAAGCGGCGATAGCCTAGCTCATCAAACACGCGGCTCATCAACAGAAATATCGCTTCTGATGACATCGGCGTACGCTGCATACGTGGCGAGAAGTGGATATGGCCCACTTCGATAACGCCCATGCGTGGATCAATACGCATCAGCGCCGCCATACCAACGGCTAGCCCGCTAGCCTGATCGATCACGGTGTAGAAAAGCGGGTCATCGCCACAACACGTCTCGACTAAATATCGGTCAAAAGCCTCATAATCTGTAAACGGCTCAGCGAATAGATAGGTCCAGTTTTTGCCGCTCATGTCCAACGCAAAAGCATCGAACAACGGCCTAGCGTGATGCTCTGGAGCCATCGGCTCAAGCCGACAAAAACGCCCCACGAGAGGCGTGCTCGGTGGGCTTTGACACGGCACCCAACTCTCCAATGTCGGACCAATGGGTTGCCCAAGTTCGTTCTGATATAGATCACGTGATGCGGTAAACAGCGGCTCTGTTTTCATAACAACTCCTATACGCCTGTCTCGCCGGAGTAAGCCAAACCATGCCGGCACTCCAATAACGTAAACGCAGCATAAAGCCACCAATGGATCCATAGAAGATCCATTTTAAGAACACATACAGGAACCACTTTCACGTAAATTTAGCTTTGCAAGACGGAAATGGCCCTATTTGGTACCAAACGCTGGCACTACCTCCGAAGGTTTAGTACCAATAAGATTCACTTTATAAGAATAAAAACCCCTTGTTCATGGCGCAGTAGCATACCGCCCAAGGAGCTAAAACAGATGTTAAACCACCTTTTTCATCTCTCTCCTGATAGTGAATCCAGTTTGCAGCAGCAGATTCGGGAGCAGATCAGTAAAGCCATTATCGATGGGCATATTCCACCCGATCTACCGCTGCCCTCAACACGCAAACTTGCGCAAATGCTTGGTGTATCGCGCAATACCGTGATCTTGGCGTACGAGCACCTAATGTACGATGGCTACCTGATCTCACGTGAACGCGCCGGTTTCTATGTTAACGATGAGATCCTCAAAAGCTCCGTCAAAGAGGAGCGGCCCGTGGCGATCGAAAGCGGCAACAAGCCCGACTGGGACCAGTGCCTGAAGTTGCGCCCCACCGAGCGTAAGCTCAACAAAGTACACCGTTGGCGGGACTACCCTTACCCATTTATTTATGGCCAGCTAGACCCCAAGATGTTCCCAACCAACCATTGGCGCGAATGTTGTAAAGAGGCAGTTTCGGTACAGGCGATTGGCGACTGGGCCGGTGACCGCTATGACGACGATGATGCCCTCCTTGTAGAGCAGATTCACTCACGCTTACTGCCACGCAGAGGCGTCTGGGCGGAGCCTGATGAGATCCTGATTACGGTGGGCGCCCAACACGCGCTTTATATGCTGATGCGGGTTTTGCTCAACCAAACAACGCGCTTCGGTTTAGAGGACCCAGGCTATCCTGATCTTATCCATATGGCCGCCTGCACCGGCACACGGATTAAAAACCTCTCCATCGACCAAGACGGTCTAGAAACCGGAGAGCAACTGCGCGATTGCGACCTGATCTTCACCACCCCAAGCCACCAGTTCCCCACCACCGTAACAATGCCATTGGCGCGGCGCCAAGCCCTATTAGAGCAAGCTTCGCGTGATAACTTTTTAATCATTGAAGATGATTATGAGTGCGAAACCAGCTTTGCTGCCAATCCAACACCAGCGCTGAAAAGCTTAGATAAAAACGACCGCGTTATCTATATTGGCAGCCTCTCTAAAACCCTATCGCCCGGCTTACGGCTGGGGTATATGGTTGGGCCCAAACCTCTGATTCAAGAGATCCGAGAATTTCGCCGCATGATGCTGCGCCACCCGCCGATGAATAACCAACGCTCGGTTGGTCTCTTTCTCCATCGCGGGTACCACGACTCACTGGTGCGCAGTATTGTGCAGGTCTATGAAGAGCGCTGGAAAGCGGTGAGTGATGCGCTACAAAGCTGCCTGCCTGCCTCAGCGAAACCACCGGTGTTTGGCGGTTCCGCCTATTGGGTTAAGGGCCCCGATGGTTTAGATGCCCGAGAGCTGAAGCGTTTGGCCCTCGAGCGCGGTGTCGTTATCGAATCAGGGGATATCTACTTTCACCGCGCTAACCCACCTCAACAATTTTTCCGCTTGGGTTACTCCTCGATCGCCACCGAGCGGATTCGGCCAGGTATTGAGCGCCTAGCGGCGTTAATAGGTGAGCTTACCTAAGCGCATATTGGGCAATGGATACTGCCCCTCTCCTCTCACACATCATGTCCTTAAACAGCATATACTGCTCGGCCTTATCGTTACTTTGCTTAGCTAAAGCCCACACCTAAAGCAGCGCAATCTTCACAACCAACTCCTCTACAAGCCCCATAAATACTAGCGATACAGCCTGGTTCTATATTTCGGGTTAGCGTTGGGCCTATTGGCTATTGGAGCGCCAAATTTATATTGAAGTGGCTCCGACAACGCGGTCTTGTCTTACCAAAATCCACGTTGTCGGACTCGGACTATCAAAGCGCAGCGTGAACTTTTGCTGCCCTTTAGCGACAACAATAACAATCACCGAGGTAACTATGAAAATAACGACTCGTGCAAAGACTCTGCTCTCTACTTGCGTCCTATCTGCTGCCCTAACACTGCCTAGCGTGCAAACAGCACAGGCGGAAGAGCTGATGCTCGGCCACGCCTACCCTGCCGATCACATCTTCCATATGACATCCACCACCTTCATGGATGAGCTCAAGAAAACCGGTGCCGATATCGAGGTGGACTACCACCCAGGCGGAGCGCTAGGTGACTGGGCATCGATTTTTGAGCAAAGCATGGAAGGTGTTGTACCGATGACCATGAGCTTCGGTGCTTCCGAGTACGATCCTCGCCTTGATCTTTCTTGGTTGAGTTATGTGGTAGATGATTGGGCACAAGCACGCGAAGTGTACGGGCCAAACGGCAAAATGACTGATGTCTACAACGAGATTCTCAACGATCTCGACTTAGTGGTGCTAGGTATCATCCCAACGGGCTTCGGCTCCATCGCGATGCGCAAAGGCGTTGAAGAGACACCCACCAACTTCCCAGCGGACGGTAAGGGCATCAAGATGCGTGTACCGGCGATCCCTATCGGTATCGAGCGCTACAAGAGCTTCGGCTTCACACCCGTACCGATGCCTTTCTCTGAACTCTACACGGCTCTCCAGCTCGGTACGATTGATGCACGTGGCACCGCACCTTCGGTTGAGATCTGGCAGATGCGTGATGTTATCGAAAGCTACATTCTTACCAAAGATTACTTCGAGCACGCCTTCTGGGTTGTGAACAAATCGTGGCTGGAAGACCTACCAGCAGCTGAGCGCACTAAGTTAGTGGCAGCA
Source organism: Neptunomonas sp. XY-337 (assembly GCF_004959845.1). Taxonomy (NCBI): domain Bacteria; kingdom Pseudomonadati; phylum Pseudomonadota; class Gammaproteobacteria; order Oceanospirillales; family Oceanospirillaceae; genus Neptunomonas; species Neptunomonas sp. XY-337. Next base: position 529,868 of record NZ_SPLL01000002.1, on the reverse strand, counting down.
GCAGATGCAACCATGGCGAAAGTTTGGGATGAAGCGCAAGCGATCGATGAAGGCTTCCTCGATAAAGTACGCGGTAGCGGTGTGAAAGTCGTCGAGCTATCACCTGAACAGATGGCGAAAGCGAAAGAGATTCTGTACGCCAATGAGTGGCCATTTATGGAGAAAGTGGTTGGCGCAGACATTATGAACATGATGCGCAAAATTGCAGGCATCAACTGATCCTTACGGTCAACCGGCGCTAGAGCGTGTGCTCGGCGCCCTTTCTGCTTTACATAGGATCAGTACCATGAACAACAACACACCTCAGTCAGTGGGCTATACCAAGATCTACGACTACGACCCTGATCTTAGCTCGCACCCAATGCCACCCCATCTACATGCGGTACCCGATACAGCCAACAACCGCTTAGATGGCTACCTTTTACGTTTTGAGCGCCTACTTAACGTTACGTTTCGCAGCTTGATGATTTTGGCAGGCCTTGGGCTTGCGCTACTCATGTTTACTCAAGTGGTGCTGCGCTATTTATTAAATTCTCCCTTCAGTGGTATTGAAGAAGCGTCAATTCTGCTGGCGGTTTGGATCTACTTTTTAGGCATGGGTTACGCCACTCGCGAACGCGAGCATATTCATGGCGGGATTGTCAGCCTAGTTGTGAAAGACCCCTACAAAGTGAAACTTATCCGCTTTATCGGCTCAATTACCTGCATGTTAGCCGCCATTCTGTTCGGTTACTTCGCATGTAAATATGCCCTAAAAGAGATCGATAAAGGCCGCGTCAGTATCAACCTGCGTTGGCCAAGAGGTATCTGGAGCGCCAGTATGATTGTCGGCTTTGCCATGATGGTCGGCTACTTTCTGCTCGAAACTATCAATGAGTGGCGCGATATACGCCGCATGAAACGCAGCCAAAAAGGAGCCTGACGATGACGCTGTTTCTTATCGCGATGGCGGTTGTTATCGTGCTAATCCTGATCGAAATTCCCGTGGCGTTTGCCTTTGGCATCGGCGCTGTGCTGTTCGCCTACACCACAGGCAACAACATCTCATTTCTTATTCCGCATGGCTTCAAGACCGCCAGCGGCTTTGCATTGCTGGCGTTGCCGCTGTTTATATTCGCTGGTCTTCTGATGGCCGAAGGGGGTATATCAGAGCGCCTACTGAACTTCGTTAACGCTATCGTTGGGCGCATTAAAGGCGGGCTCGGAGCTGTGACCGTGTTGACCTGCGCGCTGTTTGGTGCAATTTCCGGCAGCTCTTCAGCGGCGATTGCGGCCGTTGGCCAGATCATGATTCCGCGTATGATTCGCGAAGGCTACCCCGCGGGGCACGCCACAGCGCTGGTCGCGTGTTCATCGGTTCTTGCTCTGCTGATCCCACCGAGCATTCCGATGATCGTGTTCTCGATCACAGGAGGTATTTCTGTAGGCGCGGCGTTCCTATCAACGATTATTCCGGGCATTATCCTGACCATCGTTTACTGCTTACTCAATATCTGGTTCCTACGTAACGATCCAAATATTGAGGTCGCAGCACCGCTGCCCTTTAAAGAGGCTGCCAAAGGCGTGGTGAAAACCGGCCAAAGTGCCGCCTTTGCACTACTGATGCCACTGCTGATCTTAGGCGCAATCTACAGTGGTATCGCTACGCCAACAGAGGCGGCGGCGATTGCCGTGATGTATGCAATCCCCGTGGGTTTGTTCATCTATAAAGGCATGACTTTACGCAGCTTAGGCTCCGTTACGGTGCGTGCGGTTACCATGACAGGCTCCATTATGGCGGTACTCTTTTTCCTCTTTATCATGAGCCGTGCCATGATTTTGGAGCAAGTACCGCGCGACCTTGCACAAAGCCTGTTACAGATCACTGAGAACAAATATATTCTGCTGCTGATGATCAATCTGCTGTTACTGCTTATTGGCATGATCGTCGATGATATCTCGGGCAGTGTGCTGGCAGCGATTATCTTCCTTCCCATCATCAATGAACTAGGGATCGATCCTATCCACTTTGCGGCGGTGGTCGGTGTCAACCTTGGCCTTGGGAATGTGTCCCCTCCTTGTGCACCCATGCTCTACATGGCTGGCGGGGTCAGCAAGCTATCCCTTGACCGCTACATTAAACCCACGCTCAAGTTCTTGGTATTCGGCCACTTACCGATGGTGTTTCTCGTGACCTTTGTACCAGAGCTGTCGCTTTTCTTGCCCAAATTACTGATGGGCTACTAGTTGAACTTTTCACGCTGCTGAGGCGTTCGGGCTTCGATTTCGGAGCCCTTTTTTTACCACCCGCGTTGGAACTACATCTCACAAATTCGTGGATCTACGGCCTCAGAACCGCGCAACTTTATAGTGATGTTACTCGCGAATAACGCTTTAACCTGACACTAACGGAATATAACAATGACAAACTACATTAAGATAAAAAACCATATTAATGGCCAGTGGCTAGATGAAACGAATGGCCAGTATGAACCATTGAAAAACCCATCCACCGGTGCCGTTATCGGTGAAGTTCCGCTGTCCTCAGTGGAAACGTCTCGTGCCGCCGTTGCCGCTGCAGCCGAGGCCTTTCCTGCTTGGAGCGCAACGCCGCTGCCAAAACGTATGGACTACATCTTCAAGATGCAGCAAGCGATGAAAGATAACCTAGAGATGCTGGCTGAATCGATCGCCATCGACCAAGCCAAGCATATCGCTGAGGCGCGCGGTGAGGTGGGGCGCGTTATCGAAATCCTGCAGATGGCCTGCACGATCCCCGCACTAGTACAGGGTGAAACCGTTCAAGGCATCGCCAATAACATCAACGGACGGCTGATCAAAGCGCCGCTTGGCGTATTTTGTGGTGTTGCCCCTTTTAACTTCCCAGCACTGGTGTTTGGTTGGTTTATCCCCTTCGCCATTGGCACCGGAAACACCTTTGTTTATAAGCCTTCAACAGAGTCTCCGCTGTTCATGCAGAAGATGATGCAACTGTTGGTGGAGATCGGTCTGCCAGAGGGCGTGGTCAATATTGTTCATGGCGACCGCGAAACAGTCGAAGCTTGGTACGAAGATGACAACGTCGCAGGTGTTTGTCTGGTGGGTTCCACACCAACCGCAAAGGCGATCGCCGAAGGGTGTGGCCGCAGCGGTAAGAAAACCATGCTGCTAGGGGGTGCCAAGAACTTCTTGGTGGCGATGGAAGATGCGCCAATGGACTTGATGATCGAGAACATTTTGATGTCCGGTTACGGCTCAGCAGGCCAGCGCTGTCTTGCGGTCTCTAATATCGTAGTGGTGCCAGAGATCTACGATGAATTTGTAGAGCGCCTGTTGGAAGCTTCTAAGAATGTCACGGTTGGTGATGCGATGGATCCAGATGTGTTTATGGGCCCTGTTATCTCTGCCAAAGCGAAAGAGCGGATCGAGAACTACATTGAGATCGGCCAGCAAGAGGGCGCTACCCTTGCGCTAGATGGCCGTAATCCTGATGTCGCCGCTGCAAATAAAGATGGCTACTTTGTCGGCCCAACGATTTTCACTGATGTAACACCGTGCATGCAGATCGCTCGCGAAGAGATCTTTGGCCCGGTACTTAGCGTGATGAAGGTAGGCTGCATCAACGGTGCGTTGCGTGCTATTAAAAATCACGAGATGGGCAACGGCGCGGTCATCTTCACCCAAAACAGCTACTACACCGAGAAGTTTATCAACGAAGCAGATGTAGGCATGGTGGGCGTTAACGTGGGCATTTGCGCGCCGCACCCTTACCTACCCTTTGGCGGTATCAAAGGCTCGTTAGTGGGTAACAATAAGGTGCAAGGTAAGGACGCAATCGACTTCTTTACCCAAAGCAAAGTGGCGACCGTCCGCGTGGTTGACCCGAAAGCGGGTGAAGCGACACCGGCTGGCGGCAACTCCGATGTGCGTAGCTGCGTAGCATCTTAAAAGATGCCTAATGCCAACATGCCCAGCACCGCTGGGCATGTTTATCTAACCAAAGTAATAGATATGCAGCCCAATGGGCACGAGTGCTAGAGCTAACGAAACACACAACCCGATCAAGCTAGGCCGAATTAATAGGCTCTTTTTAGGGTTCTTGGGGTTATAAAATACCCGCACCTGCCCCTTCTCAAGATGCGTTACCCCTTTGAGCTGAGCTTGCAAGATCACACCTTTCGGTGCTGCAACAACCACCCATGCGACACTTTAGAGCCTTCATAACTCACACCATCAACCACATATCGGTAGAGCGCTTTTATCGTATGGCTATGGTAATTGTCATCAGTGATACTGCGGCGCGTGCCCAGCTCTAGCAACTCACCTGCAACGCTCGGCCAGCGTCTGGCGCGCATCTGCATCCACGAAGAGAAGCTCAGCATCAAAAGCGCATACAAAGAGATCCCAAAGAGGACGCCTGCCCGCTCACCCGCCATTAGTAACTGCCAATGGCCAGACAGATAACCCCATATCGACTCGTACAAAATTATGCCCGCTCACTCATCGCCAACTTCACGCCTAATGCAGCAAAACTAGCGGCAAAGCCACGCTGCATAGTCCGCGCTACCTTTTCCGAGCGTAACAACCAACGGCTGACATAATGGGCAAGCGCGCCATAGAGCAGAAAAACAGCGAGCGTCATGCCCATAAAGACAAGACCAAGCAAAGACATATCCAGCATCGGTGTCGTACTCGATGCAGGCAGAAACTGTGGCAAAAACGCGAGAAAGAAAAGCGTCAGTTTCGGGTTTAAAATATTGATGAAGAGCCCTTTCGAGGCGATGCTAAGCAAGCTAGCGGCAGGCGCCTCTCCTAGGCCAAAACCACCACTCGCACGCCACATCGACCATGCCATAAACAATAGATACGCAACGCCTGCAAATTTCACAAACTGAAATGCCATCGCACTGGTATGTAGCAACGCCGCAAGCCCAAAAATACTCGCCAACAGGGCGGGCACAATGCCAACCGTGCAGCCAATGGCAGCAAAACAGCTGGCCCGAACGCCCAGAAACAACCCGGTTGATAGCGTGTATAGAACACCAGTGCCGGGAATAAGCACCACAACCAGTGAGGTGATCAGAAATTCTGCAGTAAGCATACAAGCGCTCCTATCGTGCGGTGACGATTAGTCAGTGTTCTGCCCTATGCGCCACAGCACGCCGCTAGGGTCCCAAAGTACAAAATCACGCATCTGCCAAGGGCGATCTTCGGGCGGTTCTGCGCGCACCTGATATTTGGCCACTAAATTAGTAGTAAGAATATGCTGCCACCACGCCTCCACATCTTCGACTAACAAATGCATCACCATGTTGTTGGCAAACTCCGCTTGGTAGTAGTTTTGCAGCAAAAAGCTCGTTGTTCCTAAACGCAGGTAGGCGAGCTCATCAGACTGCCAAGCCAACTCAAAACCAAGATCCTGATAGAACGCTAACGACTGTGTAAAGGTTTTAGCAGGAACAAAGGTTTTCAGCTCGACAGGGGTTAAGTTTTCCATTCAATGAACCTCTTGTAAGTGAGTGCCGCACTCACTCTGCGGCAGCATCGCAGGGTCTAAATCGGGCATGTTTTGCGCCTGCTGGGCACCCCACAACACCATGACAAACATCAGCACCGGTAACATGAGTAACCCAACGGCCTTAAAAACCGCCACGCGGCCAACACTAACGCGGGTGGGTTTCATCACTTTGACATGCTGGGGCGGAAAGCGCTGCTCCTTCAAGCTCTTAAGGCCCAACGGTAGTGTCAACACAGCGACCACAACCAGTGTGAACAACGGTATACCGATAAAGATAATCTGCCAAAAGTAGCGCAGCGCGCTGATACCGAATAGCTGAACACATTGCGGGCGGTTTACGAACTCGTTAAACCAGGGAAGAAATAACCAGTGATGCAGCCCCATAAGCCCAGCAGCAAGGGTTAACAAGCCGATCACTCGGATTAACTTCTCTCGCGGGCTATATTGAGTAGCCCATTCGGTCGTATCATTCGGTACTGTCAAAACGCTGCTCCACTAGATAGACCCGATACAGGAAAGCCAACCCTAGGCAGACGCCAATAGGCAACAGTAACGTCATAAAGTGATACTCGCGGAACAACCATGCGCCTAGTGCGCCGCCACCGATAAAACCGCTGATAATCAGTAAAAACAGCTGGGCTTTACGCCGATCAAACGGCTCGCCTCGCCAACGAGCGCCGAGCATAATGCCAAGGTCAGTGAAGATACCGGTCATATGAGTCGTGCGTACAATAGCGCCACTGTATGTTGTGGCCAGTGCATTTTGTAAGCCACAAGCAGCGGACGCAAAGTAATGGCCGTGATACGAACCAAAGTATAGCAACCCAAGTGCCACCAAAAGTAAGGCGGCCTCCAGCAGTAAGGCGGTGTCATAGTGCCGCCCAAGCTTGAGCGTTGCGCCGTGTAATAGCGCACCCGCAACCACCGAGCCCGCTACAAAAGAGACGAGTAATAGCACTAAGTGTAATAGCGCTGAGCTAGGGTTTGTTAGATGCGTTCCGAGTAACGTCGCTGTCCCAGATAAGTGCGAGACGGCTTGGTGCTCAAATCCTAAGAGGGCGATGGCGTTCACGACTCCTGCCACCAGCGCCAATACAAAAGCGCCCAACTCAACCCACTTAGGTAGCCGCGAGATCACCGTCGCTCCTCCTTTCTAAGTCAATTCCGCGTTCACTGGCGAAGTTGCCCCTGCGATAGCTGTTGCATTGCAAGCTTTCTGGTTGCCATATAGTCGAGCTTTAATTGCTCGACCACGCCAGACAGCAGTGCTATCTCTTGGGCAATCAACGGTAGTTTTTCCAGCTCATACGCAGATGTGTGAATATCCGTAGGCTCCATGAGATTGCCGCTATAAGGCAACATGAGTAGCGCAGTGTTACCCACAAATTCGCACATTAGCCCGCTGCCCTGCACGTTCTCTCTAAAGAGATCATCCAACGCAATTAGGCGCTCCATCATGGCGGGCGATAGAATATAACGGGCAAGTTGCTGGTCATTAGCGCGCACTTCATAGCGCGCTTCAAAGTTTGGGTTCTCAAGCGCCACGGTTTGGTGCGAGAGCGCACCGCGTGCAAACAAGTTGCCAAGGGCACCCTTATCTTTATGCATAATCACGTGCGCACCAAACTCGAAGGGCATGGTTAACGATATCATGCCGCCTTTGAAGACAGTCCGTGTCGAGTCTTTGGTTTTCACTTTGAGATGCAGCTCGCAAAACTCAAAGCCAATATCATCAAGCTTTCCTTTAATCGCATCTTCGCTGCTCCAGCGCTCAAAACGGGGAACCACCTTGAAACGACTATCTAGCTCAGGATCAAACTCGCTTTTGGGTGCGTAGGTGAAATCGCCATAGAGTTTAACCAATATTGGCAGCACGCTCGATTTATAGTGAGCGATATAGTCCCTAGCGGGTTTATTCACCCAATGATCCACGAACAGCAAGGCGAGCACTGGGTACAGTAGTGCCTCAAAGAGATGCAGATTAGCTAATTGCACACCCCCAAATACCAGCGCGGCGGGGAAAGCAAAGTATTTTAGAACCTTCTTCCGTTTCTCGTACTGTTCAAAGTAGTGCTGGCGCTGCGCTTCTAATTGATCTAACCCCGGCTTGATGCGCTCCTCAATAACGGCGCGCAGCTCATCAGATATGGGACTATCGTTTACCGGGGCCTGTTTAGGGCGAAAACGCAGTAGATTAAGCGCCCCAAGCGAGTTGAGTAATGGAATTATCATAACGCTTAACCAAGGTACTGATTGGCATCAACCGGCGCACGATCAGCGCTACTCGCCTCAAAAAATGGCATCGCTGTCACACCTGCGATAGAGGCGATAACATTCCCAGGGAATACTTGGATGCTATCGCGAAGCCCACGGTTAGCGGCATTATAACTGCGTCGTGCAGCACTGATATGCTCTTCAACATCCGCATAGGCGTGCTGAGCCGCTAACATATTCTCTTGCGATTTTAGCTCTGGGTAGTTTTCAACCGATACCAGCAAACTGCCCATTTTACTTTCTAGTTGCTGCTCCAGCGCAAAACGCGTCTCTTGATCAGCCTTTGCGTCAGTTGCTTGCAAAACTTCACTACGCAGGCGCGTTACCTCTTCGAGCAACTCGCGCTCATGCGCCATGAACTTCGCCGCAATTTTTAAGATATTCGGTATTAAATCGGCACGTTTTTTCAATTGCACATCAATGCCTGAAAACGCTTCCTGCATGGCATTTCGGCGTTGAATGATCGAAACGTACCACAGGTACCCAACTACCAACACAACGCCCAACACGACCAAAACGATGCTCATCGAATCCAACTCCCTTTCCTCCGAATGTGATAAAACCGCCGTCTGTTTTTAGCTAAAAAGCAGCGTATTATCATTTAGTTGTGGTGATCAACACTACAACATCGCCACCACGGAAGAAACAGAGAGGCTAGGAAAACGCCACCTTTCAGACACTACCCAGCCGGTTATCTTTACGCCGTAGATAGTTCACTACCCACCCGCTCTACCTTTGTAATCAGCCGCTCTATATGCCCGGCATTCACCTCACCGTTAGCCAAGATCAATCGAATACCGGTGCGCCCTTTATACTGAGCATAATCAACGTAAGGGCCGCCGGAACGCATCATGATTTTGCAGATCTCGATATTCAAGGTACGGAGCTGCGCTTCAGTGAGGCCGGTACCGGGGTTGAATCGAAACAAGATATTTAGGTAACTCGCATCAGCCAGCAGCTCAAGCTGGCTGCTTGCGCCAATCTGCTCAACGCATGTTGCCCGCATCGCTTGGAGGTGATCGATTTTGGCAGCGAAGCCCTGATTGCCGAGCGCTTTCCAACTGAGCCAAACCTTGAGTGCATCGGCACGACGGCCACATTGAATGGAGCGTTCGCCCAAGTTATAGGCCGCATTCTCATCGGCATGGAATAGATAGTCACCCCCGCCGCCAGAGCAACAAGCCGTTAACGCACCAGCGTGCTTGACGAGAATGACGGCGGCGGTGATCGGTACGTTCATCAGCTTGTGTGCATCCCACGCAACCGAATCGGCTAGATGGCTATCTGCTAATAGGTGGCGGTGTTGCTGGGAAAACAGCACAGGAGCACCCCACGCGCCATCAATATGCAGCCAAATATTGTGAGCCTTGGCGATTTTGCTACACGCAGCGACAGGATCAAACGCCCCCGTTACCGTGGTGCCAGCGGTCAGGCCGATAAAAAACGGCACATGTCCGTTGACGATACTGGCGTTGATCTCGGCTGTGAGTGCATCGGGGCACATACGGCCCTGCTCATCTGTAGCAACGGCAATCAGGTTATCAGTACCGATTCCGAGCACATTCGCGGCTTTTTGTGCGGAGTAATGCGCTTGATCAGACACATATGCCACCAGCGTTTGACCTTGGCTACCACGTGTTTTGTAATCTGGACAGACGTGGTGGCGCGCTAGCATCATGCCAATCAGATTCGCTTGGCTGCCACCTGCAACCATGACGCCTTCGCTAGTATCGTCAAAGCCGACCAAACGGTTCCATTGGCGGATCAGCTCCAGTTCCATTAGCGTGGCCACCGGCCCCACTTGGTAGGTATGCATGGTGGCATTGCTCAAACTTGTGATCCAATCGCCCAGCAGCGCCGCATCGTTACGGCCTGAGTAGAGCAACTTGAAGAAATCAGGTTGTGCAGCATCGGGGTTGTAGTGCAGATAGTTGCGCACCGCGGCCTCTAGTGTCGGCCAGTCAGCGCCCTGCTCGCCTAAACTAACATCCAGTTGCGCTGCTAGCTCTTGTGCCGCGGGAGCTTGCACTACTGGGCGCTCCTCTGCCAACCATGTCGTTACCGCTTTGGTGAGTATCTCTAGCTGCTTTTCCATACATTGTGCCCAATCTAAGCCGATTATCATGTGTTAGATCGCAGTATATTCACGGCATTTAGCTAGGCTCCAATGCTGATTTTATTTGCAGCAGTTACTTTTCGGCATGGGCAACGCGTTAGGTGCCGCTGTAGAGCTCTTGTAAGTAGTGCCAAAACTGATCCGCTGCGTGACACGCTGGGCGGCGTAATCGATACAAGCGGATGGATAGGTCTAACGAGCGCAGCGGTTCGTCCAGTTGCACCAGTTGGCCTTGCTCTAACTCGCGGCGGATCAAGCTAAGGGGTAGCCAAGCGATACCATAGCCACTTAGCACCAGTGATTTGAGCGCTTCCGACAGCGCGTTCTCACAGGCCAGATGTAACTTCAGCTGCGCGGGCACATGAGGTATGCACTCACGCGCTAACAAGCGGCCAAAATAGGACTTCGCAGGGTGGCCTAAAACCTTGAGCGTGCCCTGCTCCGGTACCGGTAAAACCGGTTCACCAACAGTGTTGGCCGCAGAAACAGGCACTAACCGATCAACACCCACTTGCAGTGTTTCAACATCCTCTCGTTGGAGCTGACTAAAAATATCTTCAGAGGCGTAGCACAACAAAAAATCGCCATTACCTGCGAGAAACGCTTCAACGTTATCGTGCAAATTGCCAGACTCCACCTTCACCAGCGCTCCATTAGTGAGTGCTTCAAGGGTGGTCATCCACGCGGGGAAAAACGATACCGCCAGCGCATGTTGCGCCACTATCACCAGTTGCTCGCGCTCACTGGCCATATCTTGTATCTGATTACGCACCGCATAGGTTTGACTGATCATCTGGCGGGCTTGCTCAACAAAAGCCTCACCTGCGGTTGTCAGTGTGGTGGGGTATTTATCGCGATCAACCAGCCCAACACCCAACCAGTTTTCTAACGAGCGGATACGGCGGCTAAACGCAGGCTGCGTTACAAAGCGCGCTTGGGCCGCTTTGGAGAAACTGCCGTGCTCCACGAGTGCAATAAAGTCGATTAACCATTTCAGTTCCATAGTCTCACCTAGACGCCCATGCAAAAAAGTAACCGCCTGTACCAAAAACGGCATTGGCCTGCTGCTGCGCACTCCTCCTAGTATGGAGCTATTGCATGGGCGGAGATAAGCCTCCGCTCAACCAAAGTACCAAAACTTCGAGCCTCACAAGAAGAACGATAGAGGATTTAGACAATGGAATACATCAAGCGCGCAACGGCGGGTGTAACCGCCACAACAGATGAACGTATACAGCAAACCGTAAAGCAGATGCTGGAGCGCATTGACCGCGATGGCGAGGCCGCCGTACGCGAGTACGCCGCCCAGTTCGATAATTGGCAAGGCGACTTTGTGCTCAGTGATGAAAAGCGCGCAGCACTGATCTCTCAAGTACCGGAGCAAGTAAAAGCAGATATCCAGTTTGCCTATCACCAAGTACAAACCTTTGCCAAAGCGCAGCGCGCTAGCCTGAATGAGTTTGAGATCGAAGCAACGCCCGGCGTCAAGCTAGGTCAAAAGGTGATTCCCGTCAGCTGTGCCGGTTGCTATGTACCGGGCGGACGATACTCCCACGCCGCGTCTGCGCTAATGAGCATTGCAACGGCCAAGGTCGCCGGTGTTGAGACGATCATCGCGTGCTCGCCACCAAAAGATGGCAGCATCCACCCAGCCATCGTCTATGCCATGGACCTTGCCGGTGCCGATATCATCCTTGAGATGGGCGGCGTTCATGCGGTGGCAACGATGGCTAAAGGACTGTTTACCGGCGTAGCCGCGGATATTTTAGTCGGCCCCGGCAACGGCTATGTGGCCGAAGCAAAGCGCCTACTTTTTGGCGAGGTGGGTATTGATGTATTCGCAGGCCCCACTGAATCCGCCATTATCGCCGATGATAGCGCCGATCCTATGACCATCGCGGTGGACTTAGTCTCGCAAGCCGAACACGGCTATGATTCACCGGTTTGGCTTTTCACAACCAGCCGCCGAATTGCAGAGCAGGTTGCCAAGATCATGCCAAAGGTGGCTGCCGACATGCCCAACCACGAGGTGGTACAAAGCGCATGGGATAACCACGGCGAGATCATCCTCTGTGAGAGCCGCGAGGAGTGTGTCCGTGTGAGTGACGAGTATGCATCTGAACACCTACAGGTGATCGCAGAGGAGCTAGCATGGTGGCGCGATCATCTACGCAACTACGGCTCACTTTTTCTCGGTGAAGGCGCCACGGTCACTCATGGCGACAAATGCTCTGGCACTAACCACATTCTGCCCACCAAGCGCGTGGCTCGCTATAGCGGTGGCTTAAATGTGCAGAAGTTCTTGAAAATCCTCACCTACCAAGAGATCAGCGAAGACGCTAACTACGCGTTCAGCGCGGCAGGCTCGCGCATCTCACGAGCCGAGGGGATGGAGGGCCATGCTCGCGCCTGCGATTGGCGTTTGCGTAAGTACTTCCCGAATGAAACGTGGGATTTCCCCGTCTATCAACAGAAGCGCTATGACTAAGGAGCGGCTATGAAATGTTTTGAGAAGTCGTTCACTCAGCAAGAGCCAATCCCAGCAGCGGGTATCGAAGCGGCCATTAACGTGATGCAAAGCGGCCGTCTGCATCGCTACAACACACTGCCCGACGAGCAAAGTGAAACTGATCTACTGGAGTGCGAGTTTGCCGAATACCAAGGCGTTCCCTACGCTCTGGCTTGCTCTTCGGGTGGATATGCGCTGCATATCGCTATGCGTGCTGGCGGTGTCAAACCGGGTGATCAGGTGCTGTGTAACGCTTTCACACTGGCTCCTGTCCCCGGTGCCATCCACAACAGCGGCGCAGTGCCTGTATTGGTGGATGTTGCCCAAGACTACTGTATCGATCTTGCCGACTTAGAGCGCAAAGCGGCCAGCAGCGGGGCCCGCTACTTCCTGCTATCACACATGCGTGGCCACATCGCGGACATGGATGCAATTATGACGATCTGTGCACGCTATAACCTGTTCTTAATCGAAGATTGCGCCCATACGATGGGCGCGACATGGAACGGCCAAAAAAGCGGCACCTTCGGTGATATTGCTTGCTTCAGCATGCAGACCTACAAGCATATTAACTCGGGCGAAGGCGGCTTTTTAACCACACGCCATGATGATGTGATGGCACGGGCAATCATGCTCTCGGGGTCATACATGCTGTTTGATCGCCACTTTAAAGGGCCACCGCCGGCTACGTTCGATACGATTCGCTATGAGACCCCCAACTACAGTGGCCGTATGGATAACCTGCGGGCAGCCATTTTGCGTCCACAACTGGCCGACTTAGACGCCCAGTGCGCACGCTGGAATCGCCGCTATCGCATACTGGAACGTACACTTGCTGAGGCTGACAATATTTATATACCCAAGCGCCCTGCTAAAGAGGGGTTTGTGGCCAGCTCTATCCAGTTCTCACTACCAAACTTTAATCCAGCGCAAATCCAGCACGTTATCGATGAATGTGCCGCGCGCGGTGTGGTACTAAAATGGTTTGGAGGCGCCGAGCCAACCGATTACACCAGCCGCTACGATAGCTGGCGCTACATCAAAACGTTGCCCAAGCTAACGCAAACCGAGCAAATACTCGCCACGCTTTTGGACATGCGTATCCCGCTGACTTTTTCAAAAGAGGACTGCGCACTGATCGCCGAGATCATTGTAGAGGTGGTTGGCCAACAATAGAGATGTGCAGCAAGGCACTTGCCTGCTGCACTTAGCCTTTTAGCGCTTTGGCTGTTTGGCTTTTCTCAGGCCGACAGCACCTAATAGGCCACCTAACAAGACCAACCCTGCTAGTGGGATGGCTGGAATCTGGCGCGGGGGTTGTGGCAAGTTAAAAAGCAGCACTGAGCCGGTGGTTAGCGTTGTCGCGCCACGTTGCAATGTGGCATTTAACGTAACCTGCGTGCTTGTCCAAGGGTTGGTAAAGCTAAAATCCACCGCTTGTGCTGCTATGGTCTGGCCGGAAAGGATCACGCCGTCACACGAACTAAGGCCTATGGGCGTATTAAAATTATTCGTTGAGATGCTTGCTGCGTTGTTCACCGTGAAAGTAACTGATTGCTGGCCCGTTGCATCTGCTGGCATTTGGGCGGCAAAACTCACAGAACCAGTTCCGACACTCCCTTTGGCCTCTTCTAGGCTCATAGTGGCTGATGCGAATCGTGCATTATTAGACAGCGTATAGGTGAACACATCCCCATCCACCAGCGGGCCGTTCAAGGTATCCAAGCACAACCAAATCGCATCACCCGAGATATTCTCAGTAAAGCTTGGTGTATTCATCTCGGTTGTGGTGATATTTTCCGATGTAAGCGGTTGAAAATCCGCATATGCGGATGAGCTAATCAGTGTAGCGATCACAGCTGCGTTTAGGCGCTTCATTAATATTCCCTCGTTATCAAGCAGTCCGAATGTCGGTAATAACAAACAGTTAATACCAAGCCAGTCTAGCCCAATTGGTACTTCTGTCGAGGTAGAAACGTAGAGTATTTAAGAGGCGATCAATGTGCAGAAAGGAAGCACCAAAGCCCTAAAAGCAGCGCTTTGGTGCGAATCATTTAGTCGTACGTTACGTTGATAACGTTAGTTACACCCGGCTTGATGGTAATATCTCCCACGGCAAGTTGTGGATCTTGGCTACCATACTGGCCTTTAAAGTAATATTTGCCAGGGCGAACACCGCGTGCCTTGTTGGAGATGTAGATATTGCGCTCAAAGGCGATAAAGCCGCCATCAATATAGGGAAACATCTGTTCCGAAACGCGGCTCTCTTTTAGCAAGCCACCGCTAGCACCTTCAACTAGGTTACCGTAACGCACGAGCGTAACACCTTCACGGTTGCGCTGGTGCGTCACTTCTAGCTTGCCGAAATCTGCAGCACACTTGTTTTCGTTATGATAACGGCAGTTGTTACGCGCATGGCCCGGCGATAAGAAATCGTCATTTCGTGTACTCGTGCCGGTTCCTTTACCTAATACACCGGTTGAGCTAACAACAGACCCAAGCGCGCCATTCAAAGCACCTTCGATGACTTGATTAGATTGGCAGCCGGCCAGCGCAAGAGCAGCCAATAATCCTGAAGCGAGCTTAACATTCCTATTCATACTTATTCCTTGATAATAATTATAATTTGCAACAACGAGATACAAAGTGGCGAATTATTACACAAGGCCTAATTGAATAACATATTGATTAGCACAGTACGATACGCAAACGGCAGACGGATATTGGGCCGCACCACCAAACCTCCCAGCACTTGCCTTACAGCACCTCACTGGATCGCATCTAACTACCTGTCAATGACGCGTGGGTTTGGTTCTTCGATCAATGCCATTAAGAGGCCAGATTCCACCCAAAGCGCGACATTCAAGCCTTTCACCTGCATTTCGATGGGCGCTTGGCGATCTATCTTGGGTATATCACCAAAAATATGTGGATCATATCCAACTTCGTACAGTGTGCTTTTTTCGTTCGCTGAGCCCACGTATCGCAACTGCGCAGCGGTCACGCCTTGTATCGAGCAATACCGTGCACCTAACAATTGCGGTTTGACCTCAGCTAACCGATCTTGCAGATAGTTAGAGCTGACTGGCGAAAACTCCAACTCTGTAAAGAAGCTTTGCACGGCTGCCATGGAACGTGTGTCTAGCTCCATGGGACGCTGCTTCAGATGATTCTTGGCCACCTCATTGGCGATCGCCGCCAATCGGTCACTCTGCCCTGCATGCGGCCAATTCAAAAACGCTAACATAAACAGACAGACCGTCGCCGCCGCGGCAAACAGCTGCGGCCTTCTCCAACGCGGTTTCGTGGTGTGCTTTAGCAGATCCTGCTGCATCGACAACAAATCATCGAGCTGCGCCGCGTTCAACGCTTCCTGCTCAACGCGGTGCTTAACCTGCGCTTTAAAAGTATTCTCAGGGCGATCTGGCAACATCATCGCACCTCCTAACCAAGTAATCTTTCTGCTTTCAAACGCTTACGCAAGCGGTGTAAGCGTGTCAAAAATGTTCCACGGGGGATCTCTAACAATTCGCATGCCTCGTCGGTACTGTAACCTAGCACCGCCCAGTAGTAGAGCAGCTCGCGCTCTTGAGGCTTTAGCAGCCCCCAAACATTTTCTAACTCCTGCTCGGTAATCGAGATCGACTCTAGATCAAGCGGCGAAATATCGTAAACCTTGGTCTCCTCGTAGCTCTCCTGCTGCCAGCGTTTACCATGGCGGTAGTGATCGATATAGCGGTTGCGAATCAGGGTACGTAGGTAAGCATCAGGTTTTTTAATCTCTTCGCGCCCACGTTGCACCGTAACGAGATAGGACTCAAGCGCCGACTGCAGCAGATCGTAGGCATCAGACGGACACTGGCTTAGCACGTAGGCATACTGATAGAGCTTATTTAGCTGTGCTTTATCGACAAGTTCAGTCATCCGCATACCCATTTGGCGAGAGCGTTTCACCATTTATGTAAAGTGCAATGCCACGGCGATAAATATGCAGTGCTTTAGCACCAGCACAATCTGTGGAAATATCGGTATAAGGGTGAGCGAGATGCAGCTGTTGCAGTAAGGATAGCGTTAGTTTCTCGGGGGCGTACAGCACGACAAAGCTCGGATACGCCTCATCATCGGCATAGTACTGCTCGGTAATCGCATACTCAATTGCTGCAACATCGCTATAGAGAGACCAATCAAGATAGGAGCCTCGCGGGCCGTGAATCTGTGCCTCGATAAACCGGCTGAACTGATCGCCGTAGCGGTTAATATCCCAATGAGCGGCCGGATAGTGCGCGGCATACACGTGTGAAAGTTGCGAAAAGGTCTCTGCGCCTAGCAGACATTTAACCAGTTTAAAGGTATTACCCAGCGCCGCAGCATGCCCTGAAATGAGATTGGTTCGATAGGGCTCAACGCTTGGATCCGCAGCCAAAACCGCATCCGCGAACCTCTGTAAGCTATCTTGGTAACTCATCACACCACCTCTGCGTGGGCATCTAGAATCGCTTCGGCCTGCAACCGTTGCTGATTCAGCACCGAGAACTCAGGGAGCTGACTATCCCACTCGATTAGGGTTGGTATTGCACCATGCTCTTGAATCACGTTCGCATAAATCTGCCAGACATCCGTGCTTACTTCGCTGGCGTGGGTATCAATCAAGCGGCCTTCAATCTCGCTGAAGCCCGCTAGGTGAACTTCACCTACACGTTCAAGAGGCAGATCAGCAAGAAAATCATGAACGGTTTCTCCTAGATTTTGTTGGTTAACATAAGCGTTATTTAAATCTAGCAGCAAGCCACAACCGGTTTCCTCACAGAGTTCTCGCAAAAATATCGCTTCGCTGTAACCTGCATCGGGATAACGGTAGTAACGAGAGAGGTTTTCAACCAGTATTGATCGTCCTAATTGATCCTGAACTTGGTTAATCCGTGACGCCATATGCCGAATAGCTTCATCGGTAAAGGGAACCGGCAACAGATCATGAAAATGCACCGCAGCCTGCTGGGTAAAACAGGCATGTTCTGAAATAAGCCCAGGTTTGAACTGATCAACCATCGCTTTGAGCGTTTGCAAATAGTCACGATCCAGCGGCGCAGTACCACCTAAATTGAGGCTAACGCCGTGAAAGCTCAGCGGGTAATCTTGCGCCACCTGCTCTAGCAAACGCCGACTAAGACCGCCCCCCATATAATTACAAACATGCAC
Source organism: Neptunomonas sp. XY-337 (assembly GCF_004959845.1). Taxonomy (NCBI): domain Bacteria; kingdom Pseudomonadati; phylum Pseudomonadota; class Gammaproteobacteria; order Oceanospirillales; family Oceanospirillaceae; genus Neptunomonas; species Neptunomonas sp. XY-337. The sequence continues at coordinate 512,276 of NZ_SPLL01000002.1, read as the reverse complement.
CTCAAACCAAGGAATTGCTGGTTTAGTGCGCAATACCTCGCGAAGATGTGCAGAGCGCAGGCCTAAGCCTGCCCCCTGACACAGTGTATCGATATCTGCCATATCGCTATCGCACCGCCTACTTCGCAGGCTTCACTTTAGCGACGACACCACCGGCAATTTTCGCGCATTGACCTTCAGGTACATACACCCACTCGGTATCAAGGTTGTCTGCTTTCGCTTGGCCTGCACATCCGTGGGAGCCATCGAGCGCACCACAATCGTTCATACCCGCCTTCGCTATCCCGGCACATTTCTCCCAGTTTTTTGGTGCATCAGGCACTGCGTTCGCAGTTGTTGCAATCGCTGTAAGGCCCACAAATGTCGCTGTGATGAGTGTTTTATTTTTCATTGTTATCTCTCCGCATAAAGCGAGTTTCTCCCCGCAGGGAATTCAATCATGCTGCCAGATGGCAGCTGCGCTTAAACCGATTGAGTGGCCACTCGTTTCTTAGAGACGTGCGTCATGCCTATTTGATTGCATGTATTTAGTGATTGGCAGAAAAAGCGCTACCGGTGAATAGGTAACTGTCTCGTTCACACAACCCGCATAGGAAAGTGCGTTGTTGTACTGTGCGAACACCGAAGTGTATCGAGAGGAGTGCAAGAACCGTAAAGAGAAAGGCCGCCTACCGGCAGCCTTGTATTAAAAGTCAGCTATTTTCTCAAGCGCGTTACACCTAGCCCACCCAGCAACAAACCAAGTGCCGCAAGGCCGAGACCGCCCAAGGCGGGGATGCTCTGAGCATTGACCGGTGGTGGAGGCAGAGTATCGTCGTCTTCTGCGATACCTACGACATCAACTGGATCAAAGCCATCAAAAGCAGGATCTACTGAATCTGCCGCAGCGGTGACCACTGTAAATGAAAGATCACCATCCACGGCTGCATCGTCGTTCGCAGTAATTGTGAATGTCGCTGAGTAGCCATTACCAGCCGTTAACGTAACCGATGCGGCAGAAAGCGCGACTTCACCCGATACCGTCGAGAGGTTAACCGTGACATCATTCGTTGGGGTAACATCAGGCCCAGCAGAAACGGTGATAGTTTGTGCCGCCCCTCCCTCAATTACACGAAAGCCACTACTAGGGCTGACGGTAAGCGTCGCAACACCGTCCACGTTCTGGTTCGTCACCGAAACGGAGTTCGCAGATGCGCCGTTATAACTGGCCGTTCCGCCTGTTGCGGTAACAATATTGGTAACGGTATAACTAACATCCCCGTCATTGCCATCCCCGGATGCGCCGGGAGTCACAGTGACATACTTTGGCACATCAAAATCGGCCGCAGTAAACGTCAGCGCTGCAGAAACTGTACCTTCCGTTACATCAGTTGAGCTAGGAGTAACCGTAACTGTTTCGCCAACACTTGGGCTATCGTCAAGTGTCACCGCATACTGAACGGTTGTACCACCCTCGAAAGTTGTGAGTGTGGTGGGAGTTACAATAGCTTGAACCAAAGCATGGGCGGGTAATGCACTACACATCGCGATCCCGAGTCCTAATTTAAGCGCTCTCATTATCTTTCCTTTGATAGGGTAATTGTTATCGAACGACGATAATCGCACTCTATTTATATTTTGTTAAGCTTCAGCGACACTTTTTTACACGCACCTACAAGAAGTGGTGATTCACCTTTGAGGCCAAACTAAGAAGACCTCGGATAAATAGGTTTCACCTCGCTCTATTTAAGGCTCCGCAAGTATTCTAATGAAAGAGAAATCCCATAATGCAAGGCCTGATGGAAAGTGATAAACCATAAGCGGAAAGCTCGCGAGGCTAACGAGCATCGCCCAATGCCCTCCGGCGACGCCATGCAACATCGCTGGAAATAGAACTATGAAAGCCAGAAAAAAGTTATATAGCCCCCGCTGCTAACGGTTATATCCAATATGATAAGAAGCGCACTGAACGTGAGATGGCAGCATAGCGTTGCAGGTGAGGCTATACTCACCCGCAGGTTGAGCAAGGTGCGCTTAGCACAGTCCAAGTACGGCAACTATGCCAGCGCTCAGGCGCTATCAGATATGAGCACCAATCGATAAAGAGGGATCTATTTAGCACTCAGCCTTGCCGAAAACAAAGCATTTTCAGGTGCCAAAACGTGCGCAAAATGACATCAGATAAATGGTAATGCTTGACGCAAAAATTTATTGAGTTGGTCTAATAAAGAAACGTAGAAATGCTTAAGAGATAAGAAAATGGCGGTCAGGGAGGGATTCGAACCCTCGATACGTTGCCGTATACACACTTTCCAGGCGTGCTCCTTCAGCCACTCGGACACCTGACCGTTTTGATACGTTAACAAGCCGTTAGCGCCGCCTCGTTAAGTGGCGCGTATATTAACGGCATCTCCCGAGATCAGCAAGGGGCATGGCTAAATTTATGCTAAAAACTTGCTACTTTTCAGCTCTCTAAGTAGGAGCGTGCAAAAGATAACCAATACAACGAGCGGGTTAAAAACGGCCATCCTTGGCCAACCACAAGTGAGACCTTGCAGACAGTTAAACCCGTTCAAATAGTGCGGCGATACCTTGGCCACCGCCGATACACAAACTCACCATTGCGAAGCGCCCACCCACACGTTGAAGTTCATGAAGTGCTTTCACCGTAACGATGGCACCTGTCGCGCCAATCGGATGGCCAAGCGAGATACCACTGCCATTCGGATTAAGCCGTTCGCTTGGTAAGTTGAGTGACTTCGCAACCGCCAACGCTTGTGCGGCAAACGCCTCATTGACTTCATATACGTCGATATCGTCAACCGTGAGCTTTTGGCGAGCGAGAATTTCTTGGATCGCAGGTACCGGCCCTATCCCCATGATCTTGGGATCTACGCCAACAACGCTGTAATCCACAAGGCGCGCCATGGGCGCTAGCCCCTGAGCCTCGGCGGCTTCTGCATCCATCATAACCAACGCGGCTGCGGCATCGTTTAAGCCTGACGCGTTCCCAGCGGTTACGGTACCGTCACGTTGAAAAACCGGCCGTAGGGCCTGCATATCACTGAACTGACAATCAAAGCGTACGTGTTCATCCTGAGCAAAAGTGAGCTCTTTACCACGTTTACGCATCGTCACAGGAACGATCTGATTGGTAAAATGACCAGCTTCGATTGCCGCTTGAGCCCTGTTGTGGCTCAACACAGCCAGCTCATCTTGTTCATCTCGGCTGATATTATGACGAGCAGCTAGATTCTCCGCTGTGATGCCCATATGTATCCCATTAAAGGGGCAGTGCAGCGCAGCCGTCATTGGGTCGAGCATCTCCGCATCCCCCATCCGCTGCCCGAAACGGCCCGCTGGAAACCAGTAGGGAACACCGCTCATGGACTCAGCACCACCTGCCACCACGGTGTCGCAAGCGCCTAGTTCAATTTGTTGGGCTGCTGAGAGCACAGCCTGCAAGCCACTTCCGCAAAGTCGGTTAACCGTAAGAGCTGGAGTTGTTTCAGCTAAGCCCCCCTTGATTGCAGCATAACGCCCTAGATACATATCCTGAGCGGTCGCATGGATAACGTTTCCAAAGACGGCTTGCCCCACCGTACTCGGATCAACTTCAGCACGTTTGACCGCCTCGGCCACTAACATGCCTGCCAAGTCACTTGCTGCTTGATCTTTTAGACTACCGCCATAGGTTCCGATGGCGGTTCTCACACCACTCAATACCACAACTTCGCGCTTATTCATTTTGGCTCCAACTCTTAACACACTTCAGATACATCTAGTGTCGCCGTAGCGCCGGATTGCTGCAATTGCGAAACAAGCCCTTTGATTACCATTAAAGGACACACAAACAGACAAAACTTGCTTTTTTTTGCCTATATGGACATTATTTATAGCAAAAAAGGACAGCCGCATACTCATGAGTACGGACCATCACACTATTGCCATCCATTTTGCAAAAACGCTGATTGCCGCAGCTGAGCGTAACCATCTTGATATCGATATATTGTTAGAAAAGGCGGATCTCAATAGGGAAATGCTAACCAATTCCCAGCTTCGTATTACTGCAAACCAATTTGGTGGGTTAATGCACGCGCTCTGGCAAGCAGGTGATGATGAACTGATGGGGATGGCGGGTGTACCATCACGTTATGGTGTGTTTGCGATGATGGCTAAGCAGGCGGTACGCTGCCGTACGCTGCGCTCGGCACTGTATCATCTATGCAAATTCTACTCGCTCGTTGCGCCCGGACTAGAACTCACGTTTATCGATGATGGTGTGAACACGCGAGTTACCACTCAACTCAATTTCCCTGAACATGATCCAGACCACACGCTCAGAGAGTTTCTCATGCTGGTTTGGCACCGCTTTGCCAGTTGGCTAGTGGGACAGCGCATTCCACTCAGTCATATTGATTTTGAATACCCCCAGCCAGAACATGTTGCTGAATACCGTTTAATGTACCCTTGCCCGGCAAGATTTCAGCAACCAACGAATAGCCTTGTACTGCCAAGCTCGGCGCTAGGGTTGCCTGTGATTCAAACACCCGACAGCTTACGCAGCTATCTGCGAAATGCTCCGGTTCAGTGGTTTCAGCGCCAAGCTTACTTTCCTGTTTTTACCCGCAAAGTCATCGACTATTTAGAAGAGAGCCAACACGTGGGTGAAAGCTCGATGGACAACATTGCTGACGAGCTACATATGACAACACGCACACTGCGCCGCAAATTAGCTGAAGAGCAAACCACCTTTCAAGAGTTAAAGGACCGCGTAAGACGAGATCATGCCATTCATCAACTGAGCAGGCCCGCGCTAAGCATTGCCCAAATATCAAGAGAGTTAGGTTTTTCAGAGCCTGCCGCATTCACACGCGCATTTAAGCAGTGGACGGGCGTTCCACCGAGCAGTTATCGCGGTGGCGCAAAAGCGTAAGAAGTGGTGTTTCACAGATACAAAAAAAGCCGCTCATCAGAGCGGCCCAATCATTAAAGCACCTGAAAGGTCGATAGACCTCGGTAATCAATCTGCCTGACGGCGCAAGAAAGCTGGAATATCAAGGAAGTCCATATCATCAGTGCCTGTCTTTTGCGGAGACACGCTCTGCGATTGTGCAACGCTCTCACGTTCCTGCTCTTGCAAAGCCTGACGCTTACGCTCCTCTGCTCGGTTACGTAAAACGGCAGGTAGCTCAAGCTGATTGAAATCGGTTGATGTTGGCGCAGGCGCTGCAGGCTGAGATGATGCAACTGCTCGAGTTGTTGTACCACCATTAGCCACTTGCAGTGTTTGCGCTTCTGCCTGACCAAGCCCAGTGGCTACGACTGTTACTTTAAGCTCATCTGCCAGATCAGGATCAATCACTGTACCAACAACGATTGTTGCGTTCTCAGAGGCATACTCTTCAACGATATTACCCACCTCAGAGAACTCGCCTAGGCTCATATCAAGGCCGGCGGTAATGTTAACCAAAATACCGCGTGCGCCTTTAAGATCAACGTCTTCTAGCAGCGGGCTGTTAATCGCAGCTTCGGTTGCTACAGAAGCTCGATCATCACCTTTTGCTGTACCTGAGCCCATCATCGCCATGCCCATTTCAGACATTACGGTACGCACATCGGCAAAGTCGACGTTGATCATACCTGGGCGTGTGATCAGATCAGCAATACCCTGCACAGCGCCGCGCAATACATCGTTCGCGGTATTGAAGGCATTCAGCAGGCTGCAGTTACGGCCTAGCACCTGCATCAGCTTTTCGTTTGGAATAATGATGAGCGAGTCAACATTTTCCTTTAATTCTTTGATCCCCTCTTCGGCGATCTTCATACGCTTGCGGCCTTCGAACGGGAATGGCTTAGTTACCACGGCAACCGTCAGAATTCCCATCTCTTTCGCCACTTCAGCAACGATCGGTGCAGCACCCGTTCCTGTGCCGCCACCCATACCTGCGGTGATAAATACCATGTCTGCACCGCTGATCATCTCAGCGATATGGTCTCGATCCTCTACTGCGGCTTCACGGCCTACCTCTGGATTTGCACCAGCACCCAAGCCTTTCGTGAGTTCACCACCAATCTGTAGCACCGATTTTGCCAGCATATTCTGCAACGCTTGCGAGTCAGTGTTCGCGCAAATAAACTCAACGCCTTCAACATCTGTACTCACCATATGCTGAACGGCATTACCGCCACCACCACCTACACCAACTACCTTGATGACGGCGCTCTGTGGCAAGCTATCAACCAATTCAAACATGATCTAATCTCCTTCAGGTTTTGCGCTTTTCTTACAGCTTTCTTAAGTGCTGTTTTATTGTTGTCTGTATCTTACCGACTCTATCCCCAATAAGGGAGAGACTACGGCTAAAAATTCCCTTTAAACCAATCTTTTACCCGACTGATCATGCCCGGCCCTTGGGGCACGGGTAGTTCTTCCACTTCGCTAGAGCGATCTTCGCTCACCAGACCGCTACTGGATGCTGCCGTCGGTAGTGGCGCCGTCGACGCGCCTCCGAGCTGCTCCCCCTCCGCGGCATAATGCAACAGACCAATACTGGTGGCGAAAATCGGGTTTTGCAGGATATCATCCATCCCGCGAACACCGTGCGGCATCGCGAGTCGAACCGGCATATGGAAGATCTCCTCCGCCAGTTCAACAACCCCTTCCATCTTCGCGGTGCCGCCGGTTAGTACGATGCCTGCAGCCACCAGATCTTCAAACCCACTGCGGCGTAGTTCCGCTTGCACGAGGGTAAAGAGTTCGTCGTAGCGCGGTTCCACCACCTCGGCCAAGGATTGGCGCGACAGATCGCGCGGTGGTCGGTCGCCCACGCTTGGGACCTTGATGGTCTCGTCAGCGCTGGCGAGCTGCGCAAGGGCGCAGGCATACTTAATTTTGAGTTGTTCTGCATGTTGCGTGGGGGTGCGCAAAGCCATGGCAATATCACTGGTGACTTGGTCGCCAGCAATCGGTATCACCCCGGTGTGACGAATGGAACCGGCGGTAAAGACCGCGATATCCGTGGTGCCGCCGCCAATATCAACCATACAGACGCCGAGGTCTTTTTCATCTTCAGTGAGTACGGCGTAGCTGCTGGCCAGCTGTTCAAGCACAACCCCATCCACCTCTAAACCACAACGGCGTACACACTTCTCGATGTTTTGAATCGCGTTGGTGGCACCTGTGACTAAGTGGACTTTCGCTTCTAGGCGGACCCCTGACATACCCAGCGGCTCTTTGATGCCCTCTTGGTTGTCGATCAAGTATTCCTGCGGCAGGATGTGCAAAATTTTCTGATCGGCGGGAATCGCGACCGCACTGGCAGCATCGATCACGCGCTCTAGGTCATGTTCCGTCACTTCACGCTCACGCACGGCCACAATGCCGTGGGAGTTCAAACTGCTAATGTGGCTGCCCGCAATCCCCACAGTAACGGAGTGGATCTTGCAGCCGGCCATCAATTCCGCTTCTTCCACCGCACGCTGAATAGAGCTAACGGTGGATTCGATGTTGATCACAACGCCGCGTTTTAAACCACGGGAGGGGTGCGAACCGATACCCACCACCTCGAGCTGGCCATCTGGACGCACATCAGCCACTAGGCACACCACTTTGGAGGTGCCAATGTCTAACGCGACTATCATGTTGTGTTCATTTTCCATGGGGCCAACCATTCATATATAAAGGATCTAAAACTCAGTTCGCGACAAATTATATGCAAACATTGGGTTAATTCCAGTTACATACTCAAGAATTAACCCGCGTTATTAATGTACAAAATATAATCAACTATCGCCAATAGCTTATCGACGCATACTTTTATAACTTTAGATAAATCTACACATTTCAATAAGATAGAACACTGAAGCACCTAAGTTAACGCAGCAAATTATTATTAACTACATGAATAAAAGTGAATCTAAATTATCAAAAAAATCAAAATTCAATCTTGAATAAATGCAAAAAATCAAAATCCATTTTTGAATAATTCCAAAAATATCAAAAACCAATATTGATTATTCCATCACAAATCAAAATCCACTTTTGATTTTAAGCTTAGTTTTTGAGTGAAATTTATTCATTAGCAATATCGACGGCGTTTTTGCGCAAAAATTGCCGCAACGGGAGCATCTGCTGTTTCTTAAGCTGCGCGCGCAACTGATGGTAAGTCATATTGAGCGCCTCAGCAGCATCACGCTGGTTGTAGTTCACCGCTTTCAGGGCCTCTAACAGCACTCCCCTTTCAAACGCAGCCACTTGCTGCGCGAATCCCAACTGCGGCTCATCAACCGCGCCAGTCGTTTGATCTCCTTCGGAGGGCTCATCAGCTTCAGGCACCTCTTTTGACTCAGCCCACGGCACGGCGAAAGGATCAAGCAGCAGCTCTTTAAGTAGCTCATCCTCATCATCTTGACGATATATGCTACGTTCCACTGCATTTCGTAGCTCACGCACATTACCGGGCCAAGAGTAATCACGCAGCTGATCCAGCACATAGTCAGAAAAACCTGCAAAGTAGCTACGCCCCAACTCTAAGCACATACTTAACGCAAAGTGCTCCGCCAACAAAAGGATATCTTCTTGCCGATAGCGCAGCGGCGGAATATGAACAACATCAAATGCTAACCGATCAAGCAAATCAGCACGAAACTCGCCACTGTCTGCCAACTGAGGTAGATCTGCATTCGTTGCCGCAATAAGACGTACATCCGCTTGCAGCGTTGCCTGACCACCTATTCGTTCATACTCACCATACTCAATAACACGCAGCAGCTTCTCTTGAACGCGCAGGGAGCAAGTGCCTAACTCATCCATAAACAGCGAGCCTCCCTCTGCCCGCTCAAATCGGCCGAGGTGTCGTTTAGATGCGCCGGTAAAAGCGCCTGCCTCATGGCCAAATAACTCGGACTCCAACAAGCTTTCGGTCATAGCTGCGCAATTTACCTTGAGGAAGCTCTGATCCCAGCGCCTCGATAGGTAATGCAAACGCTCTGCCACCAACTCTTTACCGGTTCCACGCTCACCTATCACCAATACCGGCTTATCAAGCACAGCAACTCGCGAGATATGGTCTGCAAGATCCAGCATTAAAGCTGATTCGCCAATCATGGATTTATTATTTAACTTCATAGACTAAATGTTAGCCAAAAAATTAATTAACTTTTAGTCAAATTAACCAATATTAGCATTTATTTTTAATGATTTTTATAAAATTCATATATATCAATAACTTAAAAAATTGGCATAGAGTTCGCTAAATCAAAGCATCCATAGCCCTCGAGGCATGAGCACATGCTTGGAGAGGCATTTACACAGAAGGAGTGATAACAATGGGTATTTTTTCTCGTTTTCAAGACATCGTTAACGCCAACATCAACTCCCTGCTGGATCGTGCGGAAGATCCTGAAAAGATGATCCGCCTGATGATTCAAGAGATGGAAGAGACACTAATTGAGGTTCGCAGCACCTCCGCAAAGGTTATTGCTGATAAAAAAACACTGGAGCGCCGCATGGCTGCCCTGACCCAAGATGCTGAAGACTGGGAACAAAAAGCAGCACTAGCCATTACACGAGGTCGTGAGGATTTAGCACGCGCTGCACTGGCCGAGCAAGCGGCAGCAACTGAAACACTAGAGCTAGGCCACAACGAACTGGATGCTATTGAGTCGCACTTAGAAGACTTGAACAGCGAAATCAGCCAGCTCCAACACAAACTGGATGATGCTAAAGCGAAGCAAAAGTCGATGCTCGCACGTGAGCAGTCTGCCCGCTCACGCTTGGAAATTCGCCGCCGCTTTAACCGCGACAAGCTGAATGAAGCATTCGAGAAGTTTGAGCGCTACGAGCGGAAAATGGATAACATGGAGGCTGAGGTCGAAAGTTACGACTTAGGCAGCAAAGATCTGGCCGAAGAGATCGCTGATCTTGAGCGCGACGAGGCCATTGATGAAGCGCTGGCAAAACTCAAAGCCCGCATGGATAAAAAGGATTCTGGTGAATAACTATGTCTAGTTTAGTGTTTTTCTTCGTACCGGCTGTCATTTTCGTAGGCTTAGTGCTGCCGCTTTGGCTGGTACTGCACTACATCAGTAAGTGGCGCTCAGCTAAAGGGCTATCAGGCGAAGATAAACAAGCACTAGAGACTGCATTAGCCGAGGTTGATCGTTTAGAAGATCGCCTGCGCACACTTGAGACGATTTTGGATGCCGATCACCCAAACTGGCGTGATGAGCAAGCCGTAAAATAAGGAGGCTGTATGTTTTCAGCTAAATACCGAGGTTACGACATCGATCTATATCGCAGCACACGTTCACGTTGGATTGGCGGTGTCTGCGCAGGGATTGCGGAGAATATGAACTGGTCAGCAGGCGGGGTTCGTCTGGCTATCTTTATTCTCTTTATGTTTACAGGTCCGTTGGTGATCTTTGGCTACATCGCAGCAGTTTTTCTGCTCGCTAGCCGGCCAAGTCAGCAGACTTACCAAGCGGAGGAGTCTGTCTATCGACCCAACGCAAACCTAAAAGATAAAGTGCTAGATAAGAGCCATCCGGCGTCAGCCCGTGTTGCAGAGATCCGCGCACGTATGGCAAGCATTGATCAGCGTATTCGCCGACTGGAAGAGCATGTAACATCACGCAAGTTCCAGTTTGATCGCGAGCTACGCCGCAGCTTGTAACCAAGCACCCACAAAAAAGGCCACAACAATGTGGCCTTTTTTATTATGTTTATGTTGCCCTATTCGGGCTCAGACCGATCTACACCATCCACCGCTGTTGATTCAGATGCCGCAGCAACTAAGTCGTTTGGTAAAGATTTCTTCCCGTTAATACCTAGCTCATTCAGCAATACCGCTTGCTGCACGAGATTACCTCGGCCTTGGTACAGCCTTTTATACGCTTGGTCATGCGCACCTTGCGCCCGCTGCAAATGCTTACCCACATCCTCTAACGCTTCAACAAAGCCAACAAACTTATCGTGTAGCTCAGCGCCGCGCTTGGCGATCTCTTGCGCATTGCGGCTTTGATGCTCATAGCGCCAAATATTCTGGATTGTCCGCAGCGTTACTAACAACGTGGACGGGCTCACCAGCATAATATTCTGCTCAAAAGCGTAGCGGAAAAGCTCAGGATCCTCCTCTAACGCGGTTAAAAACGCGCCTTCTACCGGCACAAACATCAGCACAAAATCGAGCGAACGCACGCCATCGAGCTTTTGATAAGCTTTGTTGCCTAAGCCCTTGATATGTCCACGCAGCGAGATGAGGTGCGCTTTGAGGTGCTGCTGCCGCTCAGTATCTGACGATACGCTGCAATAACGCTCATATGCTGTGAGCGTGACTTTCGAATCGACAATAACATCCTTGCCATCAGGGAGATGCACAATGACATCGGGCTGATAGCGGCTCTGCTCACTCGCAAGCGAGACCTGCACTTGATACTCATGACCTTTGCGCAGCCCTGACTCCTCCAGCACGCGCTCAAGAATGATTTCACCCCAGTTACCCTGCGTTTTATTCTCGCCTTTTAGGGCTTGGGTCAGATTGACCGCATCTTCACTCATCTGCTGATTTAGTTGCTTGAGCTGCGTGATCTCAGCATGAAGGGCGCGCCGATCTTTTGCCTCCCTAACGTACACATCCTCAACCCGGCGCTTAAATTCGCCGAGCTGCTCGCGCAAAGGATTGAGCATCATCCCCATCTCACGTTGGCTCGACTCTGCAAAGCGCTGGGTCTTTTCATCAAAAATTTGCGCAGCCAGTGCCTGAAACTCCTGCTTCAACTGATCCCGTGCTTGAGTCAGCAGCAGCACCTTCTCTTCGGTTGCCTCTCGGTCAGCGTGCAAACGGGCCTCTAGCTCCGCCACCTGCGCCTGACGAATCGCTAACTGCTCACGAAGATCTGTTTGCACATAGCGAGCGTTTTCCAGCTCATCGGGCAACGTGCTTAGCTGGCGCAGTTGCGCTTCCATACCGGCAACATTCAACGCCTGCTGGTGAAGCTCCGTCTGCAATGCCGTATAAGCCTCGCGATGGCGGCGACTGCCGAGCCACCAACCTAGGAGCGCAACCACCAGCAAGAGCAACAAAACGCCTGCAAGCACCCAACTTTCTTGTGAACCACTATTAAACAAAAGCGTCCCTCTTATTACAGAGCAAACATACGATGCTGCTTTTCACCCACCCTGACCAGATAAAGCAACTAGCCACACCAATATTGTATATTTATACAGATAAAATAGCAGAGCCTACCCGATATGCTGACATTTGTAATGCTGCAAAATGCGGCAACCACACTCCAAGAGATGCCCACCAATGATGCGCTTAATCATGGATGCGCAATAGCAATAACCAACACGCTTGAGCGAGAAATTTTGGATATGACTGAAGCGCTCACAGCGCAAGGAGCACTTAGCAGCGCAGATAAAAGAAGGCTACAGGATGCACTCTCCAGATCAGAGCGCACCCGATTGATGGCATCAAATAGTGACGATTTCGACTTAATTCACACCTATCTCAGCCACCAGACGCGACATGCTACTGCCAGTAGTAGTAAAGCGTTGGAATAGCTGCAACAACCAATGCGCCCATAAACAGCAGATTTTTAAGATCGCCCAGCAAGCGCTGAAACAGCACTAAATGCACCACGGGGAAAGAGATGAATAAGCACACCCACGGGAACCACCACGTCAGATTTAGCACACCATAGGCCATCGCTCCGACCAGCGTCAACGCAGCTAGATTACCGAGCAGCACCACCAGCACTTGGTTATTTCTCTTTGCTAGCCAGCCCTCACGCTCAGCTTCAGGAATTTTATTTATTGCCCCTGCGCTCAACGCAGCCGACATCGAGACAAAGCCGCTAAAAAGAAAAACAAAGATCGGATCCACAACGCTCTCCCGCCAAAAAAATTTTGCCTATTGTAGAGTAAAACCTAGTGAAACCCTAAGCCTACGCTACCCATATTACCAATACGCAAATCAGGTGTGATCAGAGTGCTTCGCGCTACCCAGCCATATCGAAAGAAGTGCTATAATCGCGAAATTATTTTGCTAACCGATTCAGAGGCGGCGAGGCCTTCCCTCGCTTCCCACAGTAAAGAGAGATTTCCCGCTTTATGGAGTTCCTGGTAAACGAAGCTGTTGATGACTACGCCTTTCTTAATACCGGCGAGGAGCCTGCACTTTTGCAAGAGCTTATTGACGGCACAAATGAGAACATGGGCTGGCCACAGAAGCTATCTGGCCGCTTGGTGGGCCGTACGTTAAAGATGCTGGCAGCCATACATCAACCCAAGCGCGCACTCGAGATCGGCATGTTTACCGGTTATTCTGCACTTTCGATCGCCGAAGGGATGCCAGAAGACGGCAAGCTTATCTGCTGTGAAACAAACCCACGCGCGATTGACTACGCGAAAACGTTCTTTGATCGCAGCGAGCATGGCCATAAGATCGAGGTTATTTTTGGCCGCGCACTCGATACGCTCGAAACGCTGCCAGAACAGCTAGACGGCCCACTGGACTTCACCTTTATCGATGCTGATAAACGCAACTACTTAAACTACTACGAGCAAGTCAAAGCACTGACCCGCCCGGGTGGCCTCATCATTCTGGATAACGTTTTGTGGTCGGGCAAGGTGCTGCAGCCAGAGTCAGAGATCGACGACACACTGGTCGAAACTAACCGTATGATTGCCGCGGACCCTGACGTAGAAAACGTATTTTTAACGGTACGTGATGGCATCAACGTTGTTAGGAAGCTCCGCTAATGGCATGGACTGTGGGCAACCAAACCCTGGAAAACGCTGATCAAGTTCTACGCTACTATGTTGCCACCGAGGACGATGCAGCCGAGATGGCAATACTGCGCGATATCCGTGATCAGTTGCTAAGTGATATCGACAGCGTTCAGACACCAGCCGAAGTCAATGGCCTAATCTACTGGCTTTTAAGGGATCACCAAATCAATTGCGAGGGTGAATCACTTGACGAAACAGCGGAACGATTGGGTGACCTCGATATCGAAGCAGATGAAGATCGCTACACAGATCTGATCTTTACTCTAAAAATGGCGATTGAGCATCTCGATGACCTAATGCTTGATGCAATGTAAGCCCACCGAACACAAAGGAGTACGGGATGAGGAAGTGGCTGCTAGCCTTCACAGCGATGCTGATGGTGCTGCCGGTAGCGCTTTACATCTCCCTGCCCTTTCTTGCCAAGTCCGCAGTAGAGAGCTGGCTACTTGATCGCGGCTTTTCAAATCCGCAGTTCGCGCTGGGATACCCTGAGTTCCGCCAACTACGTATTAGCCAGCTAAGCGCCCAAAAAATCACACAAGACCGCACATCAACGCTCGAAGTTGGGCCTGTTACCGTATCTTATGAACCGTTAACCCTAATCTTGGAGCAGCGCTTAACGCGCGTTGAGATACCCCAAGCCAGTTTAACGGTTGAGCTCACGGGCGAGCCGCCAGCCAATATATCGGAAAGCTCCCCCCTCGATCTGTCGCTACTGATGCCGAACGAATGGATGCAACTCTCTCCCGCCGAGGAACTCGTCATTGGCCAGCTTCAGCTAACTTGGCTCGCGCCCACGCAACCTAAGCTACGCTTCGATGGCAACGTATACCTTACACAAACCCAGCTATTATCTCGCGTATTAGCAAACGTAGCAGATAAACAGGTGGTCCGTGCCGACATCACGGTTAGTGCCAATAACCGCGCCACTCTGGCGCTACTGGAGCGCAACCAACGCTTTTTTAATAGCGATATTGAGCTATCTCTGCACGAAGCAACGCTGCAAACTAAGCTCAGCTATCAGTTACAGCTTCAGGGCCTTGCAAGACTATCCTCTGAGGTCGCTCAACAATATCAGCAGACACTACCACGGAAATTTGATCAAACCCGTGGCAGTCTAAAAGGGTCTACAAGCCTTGCGGTCAGTCGAAACTTTACTGGCGATGTAACACAGTGGCTCAAAGCACTCGCCATTTCTGGGCGCCACACACTGATTGCTAGCCACCCAAAACCACTCGCCTTTGTCGGACAAACACAGTTAGAAGCAGCGCTATCTCATCAATCACAGGGTATCGACCAGTTTAATGTGACCCTAAACACAGCTACGCTGCAGTTAGCGCAGATCAAACATGAAGTCCATGCCACGCGCGCGATAGCCAATCTCACGGCCCCGTTTAGTGTGAAGCTCCCCGTTGATCAGCCACTCACAGCTGTGCTGTCACCGCTGCATGTCGCGCTTAATCTGGAGCAGCTCAAATACGATACGGCGCATATTAAAGCGCTGGACATCTCGTTAACACTCGAGAATATCGCACCAACAAAACTCAGCGCCAATGCCACACTATCGGCCAGCCCATTTGTGATACAGAGCGGGCAAACAACAGCGCCACCCATCGGCTTATCTGGATCTACTTACATCGCATGGCCCAATGTTAAAGCTGGCTTAGAGGTCTCGCTGCCCTCTATTCCCGCTCAAGGTGCTGGCGCCGTCACTTATAATGCAACGTCTGATGTTGCCGATGCACGCTGGCGCTTGGCGGAATTTAATCTCGCTGATAGCACCGCAACACTGTTAGCGATACTCCCGAAAGAGATAAAGAAACAAATTCCTGATGAGCTAAAAGTGCTATCGGGTACCTATGCTCATAACGGGGCATTTGAATGGCGCCAAGGCCGCTTAGATGGCAAGCTGCATCACAGCCTGAATAACCTTGCGCTGGTGCTGGAAAACAAAGCACTCCAACAAGCATTTTTATCAGGAACCACCTTCTTGCGCGGTAGCCGCCTCGACCAATCCCTCAAGGCGAATATCGATACCTTGGCAGTTGGCACTCCCATTACCGATATAACACTCGAACTACGCCTCAACAATATTACTCAAAAACCTAGTCTCGACCTCAAACACGCCCATTTACAGTTACTCGGCGGCCGTGCGAGCGTGTTGCCTCTGTTTACCCGACTGGATGCAGAAAAAATTAGCGCCAGCGTAAAAATTTCGGAACTTTCTCTACAGGAGATACTCTTACTAGAACAACAACCCGGCCTTACAGGCTATGGTATCCTTGATGGCGAACTCCCCCTTCAGTTCATGCCATCAGGGGTCCGGGTCGTTAACGGAACCCTCGCCGCACGCGCCCCAGGTGTCGTTCAATATCAGCCCGACGCAAGCGTCAAAGCACTAGGTCAACAAAACCTTGGTTTAGGTGTAGCCCTAGACGCTCTTGAGAATTTTCACTTTAATCACCTCTCTGCAAAAGCAAACTATGAACCTGACGGTTCGTTATTGCTGGCTACACGCATAGAGGGAACGAACCCAGATTGGAACCAAGGCCAACCGGTTAATTTTTCGATCAATATTGAAGAAAACGTACTTAAATTATTAGAAACGCTTCAGTTTGCCGACAAATTGACGCAACAAATAGAAAAGCGTTATCGTTGACCCACTCTGCCGTCATGGAGATAGTTATGCAGCAAAGGCTTACGGTTATCAGCCTGATTTTTGTCGGAGCCACGCTATTGGCGGGCTGCGCACCGCGCGTCGAAGTCGCGGTTCCTAATGAACCCATCACCATCAACCTCAATGTCAAAATTGAGCATGAGATATTGGTTAAAGTTGATCGCGAGATTGACCAACTGCTTGATGACCAAAGTGACCTGTTCTAAGGAGACCCGACAGATGCCTCGTACGATAAAACAGATCTTGTTAACAATGGTACTCAGCACATTGTTCACGAACGCTTGGGCGCTTTCCTTAGATGAAGCAAAAGCCAAAGGTTTAGTGGGTGAAACGCAGCAAGGTTATCTTGCCAGTGTTACCGCCAGCCCCTCCGGTGATGTCCGTGCGCTGATCGATTCGATCAACAAAAAGCGAGCAACCGCATACCAGCAAAGTGCCAGCAAAGCAGGCGTTGAGCGTAGCGTTATCGAAGCACGTATTGCACAGCGCCTTTATGAACGCGCAGGTTCCGGTAGCTATTTGAAGTCACCTGCCGGTCAGTGGTACCGCAAACCGTAATTTAGGGAAGTAATCTGCCGTGGCTACAATCGACGATGTAATCTTCTCTTACCGACGACTCAACCTGCTAGGGTTCGCTCTATCGGGCTGTGGGTTAGCTTATGCCTCTATTAGCTTAGCGCCCGTGTTGGAAGGTATCGATTGTGGCCTTTGCGCAATAGCAAGAGCTAGCCTATTGGGTCTGAGCATCCTGTTTGTTATCTCATTCTTGCTAAACCCTTGGGTGACGGGCCAGCGCATTTTGGCATTCATCGCGCTACTTATTGCAGCGGCAGGAATGGCAGCGTCGGTTAGGTATCATTGGCTCAGCGCGTCGTTTGCACCTAATGAGTGTTCGCTTGGGCTTGATGCTCTACAGGGCATCCCCCTCTTTCAAACACATATTGCTCCATACCTACCCGCAGGTACCGAGTGCATTCCGCCGAGTTGGCAGTTCTACGGTTTGAATCTTGCGGATGTTGCCATGCTGCTCTTCTTTTTGCTGATTTTAATAGCCAGCCGCCTGTTACTCAGACGACCACCAGCACGACGAACCTACTTCTAATATGATGCTAAAGAGAACCTTATCGATAGCTGCATTAGCAGCCAGCGCGCCGGTTATGGCCTCCGAGTGGACGCAAAACTATTATTTCGAGAATGACTTGTTTGCCAACACAGACCGCAGCTACACGAATGGCGTCAGGATGTCAGCGGTATCGCCCGATGTCACCAGCTATCTGGATGATCCCCGCGTCCCTGTATGGTTACGTCAAGCAAACACGCTTCTTGAGCCTTTTTACCCGGTACCCGAGACGCTAGGGGACGAGGTAACCCGTAAGTTTATCTTCACGCTAGGCCAACAGATGTATACGCCATCCGATGCCGAACGTACAACCCTCGATCTCAATGACCGGCCCTACGCCGGCTGGCTTTATGCAGGCTTTGGTTTTCACGCAGCAACCGCAAACAAGCTTAAATCGGTTGAGGTCAATTTGGGTATTGTGGGCCCCGCCTCATTTGCCCACGAGACTCAGGACTTTGTACACGAGCTACGTGGTATCGAAACGTTTGAAGGCTGGGATAATCAGCTAGAGAACGAGCTTGGGGTCCAGCTAATCTACGAAGAGAAACAAGCATGGCGCTGGGCGTTGAATAACCGTCTAGGTTATGACTTCATCAGCCACTATGGCGGCAGCATAGGTAATGTGGCCAGCTACTTAAACGCCGGCGGCGAAATGCGTTTTGGCTGGAACCTACCCAAAGATTTCGGCACATCAGCGCTGCGCCCAGGTGGTGATAACAGCTCGCCAGGAGCAACCCGTACCAGCCGAAGTATAGGCCTACACGGCTTTATCTCTATTGATGGTCGTATCGTGCTCAATAATATTTTTCTCGATGGCAATACCTTCCGCAATAGCCACTCGGTTAGTAAAAAGCACTTCGTAGCCGACGGAGCCATTGGTATCGCTAGCACTTATGAAAACTGGAAAGTATCAGTTGCACTGGTGCATCGCACTAAGGAGTTCAAACAACAAGGCAAAGGCCATGCCTTTGGCTCAATCACTCTCTCCTACAACTACTAAATAGCGCAATCTTTATAAGAAAACAGGGAGCCACTCGGCTCCCTTTCAAGGTTAGAATTCACCACGCAAGGTCAGCCAAAACTGCCGACCAGGCTCATTGACCTGTACCGGGTTTGGATCGAAAACATCATCACGGCTTTCATGTAATCGGTATGTTTTGTCGAAAATATTTTCGACACCAGCAGAGATACGCCATCCGGTGCTGATGTGATAAGCCGCATAAAGGTCAACCACGCCGTACCCGGGTGTTTTTGTTACATCAAGGCCCGCGCAACTAGAACTGGCTAGACACACATCGTTCTGCGCCCCTGCTAAGTTCCAGCGTACCCCAGCCTCCCAGGCGTCGCGGCTATAATCAGCACTCAACGACGCCATCAACGGCGCTATGCGCGAAAGCGGTTGATCATCATCGAGGTTATTACCCACCGTGTAACTGAGCTGCCCGGTAATACGCCAGTGGCTGCTCAAACGAACAGCTTGTTCAAGTTCAAGACCATAAAGCTCGGCGGCCACGTTTTTATAACGGCTAGCGCCTGCATGCTGGTAACGCAGAATATAGTCATCAATACGGTTGTAGAACGTTGAAACCAGCCACGGGTGTTGATCGCCCCCGCGTAGCGTTAACGTCAACTGCTGATGTTTTTCAGGATCCAGCGATGGGTTACCAATCCAATTCGCCTTCGCCATATATCGCTCAGTAGTATCAGCGGTGCGCACGCCACGCGATAGATTTGCACTAAAAACTCGCCCTGCGCCAAGGTCATGCTGCCAGTTGAGAAAACCTGAAACATTGTGCTCAGTTTGGGCGCTGAGCGCTTGGCCATACAGCTCAGCCAGCGTTTTACCAAAAGATCGCTCCCTAGAGGCAGCATCGGCCTCTATGCGATCATAGCGCAGACCCGCTGTTAACTTATCTTGGGCACTTACATGGCGTGTTACTTCTGCGAAGACACCCACTTGGTCGATAGATACATCCGGCCATAGCAGCCCCTTTTTTACGCCAGCCGGTAAAGCAAAGATCGCACCGCTCTTGTCGCGCTGCTGCGTATCAACCCCCGCAGTTACCTCATGCGCGCCGAGCCATCCGGTCGCGGTAATACGCCCACCGGTTGTGTTGGATTCGCTCGGTGCAGACATCACCATCTTACCGCCGCGGCGCGCGGTATCCATAAGGTGGTCCACTTCGCTCCGATAAAGCTCAGCCGAGACCTTCGAGATCACACTGCCTGCGGGTTTGTGCGCTAGCTTTAGACGGTAACTATCTGCATTCGATTTAGGCGAGTCCATACCTGCTCCAGCGAAAGATACATCGCGCTCTTCGTTGCGGTCATAACTAGCTTGAATAGTTGTGTTTTCGGTAATGTCACCGCCCATAATAATACCTGCAGAGCGCGTCAGGTAGGAGGAGCGCACTTCATCACCATTGCCATCCCGATAATGGGAAGCTTCGTCATAGTCACCTACAACGCGCACGTAACCAGATTCACTACCCGCCGCGAGATCTAGACTGCCTTGCCCGCCCTCTGCATTGTCTCGATAGGTGGTGGATAGATGCCCCACAACACCATCGCCATCGAACATCGGTGTCTGTCGCTCAATCAGTACCGTACCGCCTGTTCCACCGCTGCCGTACTTAACCGTCTCAAATCCTTTAATAAGCGTTAACGTGTCGTAGCTATTTACACTGGCATAAGTGCTCGGCGGGTCCATGCGATTAGGGCAACCACCATGGATAAAAGCCCCATCAATGAGCACATTTAACTGGGTTTCGCGCTGCCCACGAATAACCGGATCAATGCCACGCCCGCCCATACGGATACCACTCACACCGTTTACCTGACGAATGAGATCAGCTAGATCAGCGGAAGGCTTCTTGGTGAATGTTGTAACGGGCTCCTCTGCTACTTCTCCCAAACGGTCGGCATCGTAAGTAACCTTTAGCGTTAAGCCCTCATCTGCTGCCGTAAGTAGTGATGTCGATAACAGTGTCATCGCTCCCAAAGCGCCATAGCGACCCATATATTAAACCCTCCTAATAAAGAGGGGTATTTTATGAGCTTACGGCCTATTTTGAGCGTGACATAGTGTCGCGCGACAGAATGCCGCACGACGAAAGGATAACCCCTAGCACCTATGCTAGCGATTCAAACCACTCGCAGGAGGGTGCAAAAAACGCAGCTCCCGTGACGGCTTGTGTGAACTGCAACACCTTGTCAGTCGTGCCCGCAGCACTTTCTACTTGCCCCATCATACTGCGAAGGATCTCCGTAAAGTTATGGGGAGTACGGCAGTAACTCACAAAAACTAAGCCATTTTGCGTTGTCGTTCCGTATGGCATGCTATGGCGCAACAGCTCAAGAGAGCGGCCTTGCTCATCTTTCAAAGATGCGCGTTTTGTATGGGCGGATAATGGCTTCTCGGCAGACGGGTACTCAATATTGTCATGCTTAGTTCGCCCGTAGGTATCTTCTTGTGCTTTTAAAGGCTGCTTTTCCCACTTCGCGATGTCATGGATGTATCGCTGCACGTGAATATAACTCCCCCCGGCAAAAGCATGATCTTCATCGCCAACAACAGCCACCTCGACGCGATGGGCACCCTCTGGGTTTTCGGTACCGTCTACAAACCCTGTTAAATCACGGTTATCGAGATATCGAAAGCCGGAAACCTCTTCCACCACCTCACAAATGCCACCGAGAGCTTGCATCGCCGCTTTACCCATCTCAAATGTAACGTCACGCCGATTGGAGCGAAGGTGCAAGAAAAGGTCAGCAGGCGTTGCTGGCATGGTGTAGTTATCGGTGGCCAACTCAGGAAAACGGGTCAGCTCACGGGGGCGTTCACTAAACAGTGTGTCCCAAAAGTCACTACCCACAGCGATGACACTATACGGCGCATTATCGGCATAGCTTTCACATACGCTGGCAACACGCTGATACGCATCAGACAACGCAGCGCGCAGTTGATCGCGCTGGCCCGCTTTAACATTGAGCGTAATGAACAGGGCATCAGAACTCGCTGGCGCAACAACACCCGACTGGTAACATACCGTCATGCTTATACTCCTAAGTTAGATCTGACTTTAGATTAGACGAGTTTAGTCGCGCTATGGCGATGAGCTGAGTCAAACTCGCCTATGGTCTAATAAGAATGGCACTGAGCTTGAAGCGGATGGGGTAACCTTATTCAGCACCAAAAGCGATGGGCCGGTCCGCGTCGCGAATCCACTCACTCCAAGAACCAACGTACACGTTGGTATTCGTTAAACCTGCATGATGCATCGCCAATAAGTTATGGCACGCTGTAACACCCGAACCACACATATGCGTAACAGGCACTGTGGCATCAATCAATGCTAGCCACTCACGGCGCAAAACCTCTGGCGTTTTGAACAGGCCAGCTTCGGTAAGGTTTGCTTGAAATGGACGATTGACCGCCCCCGGGATGTGCCCTGCAACAGGGTCTATCGGCTCAGCGTCTCCTGCAAAACGTTCTTGAGAGCGCGCATCGACTAGCTGTAGTTGATCAAGTTGAGCCAACACCTGAGCAGTGCTCAGATACTGGCGCGCATCCCACGCCAACGCCGCGGTTGCAGCGTTAGGTTCTGGTATCTCTGTTGAGAGCTCGCCCACTTCCGCCTGCCAACTCGGCAACCCACCGTTGAGCACCGCTACCGCTTCATGGCCAGCCATTCGCAACATCCACCATAGACGTGCCGCCATCGCCCCTGCCATATCATCATAGACAACCACTTGAACGCCAGGTGCCACACCAAAAGCCGCCATAGTAGAGATAAAGGCCTGCTCATCAGGTAATGGGTGGCGCCCTACTTGGGTGCTCTTTTCGCCCGAAAGCACACTTTCCATATCGAGAAAATGCGCGTTCGGAATATGACCCGCCTCATAAAGCGCGCGGCCTTTTGCAAAGTCGGTCAAATAGGCGCGCGTATCGAAGATAACCCATGATGCGACATCAAAGTCGGCCTTAAGTTGGTCTGCGTTGATCAATGTCGAATACATGGGCACTCCGGCGCGTAATGGCTAAATTAACGAGTATATTGAGCGAACTCTTCGGTCAGCAGCTCAAGCTCATTTTCAGCTTTTTGCTTCGCTTTCTTTTTGAGTGTCGCTACTTCGGCCGCTTTCTCTTCGAGAATCAATGCGGCTTCTGCGGCCTTATCATCTGCAGCCTCAACACGATCAAAATAACGCTTTAACTGCATAAGAATGGCACGGCGACGCCCCTCTTCAGCACGCGCTATCTCTTCTGCTGACTTTTCCTTCTTTTCCTGCACCTGCTCTGATTGCTGCGCTGGCACGTAGTTTAGCGGGCGAATACCTGCCGCAACACGTACCTGATCAAGCAACGGCATAGAGCGAGCGCGAGCTTTCTCTGCACCTTTTTGCAAGACAGCTTCCACTTCGCCGAGGTCACCCATCAGTTCGTGATAACGCGCACGAGGTGCACTCAACTGACTATCAAGAAACTCAAACAGTTCACGCTTCGCATCACCCCATGCAATACCTTCAAGGTAGCGCTGACGCATCGCTGCGGCATCGGCTTCGTTAGCAAAGCAGCTGTATAAACGGAACAGTGTGCTGTTATCAGGGTCTTTCGGCTCACCTGGCGCACGCGTATCCGTCACGATCTGGTTGATCAACTTACGCAGCTCATCAGACGAGCAGAACAGTGGGATCGTATTGTCGTAACTCTTCGACATTTTACGACCATCTAGCCCCGGAATGAGCTGAGTCTCTTCATCGACTTGCGCTTCTGGTAGCTTGAAAAGATTTTGGTACGTGTGGTTAAAGCGCCCCGCAACATCCCGTGCCATCTCGATATGCTGCACTTGGTCTTTACCAACAGGGATGATATCTGCGTTGAACATCAAGATATCTGCCGACATCAAAATCGGGTAGCTGAATAGCCCCATTGTGACGCCATCATCCAAGTCCTGTTTCCCCGTGTCACGGTTGGCATCAACAGACGCTTTGTACGCATGTGCGCGGTTCATCAAGCCTTTAGAGGTCATACATGTCAGGATCCACGTAAGCTCTGGGATCTCTGGGATATCTGATTGGCGGTAAAATGTCGCTTTATCTGTGTCTAGGCCTAACGCCAGCCAAGTCGCTGCGATCTCTTGCGAGGAGCGTGCAACACGCTCAGGATCGTGGCACTTGATCAGCGCGTGGTAATCCGCCAAGAAGAAAAAGCTATCGTAACGCTCGTCTTCACTGGCTTGGATAGCGGGCTTAATCGCACCCAAGTAGTTACCAATATGCGGTGTCCCTGTTGTGGTAATACCTGTTAACACAGTCTTTTTCGACATTTTCCAAGAAGTCCTGCTGTAAAAATCTATGATAAATAATCCGCCAACATCATACACAAAAACAGCATAAGGATCGCCCCTGCCTTTCATCTGAACGTCGGGAATGGTAAAAAAGGAAGCGAATACAGAGCACTCTGGGCAACCTGAAAACGGAGCAAAAACACCCCATGCTGACAGTGATTTCACCGGCTAAAAATCTTGATTATGAAACGCCGGCCCACATCGATACCCACACCACACCGCGCTTTATCGACCAATCCCAAGCGTTGATTGATATCCTCGATAAGCTCTCGGTGCAGGATGTTGCAGAGTTGATGAAGCTAAGTGATAAGCTCGCCAGCCTTAACGTGGCGCGCTATGCCTCTTGGGAGCCTACATTCACAGAGGATAACTCCAAACAGGCGGTACTGGCCTTTAATGGTGATGTCTACACAGGTCTGGATGCTGCATCGCTGTCATCAGCGCAACTGGATTATGCGCAGCAGCACCTGCGGATCTTATCAGGCCTTTACGGCGTATTGCGTCCACTTGATCGTATGCAGCCCTATCGCCTTGAGATGGGCACCAAACTCCAAAACCCACATGGCAAGGATCTCTATGCGTTTTGGGGCAATGCGCTAACGGAATCACTGAACGAGGAACTTGCTAAGCAAGACAGCAAAGTACTGGTCAACCTTGCCTCTAACGAATACTTCAAAGCGGTGAAACCAAAGGCACTCGATGCACGTGTCATCACCCCTGTCTTCAAAGACTGGAAGAACGGCCAGTATAAAATTATCAGCTTCTACGCCAAGAAAGCACGTGGGCTTATGGCACGCTATATTATCGAAAATGGCATCGACAACCCGCAAGCGCTGCAAAACTTTGACTACGACGGCTACCAATACTCGGAGTCCCTGTCAGAGGGCGATACGCTTGTATTCACGCGTGATCACGCTGAGTAAGTGGCAATCCAATACAGAACGTCCAATAAAAAAGCCGGCAATATCGCCGGCTTTTTTAATCAATCATCACATAATCGATCAATTGCTCTTCGCTGATCTCATTATCTTTGACTTCGTAATAGCTCAGTACCGAAGCGCCCGCATTGATGACTGAGTCATCTTTGCCAGATAGCAGCGGGTGCCACTCGGGAAGGTCTTTACCTTCATATACAAGGCGATAAGCACAGGTTGGCGGCAGCCAATGAAAAGACTCCACATCTTCTGGCCGCAGCTTGACGCAACTTGGCACTAGCTGGCAGCGCTTTTCGTACTCGGTACAGCGGCAGTTATCAAAATCCAACAGGTGACATACAACTGTCGTATAAAAGACCTCTTCAGTGTCTTCATCTTCCACCTTGTGCAAACAGCACAGGGCGCAGCCATCGCAAAGTGACTCCCATTCAAAGGGTGTCATCTCGTCCAGTGATTTGCTTTGCCAAAATACGTTTTGGGCAACCACTAACGAACCCCTGTCTCCGGACGGTTTTTATAAAGGTCTAGCATGTAGTCATCTTTTGGTGGTGGCATTTGCAGGTAAAACCCGTTCTCTGCCACATCATCCAACAGCTTTTGGGTATCTTCAACGCGCGCTAGCTTACGCTCACTCGTCAGAGGCATATCCATCACATGGACCGGTTTACCGAACATCTCCAGCAACGGCTCGGGAACACGCTCAAGCTGTTCCCGCTTATCAACATAAAGATACATCTCATCTTTACGGGAGCTTTTAAAAATCGAAATAATTTTCATAACTATGAACCACTTTTCTCAAATTGGGCCAGTTGATTGAGCAACGCATCCCCAACCACAGACTTGCGCCAGCCACTTAGCTCACTGGGCAGTTGGTACTCGCCCTGAGGGTTTCGGCTGCGTATTAAGTTATCCAGATCTTTTTTACGCAACACCACCTCTGGTGCCATCTCAAGCCGCGCAGCCGTCTCACGCCCTATCGCTTTCAGTTTCTTAAGGCGCTTATTCCAGATAATCGGTAATGGCCGCTGAATAGGTTTCACAGGCTCGCTTTCTGCACTGTGCTGGGCATTGGCGATAAACGCAAGAATCGTCTCGCTGTCTTCACGGATAGCCCGCTGCTTAATTTCATCAACACGCGCCAAATCAGACTTATTCTTGGGCCATACCTGCACGAGGGAGAGTAGTGATTGGTTGCGCAAGATACGGTTGCGCGGGATATCACGACGTCTCGCTTCCTGCTCACGCCAACGGGTTACATCACGCAGCGCAGCAATCTTATGATCAGGCAGCCCCCACGCTTGGCTAAAGCGACGATAGTACTCGTGCCCCTCTGGATCGGTATCGACCACATTGCCAAGTACCATCTCCGTCTCTTCCGCAAACCATTCTGTGCGCCCAAGACGCTCTAGTTTGCTCTTGAGCATCAAGCAAATGGCGGGAAGGTAAGCAACATCCAGTGCCGCATAACGCTCTTGCTGCGGGCTGAGTGGGCGCTTTAACCAATCAGAGTTGGTTTCACCCTTACCCAAATGGACGCTCAGCGCATGTTCGACCAAGCGCTGCAGCCCCATCGTAAACCCCCAGCCAACAAACGCAGCCGCCAATTGAGTATCGAATAACGGGCGTGGTATCACATCAAAGGAGTGATTGAAGAGCTCAAGGTCCTCACTACCTGCGTGGATCACTTTCAGCACGCATGGATCGCGAAACAGCGCCACCAGCGGCGAAAAATCGGAGATCTCTAGCGGGTCAATCAAGTAACACTGCGTATCATCCGCTACTTGAATCAAGCCAGGGATAGGATAAAAAGTGTCGACGCGCTGAAACTCTGTATCGATTGCGATCATCGGCAGCTGCGCCCAGCGCTCGCAATACTCAGCCAGAGCACTATTTGTGTTGATATGAGCCGGCTGTTGCGCGGAGGCTTCCAACACATCCCATTGATACATCGTTTCCATAAATGCTCTGTATTATCCCGTCAAAGTAAGCGACGGCCTGCCAGCGCATGAGCCAGCGTGCCACCATCCACATACTCTAGTTCACCACCCACCGGCACCCCGTGCGCGATGCGGCTTACTTTTACATTACGGCCTTTCAGCTGCTCGGCGATATAATGTGCCGTTGCCTCACCTTCTACCGTTGGGTTAGTCGCCAAGATCACCTCTTCGATGACGCCCTCATCGATGCGTTCAACCAACCGATCGATACCGATATCATCCGGCCCAACACCATCGATGGGTGACAAGTGTCCACCCAGCACAAAGTAGAGGCCACCGAAGCCGCTCGTTTGCTCAATAGCCAAGATGTCCATCGGCGTCTCTAGCACACATAAAAGCTTTTCATCGCGGCTGGGCGAAGCACAGATCTCACAGATATCGGTTTCGCTTAAGGTACGACAGCGCTGGCATTCAGAGACCTGCTCGACAGCCGTACGCAGCGCATCTGAGAGCGTCATGGCGCGCTCTCTATCGCGCTCAAGCAAATGGAACGCCATGCGTTGCGCAGACTTCGGGCCAACGCCTGGCAAACAGCGCAACGCCGCGATCAACTCATGCAGTAAAGGGCTAAATGACATAATTAGAACGGCATGTTAAAGCCTGGTGGCATACCCATACCACCTGTCACTTTCTGCATGCGCTCTTGGGTTTGCGACTCAACTTTACGCACAGCATCGTTGATCGCTGCTGTGATGAGATCTTCTAAGATCTCTTTGTCTTCTTCCATAAGGCTGTCATCGATGCTGACACCCTTAACGTCGTGGCGGCCATTCATGACAACTTTCACAAGGCCTGCACCAGATTCACCGTTCACCTCAGCGTTAGCGATCTCTGCCTGAGCTTTTTGTAGCTCTTCCTGCATTTTCTGGGCCTGTTTCATCAGGTTCCCCATACCACCTTTCATCATGTTAATAACCTCTTAAATCTATCAATCTATTGGTGTGATGCTGTCGTAATCGATGGCACCATCAAACTCAGCGATCAACTGCTTCACGCTGGGGTTTTGTTCAAACTGCGCTACAGCCTCTGCTAGGCGTTCAGCGCGCAAGCGCTCAACATAACGCCTTGGCGTTTCACATGTCTGAGCTGCCTGCTCAAATTCTACCGCAAACTGGCTGTTAAAGTAGTTGTGCAGCGCAGCTTCGATACGGTTACGTTGGACGTCATCCAGCATTGCTGCTTGCTCAGCTGCAAAATGAAAGCGCCAAAGTCCATTAGACGCGGACTCCAACGATAAGTTAGCTGCAATGCTTGCGCTCATACCCGACAAGCCGATTTGCGGGTGCAATACGACCCACTGCTCTGGGGAAAAGCGTTCAAGTTCGATCCGCTCATCCGCCAACTCGGGAGCAACCTGCGCTATTTTAACCGCACTCTGGGCGCTTGCGATCTCTGGTACGGTAGCCAGTTCAGGCGGCTCAATTGCAGCCGTGTCTGACTCTGCACTAAGGCTAGCTTGAGGAGCGGCGGGCTGCTCTTCCCAAGGTGGCACATCGATATTTTCAGAATCACCAACACGGGCAGGTTCTGCCGCTCGGGGGGTAAACCCAGAACGCTCAGCCTTTTTTTCAGGCTTTTTTGCAGTATCGTCCTCAGCACTATCCCCTGCAAAATAATCATCGTCATAGGGAGGCGGCTCAAGATCAGACGCTGGAGCTGGAGCTGGAGCTGGAGCTGGAGCTGGAGCTGGAGCTGGAGCTGGAGCTGGAGCTGGAGCTGGAGCTGGAGCTGGAGCTGGAGCTGGAGCTGGAGCTGGAGCTGGAGCTGGAGAAGGTTCTGCTTTAGGCGGTGGCGTGTCAAGCGCGGCAGTGCTGCTCGCCTCAGCCAGCTCAACCGCAGGTGCGGCCGTGTCCGCTGGTCGAAACGCTAACATGCGCAACAACACCATCTCTAACCCTTCACGCGCATCAGGAGCGAAAGGCAGATCTTTGCGTCCTAACAACGCAAACTGATAAAACAGTTGCACGTCTTCGGCGGTGAGTTGCTGCGCCAGCGTAGCGACTTGCTCTTGATCGCCCATACTGTTATCAATCGCCTTAGGGACGGCTTGGGCCACAGCAATTCGGTGTAACAGGCTGATCAAGTCGCCCAACACTGTCATGTAGTCGGGTGAAAATTGGGCCAGCTCCGCCATCACCGCAAATAGTTCTTCCGGATTATGCGCTGCTAAGCTATCAAGAATACGGTATACCAAGCGCTGGTCGATGGTGCCCAACATGGCGCGCACATCCGCCTCAACCACGGCTCCGGCACCAAACGCTATAGCCTGATCCGTTAAACTCAGTGCATCACGCATCGAGCCATCAGCGGCCCGCGCCAACAACCACAATGCCGCTTCTTCAAAGCTAATTTGCTCCTCAGCTAATACATGCTGAAGATGACCAACAATACGTTCAGGAATTAGGTTTTTAAGGTTGAACTGCAAACAACGCGACAAGATGGTGATCGGCAGTTTTTGCGGATCCGTTGTCGCAAGCAAAAACTTCACATGCGGAGGCGGCTCTTCAAGGGTCTTTAGCAACGCATTAAACGAGTGGCTAGAGAGCATGTGCACCTCATCGATGAGATACACTTTGAAGCGTCCGTGTGTTGGCGCGTACTGCACATTTTCCAGCAGTTCGCGGGTGTCCTCAACCTTCGTTCGGGATGCGGCATCTACCTCAATCAGATCGACAAACCGCCCTTCGGCGATCTCCCGGCAAGCGCCACATTGGCCGCATGGCTCAGACGAAACACCTTGCTCACAGTTGAGTGACTTAGCAAACAGTCGAGCAATCGACGTTTTACCAACACCACGGGTGCCGGTAAATAGATAAGCATGATGCAGACGATCATCATCTAGCGCGTTGACCAGTGCTTTTAGTACATGCTCTTGGCCAACCATCTCAACAAAACGCTTGGGTCGCCACTTACGAGCAAGAACCTGATAACTCATATAACCGTCTGTCTGCCATTAGAAAAAACAGTGCCAATGCTACCGCTTCAACACGCTAATAGCTACTGAGTTGTGCTTTGTAAACGGAGATTAACCGCTGCTGCAACAGCGCTCAAAGCCACGGAGTTTGGTCTGGGTCTTCTCCTACCCCCGATTTACCGGGTCAAAGACTTTCACAGAAGTATCACGAGCACTGCTATTCACTGGACAACGCCCAAAGCAGAGCGCAAGAATCAATGATCACGCTGCTATGCATCACCAAGGAGATCACCATGCTAAGCGCCACACGCTCAATCCGAGTATCCATGATAACAAGCTTGGTACTATCGATATGGACCATATGTGCCAGTGCTGCGAATTTTGGTCACGATGGCGGCGTCAATTGGCAGCCTTGGGAAAAGGCGTCTTTTGATAAAGCACGCAACGAGGGTAAGTTAATCCTTATCAACGTGGGTATGGAGGGATGTACCGCCTGTAATCGAATGGAAAAGGTCACCTACCAAAACTCAGCAGTGATAGAGATGCTCAACGAGCACTTCGTTGCCATTGCAGTGGACGCAGAAGCGCGCCCTGATATTGGCGAACGCTATTCTGACTGGGCGTGGCCGGCCACCGTCTTTCTGCTACCAGATAGTACTCAGGTATTCGCGATGGCCGGCAATCGATTGCCGCGCAACTTCATTCCGATGCTAGAAGACTTGATCGCCAAGCATGAGCAAGACACATTATCTCCCGATCCGAATTCGCCTTACGCCTCAGCGCCTGAACCCGTAACTACCGAGCTGACACTCATCCGTGATCAAGTACGTAAACAACTAGACCGAGCTTACAATGAACAAAACAACAGCTGGGGGCGCTACGGCGTGAATACAGAGGTGGCTGGACCGCGCATGATGCACCTGTTCTACCGCGCCCACCTATACAACAACGACGAGCTGAAAGCGATGGGAATGGCTGTAGCAGAAAACTACCGCCGCTCCCTTGATCCCGTCTGGGGCGGTATCTATCAAGTTGCGATTGCACCCGGCATCACGGATATTCCAGACCGGTTCGCAAAACTGCGCGCCATTCCAGAGAAACGCTTAGGGAATCAATCCAACGCATTACTTGCTTTCGCAACCGCTTACCGCTTGAGCGGCGACGAGAACTACCGCAAGGCAGCCAAAGAGGTAGACCGGTATTTAACTACTTGGATGCTAAGCCCAACCCAAACTTGGTATGCCAATCAAAAAGATGAGCCTGCTGGCATGCAACACGACTGGTGGTCACAGGATTACTGGCTGCTGGATAGCGATGAAAAACGCCGCAAGTACGGTATACCGCCAATTGACCACGCCATCTATTCAGATGCGAATGCAGATCTTATCAGCGCCTATGCACTTGCATCGGTAGCATTCCAGCAACCAAACTACTTGGCAAAAGCCGCCGCCGCAGCAGAGTCATTACTGAAAGAGCGCCAACAACCCACAGGTTGGTTACGCCAGTCACTAGAAACACAACAGATGCAAGACGACCAGCGCGTACACCCACATACGGAAGAGGTAAGGCCCTTCTTAAAAACCCAAGCTAATTTTGGCGCCGCCCTGCTTACACTTTATCAAGCCAGTGGCGACCAACGCTGGCTCGACCACGCTTACACTATTGCCGATGCGATGCTTGAACATCTATACGACAAAGATCATGCAGGCTTTTTTGCAACCACACCCGATGACACTGCGCACCTAATTCCACCGCGTAAACCACTAGAAGACAACGCAGTCGCTGCAAGTTTCTTCCACGACCTTGCCGTGATCTCTAAGGTAGACAAATACAAGCCTATTGCAGAGGCAACGATTCGCGCCGTTGCCACGCCAGAAATACTCAACCGTGAGGGCAAGCAGACAGGGAAAACAGCACTTGCGCTTGAACGCTTAACTGCTGCGTATGTGGAGTTTTCAGTTGTATCGCCGACACCAACGCCCTCGGCTGCTGAACTATATCAAGCAGGCCTTACCGCCTACCATCCAAGAAAGTTAATTCACTATGAAGCGCCGGGGCGTTATCCCGATATGGGCAAAGCCGTGATGTTTATCTGCAACCCAGACCGCTGCTCAATTCCAATTACATCAACAAACCAAGTGCAGCGCATCGCAGATTCTTTCCGTGCTGGAGCGACCTCCCAATAACTCCATCGCCCGTAATGTGCTCCACACAGCGCGGGCTTCTCTTTTACCTCTGCTAGCTACGATGTTTTTATCGTGCGGCCGCTAGATATTCGTTCTCTATATTTTATTTGTCGTTAGCAGCCTAGCGAGTCGCCCACGAAAACTTCGACCAACTAAGTGATTCAACACTTCAAGCACCTTTCCGGTGCACGGCCAATTTGCCTTGGGTTTCACTATGTTTCAAAGCTCAATCGTAAAGCCCTCTCCCAATCCGAACGTCACCCCAGCCTGTAACGCCAAGGCTTCCCCTTCGACAACTTAGAGTTTGTAAATTACAGATTCAGCAGGTGGCAAAAAAGAGGGGGAGGGATAACACCGCGTAGACTGAGTTTACATAGACCTAAGCCCACCCATTAACTAAAAAAGGCTATGCTGATAGAAGACTCTTAATGCTATGATCTTAAAGCCTTTTTGATAGACAAAAAGATGTAGTCGAAATTTGTTTTAGGGATTTGAAATGAATAAGCTTTTAAAAAGCACAGCTCTACTTGCGAGTCTATTTTGTGCCACTTCAAGCTACGCGGCGATCCAATCACACACCTTTTCTGTGACAGGCGATAACGGCGAAAGCGGCACTGGGACATTTACGTGGGATGATACTGTCGTACCTAACGGCAGCACCCTCAGCACAGCCAACATGCTATCGCTGACTTACACAATAACGGGCGGAAATGTAAGCGGTGGATCAGTTACTTACACCTTGGCCGACTGTTCGTTTGCAATAGCCGAACCAACCCCCAGCTTTACTTCAGATATAAACTTTGAATGCAACTTACCAGGCAACGTCCTCAGTGCCATTCCCACCTTTACTGCTTCCCTCAATGGGAGCACCCTCACCCTATCGCCAGGAACTACCACCCCAGCGGCTCCTGTGAGCACCTCACCTAACAGTATTCCTACAATGCCTGTCTATGCTCTCATTCTGACAATGCTAGGCCTCGGCTGGCTGTCTAGAGAGAAACTAAAAAGTGCTAAGGCATAACACACAGTAATACTTAACGTGTTATCGGCTAGAGCGCCCTCACACTACAAGACACCTCGCCGAGGTAACTAAGTGTGAGGCAGTATGCTGAGCAAACGTAAACCTCAGCGTGTTAAAACCATTATCTCAGCGAGTGACGCTCAATGCTAAGCTGTTTACTCGACAAAAAGATGCTGCCAAAATTTGTTTTCGGGATTTGAAATGAATGAGCTTTTAAAAAGAATAGCTCTACTTGCAAGTCTATTTTGTGCCATTTCAAGCTACGCGGCGATCCAATCACATACTTTTTCCGTGACAGGCGATAACGGCGAAAGCGGCACTTACATTTACGTGGGACGATACTGCTGTGCCTGATGGCACCTCTCTTATCTTAACAAACATGCTGTCGTTGAATTATACGATAACAGGCGGAAACGTAAGCAGTGGATCAGTTACGTACACTTTGGCTGACTGCACTTTTGCAATAGCCGAACCGACACCCAACTTTGCTACTGACATAAACTTTGATTGTTCATCGGCTAGCAATACTCACAACCGAATAGTCTTCTTTACTGCTGAACTGAATGGCAGCACCCTCACTATATCACCAGGAACCACTACTCCTGTACCTACCACAAGCGCTTCACCTAACAGTATTCCTACAATGCCCGCCTATGCCCTCATTCTGACAGTGCCTGGCCTTGGCTGGCTGTCTAGGAAGCCGCTTAAAAACTCCAACGCTTAACGTGCAAGAACTCGTAAATAACGTATTGAAGATACGCGGACTAAAGCGCCCTCACGCGGAACCAAACAACATTGTAGATTCGATTAAGGGCTGGGATGTAAATGTGTGAGAAAGTCACACTGATTAGCTTACTGGTGCCAGTTTAAGAAGCCTTACTTTTTAGTACTAAACAACGTCCTCCTAAATCAAACAAGCAAAACTGACTTGGTTAACAACTTCATTATCAACACACCAATGAGCCGTTTAAGGCCTAGTTTTTTTGAAATAGAAAAGATTCGGAAAGGGAACCTTGCAAAATATAGTCAGAAACACCTTATTTTTTGGACTATCTGCTCCATTCCCCCTAACCTAGGCACCAAAAGCGTAGTCTTAGGTTACTTGAGACGAGAATGGCCATTGCAAAGCAAGTATGATGAGCATACTCAACATACACGACTTAAAAAAACCGATGTTGAAAAACTAATATAAAAGAAGAAACATAAAAGATGGGGGCAGCTCCACCAGCCACATCCCGGCACATGAGTCGACCGCTGTGGCTGCTCCCTTCCGGGCCTGACCAGGTTCACGGTGTATCATTGCGAGAGGACCAGCAGAGCTACCATCGCAGCAGTTATCAGCGTTTGCTAACAACAGGGTGCGAAGTATACCAACTCGCTTTGCGAATGCAAATATTCAACCCATTTCTTTTTAAAATGCTTGAAAATCAAACAACTAATGACTGAACCACCTCTCGAAGCCAACGATGCATAGGATCGCGATGGTTACGTTGGTGCCAGTACAAGTAGAAGTTGAGCTCAGGTGCGCGCAGCTCTTCTGGCACGGGCCTGAACACCACATCCCGCTGTTTGCCGACATGTTCAACAATACTTTTTGGCAGCATAAAAACCAGATCACTACGCTCGCAGTAGTCTGCAACGGAGGCAAAACTCGTCAGCCGCAGCACGGTATTGCGCTTCTTCCCCATCGCCTTCAGTGCCGCATCGGCAAACGCGGGCCCACGCCCAGTTAAGGAAATATAGCCATGCCGCGCCGTTAGGTATGCTTCAAGATCGATAGACTGAGAAGCGAGAGGATGTGCAGCTCCCATCATTAGCCCCACTTCGGTTGATTCCAGAAAGATACGGTGTAACTGGTCATCCTGCTGGGAGGGAGCCAGACCAGAGATCACAAAGTGAATATCCCCGTTCACCAAGGCGCTAAAGTAATCACTTGGGCGGGAGTCCAGTTCAACCTGCAGTGTGGGCGCAGCATGCTGCAAGTGAGCCAGTAGCTCAGGTACAAGTTGACACACTTCGACATCTGGGCCAGCCATCCGAACCACCTGCCGGGTACGCAATGGATCAAACTTCGGGGCCTGAACCATTTGGCGGATATTTTTCAGCACCCAAGTCAACTCCACCTGCAGATGCTCTGCTCGTGGCGTTAACGTGTAGTGTGTCCCGCTGCGGGCGATGAGAAGGTCATCGAAAGTGTCACGCAGGCGCTGCAACGCCCTGCTAACCGCGGGCTGGCTCATATGCAGCCGCTCAGCCGCTCGCGTTACGCTGCGCTCCTCCAACAATGCCTCGAGCACGACGAGCAAGTTAAGATCCACTGCCCGTAAATTCACTTCATGCATATCTACTATCACCATAATGCATTAGATGAATCAATTATCTTTGATTAGGCTTAACTGAGCAATAAATCGTACAGACCAAAAATTAAATGAAACTTATTTGTATTTTTATATCCAATACGTTTCATTCCTAATTAAGCGCATAACAAGGTTACTGATGGCTTTTACTAGACAAGTAGCAAACACGCCTTCCGCGTATGGATGGGTGAGTATCGGCTTCCACTGGGTCGTGGCGCTGGGAGTGATCGGCCTATATCCACTGGGCCTCTACATTGATTCCCTCAGCTACTATGATCCCGCATATCGCGTCGTTCCCGATTGGCATAAAGGCATAGGCATTTTGTTGGCGGCAACCCTCATGGCCCGTCTCCTTTGGCGAGTGATGCAAACACATCCAAGCCATATTCAGACACATACACGCTTTGAGCGGCTCGCCACCAAGGTGGTCCATAGCGCACTGTATATTTTGTTACTCATCGTTTTTACATCGGGCTACATGATCTCGACAGCGGACGGGCGTGCGATTAGCGTTTTTGGCTGGTTTGAGGTGCCTGCTCTGCCGGCAATTATCGACAACCAAGAGGATGTTGCTGGGGATATTCACTTTTACGTTGCAACAACACTCATTGTGCTGGCGGGCTTACATGCAGCTGCCGCGCTGAAACACCATCTTATTGATAAAGACACAACCCTCACCCGGATGTTGGGAGTAAAGGAGACATCATGAAAGCTCAGTTCAAATCAATCATCGCTGCAACCGCTTTAACGCTGGCGGCGACACCTCTATACGCAGCCGATTATGTTATCGACACAAAAGGTGCGCATGCTGATATTGAATTTAAAATCAGCCACTTAGGCATCAGCTGGTTAAAAGGCCGCTTCAATACATTCGATGGCAACTTCAGCTACGACGCAGCAAACCCGAACGCATCAAAAGTTAACGTCAATATTGATGTCACTAGCCTAGATTCAAACCACGCGGAGCGAGATAAGCACCTGCGTGGTGGTGATTTCCTCGATACTGACGAGTTTCCGAAAGCTTCTTTCGTTTCAACAAGCTTCAAGGATAACGGCGACGGCTCTGCTACTATGATGGGTGACCTCACACTGCGCGGTATTACCAAGCCTGTGACAATTGATGTTAGCAAAGTGGGTGAAGGGGAAGATCCATGGGGCGGCTACCGAGCTGGCTTCAGCGGCACAACATCGTTTAAGCTGAAAGATTTTGGTATCAACTACAACCTAGGCCCAGCATCAGAAACGGTTTACCTAGAACTCAATGTTGAAGGTATCCGTAAGTAAGCCCTCTTAAAACGTAAAAAGCGACTCACCGAATAGGGAGTCGCTTTTTTATTGACTAACAAAAGCGCTACAGAGCGGCTAAGACCGCTTCTGCCTTACTCACTTCAAACTGTTTCGGCTCTTCAATAAAAAGCTGCTTCACAACGCCATCTTCTAGCACCATCGCATAGCGGCGCGAACGTACACCACCGAAGTCGCCAGTTTCCATCTCTAGACCCATGGCTTTCGTTAGAGCAGCACCGCCATCAGCTACCATCGTGATTGCTTCAGCATTTTGTTGCTCGCCCCAAGCGCGCATAACAAACGCATCATTAACCGAAATACATGCGATGATATCAACATCCTTGGCTTTGAAGTCATCCGCTAGAACAACAAAGCCCGGCAAGTGATGCGCCGAACAGGTTGGAGTAAACGCACCAGGCACAGCAAACAGAACCGCCTTTTTACCAGCAAACAGCTGCTCTGCAGATACAACATCCTGCCCTTCAGGGGTTGCTACCGTTACTGAGACTGATGGGATTGTATTGCCAAGTTCGATCATAACTTTCCTCCTGATTAGTGGACTATTCTACTCAGGTTTAGGCAAAACAAACAGTCACCACGGGATCAACCTCACTCGTATCGCTTACCGTTCAGCTCCAACCACCCTCCTTCATGACGGCCACGCGGGTCATGGTGCGTCCAATGCACGACACCGCCGCGCTCATTCCACTCATACTCTCCCTTAAATGCGAGCATATCGCCTTCTCGAAGGCTATTAAGTCGCGGCGCAAGGTCAATATTATGAGCAATCAGAATCGTGTGCCCCGAAGCCAACTTAACAATCATCTTTTGATGCTTAGAGCCTTTTAGGTCGTCTGGCAACAACTTAACAACACGGCCACGGTCAACCACCATGACATCACTTTGGCGTTTAGCAAACGCACGCTCAACGGCACCGGAGGACACACTACTTGAGGCCGGCTGGCTGGCAGAACTAGAAGTACTCTGCGGCCCTATGATATCTGAAAGTTTGCCGCCACTGAGCAGCACAACACCAACGGCAACTAAAGCGATGAGCGTGCGAGGATTTAACTGCACAATAAGACTCCTTACTTAAGACGATAAAAGTCTAGTTTAGCAACACTGCCTTAATCGCAGCGGCACGCGTTAATACGCGGTGCGAATACGATGAAAACGTGCAAATCGCGGTAAACCTGTACGGGTCAAACCATTGTATCGAAACGTGATCACTGTGCCGATGGGCGGCGGCTCACGCCGATCTTGATCTGATAAACCGCTACCAATACGCAGCTCTTGGCCCTGAAACTGAATGATGAGCGCACCCACTAAACCCGCATATTTACCCTTTCCTTGGGTATACCCCATCACAACGCCTTCTGCGTCCTCATAGCCTTTGAGCTTTAAAACGTTATCGGTGCGGCCAAGGGCATAGTAGCTATCGCGACGATACAGCATCAGCCCCTCTCCTCCCGCAAGCTTAGTTTGTGTAAGCACGCGATGTAGCTGCTCTTCAGAAACGACTAAGTCCACGGGAACCAACTGAATATGAGGTGCATTAACCTGAGTAACCCAGTTAGAGAGCTGCTTATAACGTTGCTCAAACCGGCCGCGATGCGCAGGAAGATCGAACACCATAAAGCGCACCTTCTCCCAACCTGCATCGGCACGAGTCTGGCGAACGATACCGGAAACCTCAGAAAAACGGCCTCGTTCAATCCATAACTCCCCCTCGACAGGCACACTCGGTAACGGGTCGATAAACCACTGAGGTGCAGCAATCGGCTGCCCACTGCGGGTGAGCATCTGCTTACCATCCCAGTAGCCACGCACACCATCGAACTTTTCCGCGAACCAAAATGCCGTATAGTCGATTGGTAACGTGCGCTCATCAGCGCTTTTAGGTAGTTGTAACGGAAGCTCTTGCGCCAGCGCAAACTCACTGGGAGAGAGCAATAATCCCACTCCCAACACAAGCCCAATTCCTGTGCTATTTGTCTGTTTCATCTCATCATCCTTGATTCGTTAAACACACTTAACCTTGCCAGCACCAGATGAACTTGGGTTGAATCGGCGCACTAATAATCCTTTGCTATGTGCAGCAACACGTCCCGATTGTCGCTACAATGGCGCTATTCAATTAGGAGGAAAACAAGATGCTATCGGTTTTACCCGAAACCGCTGGAGATTTGATCGTTGTGCAAGCCTCGGATCAACTCACCGCGGATGACTACCAAAGCGTATTGGTGCCTGAGGTCGAAGAGAAGTTAAAAAGCCATCCCAATGTGCGGGTCGTCATCTACTTCGATCCCTCATTTACTGGCATGGAGCTAGGTGCTATTTGGGAAGATGCCAAGCTTGGTATGGCTCACGCGAATGACTTCTATCGTTTAGCCGTTGTGGGTGGCCCCGACTGGGCTGAATGGGCAACAGCGCTAGGTAACCATTTAGTGAAAGGCGAAGCGCGCCACTTTAGTGCAACGCAATACCTGCAGGCGATGCACTGGGTCAACGATGCCTAAATGATACAAGCGCCTCACTAGGGGCGCTTACCTACCTTAAATGAACCATCTTGGAAAAACTGAACTGTCTCTTTGCGTTTTTTACCAATCAGCAGCGGGCCATCGTCCAGAAAGAGAAAGTTCTTCCAGTGAGCTTTAAACAGTGACCAACGCGTTTCGACAACGTGGTCAGCTCGATAGCAGAAATAGACAACCGTTGAATCTTCCCACTGTAACGTATCGCGAATCAGCTCAGGCAACTCTGGCGCACTGCTATCCCATGCACTTTGCCACTCACCCTCTTCGGCCCAAGTAGCGGTTTTGCCTACCCAATCTTGCTTGGCTGGCTCTAGCGGATCATCACTTTCTTTACTGATATTCTGCTGCCAAAGCGTTAGCGCACGCGTTTCCGTCATCGGCAATACCTTACTCAACTGCTCTTCAGATAGCGGCATCTCTCGGTGGCTGTAGAACCACGCGTAACGGTATTGGGACAATGGTATATAGTGCATTAGCGCTCCTTGTAACGGGGTGATTGAGCAAAGCACCATTGTACCACTCTTTAGTAGACAGAATGGATTTTCATACGTTATTTCGGGCATAATGCGCGCATGAATAAACGACCTTCAAAAGCGGAAATTCGCCGACAACTCGAGCAGCAAATGCAGCGATATATCGCTAACGGCGGCGAAGTTGAAAAGATCGAGCGCGGCGCAAGCGGCCTTGTCGACGGCGCCTATGACCGCAATAGTTTTGTATTTGGCCAACCTAAACAGGAACGCACCCCTGTTCCTGAGGCACTTGCTGCAATCGACTCGCGCCGCCATTTCAAAACAGAGAAGCAAACATATAGCTTTTCAAAGCGCCCCCGCAAAAAAATTATTTACGACGACTTCGGCGAACCTGTCCGTGAAATTTGGGTTGAAGAATAGTCAAAATAATCCCTTTCCTTTCTGCCCAAAGTAGCGCTATAGTGAAGATGAACACATTGTCATAATCACTAA
Organism: Neptunomonas sp. XY-337; assembly: GCF_004959845.1. Taxonomy (NCBI): domain Bacteria; kingdom Pseudomonadati; phylum Pseudomonadota; class Gammaproteobacteria; order Oceanospirillales; family Oceanospirillaceae; genus Neptunomonas; species Neptunomonas sp. XY-337. Next base: position 472,156 of record NZ_SPLL01000002.1, on the reverse strand, counting down.
AAAACACGGAGTTACTAGGCGTTATCTTTTTTCTTGTTTTGGGTTGATTCTCGACCCATGTGAAGTGGTAAGGAAGAGTTATGATCATCAACATTACTAACCGTCACGACAAAGTATCACCTGCAGTTCGCGAAAAAATTGAGGCCCAACTGCATCACAGCCAAGAACGCTATGACATCATTTCCAGTGCTCAGGTCACACTCGACAAACACGAGCGCTCTGACCAAGTAGAGATTATCTTACACGCCGCAGGCAGAGAACTTGCCGCCAAAGCAACAGGCGAAAACCTATATGCAGCGCTAGACGCGGCAGTTGCCAAAGCAGACCGCCAGCTCGCTAAATTACGTGAGAAACAAACTCACAAAAAAGGCACGGTTAAACATAACGCCTTAACACCTGCGAGTGACGATAGCGATATGGATTATGATGAGGAAGAGAATCTCGTTTACTCCGCTTAATGACTGAAACACTGACTTCCAGAAGAGCCCTATTGAGGGCTCTTCTTGTTTCTGAACGACATTAAACACACTGCCAATAACGATAAGAAAGGAGCCCCCTGTTGTGAGTAAAGTGTACCTTGAGGACTACAATGTGGGTGAAGTATTCGACTCACCCGCCAGAACGCTGACAGAGACAGACATTATTAATTTCGCCGGCCTAACGAGCGACTGGCATCCATTGCATACCGATACCACCTATGCAGAAAACAGCCGATTTGGAAAGCGCATCGCACATGGCATGCTAGTGCTTTCAGTGGGTATGGCTCAACTGTTTCGTATCAGCACCGATACCATACTGGCGAAGGAATTTGTCGCATTTTACGGCATGGACAAAGTCCGCTTTACTGCACCAACCTTTATTGGGGATACGATCAAAGCGCAGGCCACCGTCATTGAGATCGACTACAAGAACCCCGACTCTGGCGTGCTTCTCTATGATGTTGTCATCAGCAATCAAAACGACGAAACCGTTTGCCGTTTTGACATGAAACTCTTCGTCGCAAGACAACCAAGCTAATAGACGAACCGATAGTGCTAAATCAGGCCGCAGCATAAGCGGCCTCTTTTCTCCATAACGTCTTGATTAACAGACTAAAATCCAATTTTCTTTACCCACTAGTTATAGGCATTCACTCGAGAACAACTAACCTTTTTTAGTGAATTTATAACCACTTTTAGCGACACTTTAGCAACTTTTCGCGGTAAACAAGCTATTAGTAGCGATACCTCACGCACGACCTCCCTCTTAGCATACACCTAACCAATCACTGCAATTGTCCCTAAACGAAAAGAGGAAAGGAAAATGCGGCCCTTAAAGAAAGCGATCTTTGCTGGTGCCCTGCTCGCCACCAGCTCATTCAGCCACTCAGGTTTAATTGGCGTACAGCATGTTGTCATCACATCCGCACTCGCAGCAATGGGTAACTCAGAAGGTTATATCCAAGTTGGCGAGTTCGAAGCATTTGAAACAGGATCGGGAATCAATGTCGCTCATCAAGCCAATGGAGGCAGCGCATCCTCATTATCTTTTTGGGGTGGCCATCCGCCGATGCAAGCGATTGATGGCGACTTCAGCAATATATTCCACTCTCGGGGCAACACCACAAGTGAGTTCTTGAGAGTCGACTTCTCTGCGATAACAGAGCTTTCTAGCATCAACATTAAAGGGCGGTCGACTGGCTTTAATCATCGCGACCTATTCAATATCGAGTTCTTCGATGCCAGCGGTGGATCGCTTTACCAAGCACTCAATGTGGATGCTCGTAATGGGTTAACCACATTTGGACTACCTAACACCAAAACGGATCCTGGGAGCGTACCTGTCCCTGCCACCGCAGCGCTCTTTCTGGTGGGTTTAGCTGGTGTAACTGCAAGCCAATCCCGTAAGACGAAAAAAGCCTAACGCTGCAACTGCAGAAAATAAAAAGGGAAGGCCCCCACCGAGGCCTCCCCTTTTTTAATACCTAGACTGATATAAAAGCAGCTAGCCTTTTACCACCAGCACCGGCATATCAGCACGCCCAACGACTTTAGATGCAATAGAACCAATTACAGTGCGCTCCATACGCGACTGCTTATGGCTCGCCATCACGATAACATCGGCACCGGCCTCTTCAGCAACCTGCAAAATAGTATCAGCAGGCTTACCTTCAACGACCTTCAGCGTGCACTCCTCAGGATCTACGGGCAACTTGTCAGCTACGTAACGCTCAAGCTCACCTTCAGCATGATGAACCACACTGTCAAACGTGCCCTGCGGGAAAAATGAACCCACCAGCGGCATTTGGTAGCCTGGCACAACAGTTAGTAAGATTAACTGGCCATGAGGTTCAAGAATACCTAGCGCGTGCTCTACAACCTTGTCGGTAAAGCTACCCACTTCAGTTAAGTCAATTGGAACAAGAATTGTCTTATACATAGAATGCTCCACTTACACGTTGCTACGTCGACGGCGTTGCAACCATCCTACAAAGAACAGCACACCCAGAGCCGGAATAAATACCCACTCTTTTGCTGGGCGATCAGCCGCTTTCTCAATACCTGTGATAGACCAGCCGAAATCAACACCTGATTTCTCCGCAGAACTACCAAAGACAACTAAGTCCACTACCCAGCCGCCATCCTGCTCCATTAGCATTAAGCCCATCGACTCGAGGCGCTGCATCGCATCGCCGGTTGCTTCCTCAAGCTGCAGCGATACCGTCTTCTTGACCTCGTCTCCTTCAATGGTTTCGCCCTCAAACTTCAACTGAATGAAGTCGCCAGAGTTCAACTGCTCCACCTCTGACACCAGCGCGCTTGGAGCCAACGACGTTGACGGCGGATACACCATATCCCACCAAAAACCAGGACGGAACAAACTGAATGCGATCAAGATAAGAACTAACGACTCCCAAAGTCTGCTTTTTACCAGCCAGTAGCCTTGTGTCGCTGCCGAGAAAACAAGGATGGCAACAACCGCACTAAAGATCGTCAGTAACAGATCCCACACCGAGTCGATACCGATCAACAGCAGCTGCGTGTTGAAGATAAACATAAACGGCAAAATCGCCGTACGAATATCATAAGTAAAGCCCTGAATACCTGTTTTGATTGGATCTGCCCGCCCTATTGCAGCCGCTGCAAATGCAGCTAAGCCAACGGGGGGCGTATCATCTGCCAGTATCCCGAAATAGAACACAAACAAGTGCACAGCGATAAGCGGTACGATCAAGCCGTTCTCAGCACCGAGCGTCACGATCACCGGCGCCATCAGGGTAGATACGACGATATAGTTCGCCGTCGTGGGTAGTCCCATGCCCAAGATGATACAGATCACAGCAGTGAAGATGAGGATCAACAGCAGGTTACCGCCAGAGATAAACTCAACAAACTCCGTCATCATCTGGCCAAGACCTGTGAGCGTCACAGTACCTACGATAATACCGGCAGCAGCAGTCGCTATACCGATACCCACCATGTTACGAGCACCGTTAATCAACCCATCGATAAAGTCATCCCAGCACACTTTAAACTGCGCTGCCCAGTTTTGATCATTTCGGAACCACTGTTTCAGCGGACGGTGTGTCAACACAACAGCGATCAAGAAAGCAACGGAGAAAAAGGCTGACTGCTGCGGCGAGTAGCCTTTTACGGCCAACGCCCATAGCAACACCACGATAGGCAGGCCGAAATACAGACCCGAGTAAACTGTCGGCTTTGTCTCTGGCAAGCGATCAAGTTCAATACTCGAATCATCCTCAGCAAGGTCTGGATAACTGGCGGCCAGCTTGACCAGTAGGAAGTAACCAACAACCGTTGCAAGGATCATCACGACATAACCTAGCGAACCGAGTGTCGCTTCCAAGAAGGTCGAGCCGTAGTACACGATGCCAGATAGCACCAACATGATCAGCGTTGTTGTCACCCATGAGAGCATACGCTGGGCAATCGTTGGCGCATGGATGCGCGTAATCCCCTGCATGTTCATCTTGAGAGCTTCAAGGTGAACGATATAGATCAGCGCAATGTAAGAGATCAGCGATGGCAAGATCGCATGTTTAATAACCTCAACATACGGAATACCCACGTACTCAACCATCAGGAAAGCTGCTGCACCCATAATAGGTGGTGTCAGTTGCCCATTTGTTGAAGCAGCCACCTCAACAGCACCCGCTTTGGTTGCTGGAAATCCAACCCGCTTCATCAGTGGGATCGTGAAAGTACCGGTCGTTACTACATTCGCAATGGACGAACCGGAGATAATGCCGCTCAAACCTGAGGCAACAACCGCTGCCTTAGCAGGGCCGCCACGCATATGGCCAAGCAAAGAGAAGGATACTTTGATCAAGTAGTTACCGGCACCTGCTTTATCTAGCAGCGCACCGAGCAATACAAAGAGGAATACGAATGCCGTTGACACACCCAGCGCCACACCGAAGACACCCTCGGTTGTAAGCCATTGATGGGAGGCAACTTTATTAAGGCTCGCACCCTTGTGAGCAATAACGTCTGGCATGTACTGACCGGCAAAGGTATACGTCAGGAATACCACTGCCACAACAACCAATGGTGGCCCTAATGCGCGGCGCGTTGCTTCAAGCAAAGTCACGACGCCCACAACCGCCATAACAACATCCGTTGTCGTAGGAGCACCAATACGCGTTGTCAGCTCATTTCGAAATACCAACAAATACAGACACGACATTGCAGCGCCGAGCGCAAATAATATGTCGAACGGGCTCAGACGATATTGGCTAGAGTTACGCGTTGCTGGGAACAAACAAAACGCTAAGAACGTAGCAAACGCGAGGTGAATAAACTTAGCCTGATCTTCGTTAAATGTCGCAAAATTGAAGATGAAAGGCAGTGGTGAGGCGTACCAAAGCTGGAAAACCGACCAACTGAGAAGAAGACCAATGACGAGCTTACCCATCGGGCCTGATAGCGCCCGACTACCCGTTTCGGAGTTCAATAACTCTTCGATAGTTTGGTCAGAATCTTTATCTGATGATGAAGCATCCGTTGTCATGAATCGCTCCTGAGAAGTGTACTAAAACAAAATAAGGCCTGCTCCAAGAACAGGCCTTATTCTCAATGCATAGGTCTAAAACCTAAGCGACGACTGAAACTTACAGAAGACCTGCTTCTTTGTAGTACTTCTCAGCACCAGGGTGCAATGGCGCAGACAAGCCGTCTTTTACCATCTCTTCTTTCTTCAGGTTAGCAAAGGCTGGGTGAAGCTTCTTGAATGTGTCGAAGTTCTCAAAGACCGCCTTAACAACATTGTATACCAGCTTGTCATCAACATTTGCAGACGTTACAAACGTAGCACCTACACCAAATGTTTGTGTATCGCCGTCAGTACCACGGTACATACCTGCTGGGATCGTCGCTGTACGGTAGAAATCGTTGTCAGCCACAAGCTTCTCAACATCCGGGCCTGCAACCGTTACCAGTACGCTATCGCAAGATGTCGTCGCTTCTTTAATAGAACCACTCGGGTGACCTACTGTGTAAACCATTGCGTCGATCTTGTTATCGCACAACGCTTTAGACTGTTCAGCCGCTTTCAACTCAGATGCAAGTTTGAAATCGTCTGTCGTCCAGCCTTTCGCATCCATCAGCACTTCCATCGTGCCACGCTGACCAGAGCCAGGGTTGCCGATATTAACGCGCTTACCTTTCAGGTCATCATATGTTTTGATGCCAGCGTCAGCACGTGCAACCACGGTGAACGGCTCAGGGTGTACAGAGAATACCGCGCGCAGATCTTTAAATGCGCCAGCGTCTTTGAACTTGCTTGTGCCGTTGTATGCATGGTACTGCCAGTCAGACTGAGCTACGCCCATGTCCAACTCGCCTGCACGAATCGTATTGATGTTGTATACAGAACCACCAGTACTCTCTACAGAACAGCGGATGCCATGTTCCTTACGGCTTTTATTAACCAAACGGCAGATTGCACCACCAGTTGGGTAGTAAACGCCTGTTACACCACCTGTACCGATTGTGATGAAATCCTGTGCCTGAGCACTTGGCGCCATCGCGAACATCGCAGATAGACCAGCACCCATCAGGGCCGTTTTAATAGTTTTCATCTCACTCTCCTCACTTAACTAACGCTTATTTAGCTATTGTTATATTGGTTGATATTTTTTAGTAACGATTACAAGTATGAGAATCGCCTTATACCTTCACCAATTGATATAAGACTAATATGTTTTAGACTTTAGTTCACGCCCCTACCGCATATTTATGACAGAAATAGTGGCATCGCACGTAATTCTTGTGCAGTCAGTACCTTACGTCCCTGCTGAGCGATCTTGTCAGCCAGTTCAGACACCTGTTCACTGTTGTTGTTTGCCAACGATCCATCAGGACGTAACAGGTTATTTTCGAACCCAACACGCACATCTCCCCCTGCTTGAGTCGCCGCTAACAAACACGCCTGCTCCTGCTGGCCAAATGCGCAAACAGCCCACCGTACATCACCTAAGCGGTCAGTCAGTGCTAAAAACGGCTCAAGGTCACTGAGTTCAGACTGCTGCTTGTTGTGATACCGGCCTAAAACAAACAAGAGGTGGTGCTTATTTTTTGGTAAGACACCACGCTCGACCAAGTCCACGTAACGCAGCAGATCATCCGCCGAGTAAACAATAAACTGCGATATCACCCCAGCGCTCGCTGCCCAACGGAAAAAACCTTCGGCTGTTTCCTCATCGCGCTCAGTCGGGATCAGCTCCTTAATCGCGAAGGAGGCAGCTTCTGGCTGCAATGCTCGTACCAACGCCATCTGCTGCGGTGGCTGGTAGATTCCTACGGCTTCTGTTGTCAGTTGGATGACGACATCTTTTTGCGGAACACGTTTACACACCGCCTCAAGTACCGCTTCATTATCAGCCACCTCTAGCGAGTGGCCACCCTCAGCATCGCGTGCATGGAGGTGCACCATAGCCGCGCCCGCCTCAACACACGCCTCAACCTCTAACGCAATCTCATCAGGGGTCACTGGCAGTGCTGGGTGATCTTGTTTGCCTCGTCGAGCACCGTTGGGTGCCACGATGACTAAGCTGTCTTGGCGCATGCTAAAAACTCCTTATAAACCTCTTCAGATACATGATTGATACTCGCAACCAGCTTATCAACTAGCTCGTCACGCTCAAATCGGCTCAAAATAAAGGGCGGTGCTAGCAACACATGATGACCCGCCTGCCCATCGATCGTACCGGCCATTGGGTAACACATCAGGCCGCTCTCCATAGCGGTACGCTTGAGCCTTGCATGGAACTGCGTTTTAGCAGGTAGTGGAGCTTTTGTGGCTCTATCTGCAACAAACTCAATGCCTTGGAAAAAGCCGCGGCCGCGCACCTCACCTACAAAGGGGTGATCAATTAAGCGCTCTTTGAGGCTCGCCTGAAGCAGCTCGCCCTCCGTACCAACTCGCGCGACGAGCTGCTCATTTTCAAAGGCGTTTAGTACAGCCAGCGACCCAGCCATCGCGGTTGCATGCGCCATATAGGTATGGCCATGCTGGAAAAAGCCAGTCCCACTCGAGACCGCTTGGTAGATCTCTTCCGTTGTTAGCATCGCGCCGATAGGCTGATAGCCCGCACCTAGCCCTTTCGCAATCGTCACAATATCAGCGGTGATTCCGTCATACTCGTGGGCGAATAAGGTACCTGTGCGGCCCATCCCACACATCACCTCGTCGAGAATTAACAACACGCCATACTTATCGCAGATTTCGCGAATGCGTTTGAAGTAACCGTCGACAGCAGGCAGGACGCCAGCCGTGGCACCCACCACAGGCTCAGCGATAAAGGCGATAACCGTATCTGGCCCCTCGTCCAGCAGTTGCTGCTCAAGCTCATTGGCAACACGCTGTCCATATTCGAAGCTCGTTTCATCTTCACGCTGATCACGGTACGCGTAACAAGGTGCGATATGCGCCACGTCAATCAGCAGCGGTGCAAACTGAGCACGGCGCCATTCATTGCCGCCCACCGCCAGCGCACCTAGCGTATTACCATGATAGCTTTGGCGACGGGCGATAAAGCGCTGACGCTGGGGCTCTCCCTTCTCGACAAAGTACTGGCGCGCCAGTTTAAGCGCCGCTTCTACTGCCTCTGAACCGCCCGATACAAAATAGGCATAGTTGAGATCACCCGGTGCCAACGACGTGAGCTTTTCACCCAACGCTTCTGCCGTCTCTGTTGTAAAGAAGCCGCTGTGAGCGTAAGCCAAAGCATCTATCTGTTGGTGCAACGCTTCGCGCACACCTGCGTGGCTATGGCCAAGACAAGATACAGCAGCGCCGCCACTTGCATCGAGATAACGTTTACCAGATTGATCAATAAGATAGACTCCGTCGCCTTTCACTGCCGCTGGCAGCTTTTGATTACATTGGCGATGAAAAACATGGCTCATGGTGCGCTTTAACCCCTTTTTTTGACAATGCAGCCATTAAAAAGCGGTTTAATCCACGCAACAATCGATATATTCTCCACCATTATGAGAAAACGGAATACCTACCCAAACGACTAGTGCGAGAGCCCTTTAATGCGCAGCCATTTTCCTCCCCTAAATGCGGTTAAAACCTTTGAGGTCGCAGCGAGAAAGCTGAGTTTTTCCAAGGCTGCGGATGAGCTATGCGTAACCCAAGGCGCTGTTAGCAAGCAGATCCAAACGCTCGAAAAACACCTTGAAGTATCGCTTTTTAAACGCACTGCCACAGGCCTTGAGCTGACTGAAGAGGGCCGCCAATACCTACCCGCCATTGCTGAAGCGATGAACTTGATTCAAGGCGCGACCTCACTGCTGCAGCAACAACGGCATCAACGCACACTCAACATCAGTTTAAGCCCATCTTTTAGCAATCTTTGGTTGATTCCTCGCCTAGCGATGCTGCAATCCGCACATCCGGATATCCATTTAGCGGTCGCATCGAGCGACGAGACCGTGCGCTTCACGGAAGGCACGATAGACGCAGCGATTCGCTGTTTACCGCTCTCTCCCAACTATGAAAACAGCACATTACTGGTTGCTGAGCAGTTACTGCCGATTATTCACCCCTCACGCCTTGCCGCTCAGCCAATCGAACAACCGGAAGATCTACTGCACCACCCTCTTTTGCTGCACATTACACGGCCACAAATCTGGACAGCCTTCCTCAATAACGTGTTGGGCAATGAACATCGCGGCCAAGCCCCACACTACAGCACTGGCTTTGAGCATTTTTATATGTCTTATGAGGCGATTCGGCAGGGCCAAGGTATCGGCTTACTACCCCACTTTATGGTCGAGCGGGAGCTCGCAGAGGGAGAGCTCGTGAACCCTCTGGGGATACGCTACACAAGCGGCTACGGTTTTTATCTCCAAATACCCGCTTTCAACGCGCAAAGTAGCCGAATTTATCAGTTCAAACAGTGGCTGGAAGAGCAGCTCAGGGCTGCTTAATGGACACGCCGCTCAGGGTAGCGGCGCTGGTGAAGCTCAATATTGAGATACTGCGCAACCAACTGGCGCTGACGCGGCTCATCGGAGAGGATTTTGCCAATCTCGCCGTCTGGCTCAACGGCAGCTAATTGTGAGCCCGCCAGCTGCGTATTGGCACTCATTAATACGCGGTCGGCTTCCTCCTCACGACCAGAGTGATGCAAGACATTAGAGAGGAAAACAGCCGATACAAACGCAATACGCTGGCTAAACAGGTCACCACGGCTCTGCTGACAAATCATCGGTGTTAGATCGTAAGCACTGCCGACCAGCGGCAATACACGATCCCAACCCCGTGCGAGATAATGTGGCTCTGCCGCCATCATCCATCGCAGCCAGCAGCCGATCAAAGCATGCTTGGGCATACGCTGTAGTTGCGAATGATGCTGAGGGCAGAGAAAAGTCATTATCACCTCCTAACGCGCAACCACCAGCGGCCACGACTGGCTTGGGTGCGGCACGACATCCACCGCAATGCCAAACAACGATTTGAGAATGTCAGGATCCAGCGCTTGTTCAACACTGCCCTGTGTTTTAACACGTCCTTGTTCTAGTAGTACCAACCGATCGGCATACTGCGCCGCGAGGTTGAGATCATGCAAAATGGCCATAACGCCAACCCCCTCTTGCGCTAACGATTGCGCCAGTGCCAGCACATGATGCTGATGAGCAAGATCTAATGCGGAGGTGGGTTCATCAAGCAGCAGATAACGCGGTTGCTCTGCAGCATCCCAAATCTGCGCGAGTACCCGCGCCAATTGAACACGCTGCTTTTCTCCACCCGATAGCGACGGAAACGATGAACTAATGTGGTGAGACATATCTACCCGCTCCAGCGCAGCTTTCGCAATTTCGCGATCACGCACTCGGCCGGTTGCGTGAGGCATTCGCCCCATCAATACGACTTCAAATACAGAGAAGGGAAACATCAACGTTGTATGCTGCGGCAATACGCCCACCATGCGAGCGATATCATGGGTGTCCCAGTTCTCGTAGCGCTGACCATTTAACGAAAGGTCACCCGCGAAATGGCGATACTCACCGGCAAGCACCCGCAGCAGCGTAGATTTGCCCGCACCGTTGGGGCCAAGAACAGCAACGACCTCCCCCGGATTTACGGCAAAGCTCACTTCATCTAATAGCCGCTTTGAGCCGATATCGAAACAGAGGTGCTCAACTATTAAGCTCATATCCCGCCTCCTTGTCGCGCACGCAGTACGATCAATGCGATAAAGAACGGACCGCCAATAATTGACGTAATCAGACCGATAGGTAATTCAGCGGGTGCGATCAATGTTCTGGCAATCATGTCAGCGATTAACAAGAACAGTGCGCCTGCCAACGCGGAAGCGGGCAGCAAATAGCGGTGATCAGGTCCCAATGCCAACCGAATGATATGCGGGACCACCAAACCGACAAACCCAATCATGCCAGACACAGCAACGCTGGCACCTACAGCCACCGCACTGAGGAGGATAATATTACGACGAACACGGCGTACATCGATACCTAAGTGGCGAGCTTCTGATTCACCCAACAGCAAAGCGTTCAGCCCTAGGGCATAACGCGGGATCATCACGATTACAATGGCAATAACAGAACCGGCAGCCAGCACCACATCCCATGTCGCGCCACCCAAGCTACCCATCTGCCAGAACGTTAATGTACGCAGCTGCACATCATCCGCCATATAGGTCATGATGCCGATCCCTGCACCCGTGACGATATTGATAGCGATACCGGCGAGCAACATGGTGGTAATCGAGACGCCGAGCCGTGAAGTCGCTATGTTCGCCACCACTAAGGTTGCCGCAAAGCCACCTAAGAAGGCGGTAAACATGAGCGCATACTGGCCCAGCACCTCGGTCACCACAGCGAGTGCGGAGCCACCAAACACGATCATACTGACCGCCGCCAGCGCAGCGCCACCCGAGATACCGATCAACCCGGGATCCGCCAGTGGGTTGCGAAATACACCTTGAATCGCAGCGCCAGACACAGCTAACGCCGCACCAACCAGCACCGCTAACAGCGAACGGGGCAAACGGATCGCATTGATAATCGTAGCTAGGTGCCGCTCAACCTCTCCGGCATCAAGCCCCAGCCCGCTGAGTAGAATCCGATAGGCATCACTCATCGAGATATCCATCGGCCCAACGCTGACGGAGGTCAATATGGCGAGCAGCAGTGCAACCAGTAAGCCTAATAGGGACCACTTAACTCGCCATTCGTGTTGCTCTAAGCTGTCCATTACTGCGCCGCTACTACCGCTGGGTAAAGAGCTTCGTGCAACTGTTTCATCGCCCGACCTATACGTGGCCCAAAGCCTAGCAGCAGCATACCGTCCATCGTAACCAAACGCTGATTGTCTGCAGCGGGAACACGATCCAACCCAGGGATAGCAAAAAGCTCCGCAGCTGGCATTGAGTGCTCATTACGCTTCATCATCAAGACAACGTCAGGTGCCATGGCCACCAATGCTTCTGTCGTCACCGGCTTGTAGCCCTCTATCCCTTGAACGGCATTCTCGGCACCCGCAAGTTTGATGATTGCATCGGCATGGGTATTAGCGCCGCCAACGACCAAGTTTCTGCCTCCGCTCGCGTTAAGGATAAACAACACCTTTACCGGCTTACTCAACCGCAATTGGCTGGCTTGAACAGTTTCAATATCCGCTTGAATAGACTGCCATAGCGCCTCACCCGCATCAGGTTGTTCTAGGAGTGCTGCAACGCGCTTTACTTTCTCACCCACGGCATCCACCGACGCTTTTGCTGTTACCGATGCCACGGTGACGCCTGCCGACTCGATCTGCCCTAAGATACCTGCAGGGCCCGCATCCTCAGAAGCGATCACAAGATCAGGCGCCAGAGAAAGTGTTCCCTCCGCTGAGAGAGCACGTTTGTAGCCAACCTGAGGCAGCTGCGTTGCCGCAGCGGGATAGACCGATGTGGTATCAACACCAACCAGTTTGTCCTCTTGCCCTAATGCATACACAATCTCGGTTAAGGCACCGTCCACAACCACGATACGCTCAGGTGCAGCCGATGCGATAACCGGTACGGCTAGCAGAGCAGCACTTAGCCAACGCATGCTGTGTGATAAGAGCTTCATGCCGCAACCTCTTCACCAAGCAGAGACTCAACGAGTGCGCGCCATGCACGATTCTCAGGTTGCCCCTCTTCTCGTACGCCAAAGAACTGAGCAATGGTTTCACCTTTCGCATCGTAGAGCTCCAGCGAGGTCACCATGCCATCTACTGTTGGTTTGCGAATCAGCCATGCTGAGGCAACCTGATCTTCCAAAAGGTGCAAGTTAAACTCAGGATCTAGCACGTTAAGCCATGGCCCAACACGTTTAACAGTTTCGATCACACCACTGTGGATCTGGATATTGCCGCTATTTCCCACAAAGCACATGATCGGCAGGCGCTGCTGTGCAGCTTCCTCTAGCAGATACCCCACAGAATTGTTCGCAACAGGGCACGCATAGGGCTCTCCCACCAACCGGAACGCTTGCTCGCGTGTGACTTTATGGCGGCGTAACAAACCAAAGAACTGGTGAACATCTGTCATCTTTTTCCATTCATTCACCAGCGCATGGGTATCAACATCACTATCAGATGCCATCTCAGTGTTGGCCTCTGGCGTGCTAAAGCTCACCTGCGCATCTTGGTCAGCCGCGCCAAATTGCTCAACCAAACGCTGATAGGCTGCAAAGTTACTGTTAGGCTGAAGGTAGATCTTCTGAATGGCGTTACCGGCTTGGTCAAAGAACTGCAAACTAAAGCGGTGCGAATCACCTAGTACTTCGCAAACAGCGTAACCAACAGTCCAGCGGGACAAGATGATACGCAGATCGATTTTCCGGTCGGGCGAGATAACCAGGCCCATTGGTCCGTTAATGCGGATGTTGTCGTAAATACCTTTACGTTCATGCACCGCCGATTCATTGCGCGTCAATGACATGATGTAGCCCAACTCAGGCAGCGCATAGATCAGATCTGAAAACTTGCGGTTCAAACGGATCGACTGGACGCCACACTGCTGATCGATCAGTTGTGCTTCCGGTACATCCAGACGCTCAGCCTGCTGACGACGGCGCAAACTGGGTTCAGCCTCGATGAGTGCCGCGAATCGCTCTGACAGTGAGGAGGAAGCAGTGACACGATTAAACATCTGCGCGAGATCGCCCATAATAGACTCCAATATTTAGAATAGAAATATATATTAATGATAACTATACTCATTTACATTAACAATACTAAGAGTATTAAAATGATTCCTAAAGCCCATTTCACCCCTATTCGCGAGCGGGTTTTGCTACCCTTGTTAACTTCTCTACTTATGCTTTTTAGTGGCCAAAGCACCGCAGCAAACTATCCCCATGCATGGTTGTCACCACTGCTGCAAGAGCATCCTCTAAGCGGCATGATTGTTAACCTGCAAACCGGCGAGTCAGTCGATTCTGCGCAGCTCATTGAGCAACTGAATGCGCAAGTGCACGTGTTAATTGGTGAAAACCATGACAACCCCGATCACCACATGATCGAGAGCTTTCTCATCGAAACACTGAGTGAGCACCAACCACGGCGAGCCGTATTCGAGATGCTATCCGAAGAGAACATGGACGCGGCACGCACCCTCTTGCCCGAAGACTCCGCTGAGGCGATCTACGAAAAACTAAACTGGAAAGAGAACCGTTGGCCTTGGGAAGACTACCGTGGGGCGATCACACAAGCGGTCCGCTATGGCAAAGGCGTTGTGCCCGGCAACATCAGTCGCAAAACAATCCGCTTGATCTACAAATCGCCGAGTGCTCTTGATCGTCCAGACCTTGCAACCGTTACGCAGATCCCGGAAAACGCTACCCAGATCATCGCGGAGCAGATCATTAGCAGCCACTGCGGCATGATCAAAGACGCACAACTGAGCAGTATGAACAACATCCAGCTCGCAAAGGATGCGCGCATGGCACACGTGATGGCCCGTGATCGCTCGTCACCAAGCTTACTCATCGCAGGCAGTTTCCATACCCGCAAGGATGTTGGTGTTCCCCTGCACCTTACGGCGCTCAGCCAGCAAAGCGTATCACTTGCGCTTGTTGAAGTAGCTGAGGATAAGCGCCAAATTGCAGACTATATAGATCACACACAGGCCGACTTTGCTTGGTTTACTCCCCGCCAACCTCGAGAGGATCATTGCGAGAAAATGCGCGAGATGATGAACAAAAAACCAACCAAATAAAACTAAATGATATTGATTCGCATTATATTTATTTATTATAGTAGTTGGCACCTATTCAACTTACTAAGTGCTAACCATGAAAAAACGACTTCTCTGCTGCTGTATAGGCAGTGTTGTGGCAACGGCTGCTAACGCAGCCGAGCCGACCTCTCAGGACGTTCGCTACCTCGACCGCGTTGTTATTAGTGCATCGCAAACCGAAGAAACACTGGGCGATACTCACGGATCTGTTAGCGTCATTTCCGAAGAAGACATCCAACGTAACCTCACCAATGACGTTAAAGGCCTGTTCAAGTACACACCTTCAGTGTCGGTCAGCGGCGGCGCACAAGGTGATGGACTCATCAATATCCGTGGCATCACTGGCAACCGCGTGCTGATCTCGGTCGACGGTGTTCGTCAAGCGAAAAACCTATCGTGGGGCTCACTTAACTCAAGCCGTAACACAGTCGATGTAAACACACTAAAGCAAGTTGATGTCATCCCTGGCCCCTCTTCGTCTATCTACGGCAGCGATGCGATGGGCGGAACCGTTTACTTCACAACCAAAGACCCGAGCGATCTCTTAACTGACCCACAAGATAACTTTGCCGGGAGCATTCGCTCGCAATATGACGACTCGAAAGAGGGCTTCAGCAATACGCTCAGTCTGGCTGGGCGCAATGAAACGGTAGAAGGTCTGTTCATCGCGACACGCGAGGATGCACAAGAGGTTCGTGTTCATGGTGATCTAGGTGGCACCGGCCCTACTCGAGAGAAAAGCGACCCGAAAGATGAAGAAGCGAACAGTCTCTTTGGTAAGGTGCTCTTCTCGCTCCCGCACGATCAAACGCTGACATTCACAGCTGAGCAGGTCAAAACGGACGAAGACACGACTCAATTGAGCTCTAGCAACGCAGATGCCTTTTACAACGAAGATAAAAAACGTACCAGGCTGTCAGGCCAATATGAACTGCTCGCAGATCACGCCCTGTTTGATAGCGTCACAGTCGATCTTGATTGGCAAACCACCGAAACAGATCAATACCAAGGCTATTTCAATGCGCGTTTCGGCGGTGACTACCGCTATACCGGCGAGTATGACGAAACCACGCGCAACGCTGAGATCAAGTTCAAGAAGCAACTGGTCACTGATGCGATTGAGCACGACCTGATCTATGCACTCGACTACGAACAAACAACCTTCGAGCAGTACCGTAGCAGTTCACTAAGCGGTGCAAATCGCTCCATGCCGCGCAGTGAGAGCGATGCAGTTGCCGCATATATCCAAGACCAGATGACTTTTGGCGATAGCGGCCTCAAGGTCACAACAGGTCTGCGTTATGATCGCTACAAAATCGATCCACAGCCTGATCAAGCATACCTCGATAGCAACCCACTGGATCCATCACCTGAGAACAATGAAGATAGCCAACTGAGCTTCCGCTTAGGTGCCACCTATGACATCAATGACACCACGACACTGTTTGGTCAATTTGGTCAGGGTTTCAAAGCGCCAGATATGGACCAGATGTTTGCAAACTACGGGCGCAGCGGTGCTTATAAATTTATCGCCAACCCGAACCTAGCACCGGAATCCAGCGATAGCTTTGAGGCAGGCGTACGCTTTAATACCGCACCAGCAAACCTAGAGTTCCTCGTCTTCTATAACGACTATGACAATTTTATCGATGAGGTAACACTGCCTTTCGATCCCCAGTACCCTTACGGTGTTTACCAGCAGCAAAACCTCGCAGGTGTGGTCATCAAAGGTGCTGAGTTTAAAGGCGCACTCTATCTTGAGGAGCTGGCACCAAACTTACGTGGTTTCGAGCTGCACACCGCCATTGCTTACGCCGAAGGCACCCAAAAAGTCGATGGGGTTGAAAAGCCCCTCGATTCAGTTGCTCCGCTCTCTGGTGTGATCGGGCTGCGTTACGATGCGCCCAATAAACGCTGGGGTAGCGAACTACAGTTAACCGCAGCCAAAGGCAAATCGCGCAGCGATATCTCGAGCGATAATCCGTTCGTACCGGCAGGTTTCGGTGTCGTTGACCTAACTGCATATTATCAAGTCAACGATGACTTGCGCCTTGATGCAGGCATTTTTAACCTCACTAACAAGGACTACCACACGTGGGACGAAGCGCGTGGCAAAACGGCAGACCTTGACGGCCTGGCACGTTTTTCAGAGCCCGAGCGCCATTTCCGCATTGGTGTGAATTGGCGCTTCTGATCCACTCCAAAACGAAAGCGGGCAAAAGCTCGCTTTTTTTGTTTATATTAGCCAACAAATTTCATCAAACTCTCTATAATGTAGCCGCTAAAAAGAGACAGCGCCCGTATTGCAGGTTCCAGCAATAGGCACGAGATGATTAAGCTTAAATACGGTCTGAAGGAGTAGACTGCGCACCTTTAACAAGCTCAGACGTTGATTGATTGCTAAATGTACTGCGTGTTTTTACAGCCTTTTAGGCACATCGCCATCTTATGAAGTTGATACGACCTTGGGTCATATTGTTGATCGTAATCACTCTGATTACTGTGATTGGCGTGATCTGGTTCAAAGCTGAACGGGCGTCTGGCGACCAGCAGGCCTACCGCACCTATCAATACTTGAGCCACCTGCGCACACTCGATACGCAGCTTGAGCGCGCGATCCTAAGAGGCGCACTCGATGGTTTCGTCAACTATGAAGACATTCACAGCATTCAAACTCGCTTTGCTAAGGCACTTTTAAGCCAGCCCGATTTACCTTCCCCTATTCCAAGCATTCTGCAGCCGTTATCAGCCTTGCTTAACCAAAAGCAGGAGATGACCGAAATACTACGCCAGCTAAGCCACAAAAAGCAGGATGTCGTTGCTGATGCAACACGCCGCAGTATGCTGCTGCGAGAGCAACTGAGTGAGCATGTTGTGGATGGCACGCTATCTGCCGAAGCTGCTAACAGCTTGCACTACTACATTAGCTATATGGTCGGAATCGAGTTTGAGAAACCCAACAGCGAATCGTTGCTGCCGGTGCCCAACGACTTCTCCGAACTGCCCGAGTTTTCACGTATCAACTGGGTCAACTTGCAGCATCGGCTGAGCCACTTTACGCAACTACGCCAAGAGTACAACAACACGATCCATGAACTCATTGCGTTAGACATCTCGGCGCCTTTGCAAAGCGCGAATCAAATATTGCTGCAACTCGCTATGGATCAAGAGACGCGATTTCGCCAGTACTTGCGCTTTATCGTGCTATACATCGCCGCGACAGTTGTCATCACAGGTATTCTGATAGCTACAATTCGCCACTATCGCAACAAGCAGACTGAGCAGCGTAGACACGCAACAACTGACCATTTAACCGGTCTTGGTAACCGTCGTCGCTTAGAAGATGAACTACCCGGTATTCTCGAACGCGCGAAACACAACGGCAGCCAAGTTGCGATTATCTTCGTGGATATTGATAACTTCAAGTCACTTAACGATATTTTTGGGCACGCTGAAGGTGACAAATATCTGCAGAAAGTGGCAGACATCATGAAAGCCGCTGTGCGAAAAGGCGATATCATTACGCGCTTTGGTGGTGACGAGTTCATTATTCTGCTGGAAGGCGCATCGCGTGATATCGCCGCCAAGGTAGCAGAGTTGGTCGTGTCCAACTGTTACGGCCAGTTTAAGCGCGAAGACGGCAGTGCTATTGAGGTCGGCGCAAGTATCGGTATCAGCTTATTCCCAGAGGATGGGCAAACGCTATCCGAAATACTGCTCCAAGCTGATAAGGCGATGTACCGCGCCAAGCACAGCGGCAAAGGCCGTATTAAGTTTCACAAAGATTTGGATGAGTATTTAGGGCGCACTAAACGCCCTTAGATATTTGAGCCATTTGCCTAGGGCATGCCAAGATCAAAATCATCCGCATCTTGCCAAACAGGAAACTTGTCGCGGAACTGTTGCAACGCTGCCCGATCGAGCGCAACCGTTTCAACAAACGCTTGATCCACTGGATGATCACAGACCAGCTCGCCTTTAAAATCAACAGCGATGGAGTCACCCGTGTAGTGTAAACCTGCCGCATCACTACCGATACGGTTCACTCCCACTACGTAGGCATAGTTCTCGATCGCACGCGCTTGTAGCAGGGTACGCCATGGGTTACGCCGAGCACCAGGCCAGTTCGCGACGTTGATCATCAAGTCATAATCATTGCGGTTGCGCAAAAAGACCGGAAAGCGCAAGTCGTAGCAGATGGAAGGCAAGATGCGCCAGCCTCGGTACTCGATGAGCGACCGGCTAGTGCCCGCATTGAAGTGTTCATGCTCGTTCCCCATCCGGAACAAGTGCCGCTTGTCATAGTAAGCAACCTCCCCTTCTGAGGTGACAAAAAGGAAGCGATTCACATAAGCGCCATCTTCTTTAATCGCAACCGATCCACATATGGCAGCGCCAAGCTCATGCGCCTGCTGCTTGAGCCAAGGCAATGTTTCGCCTTCCATAGGCTCAGCCATTGTCTCAGGACACATCATAAAGCCTGTGGTAAACATCTCGGGCAGCACAATAAGGTCAGTCGCCCCCTGCAGAGGCTCCATCACGTTACTCAGCATCTGTCGATTTGTTTCCGGCGCTTGCCAAGCGAGCTCTGTTTGTACGATGGAAACACGCAAGATATCAGTCATAAGTAGCTCCCTCTATAAAGTAACTAAACGCTCAGCAGCCGCTTTTAAGGTCGCTTCGCCTTTGGCGAAGCAAAAACGCACAATACGTGTATCAGGCGGTGTTTGGTAGAACACCGAAATCGGTATAGCCACAACCCCCGCATGTTCGATTAACCACTGGCAAAACTCGATATCCGGCACATCTTTAATGGCACGATAATCAACAAGTTGGAAATAGGTGCCTTGCGTTGGTAGCAGCTCAAAGCGGCTAGGCGCCATCAAACGACAAAAAAGATCACGTTTTTGTTGATAAAAAGCGGGGAGTTCAAAGCCATAATTTGGCGCATCAGCCATATAGTCAGCGATAGCCAACTGCATGGGTGTAGATATGGCGAATGTCAGATATTGATGGACTTTTCTAAGCTCTGCAGAGAGCGCTGCAGGCGCTAGGCAGTAGCCCACTTTCCACCCGGTAATGTGATATGTCTTACCAAAAGAAGACACCACAAAGCTGCGCTCCCGCAGGGCTTCATGCCCAGCCACACTCTGATGTTGCTCACCATCAAAGACGATGTGCTCATACACCTCATCACTGAGAACTAAAATATCTGTGTTGGCGAGCATATCCGCCAGCGTATCTAGATCGTGCTTGGATAGCGTGGTACCGGTTGGGTTGTGCGGCGAGTTAAGAATAATCAGCCGCGTCTTAGCGGTTATAGCATCGCGTACGGCTTGCCAGTCGACCTTAAAGTGTGGCGCCAAGAGCTGCAGGCGAACGGTTGTCCCGCCATTAATCTCTACCGCAGGCTCATAACTATCGTAGGCCGGATCAAACATAATGACTTCATCACCGGTACGAACCACCGCAGAGATCGCTGCAAATAACGCTTCTGTGGCACCGGAGGTGATTGTAATCTCGCGCTCTGCGCAGTAGTGACCACCGTAAAAGCGGCTGACTTTCTCTGCAATGGCCTCGCGCAATGCTGGCACACCAGCCATTGGCGCATATTGGTTCGCACCTGACGAGATGTGGTGCCCCACAGCGTCGAGCAGTGCTGTCGGCCCATCGAAGTCAGGGAAACCTTGGGAAAGATCAAGCGCATTATGTTGTGCCGCTAATTGCGACATTTGCGTGAAAATAGTGGTACCGACTTTCGGTAACTTCGTCTCTGGGTAGTTCATTACAGCGTGTGCTTCCCGGTGAAAAAAACAGTCTCCAGTATACCGAAAAGCACTGCTAAAACGATCTAGTACTCGTATGGCTCGATACGAAATGCTTCCATGCCATAGCCAGACGACGCCAACTCATGACTGAAGGTTTCGGTTTTCAACTTACCAGTCACCCACACGGCATCATAAATGCTCTCTAGCGTAACGCCCGGCTCATACTCAACGTAGATAATTTGATTGGATGGCGGTGGCGGCGTGTGAATACAAGCACCAAAGTAAGGGACTAAAAAGAACTTATAGATAACACGCCCCTCCCCTTCGATGGGCACGACAAAGCCGGGGACTTTCGCCATTTTTCCATCCATTTCAGGCACGATCGGCGCAGATTGCAACGCAATCTGTAGCTGATCCATCAGCTCAGCAGCGCGCGGGTCAAGATCATCTAGTGCGCTAAACTCTTCGACATCGATAATGCCCTCAAGCGTAAAGTCAGCAGGCATCAGGTGATCCCACTCAAGCACTTCAACTACTTCACCATTCACGGTTGCTGGCGTCTCATCTGCGGCTACAACGAAGCGCGTAGTAGCCAGCAAAAATACAGCAAATAGGCAAAACAACGCCCTTGGATATCCCACAAAGACTCTCCTAATCATGATAACTAGCGAGAGGATAACCCATCTGCGGCAGAAAGTCGGTACGCTTGTAACCCCGGCCAGATACCTGTCAGACCACCTGCAGCCACGACCATAAGAAGCAGCGTTAAGTACTCCCAAGAGGGGTAATAGCTTTCAAGATAAAGCCCCATATCTTCAAGCACAGGCGATAGAAGATAAAGCCCCAGTATGGCGGCTAATAAGCCCAACAATGCACCGACAAAAGAGACCAGCGCCGATTCAAGCACCAGCATAAACACGATGTGCCACGGTCTTGCGCCCACAGCACGAAATATCGCCAGCTCACGGCGCCGCGCACTAAGGCTGGTCAGCAAGACCGCTAACATACCGATCAAACCGGCAACGACAACGCAGGCCGAGACGATCAGCAGCGCACTCTCGACATTACGTAGCAGCTCCCAAAGCTGCTGTAAGGCAGCGCCAGGCAAAATAGCTTGTAAAGGTTCTTTGCGATAGCTATTAATCTGGCGCTGAAGGTGGAATGTACCAAGCTTCGATTTCACCCCAACCAGCACGGCGGTGACATCTTTAGGCGTAAGGGAGAGCTTGCGCACATCCTCCGCCGATTGCTGCATCCCAGCGATGGGTACGCCCGCTTCCCAGCCGACATGAATAGCTGTAATCGCCTCATTGCTGACAAACAAGGAGCGATCTACTGGAGTCCCTGTACCTGCCAAGATACCCACGATACGAAACGGCTTATCCTTGTGATCAGAGAAGCTCTTCTTGCCCATACCATGGGACAAAACTATCTGCTCGCCCAACTGATAACCGAGTACCTTAGCCACCTCGGCGCCGAGCACGACATCATAAAGGTCTTTATAAGGGGCACCTTGGCTAAAGCCCAATGCGGTATCACGACCAATACGGATATGCTCAAAAAAGGACGGCGCAGCACCCACTACACGATAACCACGATGGGAGTCACCCAAAGAGATCGGCTCAGCCCACTCGACATAACGATTAGCTGCGATCTTCTGGTAACTATCCCAGCTGATATTTCGAGTAGCCTGCCCAATGTGAAACACTGAGTACAGCAACAGCTGTAACTCGCCACCGCGTGCTCCAACAATAAGGTCTGTACCGGCGATCGAGCGGTCAAAGCTGGCGCGAACCTCTTCCCGTACTTTTTCAACACCGATGAGCAGAGCAACACTGAGGGCAATGGTTAGGACGATAAAAGCCAACGTGCCACGGCGGCTCCAGCTACTGGCAACCGCCTCTTTAATCAACATAAACACCACCCACCGTTTGTGAAGCCTGATTGATATCAGCTAACTGAATAACTCGATCAAACTGGGGGGCCAGTCGCTCATCATGACTCACTAAAATCAAGGTCGCATCCGCAGCTTTCACCTCAGCTTGGAGCAATGCAACGAAACGCTGTGCCGAGGCAGTATCGAGTGCGGAGGTTGGCTCATCTGCAATGATCAACTCCGGGGCACCAATCAACGCGCGAGCTATGGCCACGCGCTGCTGCTGACCTACCGAGAGCTGGCTAACCGGTCGCTTTTCATCAACAAGTTCCGCAAGGCCCAATGAGCTAAGCAGCGATGTACACGCGCTGCGAACCGAGCCAAAGCGTGCTATTGCGCGCTGCCGCCGCTGCTTCGAAACGCGGCAGGCCAGCTGCACGTTATCCTCAATCGACAGGTATGACAGCAGGTTAAGTGATTGAAAAATAAAACCGATATGATCAGCGCGGAAGCGGTCTCTTGCCACCGAGTTTAGCTGGCTCAACGCGGTGTCCCCGACCCTGATCAGCCCCTGCTGCGGGACTAACATTCCCGTCATCAAGTTGAGCAAAGTGCTTTTCCCGCTGCCGGATGGTCCTTGTAAAAAAACCATCTCTCCCGCAGCAATATTGCATGAAGGGATATCAATAACCGGCGACTGCTGAGCCCATGCAAAGCTCAGCGCCTCGATGGAGATCGCTGCCATATCGTTCTCTATTTCAGGGAGATACTCGCTGTTGCGCTGTTTACTTCTCCGCCCTTCTGGCCGCTGATACCAATAGCTTGATAACGAACGGTTTCTAGGGCTGGATAGTGGTTAAACAGACCCACCTGCAGGCTGTTGAGTTCCTTCGGTTTTTGGCATTCGAACGTATACTCAACCATAAAGTCGCTGTGACCGCCATGATCTTGGTGTTTATCGTGGTCGTGGTCGTGGTCGTGGTCGTGGTCGTGGTCGTGGTCGTGGTCGTGGTCGTCAGAAGCTGCCATATTTTCATCATGGCCGTGCTTATCTTCATGGCCGTGCTTCTCATGCGTGTCATGGTCATGGTCATCAGACATCGCCACTAAGGTCTGCTCAACATTAGCATGCTTAAGAATACACAGGGCAGCGTCGGGCAACAGAATGTTTTGGTAGCCATCACGCAACTGTTGAACCGCCGCAATCACTTGCTTGTGTTGTGCCTCGTTTTTGACTTCATGTTCAAAACCCACAATCGTATCAGCTGGCGACTTAAACATGATATCGAGGCGCTTGCCCTCAAACGCAGCATTTAACTCAGCAATGCCATGCTCATGAGCATCGCTCGCAGAAGCTGCACTAGCAGCAAAACCAACCAGTAAACAAGACCCTAAAACACATAACTGTTTCATCGTTTTCATTCCAGCACGTTAAGATTTTCAATTCGTTATAACATAACATATCGAAAATAAAAGATGGAGCCATCCATCTTTGCTGTACTAACGATATTTTGCGGTAATCTGGTCGATAGAGCCGTCTCGATACATCTCTTTAAGGCTACTATTCAGAAGATCAATCAGCGACGAGGGCGTATCTGGGTGAAATGCGATACCCATAACCGTACGCTTGAAGGTCAGCACCTCTTTGAGTGCCCCAACGCCCTCTTTTTTGGCAAGATAAGGCCCTAACAAGTGTCCTGTGGCCCATAAATCGATGCGCCCGCGCGCAAGCTTACGGGCGTTTAGTTCATCGCGACGCACCAAATCTAGTTCAAACCCTTGATCGGCTAAGAACAGTGCAGTCGCATCACCGCGGTAGGCTCCAATACGATACTGCTTTGCCTCTTCGAGCGAGCTAATCTTAATGTCGCTATCAGACATGGCAAGAAACACCCACTTGTTCTCCGTTAATGGGCTCACCCACTTAAACAAAGCTTCACGCTCTTCGGTGCGTGTGGTGGAGTAAACTCCCGTATTCACCTCAGTTTGCGCTTGGTTATAAGCACGATTCCACGGCAGCAGCGACAGTTCGTTTTGAATCTGGTTGCGCTCCATCAGCGCACGCACGATATCGGTTGAGATCCCGGTAATCTGGCCGTTACGTGCCAACATATTAAAAGGAGGGTAGTTTTCCGTCACCAGCACAATGGGTGGGTAGCTCGCAGCAGCGTCGTCCTGCGCAGCACCGGCTGTATCCTGAGCCACTGTCGATAGACTGCTGAGCAATAGCAGTGCAACACAAAGTAGACGACGCATCACGTTATTGCTCCCGCGCTTTATTCGCTTGGCGAATCTTCTTGAACGCAACGGAGAGGCTACGCTGCATACGCGATAGCGAATCAGCCAGTAGGCCGATCTCATCATTGCTGGAGATATCGATGACTGTATTTAAACGCCCTGAGCTGATCTCGCTCGCCTGCTCCGCCAAGCGACGAATCGGCGTGATCAAAAACTTACCGAGCAACAGCACCAAGATCACAAAAATAACTAGGTTCAGTGCTACAACACGCACCACTTCCAGTATCACTTGGAACTGAATGTCCTCTTTGACAAAACGGTCGCTGATATAGACCGAGACCGAACCAATCGCTTTGTCCTCGTAGAACACTGGCGCATCGGAGATAGCGAACGCACCGGTCTGAACAGTGCCGGACGAGCCGATTATCTCCCAATTGTAATCGCGCTCCTTAGCGCCCATCACATCTTTCCCGTCGCTATCGTGCACCACAATCGCTAACACACTGGGCTCAAGCATTTCAGCTTCAATCGAAGCATCAATACGCTCTTTATCCAAATTCCACACAGGGATGGTCAGGTGACGCGCAATCCGTTGGGCCGTTACATTTGCACGGTCTTCCAGTTGAGCTTCCTCCTTGGCGACCACCTCCAGCGCATCATAGACGCCGACTGCGGCGAGAATCGCTGTCGTACAGACCAAAGTGATCATAATAACTTTGCTACGAATCGATCCTGTGTATTGCCTGCTCATTAACTACTCCATTGACTGGTTTGGAACCTGACCGATAATACTTTCGTATAACCCTATACACAACAGGTGTAAAAGCTTTAATTCACGCGCCAAAGCAATCACTAAGGCAAGCGGTATACGCTGCCCTGCGATGACACATTAGTTATTGAGATTTGCGATTAGCGCTAGTTTCTTAGCTCGGCTTAAACGTTTAATGGCCAACTCACGCCGCGTCGCCTCCGCACGAGTCGGTTGCTTTTCTGACCATACCAGAGCAACCGGACGCCTTGCGCGTGTGTATTTGGCACCTTTCCGAGGGTCGTGGTTGTGCTCTTCTACCCGCCGCTCACAATCTGTCGTGATTCCGGCATAGAGTGTTTTATCAGCACATTCGAGGAGATAAACGAACCACACAAAGGGATCTCAATATAGTTATTTTTTTCAACAAGATAGCGCGATGTTAACACACTTTCAGTAGATATTAAGTGATTATGAACCCGTAACCAGAACATCACTAACGCATGGCATGCTGCTCGATATACAGCGGTGTATTGAGCAAAGGCAAGAAACAGATCGTCCTAGATATCAATATAAACAAATTCTAATACTCAGTGATACTATGGCTCTGTAACACGCTCTAGGGATGCCATGGAGGCTCTATGGAAGCACATCAGTTTTTACTTGCTTTACTTATTATTCTGGTCTCGGCACGCATCTTTGGGGAGCTGGCAGCAGCCATCGGAGCCCCGCCAGTCATAGGTGAGCTGGTCGCTGGCATTGTTATTGGCCCTAGCCTATTTGGGTGGGTGGAGAACCATGAGCTAATACACCTATTTGCCGAGGTCGGGGTTATCTTGCTGCTTTTCCAAGTGGGTATGGAAACCGATGTCGAAAAGCTGATTAGCGCAGGGAAAGAGTCAACCATCGTTGCACTGGGCGGTTTTTTTGCGCCATTAATCGCTGGCTTCTGTCTCGCCTACTATCTATTTGATCTGCCCTATTTGGTCGCCCTTTTCATTGGCGGCACCCTCACCGCCACCAGCATCGGCGTGACGGTTCGCGCCTTGACGGACCTTAATAGGCACAACAGCCGCGAAGGACAAATCACGTTAGGTGCAGCCGTATTGGATGATGTGTTGGGCGTTATATTACTCGCGCTGCTCTATGACTTTACCGTTTCGGGGGCCGTTAACTGGGCCAATACCGCTAAGGTGATGATCTTTGTTGGTAGTTTTTTTCTGTTAGCACCCATATTAGCGCGGCTTATGTCCAGCGTTATTCAACACCTCGATACCCGTATTGATAACCCGGGCCTGATACCCACCACCATCGTATCATTGGTGCTCTTCTTTGCATGGGCGGCACATGAGGCAGGCGCACCGGAGTTATTGGGCGGTTTCGCTGCTGGTATCGCTCTTTCGCGCCGTTTTTTCCTACCGTTTGGCCTATCGATGCACGCTCAACCCGCTTTTTCACACAAGATCGAGCGCCAGATGCTGCCCATTATTCAACTGTTCACGCCGATCTTCTTTGTCACCGTGGGGCTATCACTCGACCTCACCACCGTTGATTGGAGCTCGCCGCTATTTTGGTATCTGTCTATCAGCCTGCTAGCTGTCGCGATACTGGCTAAATTCACCGGAGCCATGCTGCTCAAGGAGCCATTGCAGCGCCGCCTTATTATCGGTATTGCAATGATGCCTAGAGGAGAGGTAGGGCTAATATTTGCGGGGATCGGCGCAACAGCGGGCGTATTTGATAACGACGTTTACACCGCGCTCATCGTCGTTATTGTCTATACCACGCTACTGGCGCCTTACCTGATGAAACAGCGGTTTAGAAAAGCACGGCACCCAATCGAGGCCTGATTAGGTTAAGCTGAGCGTACCAAAGACAACAAAGGAGAGGCGTATGGAGCTTCTGCACACAACAGCCGAACATCAGGTCGCGCTCTTTCAATCTGCTGCACTAAATGAAACACACCTGCAACCAACATATCGCCGCTGGATCGTGTGGGCAGCCGCGTTAGCCAGCAAAGATGATGCGGTGGTGCAGTTGATCTCACGCCATATCGAAACACTGCAATCAGACGAGCAATACGCGCTAGAGCACGCACTCAATCGGATGGCGGTCACCAATCCTTACTTCTTTAGTCGCCAGTTCTTCGCGCCTAATGCTGGCGGCAGTTTAGAGGCGCTAGCCATGCCTCCTTTCGCTTCTCTAGGGATCGAAAACGAAACGGCATACCACTATGCATGCATAGCAATTTCGATGATCAATGGCGGTTATGCCTGCTATCAAAGCCATATGAGCAGCTTGCTCCAAGCCGGAGAGACAGATGCAGCGATCGATCAAGCAATGCGCCTAACAGCAGCCGTTTCAGCGTTGCGCCAAGCGACCTTTAATGCCAGAACACTAGCACCCACCAGCTAGGCGATATCTGCTAGTGGCTGGTTGTTTTGGAGATTAAGCTAATCAGCAACACACCGGCCACGATCAGACCAAGCCCAAGCAGTGCAGGTAGATCAAGGCGCTGCCCATACAGTAACCAACCGACCAATGCGATTAACGCAACACCAACACCCGACCAAATCGCATACGCCACACCTAAAGGAATCGACTTTAGGGTGAGCGAGAGAAAGTAAAACGCCAAACCATAGCCCACGACCACAAGGCCTGACGGCAGCAGCCTGGTAAACCCTTCACTTTGCTTAAGTGCAGACGTAGCGACAACCTCCGAGATAATCGCTATCACCAAAAATAGCCAACTCTTCATGCTATGGCCTCAACGTGACGGAAGCTGCCCATTGTAGGGGGCAGGCTTGTGAATAGCTACTTCGCTGCAACGCCGGTATGATCATGAAAACTAAGGAATAGGTTAGCTCTACTAATCAGCCTAAAACGAGACAAGTTGCGCAGATAAGGAGTGTGTATGCAAGCACCGTTAGCCACCCAGTATCCTATTATTCAAGCCCCTATGGCGGGAGTTCAGGATTTCCGTTTAGCAGCGGCAATCTCAAATGCTGGTGGGCTGGGCTCGTTACCTGCTGCGATGCTCAATACAGAGCAACTCGAGCAGGCACTTCTGGCGCTCAGCGAAGCGACCGATAACAGCTATAACGTTAACTTTTTTAGCCACACACAACCTACAGTTCAGCCAGAGCAGATTACGCGCTGGCATGAAGCTCTGGCTCCGCACTTCGCCAAGTTTAATATTGACCCCAGCACACTCACGGGAGGCGCTTCACGACAACCGTTCAATGAAGCGGCCGCTGAGGTACTCGAGCGCTTCAAGCCAGCCTATGTCAGCTTTCACTTTGGCTTGCCAGACAAAGCGCTATTGGAACGAGTTAAACGCTGCGGCAGCGTGGTTATCTCCTCCGCCACTAGCACTGCCGAGGCGATATGGTTGGAGCAAAACGGCGCAGATATCATTGTTGCACAAGGCCTAGAGGCCGGCGGGCATCGCGGTCACTTTTTGGATAGACAGGTCGAACACCAAATGGGGACATTCGCCTTACTACCCCAAGTTATTGCAGCCGTTAGCTGCCCCGTTGTTGCTGCAGGAGGCATCGCAGATTCCAAGGGTATCAATGCAGCCCTTACGCTCGGTGCCTGCGCTGTTCAGTTAGGTACCACCTTCCTGCTCTGCGATGAAGCCACAACCAGCCCACTGCATCGCGCCGCCTTGCAAAGTGAGGACGCAAACCATACGGCTCTCACCAACCTTTTCTCCGGTGGCGCTGCACGCGGTATCGTCAATGGCGTTATGCGGGACCTTGGAGCCATGAATGAAGCCGCACCGCCTTTTCCTCTTGCTTCAACGGCGATCACCGCACTTCGACAAGCTGCTGAAGCACAAAATAACAGCGATTATTCACCGCTATGGTGCGGTCAAAACAGATCTGGGTGCCAATCCATTCCCGCAGCTGAGCTACTCTATAGACTGTGCCAAGACATCTAGGAGATCACTATGTTTAAAATGCTATCGTTGGTTGTTTCACACACCGCTACAGCACTCGCAGGTTTCGCTCTCGGCATCTATATGCTGCCCATTTTAATGGCGCCCTCTGCGCCACCGGAGAATGCGGTACAGCAAGTCGAGCAGGCTGCAACCTATCGCACGACATTCAGTAAAGAGCGCGCCGACAGTGATTTTCTGCACTGGGGCGAGGGCGATGTGTTTATCTCAGCAAAAGAGATCGCTTTCTCTGGTGAGCTAGCCCCAGGCCCTGCTTACAAGCTTTATCTCTCACCGGTGTATGTAGAGACAGAAGCGGCATTTGCCGAGCACCAAAGTAAGATGTTGAAAGTGGGAGATATCGCGACCTTTGATCGTTTCGTCGTGCCACTGGGTGATAACGTCGACCTGAGCCAATACAATAGCGTTATCGTGTGGTGTGAGTCTTTTGATCAATACATCACATCAGCACAGTTTAAGTAGCACATCATTAGAGGTAGTTCGTGTACAGCGATGACGATTTAAACCAAGCCGTTGATGCAGGCGTATTAACGGCCGAAGACGTGGGCCGCTTTCGTTCCTTTATCAGTGAGCAGCAACACACCCAATCAGTCGATGAAGAGCATATCCGACTCGTCAGCGGCTTTAACGACATCTTCGTTTTAATCGCGTGTGCACTAACACTGACAGCCCTCTACTTTGTAACAACCGCCCTAAACGATCTGCTCGGTAGTCTCCTACTCGCTTTTGGCGCATGGGGTTTGAGCGAGTACTTCACGAAGCGTCGACATATGGCCCTGCCCTCTATTGCGCTCTTGCTTGCTTTTACTGGCGCAGGTTTTGGTGTGGGTTGGCAACTGAGCGGCGCAATACCTGATGACCTGCCCGCGCGCTTTATGGTGGCCAGCGGCGTAGCAGCCGCCGCTGCCACGCTGCACTGGTGGCGATTTCAGGTGCCAATCACCATTGCGGCAGGTACCGCTGCATTGGTCGCTATGATCTTTTCGTTTGTTTTGGTTGAGTTCCCCGATCAGGAGCAACTCGCAAGCATAGTGATGCTTAGCTTAGGCGTTGGTGTGTTCCTCTTTGCGATGCGCTGGGATATATCAGATCTACAGCGCACTACCCGTCGTTCTGATGTGGCATTTTGGCTCCACTTACTCGCTTCACCACTGATTATCCATCCGATTTTTTTACTCGCAGGCGTGCTAGAGATGGACAACAGCATCACCGCGGCAGTCGCGACATTAGCGATCTACCTTGTTATCGGCTTGATCTCGTTATTGGTAGATCGCAGAGCGCTGCTCGTCTCTGCATTGTTCTATGTGATCTATACATTGAGTAGCTTGTTTGAAAATTACGGTGCCATTGAGCTCAATATTGCACTGGCCGCCATGGTCATCGGCTCTTTGTTGCTACTACTATCGGTTTTCTGGCGTAACTGCCGCGAACAACTCCTGCGCGCTGCCCCTGCAACTTTGCTGCGCTACCTTCCTCGCTAACACAGGCCATCCATATGTCAGATATCCTCCTTGCTCCTGTTCTGTTTCTGCCACATGGTGGTGGGCCACTGCCACTACTTGGTGAACCTAGCCATAAGCCGTTTGTGGACTGGCTCTCAACGCTAGCGCCTAACCTTCCAAGGCCTAAAGCGATTCTGGTCATCAGCGCGCACTGGGAAACCCCCGTCCCCAGCGTAACGGCCAGTGAAGATCCAGGTATCGTGCACGATTATTACGGCTTTCCCGAGGCGGCTTACAAAATAGAGTATCCAGTCAAAGGGAGCCCGGCACTCTCACGAACGGTTATCGCGCTCTTAAAGCAACAGGGGATGCTAGCGGTACAAGATGAGCTGCGCCCACTCGATCACGGCGTGTTTGTGCCCTTAACACTGCTCTACCCCAATGCCGATATCCCCTGCGTCCAGCTATCTTTGCTAGATCATTTAAACCCCGAAACCCACATTGAGCTAGGCGAAGCATTGCGCGAATTACGCAAGAAAGGCGTTTTGATCATCGGTTCCGGCTTGAGCTTTCACAACTTGAAAGTATTTTTTGACCGCCAAGCGGATGGCGCTCGAGGCGAACAATTTGACCAATGGCTAACGGACACCTGCTGTGCGCCGAATCACAGTTACGCCGCACGTTGCGAGCGTTTGATCAATTGGGAAACTGCACCCGAGGCGCGCTACTGCCACCCACGTGAAGAGCACCTCCTCCCATTACACGTCTGCCTAGGTGCTGGCGGCGATGCTCCTGCTGAGCATGTCTTCTCGGACTATATGCTCCGCCAGAAGGTGAGCGGATATCTGTGGCGCTAATAAAGAACACCTCCCTGCTGATGCATAGCAGATAATTTACACTTTTGCGGCGTAAACCTTTTAACACACGCGACTTTGCTTGCAACGGCTACGAAGTCGCTATAGTGTTCGACCTCCCAGTTAGAGTCCAAAAGATGAGACGGGCGATCAACACACAACTACGTCGTGTTTGTTGCGATCCAACAAAGCCGATCAGGTAGTCCAGCGCTAGCTTGCGAGCTAGGTTTTGTGTATTCGTATCATCAGCTCCTCACTTTGGCTTAATCGAATAGAGATAACAGGAGTATCTGGTGAGCAACCATACCGAGATCAACCCAGCGGCTCGCGCAGGCAGCCCCATGTGGTCATCGCGTCTAGCTTTCATCCTAGCGGCAACCGGCTCTGCAGTGGGCTTAGGAAATATCTGGAAGTTCCCGTATATCACAGGAGAGAACGGCGGCGGCGCATTCGTCGTTGTCTATCTGCTGTGTATTGCGATGATCGGTATCCCCATCATGATCGCCGAAGTCAGCCTCGGCCGCCGTGGTCGATTAAGCCCGATTAATACGATGAAGCAGCTCGCGCGTGCTGATGGCGCCTCGCAAAACTGGAAGTACCTCGGCTGGATGGGCGTGATCGCGGCGTTTTTGATTCTCTCTTTCTATTCAGTCATTGGTGGTTGGTCGCTCTCTTATATCGGCCACGCCTTCTCCGGCGAGTTTGAAGGTGCTGGCAGCGATAAAATTGGGGCAATCTTCGGCGCTATGCTATCCAGCCCTGAAACACTGATGATCTGGCATTCGGTATTTTTGCTTATCGTTGTCGCTATCTTATCCCAGGGTATTCGCTCTGGCTTGGAGAAAGCGGTAAACGTCCTCATGCCCATGCTCTTCTTGCTGTTGCTCGTGATGGTTGGCTACGCGATGTCAACAAGCCAGTTTTCGCAAGCGGTCGACTTTTTATTCACGCCGGATTTCTCAAAGCTCACAACAGAGGGCATATTAAGTGCGTTAGGTCATGCCTTCTTTACGCTAAGCCTCGGCTCCTGCGCCATGATGGCCTATGGCTCATTCTTACCCAGCCAAGTTTCTGTGGCGCGTACCGCGATCACCGTTTCAGTCATCGACACTGTTGTCGCACTGCTGGCAGGTTTGGCGATCTTCCCGCTGGCTTTTGCAAACGGACTTGAACCAAGTGCAGGCCCTGGCTTGATCTTCCAAACCCTGCCAATCGCGTTTGGGCAGATGCCTGCTGGCACGTTCTTCGCGACACTGTTCTTCTCTCTGCTTTTGATCGCTGCAATTACATCGGCGATCTCAATGCTGGAGCCTTTGATTGAATGGCTGGAGGAGCAACGGGGCATCAACCGTAAAGTGGCCGCTTTGATTGCGGGCGTGCTGGTATGGAGTGTCGGGCTTCTAACGGTGTTCTCGTTTAACAATTGGGCAGACCTACACCCGCTGTCATTTGTGCCCGTCTTCGCTGAGAAAACCTTCTTTGATATTTTCGACTACCTGACCGCCAATATCATGCTGCCACTGGGAGGCTTGTTTATTGTGGTGTACTTCGCCTGGTTTATGAATCCAGACGCCGCGCGCCATGAGGTGGGGATTAAGTCCGATAATGTATACCGATTGACTCATTTCGTTATGCGCTATGTTTCACCGGCTCTTGTTCTGATT
Source organism: Neptunomonas sp. XY-337 (assembly GCF_004959845.1). NCBI lineage: Bacteria > Pseudomonadati > Pseudomonadota > Gammaproteobacteria > Oceanospirillales > Oceanospirillaceae > Neptunomonas > Neptunomonas sp. XY-337. The sequence continues at coordinate 438,859 of NZ_SPLL01000002.1, read as the reverse complement.
GTCTTTCTCTATAACCTACTGTAACGAGTGACCTTTTATGGGGCAAAGCTCATTAGCTTGCCCCTAATTGAGCCAGCTGAAAATTGTTTGCTGAATACACTGAAGTTTGAATTGACACTTAATTTCATCACTCGCTATACTCGGCGTTGCTTTAGATTTCACCGATTTATGTTTCAATGCGAAGCCTTTAACGAGTGCCTCGTCCTGTAATTCATAATTTCTAGAAAGCTTTTGCACCAAAAAATTTACGCTGTTAATGCAAAACTGCATTTTCAGTACTTCCAATAGATTGAGTTTATAGGACTAATTAATGTCTAAGATTACTGGCACAGTTAAATGGTTTAACGAAGAGAAAGGCTTCGGCTTCATTCAACAAGAAAACGGCCCAGACGTTTTCGCTCACTTCAGCGCTATCCAAGGTGACGGCTACCGTACACTGGCTGAAGGTCAGCAAGTTGAGTTTGAAGTAACGCAAGGCCAAAAAGGCCCACAAGCGGAAAACATCACTAAGCTGTAATATCCGGTATTATCACTTCGCTTCTATCGACTCGATAGTAAGCAAAAAAAGCATGGCTAACGCCGTGCTTTTTTATTTGTATTATAAATCAAAGAGATACACACCCTCCTTACGTATAACAGAATATCTCTACAAATATCCCCTTCGGGGTATAGCTGTTAATACCTGCCAAGCTCTATCTTAAAAACTCAATACAAGTGCGTGGCTTGTTCACGCACGAGACACTGTTCATTGGTAGAGAGCAATTATGGCAAAACCTTCCCACACCGGATCTTACTATGCAGCTTCAGCGAACGACACTCGCCTGCGTCCTCAACTCAACGAGGAGATTTCGGTCGATGTCTGTATCGTTGGTGCTGGTTTCACCGGCATGTCGACAGCGCTTCATTTAGCAGAACAGGGCTTTCGTGTCGCTGTACTTGAAGCTAGCCGCATCGGTTTCGGGGCGTCTGGACGCAACGGTGGACAAATCGTCCATAGCTATAGCCGTGATATCGATTTTATCGAGCAGCACTATGGCGAAAAAACAGCCGCTACGATGGGCGCTATGGCCTTCGAAGGCGGACAAATTCTGCGCCGTTTCGTGAGCGATTACAGTATCGACTGCGATTTAAAGCCAGGTGGTATCTTCGCTGCATGCAACAAGAAACAGTTCCGCGAGCTTGAAAGCAAAAAGGCGTTGTGGGAACGCTATGGTCACAAACAGCTCACCCTTTTAGATGCGACACAAACGCAGCAGCACGTTGGCTCAGATCGTTATGAGGGCGCGCTACTCGACGACTCCGGCGGCCACTTCCACCCCTTAAACCTCGTGCTAGGCGAAGCCGCAGCGCTGGAATCGTTAGGAGGGGTTATCTATGAGGATAGCGCGGTCACAGAAATTAAACCGGGCAACAAAGCGACAGTATGCACGGCCCAAGGCAGTGTGACAGCCGATTTTGTCGTTGTTGCAGGTAACGCCTATCAGACAGGCCTGCTTCCTAAGCAAGAGAGCAAATCGATGCCCTGCGGTACGCAAGTCATTGCGACGGAGCCGCTGTCTAAAGATCAGCAGCAAGCACTGTTGCCAAACGATCACTGCGTGGAAGACTGCAACTATCTGCTCGATTATTACCGCATCTCTGGCGACGGCCGTCTGATCTACGGCGGCGGCGTTACTTATGGTGCGCGCGAGCCGGACAAGATCGAAGCGCTGATCGTACCTAAGATGCTCAAAACCTTCCCTGAGCTAAAAGGCACTAAAGTCGACTTTGCATGGACAGGTAACTTCCTGTTAACCCTGATGCGTCTGCCGCAATTCGGCCGCATTGAAAACAACATCTATTACGCTCAGGGCTACAGTGGCCACGGCGTTACAAGTTCGCATCTCGCTGGCAAAGTGCTGAGCGATGCTATCCAGAACCAAGCCGAGCGCTTCGATGTGCTCGCCAGCCTGCCGCAGTATCCGTTCCCTGGCGGGCGTGCTCTTCGCATCCCTTATACAGCTATGGGTGCTTGGTATTACGACCTTCGGGACAAGCTAGGAATCTAGGCACCCAAGGACGCTTCTCTTTTATAACAAATATAAACAAGGTGTATTTATGAATACCGATGTCGCTACGCCCGACACATTGAGTTCGAGTGCTTTGCCCCCGCGGTCGTTACGTGCCACCAGCCGCTGGGTGCTGTTTTTTGCCGCAATTATGGGCGGTTTTGTTTATCTATCTTCTACCCATGAAAGTGGAACACCCTACGGCGGGCTGAGCTTATTGCCCGCTATTTTGATCTTGATCGTTGCGGTCATTACCAAAAAACCGCTCGAGTCTATCTTCTCAGGTATTGTAGCGGGGCTCTTGTTACTCGACCCTAGCAACTTAATCACCGGTCTTGGTGATATCTCAATGAGTGTTGTTATGGATGAAACGATCGCATGGATCGTTCTGGTGTGCGGCATGATGGGCGGCTTGATCAATATGCTGGAGCGCGGCGGTAGCGTTTTAAGCTTTGGTGAACTGCTCGCTTCTCGTATCAAGTCAAAGCGCGCGACCATGCTCACAACCTGTACCTTGGGCGTGATGGTATTTATCGATGACTACCTAAACTCACTGGCCGTTTCAGCGTCAATGAAAAACCTAACAGACCGCTACCGCATCTCCCGCGAGAAGCTCGCCTTCTTGGTGGACTCCACGGCAGCGCCCGTCTGTATTCTGGTGCCGGTTTCGACGTGGGCGGTCTATTTCGCAGCCTTGCTGGAAGAGAACGGAGCGGCATCTAAGGGTGAAGGGATGTCTCTCTACATCGAAGCGATCCCTTACATGGCCTACGGCTGGATCGCGCTAATGGTGGTATTTTTGGTCGCAGCTGGCATTTTAGGTGACATCGGCCCAATGAAAGATGCTGAGATGCGCGCACAAGCAGGCCAGCCGGTTCCTGATGGTTGCGCACAAGATGGCTTCGATACTGGCAAGCTACCAAAAACGCATCCCGTTGTTGGGCTGATGAACTTTCTATTACCGATGGCGGTGTTGGTGGCTGCCAGTGTTTACTACGAGATCGACCTTTTGCTAGGCGCACTCGTCGCATCTCTTTTCACTATGATTCTCTATTTTTGGCAAAACCTGCTGTCGTTTGGTGAGCTAGTTGACGCCATGCTCGATGGCTTTAAAGTGATGCTTCACCCCATCGCCGTGGTCTGTGCAGGCTTTATGCTCAAAGACGTTAATGACCAGCTTGGCATGACACCTTACATTATTGAGTCCCTCACGCCTTGGCTATCTCCCGCCCTGCTGCCGGCACTAGTATTCGCTGCCATGGCCGCTGTGGTATTTGCCACAGGATCAAGCTGGGGTGTTTTCGTGGTATCGCTACCGATCGTAATTCCTATGGCCATGTCCATGGACATGTCGATGCCTCTCACCGTTGGCGCTCTGCTATCTGCATCGGCTTTTGGTAGCCACGCTTGTTTCTTCAGTGATTCAACGGTGCTGTCATCTCAGGGTTCTGGATGTACCGCAATGCAGCACGCATTAACACAGATCCCCTACGCGTTGATTGGTGCTGTTATTACCTTTGCAGCCCTCCTTGCGCTCGGTTTTGCATTCGCTTAAAACCATACTTTTTTGAGACCGGCCTGTGTGCCGGTCTCACCGCCGATCTTCACTTCTTATGTAAATCTCTATTCTAAGCTGGTATTTCTCCCGCTATTGCTCATTATTAAAGAATGAACACTGAACTTTTGCTCTAAGCGTGTACACTAAGCGCTTATTCTGACGTTTCGTCATCTATTGTTAGAGGGGCTTATGACTAACAGAATTATCTCTGCAATGCTATTCACATCGCTGAGCATAACGCTCTGGGCGGCAGATACACCCGCACCGGCCGTAGTGGTTGATCAAGTTAAGCGCGTTGAGGTTTCTTCCGGATTTCAGACGGTTGGCCGCGTGGAAGCCACTGAGCGTGTGGACATACTTGCGCGAGTCTCCGGCTTTTTAGAGAAGCAGTCCTTCGTGGAAGGTTCCGACGTTACCCAAGGTAGCGAACTCTTCCTGATCGAGAAAGATAGCTACCAAATCGCCCTACAACAGGCGCAAGCACAACTGGCTGGGGCTCAAGCCACCCAGAAAAACGCGCGCACCGAGTTAACTCGCGCACAAGCGCTGAAAAAGAGAAACGCCGTCTCCCAAGCCCAGCTCGATCAAAAAGCGGCCGAGTACGACCAAGCCAAAGCGAGTGTTTTGCAAGCACAAGCAGGCGTTAAGCGTGCACAGCTCGATCTTAGCTACACCCAAGTAACAAGCCCCATCGCCGGTCGTATCGGTAAAGCAAATTTTTCAACCGGCAATCTGGTAACCCCCTCCAGTGGAGTATTGGCAACCGTCGTTAACTTAGATCCCATTTATGTTGAGATATCCGTAAGTGAGAAGCTACTCATCGATGCGAGACGCCAAGGGATTAACACTGAAAACCCGCCGTTTGCGCCACGTTTGATTTTGGCAGATGGTAGCCAGTATGAGCATCTAGGCGAGTTCAACTTTGTTGACCCCGAAGTCGATCCAAATACTGATACCATTGGTGTCCGCGCCACCTTCCCAAATCCAGCTCATGTGTTGCTACCTGGCCAGTTTGTAACAGTGAAAATAGAGACGAAGCAACCTCAATTTGCCCTCACCGTGCCGCAGTCAGCCGTGCAAAAAGATCGTGAAGGGTTCTTCGTGTTAGCGGTTGACCGCAACAATATCGCCCAAATCCGCCGTGTTGATGTAGGGGAGCAGTTTGAAGGGCTATGGGCCATTAAGTCTGGGCTTGATCAGGGAGATCGCGTTATCGTAGAGGGCTTGCAGAAGGCTAAGCCCGGCAAACCTGTTACCCCAACACAGGAGTAAGCAGGATGTTCTCTCTGTTTTTCATCAACCGCCCCAAGTTTGCACTGGTCATCTCGATTGTGATGATCATCGCGGGTGGGCTAGCGCTGTTGGCGCTCCCCGTCGCAGAATATCCTGATATCGCGCCACCGAAAGTACAAGTCACCGCCAGCTACCCTGGCGCAAACGCCGAGGTGATCGAAAAGGCCGTCGCAGCCCCCATTGAGGCGCAGATTAACGGCGTCGAGAACATGCTGTATATGTCCTCAACGAGCAGCAATAACGGTAGCTACACGCTTGATATCACCTTTAAAGTTGGCACCGATGGCGACCAAGCCGCCGTCAACGTGCAGAACCGCGTTGCGCTCGCCCAGTCGTTGCTACCTCAAGAGGTTGTGCGCCAAGGCGTCACCACGCGTAAGCAAGCATCTGACATGCTCTTGATCGTGAACCTGTTCTCGCCCAACGGCACCCATGACGGCTTATTCCTGAGCAACTATGCCTCCATCAATATTCAGGATCAGTTAGCACGTATTAATGGCGTAGGTTCAGCAAGCCAGTTTGGCCCGCTCGACTATGGCATGCGCATCTGGCTGGACCCAGACAGAATGACCGCCCTAAATCTGAGTACTACAGAGGTCAGCAACGCGATTCGCCAGCAAAATATTCAGGCCTCGGTGGGTATCATTGGGCAAGCACCTGTTGATCTCAACCAACAACTCCAATACAACTTACGCGCCGAAGGCCGTTTGAACTCGCCTAGCGCTTTTGAAGACATTCTAATACGCGCGAATCCCGATGGTTCTAGCGTGCGGCTGAAGGATATCGCGCGGGTCGAGCTAGGTTCGCAAAGCTATAGCGCGGCCAGCCGACTGAATGGAGCCCCCTCCGCGGCTATCGTGATCTACCAGACCCCAGGTGCTAACGCATTAGATGTGGCGAATCAGATCTACAGCGAACTAGAGCGTTTGAGCACCCGCTTCCCTGACGATCTGGAATACAAAATCACCTATGACACCACCCAAGCTGTACGCGCCTCATTGAAAGAGGTGGTGGAAACCCTTGGCATAACCTTTGTGTTGGTTATTTTGGTCACCTATCTCTTCTTAGCGGATTGGCGCGCCACACTGATTCCAGCGGCAACCATCCCTGTCTCTTTAATCGCCACCTTCGCGGTGTTGAGTGTGGTGGGTTTCTCGGTGAATACCATCTCGTTATTCGCTCTGATTCTGGCTATCGGTATCGTCGTGGATGATGCCATTGTGGTGGTGGAGAACGTGAAACGGCATATGGCTGATGACAACCTCAGTGCGCCAGACGCAACTCGCGTTGCCATGAAAGAGGTTTTTGGGCCGGTTATCGCAACCACATTAGTTTTGATGGCCGTTTTTGTTCCTGTTGCGTTTATGCCCGGTCTCACCGGTAAACTCTACACAGAGTTCGCGCTGACGATCTCGGTGGCGGTCGCGTTTTCATCACTAAACGCATTAACGCTGTCCCCTGCGCTATGCGCTTTGTTATTGAAGTCGGGTAACGCACCTGAACGGGGCTTTTTTCATTGGTTCGATGCTCGCGTCGATAACCTTCGTACTGGCTACCTTAAACAAGCAACGTTTTTAAACCGCCACCTACTCTTTAGCGCTGGATTGCTCGCTGCAATAACGGCAGGCGTAGTGTATATGTTCAATACAGTCCCAACAGGTTTCATTCCCTATGAGGACAAGGGTGCGGTATTCGTGAATATTCAGCTGCCAGATGGTGCATCGCTCAATCGTACCAATGAGGTGCTAAGCGAAGTCGAGGAGATACTCGAAGCGCAGCCCGGCGTGCGTGAGGTGGTTGGAGTGTCGGGGTTCAGCCTACTGGGCGGCGCTGCATCCAATGGTGCCGTCGCGATTCCCATCTTTACCCACTGGGACGAGCGCCAAGATCCATCGTTAGCTTGGTATAAAATACTTGGCGATATCAACCAAAAAGTCTCAGGGATTGCTGGTGCTAATGTCTTTGCATTTCCGCCACCGCCTATCCCGGGGTTAGGTACCGCCGGAGGCCTAGAAGCACAAGTGCTTGATTTAAATAACGGCACACCTTTAGAGCTCTCTCAAGCGGTGAACAGTTTGGTGATTGCGGCAAACCAAAGCGATAAGTTTGCGCAGGTTTTCAGCACTTTCTCCTCCAACGTACCTCAGTTGGAGCTGATCGTAGACCGTCGCAAGGCAGAAAGCCTTGGGGTACCGGTAGCGGAGCTTTTTGGCACGCTCCAGTCATATTTAGGTTCGAGCTACATCAACGACTTCAACCTGTATGGCAAGAACTACCGCGTCATGATGCAGGCTGATGCCCAGTTCCGCGACAACATAGACGATATCTCCTCATTGCATGTACGCAGTACCAGTGGGGCACAAATTCCTATTGGCTCACTTGTTCAGGTCGAGACCGTACTTGGCCCGCAGTCATTAACACGCTTCAACCAGCGCCGTACCGCTAACTTAAATGCCACGCCAAGCAATAATGTCAGCTCTGGTGCCGCCATCGCCGAGCTGGAACAGCTTGCCGCCGAGGTACTACCGGATGGCTATGTACTCGAGTGGACTGGCACCACACAGCAAGAGCAAGAGTCGAGCGGTTACGCAGTCATGATTATGGGTTTGGCGATACTCTTCGCGTACCTGTTCTTGGTTGCTCAATACGAGAGCTGGACGATCCCTATGTCGGTGATGATCTCTATCGTCGTGGCACTCTTTGGTGCACTGATTCCCATGTACCTTTTGCCATTTCTCGACAACAACCTTTACGCCCAGATCGGTATCGTGATGCTGATCGGCCTAGCTGCAAAGTCTGCCATTCTGATTGTGGAGTTTGCCAAGGCACGCCGTGAAGAGGGCGAGTCGATCCTAGAAGCGGCTGCCAACGCAGCAAGCCTGCGCTTTAGAGCCGTGTTGATGACCGCCCTATCCTTTATTTTGGGTGTACTACCGCTGGTATTTGCCTCTGGCGCTGGGGCAGCAAGCCGCATCTCAATTGGCTTTGTTGTACTGGCGGGTATGGTGGCCGCAACGGTCATCGGCTTAGTGTTTATTCCGTCACTCTACGTCATGATGCAACGCTTGCGCGAGCGCGTTAAAGGTACGCAACCTAAGGTAGACCAATAAAGCTTTACCACCACTCACCGCCAGTGGCGTTAAAACCAATAAGGGCAGGATATCCTGCCCTTTTTCGTGTTCTCTGGTAACTAAACGGCTGAAGTTGATGAAGCTCCGTTCAACGGGCTTACCATAGCAGATACCGGCAAGCTCGGGCGCTCAACCAGCTTGCTGCCATGGTTAGGGCAAATATGATTTAAGTGCTCACGGGCGCAAGTGAGGCAAAATGTGCACTCATAAGCGCAAATGACCGCTTTTGGAGAGTTGGGTGGGAGCACTTCGCCACAGCACTCACAGGTGGGTTTCAATTCCAACATAATATGCAAACTCCTTTTCGCCGAGATAAACACGAGGGCTATCAATCCGTGCCCCGCGCTTCATCTACCAAGCTTAGAAAAGAAATCGGCTTTTTCCACAAAGAACGCGTGGTTTTATCTACAACCATTGTTTAATGAACAGTAAACTCGCGGTACTCGCAGTCACACGTAAAACCGACTGGCTTTTCGGGATGCGTAGCCAATCTCGCGCCATCCATCGCCATCCTGACGACTCAAGCGCTCCCGCTATCACGAGTACTTCGATCCGCTGCCCGATAATATCCAACAGGAACTCTTCACCGGCTGGTAAACGCACTAGGTTTACGGTCTCAATCGCGCTCGTATGTAGCTCTTGTACTTGCCGGCTCAAAATTGGCGCATCTTGCCATGCAGCTATGCGCACAACATCGCTATAGTGTGGATCAAACTGGTTCAGCTTGACGAATATCTCACAGCCTTCGTGACTAAAAGGCGCATGCTCACTGCCGGGCGGGTTACGCAGATAGGTACCTGCGGGGTAGTCTCCTGACTCATCAGAAAATACGCCCGATAGCACCAAGATCTCCTCGCCTTGTGGGTGCGGATGGGATGAGAACGATGCGCCCGCGGCATAGCTCACAATACTGGTGGTATGGCCCGATTCAGCCGCCGCACGTTCTAGCGGCTGACGCAGCACCCCCGCCATTGGGCTGGGTAACCATGGCTGATCAGCATTGTGAATCAGCAAAGGCTGAGTCATATCCATGTTTAGCATCATCGTCTCGCTTTATACGTCTTCGTTATTCGCTAAGGTGGGCCTTTAATAGCGCACAGAGCATCAACTTGGTATCTGCCAGCGTCCGCTTAGCCCGCTCCCCTTTTTGATTAACCACCACCAGAAACGCGGCATGGCTGCACTCAAGGTATAGGCGTGCGAGCCGCTCGCGCTCATTGATACGGCGCTTAATCCCCATCCGTTTAAACAATTCTGCCATGTAGGAGATCACCATCGCATCGTGCTGCTGATCTAGCTCACGTAGCTCGGGCACAGAGAACATCGCCTGTACCAAGGCTAAAACCGCTCTCTGACGCTGATAAACCTTAAGGTTTCTCGCCAACATCGCATCAACTAATGTCTCCAGAGGCGTGCTCTCGATATCCCACTGCACCATATCCAGCAGCGCACGCTCAATCTCATCTAACCACTGTTTACCTATTGCATAGAGAATGGCGTACTTATTGGGGTAGTAGTGATATAAGGCGCCGACGGAAATTCCCACCTCTTTGGCAATGAGAGCAGTGCTTAAATCATCAAGCCCAACCTGCTCCAATAATGTATTGGTAACATCAAGAATCTGCTGGTTACGCTGCTTCGCGCGCCCTTGCACTTGGCTACTGCGCGCTTCCAGCTCCTGAGATTGCTGCCGGGCAACGACCTGTCGTTTCGAAACCATCTCTCTTTTTCCCTGACATTACAGCCGATCGCGGAGCGCGTAATATAACATGCCCGCTACCAATCCCGGCCAGCGCAACAAGGTGCCTCCTGGAAAGGTTCGGGTGGGTAGCTGAGTAAAGGTTTCAAAGCGCTCGCTTTGCCCACCGATCGCTTCAGCCAACAACTTGCCGCCCAACGTTGCTAATGCTACACCGTGGCCAGAGTATCCCTGCGCAACCCACGTATGTTGATCCAGACGCGCAAAATGGGGCATTCGGTTCAGTGTGATGGCTAGCGTGCCGCCCCAGCCATAATCGATCTGTACATCTTGCAGCTCAGGATAAAACTCCAACATATGCTTGCGTACAAACTGTTTGATGTCGCTGGGGAAGCGCCGTGTATAGTTCTCTCCGCCCCCCCAAAGTAAGCGATTATCCGCAGACAGCTTGAAGTAATTGATCACAAAACGTGAGTCCGCTACCGCAACGTCGTCACGATTAATTTTGTGAGCCAGTGTATCCGGCAACGGCTCAGTGGCCAAAATGAAATTATTGATCGGCATGATCTTACCGGCAATGCGTGGTTCCAGCTTCTCCAGATAGCCATTGCAGGCCAATACAACCGACGCAGCGCTCACATGCCCTTGCGCTGTTTTTACCACCACACCCGCGGCGTTTTTTTGTATCTCCGTCACCCGAGATTGCTCAAAGATCGCCACACCGGCTTGCGTACACGCGTTCGCGAGACCTAGCGCGTAGTTCAAAGGATGGAGATGCGCCGCATCTTGCCAATACTCACCACCATGGTAATGATCTGTGCCCAACAGGTCGGCAACCTCCTGCCTATCAACATAACGGATTGCGTTATAGCGCAGCCTATCCTGCTTGTAACGGACCGAGGCTTGCATCTCTTTGGCATGGCCCGCTTTGTTTGCCACATGCAACACCCCTGATTTTAGGTCGCAGTCGATCTTATGCTTGGCAATGAGCGCCTTCACTAGATCAACCGACTCCAGAGAGAGCTGCCAGAGCCTATCCGCGCCATCTTTACCTAGCGAATCGCTCAGCTCATCATGATCCATATTGTGACCTTGGCAAACTTGGCCGCCATTGCGCCCTGATGCTCCCCACCCGACACGCTCGGCATCGAGTAACACCACCGAGTGGCCTTGCTCGGCCAGATGCAAAGCCGCAGAAAGCCCAGTAAAGCCAGCACCCACGATACAAACATCCGCTGTTTGCTCTCCTTGTAGCCTCGGATGTTCAGAGACACCTTTCGCGGTTGCTGCATAGTAGGAATCAATATGGCCCATCATGAGTACGGCTCTCTCCACGTATAAAAAGCATTAAACCGAATCTTAATTCGGTTTTTTTTACGAAACAAGCTACATTCTATATTGATAAACACAAATCTTTGGTGCTTAATAATTAGCCATACCCCAGCAGTAAAACCGAATCTTTATTCGAATTTAACCATCCGCTAGCAGTGCACTACACGCTGACAGCAGCAGAGAACTCAACAGGTGACTTATGGAAGCCGTAGCTAGGTTTCTTCAGGAAAATGCAATCACGGAAGTCGAATCTACACTACCCGACATGACGGGTAATGCCCGCGGCAAGTTTTACCCAACACAGAAATTTCTCTCCGAGCAAGGTGGCCGTATTCCCGAGTCGTTATTGGTACAAACCGTGACGGGGGACTGGGCAGACAACCATTACGATCTGGTCGATGCCAGCGATCGCGATATGATTCTGACACCAGACGCCACAACCTTGCGTATTGTTCCTTGGGCCGGAGAGCCCACCGCGTCGGTGATTAACGATTGCTACACCGTTGATGGTGAACTACATCCTTTAGCGAGCCGCTCCGTGCTACGTAAAGTGCTCAAGCTCTATGAAGACGAAGGTTTACAACCGATTATCGCACCCGAGGTTGAGTTCTATCTTATCCAGAAGAATACCGACCCAGACTACGAGCTAAAGCCAGCTGTTGGACGCTCGGGCCGCCGCGAAACCGCGCGCCAGTCTTTTAGCATTGATGCCGTCAATGAGTTTGATCCCATCATCGATACGCTCTATGACTACTGCGAAGCACTAGAGCTCAATGTCGATACACTGATCCACGAATCCGGCCCAGCGCAACTAGAGATCAACTTCCTGCATGGCGACCCGTTAGAGTTAGCCGATCAAGTCTTTATGTTTAAGCGCACTGTGCGTGAAACTGCCATTAAGCACGGTATCTACGCCACTTTTATGGCGAAGCCGATGAGCCATGAACCCGGCAGCTCGATGCACATTCACCAAAGCTTGATCGACTTAGAAACACAGCAAAATATCTTTGCCGGAACCGATAGCCGCTTTAGCGAACGTTTCTATCATTATGTTGGTGGTTTACAGAAGTTCACACCAAATGCGATCAGCTTCTATGCACCCAGCGTTAACTCCTATCGCCGTTTTGCGCCCGAGATGTCCGCCCCGGTCAACATGAAGTGGGGTATCGATAACCGGACAACAGGCCTGCGTGCACCGGAAGCAACTGCAGACGCAACCCGTATCGAAAACCGTTTTCCAGGCGCTGATAGCAACCCCTACCTTGCCATCGCAGCAAGCCTTGCTTGTGGCTACCTCGGACTCAAGAAGCAGCTGCAGCCTACCAAACCGACCTCGGATCTTGCTGCTGAAGAGGGCGATATGGTGGAGCTAGCACGCTCCTTAGAAGAGGGGCTGCGCTTGCTTGAAAGCTGCCCGGAACTTTGCGAAATCATGGGTGAAAAGTTCGTTGAAGCCTACATCGGCGTTAAACGTGCTGAGTTTGAAACCTTTCACCAAGTCATTAGTTCGTGGGAGCGTGAATTCCTGCTACTGAACGTTTAACAAAATCAGGCAGCCTCGGCTGCCTTTTTTGATCCGATTTTCTGGTCAGCTCTGACAGATTTATTCGTTGGACTCCCTGACCTCATAGATTACTATGATCGGCATTCGTGTTGCGTCATTTGAGACGGATGTCGAACCCACTGCAACTGGAGACTGTAAACTATGAAAAGCGCTCTACCCTCTCGTTTTACCTTTACGCTTTCAGCATTAGCTTTAAGTATTGCAGCCTCCTCAGCCGCTCAAGCGCAAGAGGAGTTAAACTTTTATAACTGGTCTGACTATATCGCTGAAGAGACGATAGAACGCTTTGAGAAAGAGACCGGCATCAAGGTGACTTACGACGTTTACGACAGCAACGAAACACTCGAAGCAAAGCTCTTAGCGGGTAACTCAGGTTATGACTTGGTTGTGCCAACGTCACACTTTATGGAGTTACAGATCAAAGCGGGTATTTTCCTGCCAATTGATAAAACAAAGCTGCCGAATTACAAGCACCTCGACGCTAGCTTGATGGAAACACTAGGCCGTAAAGACCCGGGCAACCAATACGGTATTCCCTATCTTTGGGGCACAACAGGTATTGGCTATAACCCAGCACAAGTTGCAGCGGCACTGGGCGAGGATGCACCCGTCAATAGCTGGGATCTGGTTTTCAAACCAGAGTATATGTCGAAACTACAAGACTGTGGCGTCACGTTCTTAGACTCACCCGATGAGATGATCCCGTTTGCGCAGCTTTACGCAGGAAAAGATCCAAACTCCCACAACATGGCCGACTTTAAACCCGATGCCGACGCCGCCAAGGTACTGAAAGGTGTTCGCCCCTACGTGAAGCAGTTCCACTCTTCGCAGTATGTGAACGACCTTGCTAATGGGGATAGCTGCGTTGCCGTCGGTTTCTCTGGCGATGTATTTCAAGCCGCGGCACGTGCCGAAGAGGCGAATAACGGCGTTGAGGTGAAGTACAGCATCCCTAAAGAGGGTTCTGAGATCTGGTTCGATATGCTGGTGATCCCTAAAGACGCGCCCAATGCAGAGAACGCTCATAAGTTTATCAACTACCTGCTGCGCCCTGACGTCATTGCAGAGATCACTAACTATGTTTGGTATGCCAACCCAAACAAAGACGCTACCGCACTGGTTGATAAAGAGATCACTAGCGACCCTGCTATCTACCCTGATGAGGCGACAATGAACAACCTGTATATCAGCTCTCAGGTACCACCGAAGATCGCTAAAGTCCGCAACCGCTTATGGGCAGAGATCAAGCGCGGCAAATAACACCTATGCCAAACCCACAAAAAAGCCAGCGAAATGCTGGCTTTTTTATGTTTCGAGATTCTACTCTTTGACTGTGTTTATTTGACCCGCGCCTCTAAGAACTCGGCCATCCAGCGCGCAACTTCCAGAGAATCGGCCTTTGCGCCTGCTTCACGCAGTGACGCCAGCCCTGCTTGTGCCGCCGCATTCGGAATACCATCTCCGTCGCGTAGCGTAAGTAACGCTTCTTCATAGGCCACGTTGAACTCAGGGTGAGACTGCAGCGTAAAGATTCGATCATCGTAAACAAGCCCTGCCAACGGGCAAAACTCTGACGTAGCAAAGACTTCAGCGTTATCCGGTTTGGTGACAACTTGATCTTGGTGCACGGCGTTGATCGTAAATGCGTTCGGTACATCCTTAATAAAGTCGGTTTTCCCTTCCAAACGATAGGTATGCAAACCTACCCCCCAACCTGCTGCATATTGCTCTACGACACCACCAAACGCCTCGGCCACAATCTGATGTCCAAAGCAGATACCCACCATCGGGCGCTCAGACTGATGGATAGCCAGGATAAACTCCTTCAACGTCGTCATCCACGGTAGTTGCTCATAAACATTGGACTTTGAACCGGTGATAATCCAGCCGTCACACTCGGTTGGGCTGCTCGGAAATTGGCCCGCTTTTACCTCAAAAACCTCATATTGATAGTCGTAGCCCGCCTTATCAAACAGCTGCATAAACATCTGCGCATAAGAGCCATGCTCATCGAGTAGCTCGGTTGGCGTAATACCGGTTTCAAGGATACCTAACTTCATTTTTACTACCTTTTATAAACTGAGCCGCGAAAAACGCGCAGCAGGCAGAGCCCCTACTGCGCAACGCGCTAGTTGTTGTCTAAACGTTCTAACAAGCGAGCTTGGCGACGCATTTGGTACATCGCAGCGATCACGCCAACCGCAACAATCAATATCATCAGCGTTGCGAGGGCATTGACCTCTGGTGTTACGCCTAAACGTACTTTCGAGAAGATCACCATAGGCAACGTACTGTTACCCGGCCCCGAAACGAAACTCGCGATTACCAAGTCATCCAACGACAGCGTGAAGGATAATAGCCACCCCGAGATGATCGCTGGAGCGATCAAGGGCAACGTCACGAGGAAGAATAGCGAACTTGGGCGCGCACCCAGGTCCATCGCTGCCTCCTCGAGTGACTCATCCATCGACGAGAGCCGCGCCTGCACGATAACAGCAACATAGGCCATACAGAAGGTGGTATGTGCAATGATAATCGTGCCAGTCCCTCGCCCTGAGGGCCAGCCAAAGATACGCTCCATCGCCACAAAGAGCAGCAGCAACGAGAGTCCGGTAATGACCTCTGGCATAACCAGTGGCGCCGTTACCCAACCAGATAAGATCATCTTGCCACGGAACGGGCCGAAACGACTCATCGCATACCCTGCTAACGTGCCGAGCACCACAGCCAGCGATGCGCTGATAAAGGCGATCTTCACGCTCAACCAAGCCGCCTCAATGATCTGATCATTGTTGAATAGCTCGGTATACCACTTCAGTGACCAGCCACCCCATACCGTTACAAGCTTGGACTTGTTGAAGCTGTAAACGATCAGAGCGACGATCGGCGCGTACAGGAAAATAAAGCCAGCCGTAGCTGATAGGTTCAGGAACCATGAACGTCGTTTCATGATGCTGCCTCCTTACCTTGCGTATTTCGGATCAACATAATCGGCAACACCAGCACGATGAGCATAACAATCGCCACCGCTGAGGCCATCGGCCAGTCCCGGTTCAAGAAGAACTCATCCCAGAGCACTCGACCAATCATCAAAGTATCCGAGCCACCCAACAGCGCAGGAATAACAAACTCACCAACCGCAGGGATAAATACCAACAAGCAACCGGCGATAATGCCCGGCAGTGCCAGTGGCAGTGTCACTAAACAGAAACCGGTTACTGGCCGAGCACCTAAGTCCTCTGCCGCTTCCAGCAACGTCATATCCATCTTTTCGAGGGCGCTGTATAGCGGTAACACCATAAATGGCAGGTAGGTGTAAACGATACCCACATAGACGGCGAAGTCTGTTTGTAACATCTGCAAAGGCTGGTCGATCACACCCATACCCAGCAGCATATCGTTCACGATACCGTTCTTTTTCAAGAACCCCATCCATGCATACACACGCAATAGAAACGAGGTCCAGAATGGTAAAATCACCGCAGCTAGCAGCAAACCACGCACGCTGCCCTCACTGCGCGCAATCAAGTATGCGATAGGAAACGCGACAATCAGTGTAATAAGCGTTGAGATCGCGGCAATTTTGATCGAGTTAAGATACGCATCCAGATAAAAGGTATCTTCGACCAAATAAAAGTAGTTACCTAAGTTAATTTTGAGGTTGAGGTAAGCCTCTTCTAAGTTCCACTCCAGCAGTGATGTGTAAGGCGGTACGGCAATCGCCGTCTCGGCCAATGAGATCTTGAACACCACCAGAAAAGGCACGAAGAAAAATAGCCCGAGCCAAAACATTGGCATCGAAATAACCGCTAACTTTCCCCAACGGATGCGCGAGAAGAACGGGCGCTTCACGCCAATTTGTGACTCATCGCCTATCCAGGCCGATCCTTTTAGAATACTCATGACGTGAGTACCACGGTGCTATCGGACTTCCAAGATAGGAAGACCTTATCGTTCCATGTAAAACGATCACCGACATGGCGGTCGAAGTTCGGTTGAGTGACTCGTACCTCTTTGCCGCTGTTCAGGCGCACTCGGAAGACTGAAAGGCTGCCCATGTAAGCGATATCTTCGATCTCGCCCTCTAGGATGTTATCAACGTCGGTTGGGCGCTCGTAGCTGATAGAGATCTTCTCTGGGCGCACCGCCACACTTACCTCTTGGCCCGGCGCACAGCTAATACCATGGTGTTTTACAATCGTTGTGCCCGCTTCAGCCGATTCGATATGCACCGCATCCGGCTCATCTTGCACGACGAAACCGGCAAACAGATTCACGGAGCCGATAAAGCGTGCAACGAAGCGGCTGTTTGGATACTCGTAAACATCGTGTGGCTCATCCGTTTGCACGATCACACCGTGGTTCATGACACCAATACGGGTTGCGAGCGTCATCGCTTCCTCTTGGTCATGGGTTACCACAACGAAGGTAACTCCCAACTCCTCTTGAATGTTCACAAGTTCAAATTGGGTCTCTTCACGGAGCTTTTTATCCAACGCGCCCAGCGGCTCGTCCAACAACAGCAACTTAGGACGTTTAATCAAGGAACGAGCTAGCGCAACCCGCTGACGCTGACCACCAGAAAGTTGATGTGGCTTGCGCTTGCCAAGATGCCCAAGCTGTACCATATCCAACATCTGTGCAACACGCTGTTTCACTTCAGCACGGCCCACGCCTTCGCGCTTCAAGCCAAAAGCCACGTTGTCTGCAACCGAGAGGTGCGGAAACAGCGCGTAAGACTGGAACATCATGTTAACCGGGCGCTTCCACGGCTGAATACCCGACATATCGGTACCGTCGATAATAATGCGACCGCTAGTAGGCGTCTCGAAGCCTGCCAACATGCGAAGTAACGTGGACTTACCGGAGCCCGACCCGCCGAGCAAACAAAACAGCTCATTTTTGTATATATCTAGCGAGATGTTATCCACCGCAGTGAACTCGCCAAATTTCTTAGTCAGGTTTTCGATACGTAGAAAGGGTTCAGCACCCTCTTGCTTCCATGCGGGTACACTATCAGTTGCAGTATTAGATGACAGTGATGTCTCGGTATTCTGGGAGGAGGTCATAACTTACCCTCGCGTCGTTGCTATACAGATCCCTCCACCTGCCCACACAAGGCAAGCGTCAGGGTTAAAACGGCTAGCTAAATATGCTGAAGCACAAACGATACGTCAGTGCCTTTGGCGCCTTATCGTCGCAGTTATAGAACACCGGGAACGCGTTGACACGTATCCCGGTGCGCTATCTATCAACGTCCGGTTTTAATGCCACTCCATGCACGGGTCAACTTGCGATCAAACTTCGCAGTGTGTGCATTTTGCGTGAACAGACGCGCTTTTACCTCATCGGCAGGGTAAATGCCTGGGTTGTTAACGACATCTTCATTCAAGAGAGGACGAGCCGCCGTATTTGCAACGGCATAGTAAACGAAATTAGCGATACTCGCGCCAGTTTCTGGACGCAGAATGTAATCGATAAATTGGTGAGCCGCCTCAGGGTGCGGAGCATCAGCAGGGATTGCTAGCAGATCAAACCAGACCAGCGTCCCCTCTTTCGGAATCATATACTCGATGGTGTGCTTCTGACCTGCCTCTTGTGCACGGCTCTGAGCTTGCAGAATATCGCCGTTATAGCCTAAGGCAACACACACATCACCATTCGCTAGATCCGAGATGTACTTACTGGAGTGGAAGTACTTGTAGCTACTACGCACTGACTTTAATAGCTCAGTTCCTTTCGCTAGATCCGCTTTCTTCTCGGAGTTTGGATCAAGGCCCAAGTAGTTCAACGCGATAGACATCACCTCAGCCGGTGAGTCGAGTAAGCCAATACCGCAATCCGCTAGCTTAGCCGCAACTTCCGGCTTAAAGATCAGATCATAAGTATTGAAAGAGTCTGTACCAAGGCGCTTGGTCACCTCTTCTTTATTGTAGCCAAGCCCAATGGTGCCCCATGTGTAGGGAACGTTGTGCATATTGCCAGGGTCGTGACGTTCAACCTTTTCAACCAGCTCAGCATCGAGGTTTTTCAAGTTGCTCAGCTTCTGTTTGTCGATTTTAGCGTAGATACCCGCCTTTACCTGACGCTCCAGAAAAGAGCCCGTTGGGATGACAACATCGTAACCTGTGCCACCAGACATCAACTTCGCTTCGAGCACTTCGTTAGAGTCATAAACATCATAGTTGACCTTGATGCCCGTCTCTTTCTCAAATGCTTCGATAGCCGCTGGGTCCATATAATCAGACCAGTTATAGACGTTTAGAACCTTCTCTTCGGCCAATGCCGCTGTTGAGATCGACGCTGAAAGCGCAATAGCCAGTGCGGCCTTTTTGCTATACATAGGTACACTCCGTTTAGGTGCCACCGCTTCACACTCTCTAATGAAGGATGGTGACATGCTTTTTGTTATTGTTGCTAACCTAACTCTCTGTAGCTTTAGCCGTGCATTATGCTTGTTGTGCTAAACCTACAGCGAAAACCAGCTTTTGCCGCCCTTTGTGCGATAGCGGCAGGTACCAATCTACGTAGCTGACTGCACTTTCGACATACCTCGCAGGTGGTATGACGAAAGTTCAACTGCGTGGTATTTATCAAAGAAAGCCTAAGTAAGACTCGTATTCGATATCTGAAATCTGCGCATGTAATTTTTGCTGCTCTTGGCGCTTCGCCGCGGTGAAAACACGAATGAACTCTTCACCCAAGTACTCGGATAGCACATCACTGTTCGCGAACGCCTCAGTGGCATCATCCCAGCGATTAGGCAAGACCAACTCAGGGTCCATCTCGGCATAGGCGTCACCTTCAACCGGAGCAGGTGGCATCAGTTTGTTATCGATACCGTACAAAGCACCCGCTAAAATCGCCGCAAGTACCAGATATGGGTTGGCATCCGCTCCTGCCACACGGTGCTCGACGCGACGCGCGACACATGGGCTATCCGGTACGCGGATCGCTACGGTGCGGTTTTCGTAACCCCAGCTAGCGAAGGTTGGTGCATGAGCGCCCACCATGAAACGGCGGTAAGAGTTCATATGGGGTGCGAACGTCAGCATGCCATCTGCCATCGTCTGCATCATGCCTGCAACAGCGTGCTTGAGCATATCGGTGCCTTCGTCGCCGCCATTATCAAACACGTTTTCACCCGCCTCGTTTAGCAAGCTGAAATGCACATGGAAACCGTTACCGCTCTTGTCCGCGTATGGCTTAGCCATAAAGGTGGCAGCGTATCCGTGCTTGCGTGCAATACCGCGCACCAGACGCTTAAACATGATCGCCTGATCACCCGCTAACATAGGGTTATCAACGTGGTTTAGGTTAATTTCAAACTGACCTGGCCCAAGCTCGGAGATAATAGTGTCCGCCGGCACTCCCTGCTGTTCACACACTTCACGGACTTCCGCAAAGAACAGCGCTAAACCATCCATCTCATCAATGGAGTAACAATCAGTCTCAGATAGGCGGCGGCCGTGCCCTTCCACTAAAACAGGTGGCTGCGGGCGCTGTGTTTCTTCTGACTTGCCGTCCATCAAGTAGAACTCAAGCTCGGTCGCAACGACGGGTGTCAGCCCTTTCTCTTTATAACGCTTAACCACTGCGCTCAGAACTTGGCGAGGATCAGCTAAAAAAGGCGAGCCATCTGGGTTGTACATCGTCGCCAAGATTTGGTCGCGGGCAGTTTCAGCCCAGCTCACGGGAACGGGCTCTGGATGCACTGGCATACAAACACCATCACTATCGCCGGTTTCAAAAACCAGACCATTCTCCAGTACATCATCTCCCCAGAAGTCGAATCCAACCACTGAGCGCGGCAGCTTGACCCCCTCTTCCATCACTTTATCCAGTGTATTGCTTGGCATACGCTTACCGCGCAGGTTGCCATTTAGGTCGGTGATGAACAGATCAAACTCGTTGTTATTATCAGAAGACATAAGATTCTCTCTAAACACGGTGTCATCCAGCGCCGCACAGCTGAGTGCAGCCTTCTTCAGCTAGATGATCACAGGTCACAATCTAATTGAATTGTGATCACAAATACACAACAATGTGATCACGAATTTCTCTTTCGGTCAACTATTCGTCAGTAGCTTATTGCATTCACCCTCAACCGCGATAGCGGTAACATAAGGGCAAACAACAAGATGACAAAGCCAATGGACAAGAAATCCCCTATCGAAATTACCTTAACCGAGCGAAACGAGGGTGTAACTATCACCCAGTGGGTATATTCGATGCTCCGTAACGCCGTCATGAACGGAGAAATTTTGCCAGGCCGCGCGCTTACAATCCGCGAACTGGCGGCACTTCTCGATGTCAGCCCCATGCCTATTCGTGAGGCATTGCGGCAGCTCGCAGCCGAGGGCGCACTTGAGATTCAGGGGAACCGCCGGGTGCTCGTTCCCCATATGACAGCCATGAAATTCGATGAACTTTGTGAAGCACGCATTGCGATAGAATCTCATGCGGCGGCTCGTGCGCTCCCCTATATTGATAACGTGAAATTGGACGAATTACGCCAGCTAGACCGCCTGATTGATGATGCTCAAGAGCAGGGAAACCTCAATAAAATTAGCATCTTGAATCAGAACTTTCACCGCAGCCTGTACACGGCCAACCCCCACCAGGTGACGCTTCCGTTGATCGAGAGCATCTGGCTGCAACTCGGCCCATTTATGCGCTTAGCCACCAATCATCTCAAAGATCACTACCTTGTCGATCGTCATAACGATGCGATGCAAGCCATTGAAAGAAAAGATGCTTTTGCGCTACAAATCGCCATTTCGGCCGATATTCGCGAGGGTTTTGCCTTCGCCAGCACCCCGGAGTTACTGCAGCGCTTTATCGAAGAGTCTGAGAGCTAGCCCCTGCGCACCATCCCTGCTCCGTTACGCCCCATATTTTCTTTTTTGATATCAAGCACTTCGAGGTATATGCCTCGAAGTGGTGCAATTTTTTATCAACTTTGTGATTGACTTTTAAATTTTGTGATCACAAAATCAATTCAAACTTGATCACTCAACGACCCCATCGAAAATTCACACGACCTGTGTTCAAGCGGTGGTGTCGCTGCTACTAAATTGGAGTAACGTTATGTCCAGCCATCGCACAACGACAGCGGCTAACACCGCCGATATTCAAGCCACCGATGCTAGCCACCACATGCACCCATTTACCAACACAGGTGCACTGAACCGCAAAGGCGCACGTGTTATCGAACGCGCCGAAGGCGTTTACCTGTGGGATAGCGAAGGCAACAAGATTATCGATGGCATGGCAGGCCTTTGGTGCGTCAACATGGGTTACGGGCGCAAAGAGCTTGTTGAAGCAGCGCACCAGCAGATGCAAACACTGCCCTACTACAACACCTTTTTCCAAACAACTCATACACCTGCTGCAGAGTTAGCTAAAGAGATCGCAAGTGTTACGCCTGGCGATCTAAACCATATCTTCTTTGCAAACTCCGGTTCCGAAGCGGTTGATACTGTCATTCGCTTGGTGCGTCAGTACTGGAATATCAAAGGCAAGCCGTACAAGAATATCTTGATCGGTCGTGAAAATGCGTATCACGGCAGTACGATTGGCGGCACCAGCCTAGGTGGTATGAGCGGCATGCATAAACAAGGCGGCCCACTAGTACCGAATATCGAGCGTATTCGCCAGCCATACTGGTACGGCGAGGCAGGCGATATGAGCGAAGAGGAGTTCGGTCTTGCCTGTGCACAAGCACTAGAGGAGAAGATTCTTGCCGTAGGGCCTGACAACGTTGCGGCGTTTGTAGGTGAGCCGATCCAAGGCGCTGGCGGTGTTATCGTGCCACCCGCTAATTACTGGCAAGAGATCAAACGCATTTGCGACAAATATGACGTACTGATCGCAGCAGATGAAGTTATCTGTGGTTTTGGTCGTACCGGCAACTGGTTCGGCTGCCAAAGCTTTGATTTCCAGCCCGATCTGATGTCCATGGCCAAAGGCCTCTCTTCAGGTTACTTACCTATCGCGGCTGTTGCCGTTGGAGATCGCATTGCCAACGCGTTTATCGAGCACGATGAAGACTTTAACCACGGCTTCACCTATTCGGGCCACCCTGTGGCGGCGGCGGTTGCTATCGAAAACATCCGCCTTATGAAAGAGGAAAACATCGTTGATTACGTCGCGAACGATATCGGGCCTTACTTTCAAACCAAGCTGCGTGAAATGCTCAGCGAACACCCACTCGTTGGACACATCGAAGGCATGGGGCTAGTTGCAGGTATCGCGCTGGTTAAAGACAAAGCGACCAAAACGCTCTTCCCAGATGATTTAGATATCGGCCTAATCTGCCGTGACCACTGTTTCGAAAACGGTCTTATTATGCGTGCCGTGGGTAGCCGTATGGTGCTTTCGCCACCACTGGTTATCAGCCACGCCGAAGTGGATGAAGTCCTAGAAAAGGCGCGCCACTGTTTTGATCTTACCTTGGCCTCTGTAGATAAGGGCTAAATTAGCCCTAACACGGTAAGCACTGAAGCACCGCATGCTTCACTTTCTACTGGCTGCCTCGCGCAGCCAGATTTTTTATTGCTCGATTCCATCGTAAACTACGAGTCAACGCCGCGATATTAGCCTATCGCCAGAAAGCAGCAAACGCAGGCCCCACCATGAGCCAAAGATACCAACAAGATGCACAATTCAGCGCATGGAAGAAAGATGTCGCCAGTTTAATAGACCATGTGAGACTGCGCAGCTTCCCACACGTGCTCGCTGACTTTTTAGGTACCCTGTGCCACTTCGATACCATCTTGATGGTTACGTTTAAAAAGAGTTTTAGGCCTGTCATTCTCTACCCGACAGACCCTGCAGAGCAGAGCCAAACGCTACACAATTACCTTAGCAAATCCTATATTCTGGATCCGCTCTTCAACCGTATCCAAGCAGGTGGGCTTCCCGATGTTAGCCGCCTCATCGAGATCGCCCCTGACTCCTTCGAAACGACCGAATACTACCAAACATGCTACAAGGATTTTGATCTCGTCGATGAGATAAACCTTGTCATTGAGCTGGACAAAACCGTCACCTGTGCCATCTCTCTAGGGCGGAAAACGAACCTTGGCACCATCACCCGCGCCGAACTGCTGCGTTTACAGGACAGCTTCCCCGTGATTAGTGCGTTAGTGCGCCAATTCTGGCTTTCGCAAGCGGCCGAGTATGTTCAGTTTGAAAAATCCGATAGCGCAATGAAACAAGCATTGAAAACCTTCGGTACGGGCGTGTTAACAAAACGCGAACAGGAGATATCAGGGCTAATTTTACAGGGCCACTCCTCCAAAGCGATCGCCTCGATGCTCAATATCAGTCTTGGAACCGTGAAAGTGCATCGTAAAAATATCCACACTCGTTTGAACACCTCAACGCAGTCTGAGATTTTCACGCTCTTTCTAGCCCACCTCAACGAGATAGAAAACGCACATAACGGCAACGAAGGAGAGGCCTAATAGCCTCTCCCTCTTTACATTACCTACCCCTCACGACGATGTTGGCAACTGGCGATTGAACCGTTCAATCACCGGCCACTTAACCAAGCTGTAAACAACCGGCAACACGATCAGCGCCAGTATGACAGCACTGGTCATACCGCCAACCATAGGGGCAGCAATGCGGCTCATGACCTCCGCCCCTGTACCATCCGCATAGAGAATGGGAAGTAGCCCAATAATGATTGTTGCCACCGTCATCATAACAGGACGCACGCGCAACCCCGCTCCACGCAGCAACGCATCCCGATACTCAGCACGCGTAATAGGCTTTCCTACTTCTTGGGCCTCAGCCTGAAGCTCGCGAAGGGCTTGGTTGAGATATACCAGCATAATGACGCCTATCTCTACAGCAACGCCTGCCAGCGCGATAAAACCTACCCCCACCGCCACTGAAAAGTTGAAGCCCTCCCAATACATCAACCAAAGCCCGCCAATCATCGCCATCGGCAGCGTTGCGATGATGATAGCGACTTCACTAAACGCTTTGAAATTGAGATACAGCAACACCACGATAATCGCTAAGGTGAGTGGCAAAACATACGATAGCTTTAGCTTGGCGCGCTCCATATATTCATATTGCCCAGCCCAAATAATGGAGTACCCCACCGGCAGTGATAGCTCGCGCGCTAACATCGCCTTCGCATCAGCCACATAGGTACCAATATCTACGTTGTCGATATCGATAAATGTCCACCCATTAAGGCGTGCGTTTTCGCTTTTGATGCCGGGAGGGCCCTCTTTAATCTGTATTGATGCCACATCACCCAGCGTTATTTGAGCACCGTTTGGAGCCATCAAAGGCAGCATCGCTAGCTTCTCAGGGCTATCACGATAATCTTGAGGATAACGTATGTTCACCGGATAGCGCTCTTGGCCCTCTACGGTTTGGGTAATGTTTCTCCCCCCAATAGCCACGGCTACACGCTGCTGAATATCAGCAATATTCAGCCCATAACGACTCGCCCGCTGGCGATCAATATCCACATTGATGTAGCGCCCACCGACCACACGTTCAGAGTATACCGATGCGGTCCCCTTAACTTGTGGTAGCAGCATTTCAAGCTGCTGCCCGATAGATTGAATCACGCCCAGATCAGGCCCCGCCACCTTGATACCAACCGGCGTTTTAATACCGGTGGCCAGCATATCGATACGTGTTTTGATGGGCATTACCCATGCGTTGGTAACGCCCGGCAGTTTCACTAAACGATCTAGCTCCGCTTTTAGATCTGCTGTCGTCAAGCCTGCACGCCACTCAGAACGCGGTTTAAGCTGGATAAATGTTTCGATCATCGTTAAAGGAGCGGGGTCCGTTGCAGTTTCAGCCCGGCCCACCTTGCCAAAGACATTGGCTACCTCTGGAACTGTACGAATCAGTTTATCGGTTTGCTGCAGTAGCTCACGCGCTTTGCCGATCGATATTCCCGGGTACGTTGTTGGCATATACATCAGATCCCCCTCATCCAGTTCAGGGATAAACTCGCTACCAATCTTATCGACCGGATAAAAGCCTGCGAGCGTCACAACCAGCGCCCCCACCAACGTCGCTTTAGGGAACTTCATGACCCGCTTCAGCACGGGAAAATAGAGCGCAATCAGTAACCGATTTAGCGGATTCTTGCGCTCGGAGATCACTTTTCCGCGGATAAAGTAGCCCATCAACACCGGCACCAATGTGATCGCAAGCCCTGCTGAGGCCGCCATTGCATAGGTTTTGGTGAACGCCAGAGGCGCAAACATCCGCCCCTCTTGCGCCTCAAGGATAAACACCGGCAAAAATGATACGGTGATAATCAGTAAGCTGAAAAACAGTGCAGGCCCGACTTCCGAGGCCGCCCGTGCAACCACTTGCCACCGGTTTTGGTCAGTGAGCGGGGTTCTCTCCATGTGCTTATGCATGTTTTCAATCATCACGATGGCACCATCTGTCATCGCACCGATAGCGATTGCGATACCACCTAACGACATGATATTGGCGTTAATTCCCTGCCAATACATCACGATGAACGCCACCAGTATGCCAAGGGGCAGCGTGACAACCGCTACGATGGATGAGCGAAGATGGAAGAGAAATGCCACACATACCAGCGCAACAACGGCGAGTTCCTCCAGCAACTTACTCCACAAATTGTCCACCGCGCGGGTGATCAAGTCAGAACGGTCATAAACCGGAATGACTTCAACTCCATCCGGTAAGGAGCCTTCCAAAGAAGCGAGCTTCTCTTTAACACCAGCAATTGTCTGCTGGGCATTTTCCCCAAAGCGCATCACAACAATGCCGCCGACGGTTTCCCCTTCGCCATTCAGTTCCGCCACGCCCCGGCGCATTTGCGGTCCTACCACCACCTCAGCAACATCGGCAATGGTCAACGCCACGCCTTGCTGGTTTACACCCAGCGGGATCTGCGCAATATCTTGCGCCGACTGAATATAGCCACTGGCCGTGACCATATATTCCGCCTCTGCCATCTCAATGACAGACGCACCTGCTTCTTGGTTACCCCGCTTTAGCGCGATCTCAATCAAACTTAAAGGGATACGGTGGGCACGTAACCGGTCAGGATTCACCTGCACTTGGTACTGCTTCACCATGCCACCCACTGCAGCAACTTCGGATACGCCGGGCACAGTTTGCAATTCGTATTTGAGAAACCAGTCTTGCAGGCTACGTAGCTCGCTGAGATCGTGTTGGCCGGTGCGATCAGTGAGCGCATAGATAAAGACCCATCCCACACCCGTCGCATCTGGGCCTAGCTGCGTCGTCGCCCCTTGCGGCAAGCTGGATGTTGCTTGGCTGAGGTACTCAAGCACTCGGCTACGAGCCCAATAGATATCGGTATCGTCATCAAAGATGACGTAGACGTATGAGTCACCAAAAAAGGAGTAGCCACGCACCGTTTTTGCGCCGGGTACAGATAAAAGCGCCGTGGTTAGCGGAAAAGTCACCTGGTCCTGAACAACCTGTGGTGACTGGCCCGGGTAGCTAGTTTTAACAATCACCTGCACATCAGAAAGGTCAGGTATGGCGTCAACTGGCGTATTTTTTAGCGCAAAACTACCGCTTACAATAAGGACAGCAGCAGCCACCAAAACCAGAAAGCGGTTAGCAATTGACCACCGAATAATAGCTTCAATCATTAGGCCGCCCTCAGTGTTGCTGCGTATCGGAGTGGTTAGCATGGGTGGGCGCAGGCGCTAGCTCAGTGATCACAAGATCATCACGCACCTCAAAGGTAAAGCGCACCACCGCTCCAACCGTTAACGCAGCAAGATCAACGTCCTCGCTTGCGATAAAGTCCATCGTCACGGCCGGTCGATCCCACTTTTCAATGGCATCTCGGCTGATGTTGATAACACGGTTTTCAATATCAATACGGTTAATCGTGCCGTTTACCGTGGCGCTCGAGACACGCGGCTGCGACATAATATGGATGCCGGTGATTTGATAATCTCCCGCCTCCCCTTTAGCCACCTCAAAGTGCAGTGTCTGCCCTTTTTCTAGCTGGTTGATATCCACCTGATCTGATGCCACAAAGTTCATGGTCATTGCTGGCCATTTCCACTCAGGTGCAGGCTCATGGCTGATGTTGACGAGGCGTTCTGCAGGCGTCACTGCGTTGACCTCCCCCGCCATCCAGACCTTACTCGGCGCAGGCGCCATGCGCAGAAAATCAGAAGACTTACTCGACTCCGAGTCCAACAGGAACTGAGCTGAGGTGACGATACGGTCAGTTTGCAACACCCCGTCCAGAACCTCGATGTAGCGATCATTCATGCGCCCTAACTGCACAGCCACCGACTTAAACTGCCCCTCCTCCAGTGCCACAA
This sequence comes from Neptunomonas sp. XY-337, assembly GCF_004959845.1. Classification (NCBI taxonomy): domain Bacteria; kingdom Pseudomonadati; phylum Pseudomonadota; class Gammaproteobacteria; order Oceanospirillales; family Oceanospirillaceae; genus Neptunomonas; species Neptunomonas sp. XY-337. Next base: position 410,893 of record NZ_SPLL01000002.1, on the reverse strand, counting down.
CAACACGATCTTGTCGGCCTGTCCGAATGACCGCCTCACGGGGCACCATCAACGTCGTTTCACTATCACGCGCAAATAGCGTCAGAGATGCAAACATGTTGGGGCGCAGGCGTTGATCAGGGTTGGCAAAGCGCATCCGCAGGCGCAGGGTGCGCGTGTCAGCAGATAGTGTTGGGTAGATATACTCGACGTTCCCTTGCCACTGCTGCCCCGGAAAATAATCGAGGCTCATCTGCACCGGTTGGCCTTGGGTGACTAAAGCCGCTTGGTTTGCAAAAACCTCCCCCTCAACCCAAACCTCATCAAGCTTGGCAATACTCATCAGCGTTGTGTCCGGCTTCACATAGAAGCCCTCGCGCACCGATAAATTCTCGATCATGCCAGACTGAGGCGCATAAAAAGTCACACTCTGCTGCACTTCTCGGGTTCGCTCTAGCTCTTTGATAAAGTGACTTGGTACATGCAACGCCGCCAGACGGCTACGAGCAGCCTTGGCCAAGATGCGATTGCCTCGTTTCAACGCGATCAACAGCTCCTGCTGAGCGGTCACTAATTGCGGTGAATAGAGGCGATACAATGGCGCTCCTTGCTCCACAGGGCTTCCCGTCGATTCAACAAACAGCGCTTCAACCCAACCCTCAATACGCGGATGGATATGTACTAACGCATCTTCGCTGTACTGGACGTAACCGACAGTAGCCACTCGGGACTCAAAGGGCGCTTCGATAACCGCTGCCGTTTTCACACCCAAGTTGTTAACAACCTGCGGAGCTATTTCGACCGCTCCGACCACCGTGCTGTCACTAGCCTCCTCATAGACAGGCACAAGGTCCATGCCCATAGGTGACTTACCCGGCTGGTCACGCCGATAGTTGGCATCCATCGGCGCCACCCAGTACAGCGGTTGCTTTTCAGCGCTTTCGGTACTCGGCTGGCTTTGCAAAACAGCCGGGACAAATAAGATAACGCCACCTATACCGAGCGCGGCGCCAGCGGTCATCACCAACAGGTTTTTGATAATTCCTGACATCTTTCTCTCCTTACTCGCCCACTCGCTCTGCACCGCTTTGGGTGAGCAGATAATTGAGTCTTACAATGCTTTTTAAGCGTTCAACGGCAATATCCAGCGCTGCGATGCGTGTGTTCATACCCGTCACTCGAGCTTGCAATGCCGCAGAGATCTCGCCGTCATCCAAGGTGTAAGCGTTCAATGTGAGCTCAGCAAGGCTGGTCGCTTGCGCCAATAACGTGCGCTCAAACAGCCGATGCCGTGTCTCTAGACTCGCCAATGTGCGCATCTCGCTATGCATGGCACTTTGCATCTGGTTCATAAGCAGCACCGCTTCTGTTTTCACCGCTTCACTCTCTGCGATGGATGCAACCACGTTGCGATCTTGTTTCTGGCTCGCAAATAGCGGCAGATCAAACGAGATGCCAATTGAAAACAGATCTGCGCGGCTGGGGCCATTGGGCGCATCATCCCGATAGCTATATCCAGCACTCACAGCCCATTGGGGTTTGTACTGCTCGCGCGCCAGCGCAATATCCTGCGCTTTCACCTGCTGATCGACACCAGCCGCTCTCAACAAAGGGTGTTGGCGTAAAAGGTCCATGCGCTGAGCATCTGTTTCAGGAAGGGTTGGCCGCTCAAGTACTGGCAAGCTATCTGGCAGGCGGCCAGCGAACCTTTCCGTGGCGGGCAAGGCCGCTGGGTATAACCACTGGGTTATACCGGCCAAAGCAGCACTCAAACTCTGCTGCTGGCGTAGCAGCCGTTCTTGTAGCTGTGTGACGCTCATCTGCGCTTGAACAACATCGTGCTGGCGAGCTGCGCCAATGCCAAAGGCATAGTTACTCCGAGCAACGTCTAAAACCTTTTCGACCCATGGCAGCTCGCTTTCTATCAGGACTGCTGTCTTATCAGCTTTGATCGCATCGAGCCATAACAGCGATACATCGCGTTCTACCTGTGCTTTACGGTTATCACGCAAGAACGACTGCTTTGAAGCAGCCACCTCTTGGCGGGCCTGCTTGATAGACAGAGTGTCCCCGCGAGGTAACAACTGGGTCACGCCGAACTTTAACTGTGTCATCGCCTCTTGGTTAAAATCAGCGGTATTGGTGGGTAGGTTCGCCAGCGTTACGGAAAACCGCGGATCAGGTAGGGCACCGAGCGCGACACTTCGTTCAAGCATCGCCTGCTGCTGATAAAGACTCCCCTGCAGCCAAGGGTCATTTTGTAACGATATCGCTACCGCATCGTTCAGCGTCAGCGGAGTATCCGCTTTGGCCATTGACGCCACCACTAGCAAGCCAGCACCGAGCATACAGCGCACAGAGCCATACAGGCCTTGGCTATAGAAAGAGATATTGGACATGCGTAAGCGCAGCTGAGGCTGCGCTCCACATCGATAGAGTTTTTTGAAATGCATAATCTTACCCCCAGATATTCTGGGCTAAACCCATTACAACGAACGGGCTAAAAACAGGAAAAAGCGGCAGTGCGCAAAATCAGGGCGCACTTTCCCTGTGTTAGGTAAGAATGGGAGGACGATAGAGGGACTGAACTGTATCGCGCGGCTGCGCTAAATGCTGCTGCGATAGCAAGGCAGCACGTTCGATTTCAAAGCGCAGTGGCCCAGCGTAAGCTGCAGATAACGCAGCACAAAACATCGCAGGGCAGTGTTCATCAGCTTGGCAGCAGTCGGGGGTGGATTCTCCCATCACGTTGCTCTGCAGCATAGCGTGATGCTCTGCCATCTGAGAGTGATCCATCATTTCGGCGTGGCTATCCGCTTGCTGACACACCATAGCCGTCAGCGCGACTGTCTGGCCGATAGGGGCAAACAGTAAGGCACACAACGTGAGTATATGGATAAAAGACTTCAGCATGGGCGAATCAACAGATAGATACAGTCGCTAAATAACGCTAGATACCAAAGATGCTACGGCAGTTACGAGGGGATGTAAATGCTAAGAGCAGCCCCTGCACCTTGCAGGGGCTTGATGGACCTTACGACAAACGGATCATGACGTTTTTCACATCGGTGTATTTCTCGAAGGCATGTAGCGATTTATCACGGCCATTGCCCGATGCTTTCACACCACCAAACGGAACCGTAGTATCGCCCTCTCCCCATGTATTTACCCACACCATACCGGCTTGAATCTGGCGGCTTACACGGTGAGCACGCGAGAGGCTCTCGGTCCACAGAGCAGAGCCCAAACCGTACTGGGAATCGTTCGCTAGGCGAATCGCCTCCTCCTCTGTTTCAAAAGTACATACCGCAAGCACAGGGCCGAAGATCTCCTCTTTCACAAAGGTCATGCCGTTGTGTGCGTTATCAATGATGGTCGGCTCAACAAAGAAACCTTCGCCTGTTTGGTGCTCAGGTACGCCACCCAAAAGTACACGGCCACCCTCTTCGATAGCGGAGTTTACATAGCGCGCAACCGTGTCCAGCTGTGCTTTGTCTACCAAAGGCCCCATCGTTGTTGCTGGGTTGAGCGGATCACCCGGCTGAAAACGCTTAGCGGCTGCCACCAGTTTTTCGACAAACTCATCTTTAACCGATGCATCAACATACAGGCGCGAGCACGCGATACAGACTTCGCCTTGATTGCCAAAGATGGCAACGGCTGCTGTTTGTGCGGCTTTATCCAAGTCAGCATCGGCAAACACTAGATTTGGCGACTTACCGCCAGCCTCTAGCCACACCCGTTTCATGTTGGATTCGCCAGCGTAGCCCATGAGCATCCCCGCCACACGCGTCGAGCCGGTAAAGGCTAATACGTCTACATCCTGATGCAGCGCCAGCGCTTTACCCGCGGTGTGGCCATAGCCTGTCACAACATTGAATACGCCATCAGGGATGCCCGCTTCTTTAGCAAGCTCCGCCAAGCGTAGCAAGCTGAGAACTGACTTTTCCGATGGTTTTAGAATGACGCTATTACCTGCCGCCAACGCCGGTGCCACTTTCCACGCCGCCATCATCAAAGGGTAGTTCCAAGGTGTGATACAGCCCACAACGCCGCACGGCTCGTGGCTGATCAACGCCAGTGTATCCACGCCCGTTGGTGCGATTTCGCCATAGACTTTATCGATACACTCCGCTGTCCACTCGAAGCAGTCGATCGTATCAGGGATATCGATGGCGACCATCTCAGAAATTGATTTACCCATCTCAAGGGTATCGAGCAGTGCTAGCTCATCTCGGTGCTGGTCGAGTAGCTGCGCAAGACGTAGCAACACTTTTTTACGTGCACGTGGCGCCATCTGCGACCATACACCCGACTGAAACGCCGCACGGGCATGGGATACAGCCACATCAATATCTGCTGTGTCGCAGCTGGCTACATTAACCAAGACCTCTTCCGTTGCAGGATTGACTGAGGGGAAGGTCTCGCCACTGATGGCTGGGACAAACTCACCGTTAATGAACGCGCCCTCACGAAAGCGCAGTTCGCTGCGTAGCGCTTCCCATTCCTGATAACTTTTCATTACGTCTTACTCCTGCATAAATTTGGCATCATTAACTGACAGACTATATAGCGCCGCACCGACGCACTATACACCCGAATAGGTATGTGAGGGGATGGACTCATACGCGAGGCGATGTTGGCTCTCTGGCCAACCGTTTTGCCTCGCTATGATGGTGATGGTCTCAGGATTCAGCCGTTGATCACGGCCCAACCTCTGTGCCTGCCGGTTCGGGTTAACCGCACGTTACCCCGCTTGTATTTAGGTACGTCCTCATTTCCCCACCTGCCCATGGCAGGTGGTTTTTTATCGGCTTAAATAGCAGCCTCCCGCGCCGTTGTTAGCAGCCAATACATACAAGTACTCAAGTGCGAGCGTTGCTCCTGCCAGCGATGTCACCTCAGCATGGTCGTAAGCCGGTGCCACTTCCACCACATCCATTCCCACAAGGTTAGCGCCCTGCAAACCACGGATAATTTTAAGCGCCGTATCGATTGATAGCCCGCCGCACACTGGTGTGCCTGTGCCGGGTGCAACCGCTGGATCAAGACCGTCGATATCAAAGCTAACGTAGGTTGGTTTGTCACCGATACGCGCTTTTATCCGCTCAAGGGTCGCGTCAGGACCATGACCATTGACCCACGCCGCATCCAGCACTTCGAAGGGGTGATCTTCGTGCTCATATGCCGTCCGGATGCCTACCTGTATGGCATGATCCGTATCCACCAGCCCCTCTTTAACCGCATGGTAGAACAGCGTGCCGTGATCATACTGGGTGCCCCCTGAGTAGGTATCGGTATGGGCATCGAAATGCACCAGCGCCACAGGGCCATGCTTTTTAGCGTACGCGCGCAGCACCGGTAGCGTAATGTAGTGATCTCCGCCAAATGTGAGTGCTTGTGCGCCGCTCGCTAGTACCTGATCAATGTGCGCTGTGAGGTTATCAACCAATGTTTGTGGTTCGCCATGGCGAAACAGCAGGTTGCCGGTATCCGCAACGTTTAAGTGCTCCTCAAGCGCGAAGTTCCAAGGCCAACGCGCGCCCTCCCAAATAAGGTTTGCCGATGCAGCACGCACACCTTGTGGCCCAAAGCGCGCACCTGGGCGCCCTGATGTCGACATATCATAGGGAACGCCTGTCACCAGCACGTCACCACTAAACTGCGCCGGATCTGGTACAAAAGGAACCTGCATAAACGTCATGCCTAATGTGCCATAGAGCGGCATATCTGCATCTGCGACCACGGGGCCGGGTGTGGTTGTTTTTGTCATTGTTTTGCTCCTGTCATCTCAATAGAGAACAGGCTACTTCACTCACCACTATCTGTGAAATGCATATAGATGATATAACTATTAATACGATAGATATTAACGAGTACTGGCATGTCGGATCTACACAACTTTGACCTGAACCTACTGATTCAGTTTGAGGCGCTCATTAGCGAGTGTCATGTCAGCCGTGCCGCTGAAAAAGTGTTTCTCAGCCAGTCGGCGATGAGCCATGCCTTGGCAAGACTACGTGAGCACTGTAACGATCCTCTTTTAGTACGCACGCCACAGGGTTTGCAGCCTACCCAGCGTGCCAAAGCGATGTTGCCAGAAGTACGCAACGCACTTGCTACCATCGAGCGCGCTATCGCAGCCCCCACCGCGTTCGTGCCAGCCACCAGCCAACGCTGCTTTACGCTGGCGGCAACGGACTACTTCGAATCGGTTATTTTTCCAGACTGGTTCTGCACATTACGCAAGCGCGCCCCTTATATTCAGATCGCTATCGACATCATCCCTGAAGACCGAGCGCTACAGCGCCTCTCCAGTGGTGAAGTCGATTTGATTATCGGGCTAGAGAGCGACCTTTCCACTCCTAGCTATCTGGATATCGATATCTGGTGTGAGGAGCATTTAGTGGTGATTGGCAGCGAGCACTATAACCATCGTGGTCCACTGGATCTGCCAACCTATTTGGCGGCTGAGCATATCGCCTTTTTTGATCTGGCCTCACAAGCCGACAGCGCCGTTGATCGCTGGTTAGCCCAGCAAAACCGACATCGCCAAGTGGTTGCTAAAGTGAGTAACTATATGGCGGGCGCGCGCATGGCTGCCAATAGCCAGATGCTCGCAACACTGCCCAAACGCATGGCGGAGCTATTTGCGACCTTATTACCGGTAAAAATCTTTGCACTGAGTGATGCGTTCCCCACCCAACGGATGACGCTCATTCAAGACCCTCGATTACGCAATGAAGCGGGACGTCAGTGGCTGGTGGACCAATTGAAACTCGCCACATCGGGTGACATTTAAGCTCAATTATCAGCGCTCCAAGACGGTATTAACACACGCTTGCAGCACTGCGACAATCTGCCGCGTGACATCATGTCACATTGTTTACAAGCCTCTATACCCTTATTTTCCGGTCAGTTTTTCTTGGAGTTAAAAAGATGATCGGAACCCCCACCCCTAAAAAACAACTGTGCGTTGTTATCTCTGCCTTGATCAGCAGCCAAGCGCTCGCTGTGGATGGTCCAACCGATGTGATCACCGTGACCGCCACGCGTGCAGAGCGCGTCTCGTCTGAGGTGCCTGAGAGCATCGCCGTGATTGATCAAAGCCGTCTTGCGCAGGAGCGCATGGGTAATATCAACGATGCGCTCAGAGGCACACCGGGTGTCTTAGTTGAGTCGACCAGTGGCGCATACAGCTCGCGGATGATCGTGCGCGGCGCAGGCTTAAAGGCCCAATACGGAATTCGCGAAGTGATGCTGCTACGCGATGGGGTGCCGATCACCGACCCCGATAGCTTCACACGGATGGACTTTATCGATACGCAAGATATCGAGCAGATCGAGGTGAGCAAGGGACCCGGAAATATCTATGCTGCCGGATCGACCGGCGGTGCCATACAGATTATTTCTAAATCGGTTTTCGATGATCGGCGCGACCAACTACGCATCGGCGCAGGCGAGTTTGGCACCAAAAACCTCCATGCACGCAAGTCTTACATGTCGGAGGCAGGCAACGCAGTGGCGATTACCGCATCGCACCGCAAGTCAGATAATAACTGGCGCCGTTGGAACGATTTTGAATCGAATCAGCTCAGCATCAAAACAGGCTATCTGCCCAATGACTTCACCGAACTCGAGACCGAGCTAAGCTACACCAAAGCGCAGCTCAACCTCCCTGGAGATATGACGCAAGAGCAGTTCGAGGCGTTTCGCCAAACCGGCAAACAAACCGACAACAACAGCCCCTTCAAGCACAACGCACGGGACTCCGAGATCATCTTTTTCAATAGCCGTTTAAATATGGATCTGGGCAGTTTTACCTTTAAGCCGCGTCTCTATTTCAACCACTGGAGCCACTTCCACCCAGTGACGGGCGGTATCAACGATACGCCGGGTGTGAATATCTGGGGCACAGACCTCGAAGTGGAAGTCCCTCACAACCTGCTTGGTCAGGACAACTTAGTGATGGGCATGACCTACCGCCAAGACCGCAACCTAGGCGCTAAAAAATACGCCTACCAAGATATCGTGACCGCTGGCCCCAAAGTGATTCGCACGCTATCTAACGATCCGGGCGAGCTATTAGAGGAGCAAGATGAGAAGAACAACGTGGTGGGCTTCTTTGTGCAAGAGAGCCTGCAACCCAACGAAAAACTGTTGATTGATGCAGGCTTTCGCTTTGACCACATCACCATCGAGCAAAACACTTGGAGCAGTGATACACGCTACAACTACGGCATGGGCGGCTATGTGACCGTACCGGGCAGTGGCGGTTATAGCTCACTTAACCGCAGCTTCGACCTGTTCTCACCCCGCGTTGGCATTAGCTATAAACTTAACGATCAGTTTACGCTGTTCGGTAATCTCGCCCAAGGCGAGCAAGTCCCCTTCGCTAGCGAATTAGAGAGCAACCCCGATCTTCGCAGCCCCACCAGCCGTAGCTTCGAAGTAGGCCTTAAAGGCCGCGCTGCGAGCTGGGAGTTTGACCTAAACGCCTATATCAGCAGTGTTGACGACGAGATCATCCGAGTGCGCACCAACGGCGAAAGCATCTATCAAAATGCCGGCAGTACTGATAAAAAAGGGCTTGAGTTCAGCGGCTCTAAGCAAGTGTTGCAGGGTAAAATTCCCGGTAAATTACGACTTGGCTTTAACTATGCCTACAGTGATTACACCTATGATGAGTTCTCAGAGATTGTTTACGGTGGCCGCCCGACGAACCATGACCGCTCCGGCAATCAACTGCCTTACATTCCAAAGCATTACTACAGCGTCAACGCAAACTATGAACACCCCTCCGGCATCAAAGCGCGTGTGCAGGCTGACTCTTGGGGAGATTACTACCTCGATAACGCCAATACAGAGAAATATAAAGGCTATGATTTTGTCACGAGCCTCAACGTCAGTTATGCCACAGGCCCGCACGATATCAGCTTAAATATTCAAAACCTGTTTGATAAACGCTATGCCGTTGAGGTGGAGAAAGATACGAGCGGCGAAAAATCGTTTTCACCCGGTGCACCGCGCTCAATCATGTTGAGTTATCGCTACCAGTTTTAACCGCAAGGGAGGTAATACCTCCCTTTTTTCCGCCTCTCTCAAGATAAACTCTCGCGGCTAGAAGCGAATCTAAAAGAGCGCCCTCGCCTTGGGCTGATCACTAACAAACTACTTTAACTGATATACCAGCGTGAGTTTATACGCCACCGCACCCAGTGGGGATGGCAGCGGCACAGAGCGCTGAATCGCCTGCAAAGTGCTCTTGTAAAACAAACGATTACCCTTGAGCCACTCAACATCCGCTAGGTTACCCGACGCATCAATCGATACGATAAAAGTCACTCGTCCCTCAATACCTCGCTTCCGTGCTCGAGACGGATAATGTTTGTGTGCATCAATGCGTGCAGCCAGCTCATTAAAGTGTCGATCACGTTGCGCCTTTGGATTTATAGGCGGTGCCGCTCGCTGTTGTTCGTTTGCAGCATCCACACTTGGCGGGTGCTGCACTTTATTAGCCACAATATTGGCGCCGCTAGCCACTTGCATATGGGTGGGTAGCGTTTGTTGAACCGCTGGCTTGGGCTTAGGCTTGGGCTTGGGCTTGGGCTTGGGCTTGGGCTTGGGCTTGGGCTTGGGCTTGGGCTTGGGCTTGGGCTTGGGCTTGGGCTTGGGCTTGGGCTTGGGCTTGGGCTTGGGCTTGGGCTTGGGCTTTTCAATGATAGGTTCTGGCGGTGTGGCTGCCGCAAGTGGAGCTGCCACTGCCGGAGCAACAGGAGCAACAGGAGCAGGCGCTGCTACGCTAACACGCACCGCAGAGAACGACGCCGCTGGCGCTTGTGCAGCATCCGCCAATAAGGGCTGCTTCCACAATAGATACGCAAGCCCTAGGTGCAGCAGTAACGAACAAAAAACCCCGCAGGCTTTCCAGTGCAACTGCATCATGGCTGCTCAGTTAATATCTCTAAATTATCGATATGCAGCGCTCTGGCCACATCCAACACCTGCACAATATGCTCAAATGGTGTTTCCTTATCAGCAGCCAGTTGCAGCACGAGTGTATCTTTTGTTTGCATCAGCGTAGCTAAGCGGTGCGACAAAACATTGGCATGAATGGGCTCACCGTCCAGAAACATAGCGCCACTGGGAGTGAGGGTAATTTTGTGCGCTTGCTGAGCTCTCAGGTCGTCACCGGTATCAGCGGTCGGCAGCGCCAGATCAACCACCTGCTCTTCCACAAAATGAGCTGTCAGCATAAAAAAGACCAACAGCAAAAACACGATATCGATGAGCGGGGTTAAGTTAAGGATAGCTGTCTGTTGTACCGGCGATCTATATTGCACCCGTGATGCTCTCCTGCTGCCAGAGCGCCGCTTGCTCTGAGTCGTTAAGCACCAAAGCTGCCGCTTGTTGCAGTTGCCAGTGATAGCGCGTCAATGCTGATTCCCAGAAGTGGATCAGTATTAGCAAAGGAATAGCCACCGCTAGCCCAATGCCTGTTGTCAGCATCGCCTCCCAGATACCGCCTGCTAGCGCCATTGCATCGACTTTGCCACCCGCACTTTCGATAACCTGAAACGCCTTAATCATGCCGGTGATTGTTCCCAGCAGTCCCAACAACGGAGCAGTATTTGCTAACAACGAAACCGTTTTAATGCCTGCTTCCATCGGGCGCATTTCATCATAAATGTGGTGTGCAGCCGCTGCCCGCAGCTCGGCGCCGTGCCCTTTCGCATCACACGCCTGTGTTAACTGTTCAACAATGCGCAGCTCACCCCCTTGTGGCCACTGCTCAATCGGCAGATGCAACTTAGCGCGTTTACGCAGCATCAGTTGCAGGTACTGGGCTGCCACAATCGACACACCCAGAACAGAGTATGCAAGCAGGATCCACACGACGGGACCACCTTTCTCAAACATCATCATGCGGGAACCCCTCGCCAAGCAGTGTTAATGGCCACTAACAGCAGCAGGCCTGCGCCCACGCGCGTTAAACCAAACTGCCACTGCGCCAAATGACGGCGTAGCTCCTTACCCAGCAGCGCAACGCCATAGCGCACTAAAAGTGTCGGTATCACAATGGCTCCGATACCAAATCCAAAGGCCACCGCACCGCCCCAAAACCAACTGGCGCTTTGTGCAGCCACCGCCAACAACCCCAACAGAGGAATACAAGGGTTTAACGCCAGCGAAAAACCCAACCCATAGAGCTGCAAGCGGTTACGCGGCTCAACCGCCCGATCCGTTGCGATGAGGTTGCTGGCAGGCGGCTCAGGCGCGGCACTGGGCAAAACGGAGTGACACACAGGCTGGCGCGCTTGACGCCACATTTTAAGGGCCAACCAAAAGGTGATACTGGCCGCAAACAACGGTACAGCCGGGTGTTCAAGGTAGTGCTGCAATGTTTGCCCAAATGCACCCGCAGCAGCACCCAATGTGAGGTAACCTGATAATCGCCCTCCCATAAAGGGGAGTAACACCTCCGCTACAGGCTTCGCGGCAGAAGGGCCGAGCAAAACGGGGCCAAGGTATGGCAAGCAACTTAGATTACAAGGTCCACTTCCAAAGCTCACACCGATAAGAAATGCTGAGAAGACCGCGGTATAGAGACTCAGTTCAACCCACTCCGTGCTCATGACTCCACCTTCGACTTTGGCATCTCCACCAGCTTGACTCTTTCCCACTGGGTTTGGGCTTTTTTACGCGCCTTGAAATAGCGCGGGCTCGCACTAAAGATCGGTTGATTAAGATAGCGCAGCTGCAAGACATCTTTATCTGGGCAAAACTCCACACAACGACCACAAAGCGTGCAATCTGCCAGCGTAATGTCTTGTGCTTTATCGGTGTGGTTGTGCTCAGTTTGCAGCTCACGAATATCCATTGGGCACGCGTCCGCACACAGGCCGCAGCGGTCACATCGCGATGTGCCCTTTTTTACTAATCGGGCAAAGCCGGCTTTACGAAATACCGCGTGTAAGGCCAACATCGGACAGATGCGGCAAAAAGGCTGGCGCAACGTTAAAGCCATCGCGATAACCAGACCAAACAGAAAATCACCTAAGATCGATAACACCATGTAGCTTGGCGTTGAGGTATCAACAAACAGCTGCTCATGACTTCCTGTCATCAGGGTGGTCAGTATTCTGCTCGGGCAGATTTGGCAAAAGGGGTCGCCCCACTCATCCGATAGAAATCCGAGGCTAGTTAACGCGGGGAGGCCAAACACTAAACCGCTCAGCATTAACCACTTAACCGGACGTATCTTATCCACCGTCGCATCGGTCAGTTGATTAACCCGGCGCAGCCCGAGCTTTTGCCCGATGATATTCATCACCTCTTGAAAAAAGCCCAGCGGACAAACCCAGCCACAAAAGGCTTTGTTCAATACGACAAACAGCAGTAAGAACGTACCCAATGTGGTGAGTACCGGCATCAAGATCTGCAACGCGTTTCCGGTATCAACCGCAGCGCCAAGACGGTGATGAAACTGGTGCTGTAGCGGGATCAGCGCACAATAGTCCGCATTCATCTGGTCGTAGGCACAGCTTAGCGAGGGCAAAGCCCCTGATATTTTATCGGCAGCGTAAAAGCCTACAACCGAAGCGCCATAGACAAAAAAAATGAACATAAAAAGCTGCACACTGCGGCGAATCACCGTTAAAGAGAATCGTTGGCTCATTTCACTTTGCTCCGGCGGCGGTCATGGCTGGGAAGACGGCGATTCACAACAAATCCGGCAAACATGCCAAGCCCCAAGACCAGCGCGCCAGCTGATGCGCTTTTCCAGTGCTTCGCACTCGCGTGATAACGACTACTTAAACTAAATTGGTAGTCCACCCCGTCGCGCTCCAGCGAGATAAACAGCTTCAGCTCACCAGGTGGTGTAGCGCGCTTGGCAGGTACTACCTCAGGAAAGTCATCTGGAATATGAACCTCGAGTACGCCGAACGCATCGGTATGCAATATCTCAGTCGAGCCAAAGGTGGTGGTCGCCAACACCGGCTGGTTGGCCAGCGGCGCACCGTTAAACGTAGCGCGATACCGATAGCTTTTTTGGCTTTCATACTTCCAGTGCTCACGCGGCAGCGGATCAGGAATGAGCACTAACGAGGCTTGTGGCGCTGCCAGCAAGTCGGTCGGCGATGTATCTACCGGTCGGCCATTAAAGTAGAGGTACCGAGCGGCAGCATATTCGTAGCGTTGCCCCTTGGCTTTGGCGAGTAGCAGATGGTAGTTGTTTTTGCCCGTTGGCCGCAGTTTTAAACGGTTACCGTCAAGTCGGTGCGTTTCTCGCACCAGATCAGAGTGGATCAGCTCCACATCAGGCTGCTGTTCAGTGGTAGCGTTGTGTAGCACAAATTGCTTTGCACCACGCCCATGTCCATGATGTGAAGCGGTCTCAGTATAGGGTGCCCAGTACCAATCGGCCTGAGCAAGCGGTGCGCAAAGCACCAAGGGGATTAAAGCGGTGTACTTCATAAGGGTTCAAGCCATGAAAATTTGTGGCGAGTTTAGCGAAGTACACAAGCGTTGCAGCGTGACCAAATGCCACATGCGACATCACGTCACACCGCAGCGAATCAACACATAGGGAGCACAGGGCAGCTAAAAGAGGGCAGCAAAAAAAGAAGCCGGTGTACACCGGCAAAAGGACATCAAGTGGACAAACAAGATATGAGTGAAAAGCGGCTGACCTTACGGCCAGCCAAAAGGATGTGAAAAATGTCTACTTTTCACGGTACACAACAAAAAATTTATAGCTCCTTGGCACGGTCACGTAGCAAGAACTTCTGAATTTTCCCGGTAGAGGTTTTTGGCAACTCACCCATCACCACCGTCTTCGGTGCTTTAAAGTGGGCCATGTTGTCACGGCAGAATGCGATGATCTCTTCTGCGGTTACCGCAGCACCCTCGACTGGAGTGACGAACGCACAAGGCGTCTCGCCCCACTTCTCGTCTGGACGCGCCACTACTGCGGCATCTTGGATTTTCGGATGGCGATAAAGCACATCTTCCACTTCGATGGAGGAGATGTTCTCGCCGCCTGAGATAATGACATCTTTGGAGCGGTCTTTGATCTCGATATAGCCATCTTCATGCCATACCGCGAGATCACCTGAGTGGAACCAACCGCCAGCAAAAGCTTCATCTGTGGTGGATGGATTCTTCAGGTAACCCTTCATCACTAGGTTACCGCGCATAAAGATCTCGCCAATGGTTTCGCCATCTTGCGGCACTGGCGCTAGCGTTTCTGGGTCTGCAACCATGAGATCTTCTTGCATCGGTGCTTTTACGCCTTGGCGTGACTTCAAGCGAGCTTTCTGACCTTCGTCATACTCATTCCACTCATCATGCCAAGCGCACACAACGGATGGGCCGTAGGTTTCTGTTAGACCGTATACATGCGTTACGCTAAAGCCCAACTCTTCCATTCCTTGGATAACAGACGCCGGTGGCGCTGCGCCTGCAGTCATGACTTTTACGCTGTGGTTGATGCCTGCTTTCAGGCTGTCATCAGCACCATTCAGCATATTCAGCACAATAGGCGCACCACAGAAGTGGTTAACTTTATGTTCTTTAATCAGATCGAAGATGTCGTTCGCACGGACATGGCGCAGGCTGACACTCGTGCCGCCAGCCGCCGCAATACTCCAAGGGAAACACCAGCCGTTACAGTGGAACATTGGCAGCGTCCACAGATATACCGGCTGCTCACCCATGTGCCAAGACACAATGTTACTCACGGCATTGAGGTAAGCACCACGATGGTGGTACACCACACCTTTTGGATCGCCCGTCGTGCCCGACGTGTAGTTCAACGTGATAGCATCCCACTCGTCAGCGGGTTTCACCGCGGTAAAATCTGCATCACCCTCTTCTAGGAATGCATCGTATGTCATTTGGCCGATCAACTCGCCGCCTTCGAAATACGGATCATCAATATCAATAACAAGGATCTTGCGGCCTGACATCTTCACGGCCTTTGCAGCTACTGCCGAGAACTCGCGCTCAGTGATCAGCACTTTTGTTTCTGCGTGTTGCAGCACAAAACCCACCGCTTCAGCATCCAATCGCGTGTTGATCGAGTTAAGCACCGCTCCAGACATCGGGACGCCAAAATGCGCTTCAAAGTGCTCAGGCAGGTTTGGCGCAATAATCGATACGGTATCGCCAACACCTACACCACGCTTGCTCAGGGCACTCGCCAAACGGAGGCAACGCTGATACGTTTGCGCCCAAGTGCGCTGTGTATCACCGTGAATCGTCGCGATACGATTGGGGTAAACGGCCGCCGTACGCTCTATAAAACTAATAGGTGTTAGCGCCGCATAGTTGGCGTGGTTTTGTTCCAATGACTGGTTGTAGATGTTGTGCGTTAAAGACATACCTAGTTCCTGTTACTAGCAGCAGCTCAAACCATGCCGATGCATTTGAGCCACCTCTCCTTTGTTCCACTAGCGCCCGCCCACAGTGCAAACGCTACATTTCGGTTTTTATGGATAATGCTATTCCTGTGAGGGCTGTTACCCACACTACACAGGGGATTCCCAACGATGATGGGTTTCGTGCTATCGCTCACCGTGGCGATGCGCTGAATCTATCCCTTGGCACCATCTTATAGATGATGTCTTCATTGTTTTTGTTTTCGGGAAGGCAGTTAACAAACTGCTGTAGGGCTAGTTAAAGGGAAGATCTTTGCTTTAATTTGTCGCAATTCTTACGAAATGTAACAATCGCTCTACTTGTGCACCATTTTGGTTAGAATGGACGAATGTTAAAAGAATAAGTAAATATACCTACATGCTGCTCCGTTCACGCCTCGTCAGACGCTTTCTGATCACCGTACTTATCGTCATGTCAGCGATATTTGCCACGATCTACTTCTATTCAGTGCCACTGCTGAAGGAAAAGGTGTACGAGATTGAGCGCAACGCCAGCCGCATCGCGCTAGATAGCGTGTTTTCGATGGCCAGCAAATTACACACGGATATTGAGCTGCACCGAAAAGATGCACTCGATGCACGTAAGCAACAGCTCAAAAGTGTTGTCAGCTTGGCCGAGTCTTACCTTGATGGCTTAAGTGCCGCAGTCGCCCTTGGCGAGCTGTCACAAGAGAGCGCCACAACACGTGCTTTCGACACACTGCGCACATTAAGCTACGGAAACAACGACTATATTTGGGCATCGAACTACCAAGGCACCCTTGTCGCTCACCCCGATGCCCGCTTTGATGGTTTATCACTTGAGCGACTGAGCCAATACGACCAAGCCCCCGCCATCAGTACGATGGTCGAGATGGCCCAGCAGCAGGGGGAAGGGTTTTATCGCTACCAATGGAGTCGCCTCGCAGGTGAGCAGCTACTAGATAAAGTCTCTTACTTCAAAGATATACCGGCTTGGAACATCGTTATCGGCTCTGGTGTCTATCTCGACGATCTTGAGCAATTGATCAAAACCAGCCATGACAGCGTGTTACAGGAGCTAACGGAGGGCCTTCGGGATATTAAGATTGCCACCAGCGGCTATCTGTTTATTTTCGATGCGAAAACCAACATGCTGATCCACCCAAACCCCAATATCAACGGCACAAACTTTTGGGATTTGGTAAACCCCCTTACACAGCAATCCATTGCCGATGAGTTGATCCGCGTGGCCGACACCGGCAAAGAGCTGCACTACACATGGGACCGCCCCAATGATCCGGGTAACTATGTTTACGAGAAGCTATCGCTGGTGCGCTACTTACCGGGCTTTGATTGGTACATCTGTTCGTCCGTCTATGTGGATGAGCTACGCAGCAGCTCCGAGCAGCTGGCTGAGCGCCTGATCACGATCTCAGCGGTCGCACTGACGCTACTGACGCTACTGATATTTGCCTTCGCGCGCGGTATCACCGAGCCCATCATGCGCCTTGCCGGAACAGCAGAACGTGTCAGCCAAGGTGAGTTTACGGCTAAAAGCGGCATCCACCGTGACGATGAGATCGGCCTGCTGGCGCGCACCTTTGATGATATGGTGGAGCGGCTACGCGATGCGATTCAAAACCTCGACAGCAAAGTCGCTGAGCGTACTCAAGCACTTGCTGAGAAGAACGTTGAGCTAGAGATCGCCTCAGAGTCCATCCTACTCGCCAAAGTTGAGCTATCTAAAGTTGAGGAGCGCCAGCGGCTTATTCTTGATGCCCTACCGGCCGATATTCTCTACCTCGATACCTCACTGACGTATCTGTTTGTAAACCAAGGCTATGCCCAGCGTTTAGGCCTGCAAAAAGAGGCGATTATCGGCAAGCACCTGCGGCCTGTTATTGGTAAGACACAGCTTGATCAACTCATGCCGCTATTTGAAGCCGCGTTGGCGGGAAAGACCGTGGTCCACGAAATCACTTCAGGCCAAGGGGGAGCGGTTAAGATCGAGAAGCTTACCTGCATCCCTTGTGGCAGTGAGAATGACCAAGTCGACGGTTTACTGCTGCTGATCTTTGATATCACCAACGAGCGCGAGGTGGAGCAGAAGCTATCTGAAGCTCACCGAATGAGTGCCGTGGGTCAAATGGCAGGTGGGCTAGCTCATGATTTTAATAATCTGCTCACCATTATCTTAGGCAACCTACATGCAGCCAAAGACCGTTTTGCCACAGATAACGAGCCGTTAGCAGATTGCCTACGTCCGGCGATTCGAGCAACGCGCCGTGGTGCAGATATTACCAGCCGTTTGTTATCTTTCTCACGCCGCCAACCGCTGTCTCCCTCGTTAGTCGATCTCGGGGCATTGATCGAAGAGACGATTCAACTGCTGCATAGCTCGCTGCCCGACAATATCGCGTTGGAATTCAGTCAAACATCGCTCGATGCACTGCCATTTGTCGACCCAGGTAGGCTCGAAGATGCGCTTGTGAATCTGGCTTTCAACGCGAAAGATGCCATGCCAGAGGGCGGTAAGATTCACTTTTCAGTTGCCAACCGTGATATTGACGACGCCCCCCTCTATGACGAGGTGGTTGCTCCGGGCCGCTATGTTGAAATTACGGTCACCGATACTGGCAATGGCTTCTCAGAAACCGCTCTTCACCAAGCGTTCGAGCCCTTCTTTACCACCAAATCGGGCGGTTCAGGTTCTGGGCTTGGTTTAAGTATGGTGTACGGTTTCATTAAGCAGTCTCGTGGCTATATCCGCATTGAAAACCATGCCGACCAAGGCTCGTGTATCCATCTGCTGTTACCTGCACAAACCGTGGAAGCACTCGATCCTGTCCCTCGCGACCTTCACACAGAGATTGAAAATAGCTACCAAGGCAAATTAGTTCTGCTGGTCGAGGATAATCCAGATGTGCGTAAGCTGGTGCGCCAACAGCTCCTTGATATGGGGTTTGATGTTATCGATGCAGGCAGCGCAGATGAGGCGGTCAACTTAATTCCCCTGCTCCCAGAGCTCTACGCCATGGTGTCTGATGTCATGCTGCCCGGCGAGCGCAACGGTATTGAGCTGGCGCAGTGGCTCAAAGCGCATAATCCGAGTAGCCATATCATTTTAATTAGCGGCTACTCCTACCAACATAGTAAAGGCAATCTCGATCCAGACTTCATTTTGCTAGAGAAACCGTTTGATAGCACAGATCTGAGACGCGCCTTTGAACAACCGAAGCGCCGCATACCACTGCGCTAGGTTGATGTATTCAAATGGATAAGTGCATGAAAAATAATAAAAGTATCTACGTCATTGATGACGAGCGCGATATCTGCGAACTGGTCGCACAAGAGCTCACGCTGTTCGGTTATCAGGTACA
Source organism: Neptunomonas sp. XY-337 (assembly GCF_004959845.1). Classification (NCBI taxonomy): domain Bacteria; kingdom Pseudomonadati; phylum Pseudomonadota; class Gammaproteobacteria; order Oceanospirillales; family Oceanospirillaceae; genus Neptunomonas; species Neptunomonas sp. XY-337. The sequence goes on along the minus strand of NZ_SPLL01000002.1, from coordinate 392,130 downwards.
AACCTTCAGCACCGGCGCCCAAGCAGGCTATGCAATAAAAAACAAGCCGCCAGCACTGTGCATTATCGACTTGGGCCTTCCGGACATGGACGGTATGGACCTCGTGCGTCAGCTGTGTGACAAAAACAATGTGGGCGTGATGATCCTCTCTGGCCGTAATAGCGTGCCTGATCGTATTCTTGGCCTCGAACTCGGTGCCGATGACTACATTGTTAAACCTTTTATCCCTCGCGAGCTGGTGGCACGTGTCAATAGTTTGTTGCGCCGTTTAGAAAAGCTCGAGCAACCGCCCCAAACCACGAGTCAACGGCAAGCGCACTTTGGAAACTGCGTGTACGATCCCGCCACCCTTTCCCTAACCAACGGTGACGACGCCACTGTGGAGTTAAGCTCCGCCGAAAGCGAGCTGCTACTGGCACTGCTCAAAGCGCCCAAGACGATTCTCTCCCGCGATCAGCTACTCGGTGAAAACGCATCACCTTTCGACCGAAGTATCGATGTTCGCATGTCACGCGTACGGAAAAAAATTGAGACAGATCCCAAAAACCCTAAGCTGATAAAAACCATTTATGGGGTAGGATATATGCTGACAACGGATGTGAGTTGGAGCTAAACCAGCGAGTTTGCATGGCAGCTACCGATAAGCATAAGCGTGTTCGGCAACACCGAGCATCCAGCTGACAAGTGTTGCCAAAGACCGAGAAATCTAAGCTGCCGCAGCCACCGACTCTCTCTTCTCCCAAGGCTTTTCGTTTATCGGTAAGTGAATCAGTGCCGAGAACGCACCAAAGCCCACGCCAACCCACCAAACCAGTGTATAGCTGCCATACAGGTCATACATACGCCCCCCCAACCAGACACCTAAGAAGCCACCTAACTGGTGAGAGAAGAACACCAAACCGTAAAGCGTCCCCATATAACGCAAACCGTAGATCTGTGCGACAAGGCCCGATGTCAGCGGCACCGTGGCTAGCCACAACGCCCCCATCAAGACTGAGAATAACATCACGGATTCTGGCGTGATCGGGTTTAAGATAAATGCTGCTGCCACAACGGTACGTAGAAAGTAGATCCCAGCAAGCAGGTATTTACGGGAGTAACGATTGCCTAACCAGCCCGCGAACACGGTACCACCAATGTTGGAAAAGCCGATAAGTGCGATCGCAACTGCACCTAGCGTTGAGGTCGAGCTGATGCCAAGCGACTGAACAATACTACCGGGCGCCACGGCGCTACACATCTCAATAATAAATGCGGGGAAATGCGCGGTAATAAAGGCGAGCTGATAGCCACAGGAGAAAAATCCAAAGAAGATGAAAGCGAAGGTTGGATCTTTGATGGCACGTTTAAGCACAGTGCCCATCTGTTCATCTTGATGGGTTGCTGCCGCAGGTTTAGGTACGCGCATATAAAACAGAGCCAGCATGGAAACAGCAACAAACCCAGCCAATACGACGAACACCTGCTGCCAACCCATATCAGCCAGCAAAAACTGAACTAGCGGAGGCCCTACAATCTGCCCCATAGAGCCCGCTGCGGTAACAATACCAAGTGTCAGTGAGCGGTTTTTATCAGACGCCGCGCGCCCTACCACCGCCAAAATAACCCCAAAACCGGTACCAGCGATACCAAAGCCGACCAGCATCTCAAGTAACTGGTGCTGCCCTGGAGTAATTGCAAAAGAAGACAGTACCAACCCGACGATATAACAGGCAGCGCCCGCAAGGATCGCTTTGCGATCGCCGTACTTTTCCGCCAAGGCACCGAAGATTGGCTGACCAATGCCCCAAAACAGGTTTTGAATCGCTATCGCAAACGAAAACTCTTCACGCAGCCAGCTAAATTCGTCTGCAATGGGAATTTGAAAAAGTCCAAATGACGCACGGATCGCGAAGCTCACCAGAATAATGATACATCCGGCGATCAAAACCGGATTAAATAACGCAGTTTCTTGGCTGCGGTTCAGTGCAGTGGCAGACATGGGTCGATGGCTCCGTGCTCAGTGGAATAGCCACACAATTTAGCAGAAGCGATGGGCGCCAGAAATAAAGAACCCGGCACATGGCCGGGTTCTTAAGGAAACACACCGTTGCGGATTTAATCCACTGATGCCGTTTCTTTTGCTTGCTTCGCTTGCTGCGCCGCTTTTGCAGCTGACGCTTCCTCTTCACCATCTGCGAAGATCACTTCATCTTCAGGGTTATGGCGGCCCAAAAGCTTAGGACGCTCAATGAGGAAATACAGCACCAGACCAATCGCCACCGCATAAACAGTAGACTTAGGATCCGGCATCGCTAGTGTTACCGCAACAATACCAGCTACGCCACGCTCTACTGAGTTTCTAAGCTGTTCCATACCCACCATGATGCAGATATAAGCCGTCAGCACCAACGTCAGCGAAAGCGCGATAGGTAGTACCGGTTTAAACAGCGTTACCAACGGCAAGATGAACAGAGCAACCAGACCTGTCATCCAGAACGTACCACCGCCACTGTAGATGGAGTCCATCGCTTTACGGCCCATGGCGTAACGCTCTGCAACCGTTGCGTGAGCCGCTGTCCATAGCGGTCCAGCAAGGCCCGGCCATGGTGCCAAGAACGCGTGGATACCGTTACGCAGCGCAGTCACCAAGTGTACACGGTCAACGCTGTCTTCGATCTTCTCGTCTTCGCGGATATCTTCAACACGTTTCACGAGTGTAAAGCCAACGATGATGTCACCAAATGCGATGACGTATGCAATCACGGCCGTTGGAATCGCTAGCAGGAACACATCCCAACCCGGGAAGCCAACTGTGAATGTTAAGTACTGGAACATCAGCGCGAAGTCAGGCTGTGTAATACCCCACTCGATCTCCGGCAGCGGGTATTCACCCACAACCCAGCCGACGACCATGGCCAAGATCATGCCCGGTACCATACCGAAGTTGGCAATTTTCTTCGCCAGCGGGTTAGCATCAACAACGCTCTTGAACGACAAAGAAAACAGTACATAAGCGGAGATCAACGAACCAACAATCAAAGAGATTGGCGTTGCATCAATACGGCCACCCACTTTTAGTTCACCCATCATCGCTGCAATACCTGCACCGATAATAATCCCTGACTTCAATGAGTTAGGGATCACATCCACCAGCTTAGAGCCGAGACGCGTTACCCCTAAGAAGAGGAAGATAAACGTAACCTCTAGCTGCAAGGCAAAGAGCGCTTTAATCGCCTCAGGGCCAGGTTCAAAACCTTTTAGATACAGCAATACAACAGGTATTGCGGGGGTGATCCACCCGGGGACCAGCGGCACGCCGAGCAAAGCTGGCAGGATATAACCTATCCCTGCGACAAACGTAAACGCCAAAGCTGCCTCATAAGGCATACCCAAATATTTTTCCAGCAAGGGGATCATCGCCAATCCAACGACGAACATCACCAGCCCCTGAATCATCTCAGGCGTTTCCCAACGGTAGTGGATAAACGGGAGTCTTATCTTAAATGGGCCAGCCGGCCAATATGGCTGCTCAGCACCATATTCTCGCTTCGAGACCTGCATTATTATTTTCCTTATGATTGCCGACAGCTTCTATAGCAGCTGCCTTAGGAAACAGAGAACATAGCCTCAAGCGCCTCTTTACTGACACAATCCCGCGACAGTTAAGAGACAGCCCAACGAGGCTTCCAATAAACGCGGGCCAGTAAATCGCAGAAAAGTATCGAAATTTTTTCTCAATTTTTACGAAATGTAACAACCCAATAAACCCAGAAATAATAGGGGTTTCAGGGTGTTATCCATTAGTCTGAAGACGTGGCAGGGGCCAAGAAAAGGCCCCACGAAGCCGATATCTGCAACAGTTCGTTACAAACGAAACATAAACACGTATGCCATGACAGCACCCGACCTTGGATATTAGTCGGTTGCTGCACGCACCGCTTTTAAGCGTCGATAAAGTGTGGCGCGGCTGATGCCTAGCGCAGTTGCAGTGGCTGTCATGTTACCGCTATGGCGGGCCAGCATGTCGGTAATCTGCTGCTGTTGTCGCTGTTTCAACGTATGCCCACCACTCTGTGGCTGGACGACCGGAGGTACGCCGTTAAGCTCTTCTAGGAAGTCATCACTGATATGGGAGTGATCGATGCAGTGTTCATCCGGTTCCATAAACGCCACCGCAACACGGAGCATTGTTTCCAATTGGCGCACATTACCGGGCCAACGGTATGCTAGAAGCTGCTCGAACAGGCCGCTATTTACCGAAATTTGGCGACCATCTGGCGCAAGCTTCTGCAAAAACTGACAAATAAAGTTCTGTTTATCCGCACGCTCGCGCAACGCGGGTAAACGTAGGCAAACACCATTTAATCGATAGTAAAGGTCTTCCCTAAAGCTGCCCTCCGCTACCAATGCTTTAAGATCGCGGTGGCTGGCACAAATCACAGCGATATCGAGCGCAACCTCCTCACCACCACCGAGGGGCGATACAACCCGCTCCTGCAACACCCGCAGTAAGCGAGCTTGCAGGGGCAGTGGCATATCGCCGATCTCGTCAAGGAAGAGCGTCCCACCTTGCGCCTGCTGCAGCTTACCGATCATGCCGCCTTTACGTGATCCGGTGAACGCGCCTTCGCGATAACCAAACAGCTCCGATTCAATCAAGCTTTCAGGTAATGCCGCACAGTTCACCGCAACAAATGGCCCTTGGCTACGACGACTATCTAGGTGTAAAGACTTTGCCATCACCTCTTTACCGGTTCCGGTTTCCCCCTGTATTAGGACAGGCAGTTCATGGGAAAGCGCACGACTCCCCATGCGCACGCCTTTTTTAAGACGAGGATCTTGCCCTGCTAAGTCGTCTAATTGGAGAGCTTGCAGCGTGGATGGCGCGGGCGTTTCGCGCTTTGGCGGACTTGGTTTTGTCGAGCGGTTCTGATAGCTATTAATACGCGCTGGAAAGCTGACCAGCTCGCAAACAAAATCGCCACTGCGCATCCGTAGCTGGCCACGCCCCTTTCGATGCAGCGTGGTCAACAACGCTTCAGGTTTAACGCCAAACAGTTCTTCAAGATGCTTACCCACCAACTGCTCACGCTTGCGGCCTAACAGTTGGCAAACCTGTTCATTCGCAGCTTGGATATAGCCATCCAACTCCATCGCAAGTAGTCCTTGCCATGAGGAGCGCAGGTATTCTGGACGGCTGTGTAAACTGATAACGATCTGCTGCTGGAACTGGCCGCTGAACATGCGGTTCTCAATGGAGCGCACCGCTTGCTGCACAAGCGATAGATTGGGCGGCAGCTCCCCCTCTGTCGGAGAGGTTAGATCGAGCACGCCGAGCAGTCCGCCCTGAGTATCATGAATGGGCGCCGAGCAGCAGGACAGATGCCCAACCTGATCAAGAAAGTGCTCACGACCTTTGATCATGATCGGCGCTTTCTCCACCACAACGGTACCCAATGCATTTGTGCCACGAACGCCCTCGTGCCAGTTGGCACCGGGCTCAAGCGCATAACGCGACGCGCTGTCCATATGACGCTTATCACCGCGCACGGTTAATAGGTTGGCGTCGGAATCGGCCAACATAACGAGTCCACCAACACCATGGAAGTAGTCTACCAACTGCGCTACTTCAGGCTGTGCAGTCTCGATCAGGGTGCGGTTAGCGGCTTTAAGGTCATCAACTTGATCCTTAGAGGGGTTATCTAACTCAAGCGGAGCATTACACGCTAAACCGGCAGCCAAACTGCGCTGCCACGAGTCAGCGATTTCACTACGTAACAGCCCATTGGGTAGTTCGCCATCCTGCGCTAGGTGCTGACGTGCGATGTCGGCAGGCGCCAGAATAGCTTCCTGATGCTTCATCACCATACCTCTTTATTGTTGTTTTAAGGCGACTTCTCCTTATGTATTACTCAAATAAGAATCAAGTTTCAAGTGTATGCACCAACGTAAAAAAGCCCCACCGACCGAAGGCCGGTGAGGAATGCAGTGCAGAGAGCGTATTAAACACACCGACGCGTTCACGCTCTTTGGGGTAAAACTAGCGAATAAAGACCTGTGCTGTGGTTGTAGACATATCACCACCTGGCAAGGTGATGGTTTTGAGATGCTCTAGCGTATCAGCATCGTATACAGCTACGTGGTTGTAGGTACCGGCAAGATAAACCTTACTCCCATCGTTATTAGGCGTGATGCAGTAGTAGGAGTGATCTAACTCCGCAACGCCTAGCAACTCTTGCTTCTCAATATCGTACTTTGCCAATCGGTTGAGTACGCCATACATGATGTTCGAGTCTTTTGGCGAACGTGTGCCGGTAAAGTAGATCTCCGTAATCGGAGCAAAGTCTTGGGTGGTTGTCTCACCTGTTGCAAGGTTGATATTAAAATAACCATACAGCCAGTCTGCAGTATTAAGATCTTCCGAGCCCTCTTGGAAACGTGCTGTTGTATAGAGAATCGTGAAATCTTCAGTCGGGGTCTGTACCGCCCAAACATTCAAGACATCAGGCTGCACATAACGCTCACGCTGCCAGTTGCGGCTTGGTACTGCTACCTCATACTCACCGGTGTGTACATCCATCTTATAGATGTCGGCACCTGCCATATAAAGGCCACCATCTTTACCCACCTGCATCGCCGTCACCAACCGTGGCGATGGGAACGTACGAATAGGTTTTGCTTTTAAGCCTGCCGAGGTGTCGTAAACCGCCAACCGCGTAGGCTGAACCTCATAGTGGTCGCTGCGCAAGATCGTCGGGTTCTGAACTGTGTAGAGCTCTTTACCGTCGTAACTTAGCGCAAACGCATACAGCGTTTTGGTGCGCTCATTTGAGGCTTGGGACATCTTGGCATGGAAAGTCACCTCGCAGGTGTCCATGTTGACGCCATAAATATCTTCGTAGCCGTTGTTGAGCACATATGCCGTTTTATGGTCGGGCGCCACCTGAATAGCTCCCGGCCCAAAACGCCCTGGCATGTCACAGCTTTTATAAAGACTATCTTTTTCAGCATCGATCACATGCAGTTGGTTAGGATAGCTAGCGACAACCATATACTCTTGCCCCGCTTTTAGCGCAGGTCCTTGAGCGGCAGCTGATGCCGAGTAGCTGACCGCAGCACCGACCAGTGCAGCACTGAAGCCAAGCGCAGAAAATGACCGTTTAGCCAAGCAACGAAGCTTATTCTTGTTGTTCATCGTGTACTTCCTTCTATTAATCTTTGTCCGCAGGGAAAACGGTGCCAAGGTTGCGCCAGTTCTCGCCAGATGCATGTGCATCTTTGTTCCAATCAGGGTAGGTGTTCATCATGTCTGGCACCTGTGCAGGCCACCAGCAAGGATCAGCACAACCGTACAGATCAGATTCCATCGGCTGGCATAGCGATGTGACTGAACCAAAAGCATCGATCTCCCAGCCGGGGTCTGTGGTTGCGGTGCAGCCAGCGATAGATTGCATCGCGACTACCTCTTCAACATGGTTCTCTTCCACCGCTTTTTGCAGCGTATGTGCTTTGTTGTTAATCGGCTTCATCTTAATGGGCCCTCCGCGGAGAAATGTAACTATCGATAAAGGCCGGATTCTCGGCCATGATGCGGCTATAAACGTCGATACCAAAATCAACCCAGTCGCGCATCAGATCGCAGTAGTGGTAAGTGGGACGAGTGGGGTCTTCATAACGGGCGTAGCTTTCGTGGTAACAGCCGCCAGAGCACAGGTTCCGGATTCGGCAGCTGGCGCAACCGGTGTCGGTGCGGTCCAAGCGCTGCTCTAGAAAGTCCCCCAAGCGGGCTTTATCAACACCGTCGTTGACGTTGCCAAAGGTATCTAAATCGGACCCGGTAAACCGGTGGCACAGATTCAGCTCCCCTTCGTGATCAACCGCCAACATGGCAACCCCGGCGCCACAAGGCAGCGCTTTCTTGTTGCCCTCGTGCAGATCTGTAATCAGCTGGTGCATATTGGAGAAACCAATATTGCGATGCTCAAGTGCCGCTTCCAGGTAAAGCTCACCCAGCGCTTTCATATTTTCAAAGACTTCGACCAACTCCTCATCACTGAGGTTGTAGTAGCTAATATCACCAGACGTCACCGGTGCGAAGCCCACTTCAGCAAAGCCCAACTCATTGAATAGGTGATCCCAAATACGCTTAATATCGGTCACACCACGAGTTAAGGTGACGCGTGCGCCAATCGGCCGCGAGCCATAGCGCTGCAGTAACATTTTGGCTTTGCGGCTCACCACATCGTAGGTGCCTTGGCCGCCCACCGTGATACGGTTCTTGTCATGGATCGCCTTCGGGCCATCCATACTGACCGATAAGCCAAAGCGATGCTCAGAGAGCCAGTCGGCGATCTCTTTAGTGAGCAACGTGGCATTGGTTGTCATGGTGAAGTCCACCGGCTTACCAAGCTCAGCGAAGCGCTGCTCAGCAAAAGCAACGACCTCTTTGATCAAGCGGAAGTTGGACAGCGGTTCGCCACCAAAGAAGACGATGTTGTAACGCGCCTCGTTGGGAGACTCCGCCAACAGCATCTCGATGGACTGGCGCGCAGTCGCAAAGTCCATCTTTTTCCCGGCAGAGGGTTTGTCCAAATCCTCTTTGTAGCAGTAACTGCAACTGAGGTTACAACCGGTGTTGACGTTGAGCACCACCGTGTTGAGCGGAAACTCAGTCACTTTTTTAACGCCTACATCGGGCGTCAGTGGCGAGCCATCACTCACCAACTCAAGCGCGATAAGATCACGCAGGGTTTGCTGGTAAGTACTGCTGTCCACACCCGGTGGAATCGCCGCAAGCAGTTCCTCGGCGGTCAGGCCAGGTTGCTGGCGCAGCAAAGCGATCAACTGCGCACTGGCAGAATCCACCTCGAACAGGCTGCTGGATGGAATATGGAACAGCATCTGCCGGCCCGTAACATCCACCAAATGTAGGTTCTTTTCGACTATCGTAAGTTGGGCACCCATCGCAGGACCCTCCTCAATTATTATTTTTTTAGGTTCGACATCGTGTGTTATGGCAGAGGTGGATTGTTCCAGCGCTGCACGGTGACGATTAACTGGCCATCCGCTGTCAGGGTTTCACTGCCCTCTTTCACAGCCGCCACCACTTTTAGGTTACCGGCATTGTTCGTGGACATTTTCCGCTCTGGGTTAGGCCCTGCTGCACCTGTGGTAAATTTACCCGTACGTGCATCCATCACACCGGCAAACTCAGTGTCACGATCAGCTTTAGCGCGCTCATCAAAAGGTTCCACGTGCCAACTGGCTGGGACAAAACCAATACGCCAATCATCCTCAGTGCCTGCTTTACCATCAGGGCCGTTCGCCCATGCTTCAGCTTGGAACTGAGCGTTGTATTTTGGTGTAGAGCCGCCGTTACCGCCGACACGCCCAACAGCAAACTCCGGTACCACTTTCACTTGATCGATCGAGGAGAAAACATTGACTGAAGCACCGTTAGCAGAACCTGCTGAAACCTGACGTGCACCTTCGCTGGCACCGGCATCCGCCATCACCTCAACAACAACCTTGTTGTCATCGCGATATAGCTCTTTCACCACTTGCAGACCATCACCTAGCGACACCTGCTCACCTAACCCCGTACCCACCAGTGTTAACTGGGCACGGCTACCGGCACGAATGTACTCTGGTTGCACATCAAGCAACATAGGAGCACTGCCTTCGCGTACTGCGATGATGTCAGCACCCACTTCATCATGAACAGCTTCGAACATGCGTCCGGTTAGCTGCTGACCCGATTTGGAAGCGGCAAATACTTGACGCACTTTCACGCCATCGATTGTTAAGTCTGCCCGCCATTCATAACCGGTATACACGATCGCTCGGCCACTGCCTTTGATCGGGCTGCCATCGGCGTATTGGCCATCAACACTGACCTCATAGCGATCTCCTTGCTTAGCAACCACGGTCATGGTGCCGTGCAGATCACCCTTACCTGGCAGTTGGCCCGAGAAACTCCAACGCCCAGCAAGATCAGCCTTGGGCGCAGCTTTCCAACTCTCCCACGCGCTGGACTGCAGCGGATAGCTGCTGGTGAGTTCCGGCACCATCTTTTCAAGTGCAATATCAAACCAGTCGCGATCACGCGCCATCGCCTGATACTCAAGAGAAGGCCACTGACCTAAGTGAAAGTGCACCAACTTTTCCCACTCTTGCGCGGGGCGGCGCTGTAATGCGACACGCGCTCCAGAGTGGCAACGGGCACACATCTGTTCAAAGTCAGCTGACTCAAAGGATTCCATGGTGTTTAGGCGTCGCTCCATGGCATAGCGCGAGCCTGCGGTCTCTTCAGGTGCTAAACCTTGGCGATCAGCAAAGTATTTGACGAGCGTACGGCGCTCTTCATCAGTGATCTTAAGGCCGTGCATCAGTTGCATACGAGCAATCGTCATCAACCACCCTTCAGGGGTTTTCCGTTGGTGACTCATGCGGCTAAATTGGGGGGCGGACGCGTTCTCTTCGCTGTGGCAAAGCAAACAGTTATCACGAATGATCTGTTCTGCATCCGCCGCATAGCTTGAGGTAGTGGGTAACAGCATACCTGCAACCATCACACCACCCGCCAACCGGGGTAGGTTCCGATTCTTCATCAAGGCCAGACTCCTCTTATGTTTATTATTCAGTCGTCGCTGGCGCGACTTATTCCAACCTGTTCAGATAGAAAGCATGTCGTATGCCAAGAAATCAAAATTCATACTTTTCAATAAGTTAATTATCCTTACGCACTGCCCTCTAGTTCTTTTGACCCTGTTGCACTGTCTCACTTTGATACAACGACCGTCTCATCATGAGACACCTGAGACACCTTGACACAGCCCTCTAAAAACAAAAAATATATATAAAAAACAACAAGTTAATAAAATCATCCAAAATGGCATAGCTCTTGCGACGACAGCACTGTTCCTACACAAAAATAATTAAAAGGTTGAAAAGATGAGCGATATTCCAAACACCCCATCCCAAGCTGCACTCGATTTTATTCAGCGCCAACATAAGCTGTTAATTGGCGATCAGTGGCTTGAAGCCTCTAGTGGGCGCACCCACCCGGTGCTTAACCCATCTGATGGCGAGCAGATCACCACGATTCAAGCGGGTGACGTTAACGACATCAATAAAGCGGTTGCAGCCGCACGCCAAGCATTCGATGACTCTGAGTGGAGTCGCATCCGCCCTGTCGCACGCCAAAAGTTGCTGCTCGACTTCGCGGATCTAATTGAAAAAAACGCACCGCTGCTCGCAGAGATCGAAGCCATTGATAACGGTAAAAGTGCGGTGATCGCCGAGCATGTGGATATTCGTCTGGCCGTCGACTTTTTGCGCTACATGGCAGGCTTTGCAACGAAAATTGAAGGCCGTACCGTCGATGTCTCACTACCGTTTATGCCGGATAACCAGTTTCATGGGTACACCCGCCGCGAAGCGGTTGGTGTGGTTGGCGCGATTGTCGCTTGGAATTTCCCATTGCTACTCGCGTGTTGGAAGCTAGGGCCTGCACTCGCAACGGGGTGTACCGTAGTACTGAAACCCGCTGAAGATACACCGTTAACCGCGCTGAAGCTGGCGGAGCTTGCCCTAGAAGCAGGCTACCCGCCGGGTGTGTTCAACGTGGTTACCGGTCTAGGCCACGAAGCAGGTGCTGCCCTAAGCCAACACCCGGATGTTGATAAACTCACCTTCACCGGTTCCACCGAGATCGGTAAACTGATCGGCCATGCAGCGGTCGACAATATGACCCGCATCACCCTTGAGCTTGGCGGTAAATCTCCCTCTATCATCCTAGAAGATGCCGATCTTGCCACCGCCGCCGCAGGCGCTGCCAACGCAATCTTCTTTAACCAAGGCCAAGTATGCTGCGCAGGCTCACGCCTGTATGTGCACAGAAAGCACTTTGATCGCGTCGTGGCTGATATCTCGGATATTGCCGCCAACATGACGTTGGGTGGTGGTCTTGATGCAACCGCTCAGATGGGGCCATTGGTCTCTGCCAAGCAACAAGCGCGTGTATGTAACTATATCGACCAAGGCCGCGATGCCGGTGCCACAATTACCACCGGTGGTGGCGCGGTTGATCGCCCTGGCTTCTTCGTGCAACCCACGGTTATGGTGGATGTAAACCAGCAATCAAGTGTGGTGCGTGAAGAGATCTTCGGACCCGTTTTGGTCGCCATGCCATTCGATGATGTGGATGAAGCGGTGCGTATTGCCAACGACAGTCAGTATGGTTTGGGTGCCAGCATCTGGTCGAACAATCTATCCGAGGTGCATCGGATGATTCCACGTATCAAGTCCGGTTCGGTTTGGGTCAACTGTCACACAGCACTTGATCCTGCTCTGCCATTCGGTGGCTATAAACAGTCAGGCTTTGGCCGTGAGATGGGCGCAGAAGCCATTGAGTACTACACAGAAGTGAAAACGGTGCTGATGAGTATCTGATTTTAAACCGCGCGCTCGATTGAGCGCGCGTTGCTCACTTAACGATTTTGAAACTGCTTGCGATCAATGCCACGAGCACGTGCCAGCATCTCTTCCAGCGCCTCTCGATCTAGCGGGTCATTGCCTTCAACACACAGCTTTAGATGCTCACGCTGATCATTGCCCCAGAACAGCTCGCCGTCTAGCACAAAAGTCGGAACGCCAAACACATCCTGCGCGAGCGCCTCTTGTGTCTCTTGCACCAATAAAGCTTTTACATCAGCCTCCTGAATGCGCGCCATTGTAATATCAGCGTCTAGTCCAACATCCGTTACCAACTGCTTGAGTGTGTGTTCGCACGAAAGATCAGCACCACGAGACCAACCTGCCTCAAAAATAGCACTGATCAGCGCCTGCTGCTGCTCGCCGCTGACCTCTTTTAAGCTCAGCCGCAATGCCGGTAGCGGATTGAAGGGGTGGCGCTGGGGTGGGTTGAAATTGAAGCCCTCTGCGTGAGCATAACGATAACAATAACGATACAGTGCCGCTTTTTTAGGTTTCACCTCTGCGGGCCCTAGCTGGCCCCAGTGGTCGAGCAGCTTCCCGAACACCACAGGGTGCGGTATCAGCGTTAGGCGATGCTGGCGGCAAAACGGCTGTAGCCAACGCCAGCTGAAGTAGGCGTAGGGCGAGATAAAGTCAAAGTAAAAGTGCAGTTCACGCATCGTCAGCGGCTTCCTTATAATTTGGGTCTGTTCCGTTACTGGGATTCGTAGTGGCTAAGTTTGAGTTTTAACCGCTCTACTTCAGATTCAAGCTCTGCGATACGAGCCTGTAATTGCGCTACTTGATCTGGCGCGACCTCCACACAAGAAGCACTGCTTGTCTCGATGGGCGCATCGCCAAATAGATGTGCGAAGCGGGCTTCTCGGCGCCCCGCCTCCCGCGGTAGCATGGCAATTAAGGGCGACTCGCCTTGCTGCATCTCCTGCAGTACAGCTTCCACCTCGGCCACATTGCTGAAGCTATGGATACGAGCACAGCGCGAGCGTAACTCCCCTGGTGTTTGGGCGCCGCGTAAAAACAGTACACACAACACCGCCAACTCTGCTTGGCTTAGCTTAAGCTCGCTAAACTCAGTATTGCAGAAGCGATGCTTGTACTTAATCACTCGGCTACCGAAGCCACTTTCAGCCAAAATTAACCGCTTGGATTCCAGTATCTCAAGGGTGTTCGCAACCTCCGCTTCGGTTAGAGACAAGACCGGGTCACGGCTGCTCTTCTGGTTACACGCGTTAGTTAAGCTATTGAGAGATAAGGGGTAAAGATCAGGGGTGGTATGCTCTTTTTCGATTAAGCACCCCAGTACACGGATCTCGAGATCATTCAGTTGGCGGTCCATCGTGTTGCTCCACTCTACGGTAGGAACGTTTAAAGATAAACCGAAGCTACGAACGACGAAAGTACATTTTAGGCATAAAAAAGGAGGCCGAAGCCTCCTGACAGAAGATGTCCAATGATGAGAGTATGCGTCTGCTACTGCAGTGCTAAGCGGAGCTTAGCGATAGAACTCGGAGCTTACTGTGGTGCTTTATTACAACAATGCTTCGTTAGAGTTGCTTGGTACTTCCAAACCAAATGATGCCACGCTGCTGTCGGCGTTGTACGTTGGCGCGCTATCCACTTGAGCAGATAGGTGACCTTCTGTTGAAGCACCCAATTGTGTCAGTGGGCTGACTGCCGCTTCAAAACCTTGCTCTGTTGCGACGGTGTGTGCCGCTAGGTTGCTTTCAACTGAGTTTGCACCAAATTGGCTGAGGTCATTCACCGCAAACGCTGACGTTGCGAAAAGAGCGGATGTGATGATGGCTGTGTTAAGTAGTGTTTTCATGATCGTTTACCTTTTTTGATTCTGTCGGTGACTCACCTGGTGGGTGGCCTTCATAGCGTGTTTCGATGGGTTAAATGTATATGACGAATCTGAAACGAAACTGAAAAAACCTGAAAACTTTTATTTATTTTTCGCTAAAAAAACGCAGAAAAATCCGATTAAACCTCTTGTTAAAACCTTTTAAACCGCAAGTTATAAACAGAAAAAACCATAGTCCCCTTATCTTTTTATCACTGCAAAAAATCATAAAAAATGGCCATAAAAAAAGGGAGCCGAAGCTCCCAACGTGTGTACTGTAAACCTGAGGATAGAGGGGGGTGGAACAGTGATGAAAAAAGCGGGGTATTACAATGTTGCTTCGCTGGATACGCTCGGTACATCAAGGCCGTAAGAGGCAACCAGTACCGCACCGTGTGCATTCGCATCAGCAACACGTGTCTCAGATGCTAGGTGTGCTTCTTTTGAATTACCTAGCTCAGACAAGGGGTTAGCAGCGTTAAAGCCGGTTGCTGTACTGCTATGACCCACGGCCAGATTAGCTTGCACTGAGTGATCAGAGAACTGGCTGAGGTCGTTAGCAGCGAAGGCAGAAGAGCTAGCCAGTACGGCGAAAAGTGTAGAAGCGATAACTGTTTTCATGGTGATGATCCTTTTAATCTGTTGTCAGCGGTGATGCGTGATCAGCGCCTTGAATGTCGTTTTGATGGGTGTAGATTAAAAGATCAATCTGAAATGAAACTGAAAGAAATTAGATTAATTCAAAGAAATACATATTTTTATTTTTTAAATTACGCCTTATAAAAATACAAAGTCACGTCTAACTATAACCCTTAGAAAACAAACAGGCGCACTCCGGTTATATAGGCTTTTTATTTTCCACACACAAAAAAGGAGGCCAAGGCCTCCTTCTGGTTTAAGCGACTTGCTCAAATCACGTGTCGATCTCCCGTTCGTGCGTGATTCGTTACCGTGCTGGTTGGTTACAGCGCTGATCGATTACAACAGCGCTTCGTTAGAGTTAGCCGGTACTTCCAAACCAAACGATGCCACGCTGCTGTCGGCGTTGTAGGTTGGCGCGCTATCCACTTGAGCAGATAGGTGACCTTCTGTTGACGCACCCAGCTGTGTCAGTGGGCTGACTGCCGCTTCAAAACCTTGCTCTGTTGCTACGGTGTGTGCCGCTAGGTTGCTTTCAACCGAGTTAGCACCAAACTGGCTGAGGTCATTCACCGCAAACGCTGACGTTGCGAAAAGAGCGGATGTGATGATGGCTGTGTTAAGTAGTGTTTTCATGATCGTTTACCTTTTTTGATTCTGTCGGTGGCTCACCTGGTGGGTGGCCTTCATAGCTTGTTTCGATGAGTTAAATGTATATGACGAATCTGAAACGAAACTGAAAAAACCTGAAAACTTTTATTTATTTTTTGCTAAAAAAACGCAGAAAAATCCGATTAAACCTCTTGTTAAAACCTTTTAAACCGCAAGTTATAAACAGAAAAAACCATAGTCCCCTTATCTTTTTATCACTGCAAAAAAATCATAAAAAACAGCCATAAAAAAAGGGAGCCGAAGCTCCCAACGTGTGTACTGTAAACCTGAGGATAGAGGGGTGGAGCAGTGATGAAAAAAGCGGAGTATTACAGTGTCGCTTCGCTGGATACGCTCGGTACATCAAGGCCGTAAGAGGCAACCAGTACCGCACCCTGTGCATTCGCATCAGCAACGCGTGTCTCAGATGCTAGATGCGCTTCTTTAGAATTACCTAGTTCAGACAAGGGGTTAGCGGTGTTAAAGCCGGTTGCTGTGCTGCTGTGGCCCACTGCAAGGTTTGCTTGCACTGAATGATCAGAGAACTGGCTGAGATCGTTAGCAGCGAAAGCAGAAGAGCTAGCCAGTACGGCGAAAAGTGTAGAAGCGATAACGGTTTTCATGGTGATGACCCTTTCAATCTGTTGTCGGCGGTGATGCGTGATCAGCGCCTTGAATGTCGTTTTGATGGGTGTAGATTAAAAGATCAATCTGAAACGAAACTGAAAAATATCTATTTATTATCTAGATAGAAACTTGAGTTAATACTAAGTAAATACTTCCAGCTGAAAACGTACAACCTGCGATAACAACGACGCCATCATTTGTGGTAATGCCTACCGCTGTAAATAAAACTGCTAAAGCAGGTAATGCTGCTAAAAAAGGAACGAGTTCTAAAGGGATCATTAACAAACCCGTGATCCCACATGCAAAAGCGATGGCGCGCTTAGACCACTGCTGTGTCATAAATTTGAGTCGCGGTTTAAATATCTTATCCAAGCGTTGTGCGAAGGGACGGGCGTAGTTCGCACCTTTGAGAAAACGGTCTCGACTCAGGGTGATTGAGGTTAAGCGTTTCGGTAGCCATGGCGATGGATCACCCATGACTCCCTGAATCGCTATCAAAAAAATCGTGATTCCACATAGACTCGGAACACCAGGTACAGCAGAAGTGGGAAAAATACCAATCAGGGCCGGTACGATGAGCATCGCGCCGAGCCCTCGGCTCTCCAACTGTTTGACCAGTTCACCAATTGACGTATCGTCGCCCTCAGTGTCGTCTACCAGCTTTTCCAAAAGATCAGTTAAGCCGTTTCTCACAATATCCCCCTTGTACCTGCATACCAAACTCACGTTAGCGTTGAGTCACACGTACAAAAGGAAAAGCAAAATACATACCACACAAAAGTGGTCTCCACGCCCAATTTTCAGAGACGTTGCCTGTAGCATTTACAACATCTGCTGTAATTAGTTCGCAGCGCTCTATTCAGTAACCCAACCGTTTTGACTCGCCCAAAGTGCCCACTGGGCCGCAGCCTTGGCTGGCATCCCCAGTACTCGTGTAAAGCAGGCCTCAGAGCTTTCGTGAGACTTACGCTGCGCTAAGGCTTTTGCAATGGGTGCAAGTGGCTGACCATTGAGGTGCCATATTCCCAGTGGCTGATCATTGGTGGTCACCACTTCAGCAAGCTCTATAAAGCCTCCTTTAACCACCGGCATCATCACGACCTCAATGGAGCTTGGGTCTGTTATTTGGTGCAGCGGTGCTGTATCGGGCCAGCAGGCTCGCTGTTGCCAAAACGGCTGTGTCGGCCATTGCGCTTCCAACGCATAGAAGTCGCGGCCAATGCGAGCAAAGCGGTGGAACAGGTGATCAACTCGCTGCTGATAGAACTGTTGCGCCAGAGCTGCATTCTCGGGCTTGTTAATCAAAGTATTGATCACGGCAGGAGCCTGTAAAGCACTGGATAGCGATTGGAAAATACCGTTACCCGAGAGCGGATCAACCGCCATGGCAGCATCACCCACACGAATCCAGCGCTCACCAACCGCTTGTTCGCAAAGAATGGGGGTACTGGTTCGCGCATGAAGCTCGCCAGTCGGTTCAGCGTCTTGGGTAAAGTGTTGAGCCTGCGGCAAGGAGAGTAGAATCTGATTACAGTGCGCCACTAGAAGTGACTTTTCCGGCAGCGTTTTGCTCGCCACATCAAAGGTTAATTGCAGATAGCGGGTCCCATCTGCACCTGCAGCCATCCATGCCCACCCCTCTGTAAAGCTAGCCGCAGCCGAGCAAGGCGCAATAGGAGCACCCTGCCAATACTGCAGTAACGAGACCGTTTCTGGGCCGCGCTTACGAGGCAAACTGGCGCTTGGAGCACTACGCCCGCGAGCCTCAACCAGAAAAGGAGTCGTGAGCGGCTCAGATTGCCCTTTCAGGTAAACATCAAAGCCGTGGTTATGCTCTTCAACTTTACTAACGCGCCCTGTTATCACGCAGATACCAGCGGCTTGTAAGTCTTGAAGAATTCCAGCATCTAGCTGCTCACGATCGACCAGACGCTCGGTATTCGCTGTTGCGGCCGTGCCATTCCAGCTCGCCATACGTGGTGTGGGCGAAGGCAGCGCTTCAAGCGCATAACGAAAACCGACATTGCGTAAACCTTCGACAACGCGCTCAGATACGCCTTCCATCGCCCGAAATGGCCGCGGGGTAGCCACCACCGCAACCGTGAAGCCTAACTTAGCCAACCCCAGCGCAACGGCACCGCCTGCGGGCCCACCTCCCAACACCAGAATAGGATCTGTCATGCTTGCTCTCCGTTTGCTTGCTGTCATGGCAGCACCTCTGCGCCTTGATAGGTGGCAGAATCACACAACCATCGCGAGAGCGCCTCTAGATCATGCTGAGGATGCTCCATTAAGTGCTGGGCTATAAACCCAGTTAGGTAAGCTGTCGCAGCGCTGGCCCCCACAACACCATTCTCCCCTTTTACATGCGCGCCAAAGTCAGCTAAACGCGTTTGCAACCGGGAAAACTCATCTGGCTGACAGCGCGCATCGCCTGTCATACGCAGCACGCCTTCGTACGCGGCGGGAAAAACGGGTTCTCCCCGTGCCGGTGTAGAGGCCACCAAGATCACGCCCTTTTGTCGTGCTCTATCACACGCTAGCTTCAGAACATCGCGATCTTGGCGCAGCCCTAAACTTAGGTTGATTACATCAACCTGCTCATCAACGAGCCAGTCAATGCTCGCCGCTACCTGTGCTGCTGTTGTCGTTAAGCGCTCGCGAAATATCTGCGCCACCACAAATTCCGCATCAGGTGCGCAGTGGCCAATAATACCCAATAGAGCAGAGCCGTGGCCGAGCTGATCCGCCATCGGTGCCACCTGTTCAACGCCACCATCGCGAAAGACAAAACTCGCCTGCGCGACAACCCGCTGAGTAACATCTAAAAACGCAGAACGGCTAAAACCGCACCCGCTATCCACCATTCCAACCTTAACTGGCACCCTGCTCTCCTGTCGTATCTGTGTGATGCGGTAGATCATCTAGCAGTTGCTGTTCATGCAGCAGGAGACGCTCATCAACGTCCACCAGTGTTGAGGCGCGATGGCTAATGACAATGCGCGTTGTGCCACTGAAAAGCCGATTCACATTGGTGATCACTTCACGTTCAGTCGCTTCATCCACCGCCGACGTGGCCTCATCTAAGATAAGGATCGATGGCTGCTGCAGCAGTGCTCTGGCGATGGCAACACGCTGTTTTTGGCCGCCCGATAGCTGGCTGCCCCGCTCGCCAATCGGTGTTTCGATCCCTTGCGGTAGTGTGGCCACCCAGTCAGTTAGCTGTGCCATCTCAATTGCGTGGAGCAATTGCTCCTGCGTTGCCGAGGGCGCAGCATAGCGAATATTGTCGGCTAGTGAGCCGCGAAATAGTGTCACCTCTTGGCTTACAACCGCGATATGTTGGCGTAACTGATCCAGCGGAATATGGCGAAGCTCGACACCATCCAGCAAAATCCGCCCCTGCGACGGATCGTAATAGCGCAGCAGCAAATCAATCACAGTCGATTTTCCAACACCCGATGGGCCGATCAAAGCCGTGCTGCGACCAGCGCTAAAGCGAGCATTTGCCTGCGATAAGATGGGCCGGTCTGCTTGGTAACCGAATGTCACTTGTTCAAAAACAATATCCCCCTGCACATGCTCAGGCAGTGTGACCGGCTGCTCTGGTAAGCTGACCTCTGGTGTTGCGCGGCGCAGCTCCATGACTCGGTCTAGACTCACCGACATCCGCTGAATCGCAACGTAAAGCCCCAAGAGACTTTGCACAGGCCCCGTCGCCATCCCCAAATAGGTTGAGAACGCGATAAGCGAACCAAGCTGCCATTGCCCCTGAATAACCCAGTAGCCGCCGATTAAAAATGCAGCGGCGCGGGTTAAAGAGGTCAGCGTCGAGGGGATTGCTTGCGTAAAAAATTCCACAACTTGTAGATTGAGAAGCTCGCCGAGGTAACGATCACTTAAGCCGTTGAGTTTGTTCGCTTCACGCTTCTCTTGTGCAGAGGCTTGAATAAACTTCATGGCAGGCAGCGTTTCCACCAAAAAGGAGCTAAGATCAGCGGAGCGCTCACGCATAACGCGGGTTTGGCGTTCTACTTTACGCCGCATCCAGCGCAACCAAAGTACCTCTAATGGGATCAACACCAGCACCAACAGTGAGAGCTGCCACGAGAGTGACACCAGCAATACCAATGCACCAACTAAGCCCAAAACACTGCTAAACGCAGAGAACAGACTATCCACCGCAAACCGTTGAATCTGAGAAACATCGCCATCTAAGCGCGAGAGAATATCGCCGATACGACGTCCGCCAAAAAAGCGTGGCGATAATGTTTGTAGGTGGCAATACAGATGTTCACGCAGCGCAAACAGGATGCGTCCTGAGAGCTGAGTGTGCAAATAGCGATTCACACCCGACAGTATCGTACTCAGAATGCCCACCCCGATCATGGCGCCAGCCATCACCAGTAACAAGTTGTAATCACCCGCGAGCAAGGCATCATCGATCAACATTTTGGTCAACCAAGGCTGCAACAGCACAAAGGCCGAGCCCAGCATTGATAATCCCAATAAACCGATAATGGCGCGCCGATGGGGCCGAATAAAGGCATATAGCCAGCGGAAAGCCTGCTCTAATTTAGCAGGATCTTTTCCGTCAACCGCTGCTGCTAACCACTTAACCATTTGAACGCCTTATTATTTTTTCTTTTTTATAGCAGCCGCTAAGAGCAACCACCAGCGCTTTAGTGCCAATCTATCACCTTGGAGAAACGCAAAAAGGGCTATCCAAGACAGCCCTTTTGTTCACCGATATCTACTGTTGAACCTGATTAGTGCAGTTTAACAACTCGCAGGTCCGCAGAAGACATATCGCCAGTTAGCTGGATTGAAGCGATCTTCTCCAGCGTATCAGGGTTATGTACTGAGATATCGCTAGATGCACCGCCGATGTAGATCGTGCGGTTGCTGTCCATGTTGATGCTGTAGAACGTGTGATCCAGATCCACTGCCGCAACGGTCTCTTTTTTGCTGATATCGTGCTTAGATAGCTGGTTAAATGCGCCGTACAAAATATCTTTGTTAAGCGGATCAGTAATCCAGTTGAAGACGATAAACTCAAACGGCACCGTTTCAGTCTCTTCTACTTCACCCGATGCCAGATCGATGCGGTTCATACCCCACCAGAACTCAGCTTTCTCCATATCCCCAGGTGCGCCGTTCCACTTAATCGTGAAGTACGGCATGATGTACTCACCTACGTGCTCACCTTGGTTGAACATCGCAAAGGCATCAGGCGGAACCCAGCTACCCGCACGATTCCAGTTCTGGATTTTGCTCAACATTTTCACTTCGCCCGTGTTCGGGTTGATCGCAGTCAGATCTGCGCCGCCCAAGACGATACGACCATCGCCCATGACAGCGATTTTAGTGATACGGCGATCCACAGGGTACGTGCGTAGCGGCTTAGCATTGAGGCCAGCTGCCGTGTCATAAACCGCTAAGCGCGGCTGCAAAACATCGTAGCGATCATTCAGCTTACGCGTTGGGTTTTGCACGGTGTATAGCTCTTTACCATCGTTACTCACCGCCAACGAGACAAAGGTTTTCACACGCTCGCCATTGATTGACTGGTTTGCTGCAAACACGATGTCGCAGTTGCGAATATCAAAACCCACCACCTTCTCAGTACCGGCGGTTAACACGTACGCAATACGTCCATCGGGTGAGCTAGCAATTGAGCCGCTACCAAAGGTGCCCGGCACATCACAGCTACGCACCACATCTTTTGTTTCTGTATCAATGATATGCAGTTGGTTCGGGCGCGTTACCGTCAGTACATACTCATGACCACCCGCTTTCATACCCTGCTCAGCCATGGGGTTAGCCGCACAACCGGTTAACAAGGCTGCACCGCTGGCAGCACTCATAAGCGCAACCGCTTTAAACAATCGAGAAAAAGTCATCTGCGCCTCCGTTACTGGTCGTTCTCTGGGAAGATGCCGTCAAGCTTGCGCCAATCTTCATTCGCTTTCGCCACATCTTGTGACCACTCTGGATAGTTGCTCATGGTGTCAGGCACCTGAGCTGGCCACCAGCACGCATCCGCACAACCGTAAAGGTCCGACTCCATCGGCTGACACAAGGAACCGAGTCCGCCAAAGGGATCAACTTCCCAACCGGGATCATTCGTGGAGGTACAGCCCACCACAGATTGCATCGCGACCACCTCTTCAACCTCATTCTGAGAGGTTGCTTGGTCGAGCATTTTTGCTTTCTTGTTAAAAGACTTTAGATGTTTCATTTAAGCACTCCTTCTAGGAGAGACATGAGCTTCGAAGAAACTCGGATTCTCTAGCATGATGCGTGTGTACGCCTCTACCCCATAATCAACCCAGTCACGTAGTAGGTCGCAGTAGTGGTAGGAAGGTACGGTTGCATCACCATATTTTGCGTAGCTTTCGTGATAGCAGCCACCCGAGCAGATATTGCGGATACGGCACGTTTCACAGCCGGTATCCGTGCGATCAAGACGCGTCTCCACAAAGGTCGCGAGGCTGGCTTTATCAAGCCCTTCGCTGACATCACCAAACAGCGGCTGGTCTGAGCCTGTAAAGCGGTGGCAAAGGTTGATTCCCCCCTTTGTATCCACGGCTAAAAGCCCAACACCCGCCCCACAAGGCAGTTGTTTTTTATTGCCCTCATGGATATCGGTCATCAGCATATGCATGTTGCCAAAGCCCATATTGCGGCCATCAAGCGCAGCTTTCAGGTACTTTTTACCTAAGCGCTTCATACCCGCAAACACCTCTGCCATCTCATCGGCAGTCAGGTTAAAGGAGGTAATATCGCCAGAGGTCACTGGCCCAAAACCCACTTCAGCAAAGCCAAGATCGTTATAGAGGTGATCAAAGATCGCTTCCACATCGGTAATCCCACGCGTCAGTGTGACGCGGCACCCCACAGGACGAGATTTATAGCGCGATAGCAGCATCGCTACCTTCTGCTTCACCACGTCATATGTGCCCTGACCACCCACCGTGATACGGTTTTTATCGTGCATCGCTTTTGGCCCATCCATCGAGATGGTCAAGCCAAAGCGGTGCGCATCAAACCAGTCCACGAGCTCTTCATTGAGCATGGTGGCGTTTGTGGTCATTGTGAAGCTCACCTCTGACTCAAGCGCAGCGAAGCGCTCTTCACAGTAGGCAACCACATCACGGATCAGCGGCATATTGGTCAATGGCTCTCCGCCAAAGAAAACCACATTGTATTGGCGCTGATTGGGGGACTCCTTGAGCATCATCTCAATTGATTGCACAGCCGTTTCAAAGCCCATCTTGTCGCCCTTGGACGGGGTCGTCAGATCCTCTTTGTAACAATAGGTGCAGCTCAAGTTACAGCCGGTGTTGGTGTTGAGCACAATGGTTGTCAGTGGAAATGACTCCACCGCTTGAGGCTCCATATTGATTTGTGCGGCACTGCCCGCATCTGCGATGATCTTGAGACTCTTAAGCTCAGCTAGCGTCTCCGTCACATCATCAACCTGGAAGCGCCCGCCAAAGCGCGCTTTGATGTGTGCTGCTGATACTTCCGCCTCTTCCGAAAACAGTTGTATCAACTCATCCGACAACGCATCCAACTCGAAAAGGCTGCTTGTCGGTACATGGAACATCATGCGGCGCTCGTCCACATCCACCAAATGCATGTTGGGTTTTACGAGTGTTA
The DNA here is from genome assembly GCF_004959845.1 of Neptunomonas sp. XY-337. Taxonomy (NCBI): domain Bacteria; kingdom Pseudomonadati; phylum Pseudomonadota; class Gammaproteobacteria; order Oceanospirillales; family Oceanospirillaceae; genus Neptunomonas; species Neptunomonas sp. XY-337. The sequence goes on along the minus strand of NZ_SPLL01000002.1, from coordinate 368,225 downwards.
ACGATCCCATTTGGTCGTCCTCTTATTATTCTACTTCGCCGGTGCTATCACACACCTATGGCTACTGAACAGCTCGCTTGATATACACAGGCACTGTGACCAGTAGGTGCGCATCACCCGAAACTTGTTCATCGCCTTCACCCATGGATGCAACCACTTTCAGGTTACCCAAGTTGTTGGTCGAGAACTTACGCTCTGGGTTAAGACCTGCGTCACCCGGTGTAAAGATGCCCTGCTGGTCGATTGAACCGGCGTACTTCGTATCTTTATCGTGTTCAGCTGTTTCATTAAATGGCGCAACAGACCAGTTCGCTGGCATATAGCCAAGATTGAGGTCATCGGCTGTACCCGCTTTGCCATCTGGACCAGCGCTAAAGGCTTGCGCACGGTAAGTTGATTGCACTTTCGGTACTAGGCCGCCATTACCACCGACCCGAGCGATCGACTCAGCCGGAACCACCGCCACGCGCGCAACCTGATCGTAAACAGCCAGCGCTTGCTGACCACGGGATTGGCCAACGCGAACATCACGCGCACCGACAGTGGCGTTCTTCTGGGCACGCGCTAGCACAACGATGCGGTCGTTATCGCGTGTCAGTACTTTTTCGACGCTAACACCACGGCCTAACGAGACGTTACCCTTCAGCTCGCTGCCCATGATGGTGATCTCTTGTACAGCACCTTGCTTGATTGCAGCGGGTGATACACCTGCGATAGCGGTGCCAACATGTGCGTTGATCTCGCCACCCATCTCATCACGGCCCACTTGATACATACGGCCCGTTAGCTGTTGGCCATCTTCAGATGCCGCCATCACTTGGCGCATCTTGGTACCGTTCACATTCAATTGCGCACGCCACTCGTAGCCTGCGTATAGTTTGGCTTTACCGCTACCTTTGAGTGCAGTGCCATCAACAAAGTGGCCATCTAGGGTCAGCTCAAAGCGGTTGTTAGAGGTTGGCGTAATCGTCAGTGTGGCGCTGTAGTCGCCCTGCTCAGGTAAGAAGCCTGCAACACTCCAGCGGCCCGCAAGCTCCGGTTTAGGCGCGGCTTGCCACTTTTTCCACGCAGCATCGTGGAAGTTAAAGTCTTTTGCCAACTTGGGTGCCGTATCGTTTAACGCGATATCGTACCAAGATCGGTCACGCGCTAAGGCGTGCAGTTCAGTGGTTGGGTTGATCGCCATGTGGGTGTTGACGTGCAACTTCCACTCCGCTTCTGTTCGGCGTTGCAGGCCAAAGCGCGCGCTGGAGTGGCAACGTGCACACATCTCAACGTAAGCGGGATCTATGTCCTGCTCAACAACGTTGGGCTGCTGCTCTAATACATAACGATATGGCGCGGTTTCAGATGGCGCCAAGCCTTGCGTATCAGCGAGGTATTGAATGACAGCTTGTTTCTCTTGCGGCGAGATAAAAAGTCCATTCAAACGCTGCATGCGGTTGATGGTCATGTGCCACCCTTCCGGGGTTTTACGCTGCTGGCTGATGCGTGAATAGGGAGCCTCTGGATCGCCAGTGCGGGTATGGCAGATCAGGCATTTCTCTTGCAGTACGCTCGCACCATCCATCGCAGACACGGTTGTTGGCGCAGCAATCGCCCCCAACAAAGCCAGTGCACTTCCGCCCAGTAGGGCTCGCTTGGATTTATTATTATTCAAGGCCAATTACTCCTGTAAGAATTATTGTCGCAGCATCACTTTCACAAAAGCGATGCAGGCCCATCGAGTTAAGGAACGTGTCGGTTTATACACAATGGCCAACTTACCGGCGCGGTGTAAATAAACTTGCCTTGTTTTGTGTTAAGTTGTGCAGGTATGTAACAAAATGTAACAATACAGCACCTTTATATCTACAACCCTTTGTTTTCAATAACTTTTATCATATTAACAACTTAACTTTCTTTCGTTTTTCGGCCACTTCTCTCACCTTTGTGGGGTTGCTACACTCGAACAACACGCCTAAGAGCTGGCCTAGATAGCGACACAACACGACAATGACACACGCTAACCCACATCATATTTTGATCGTCGAGGATGATTTTGCTTCTCGCGCCCTGCTGGTCAGTTATTTTGAGAACGCGGGCTATCGCGTTTCTGAAATCGATCACGGGGACGATCTGCTACAGCGCATCCAAACAGAGCATATCGATCTGGTGCTGCTGGATATTAACCTACCCGGTAAAGACGGCCTCACGCTGACACGCGAGCTGCGCGTACAATCCAAGGTGGGTATCATCCTAGTCACCAGTAAAGGCGATGAGATCGACCGCATCGTGGGCCTTGAGCTCGGCGCCGACGACTACGTGACAAAGCCCTTTAATCCACGAGAACTGCTGGTACGCGCGAAGAACCTTATTTGGCGCGTGACCGACCAAGCCACGCAACCGGCAGAAACCGATAGTTTGATCCGCTTCGAGGGCTGGTCACTCGACAGTAGCCGCCGGTTACTCAGTAGCCCAGATAACAGCACCGAACGCCTCCCAGAAGGAGAGTTCAAGCTGCTGCATACGCTGATCACTAAGCCCGGCCAAGTCCTCAGCAGAGACCAGCTAATGGATGCGATCCACGACCGCGCTTGGACACCGAATGACCGCTCTGTAGACGTAATGATAGGCCGTTTGCGCCGCAAACTCGGTGACAACCCAGCCGATCCGCACTTTATCCTCACCGCTCATGGTGCCGGATATATGTTTGCTGGCACCTTAGATTAGGCCACCGTATGCTGCATCACCTTCCGGGATACCAGATCCAGACGATACTACACCGCGGTAAAAACAGCACCGTCAGCCGCGCGCTGCAAGAGAGCGATCATCAACCGGTGATCATCAAGCAGGCAAACGGCACTGCCAGCGCTGCCGAATGTGCGCAGTTTGAGCATGAATACGCGCTGTTGTCCGATATTGAGGTCGCAGGCGTGATCAAGCCGCTGCGCTGGGTGGCACATAAAACCGCCCCCGCAATCGTCTTTCCCGATGTGGGGGGGATCTCCCTGCGGCAAATGATGCAGCGCAACCACTACCGCTGGGATCAAGTACTGCCTGTGGCCATTCAGCTGGCGAATCTGGTGGGCCTGCTGCATTCGGCACGCGTCATACACAAAAAGATTTCGCCCGATAACGTCTTGTGGATTCCGGAAAGCCGCGATATTTGCCTGATCGACTTTGCCATGGCAACGCGCGTAACTCGTGAACAAGCCAGCTGGAACGCCCAACAATTACAGCCCGATATTCTGCACTACCTAGCGCCCGAACAAACGGGCCGGATCAACCGCCATATCGACTACCGCAGTGATTTTTATAGCCTTGGCGCCACGCTGTACGAGCTGTTTACCTCGCGTACACCGTTTCACGGCAAAGAGCCGGCACAGCTGATCCACAGCCACATCGCACAGCATCCGCCTGCGCCGCACCAGCTCAACCCCGATCTGCCCGAGATGCTCAGCCGCATCGTCCTTAAGCTGCTGGCAAAAGACGCATCGCAGCGCTATCAATCCAGCTTTGGCCTGCTGCAAGATTTAAAACGCTGTGAAGATCAATGGCGCGAACATCACAACATCACCAACTTTACCCTTGCTCAGCAAGATGTCTCTGAGCACTTCGCGGTACCACAACGCCTGTATGGCCGCGCGGCAACGATTCAGCGGTTACGTGATTGCTTCGATCGCGCCACCCGCAAGCCACTAGAGATCGTCACCATCACCGGTTATGCAGGGGTGGGAAAGTCAAGCTTAGTTCATGAACTGCGTCACTATATCCATCAACAAAACGGACGCTTTATCAGCGGAAAGTTTGACCAGTACCGTCGCACCCGCCCCTATCTAGGGCTTTTCTTGGCGCTGCAAGGGCTGATCCGGCAGTTGCTCACCGAAAATGAGCAGGAGATCGCAAGCTATCGCGAGGCTTTAACGGCAGCACTAGGACATAACGCTCAAGCCCTGATCCGCTTAGTGCCTGAGCTGGAGTTAATCATCGGCCCACAGCAAGATGCTCCGCGCTTATCAGTGATGGAGGAGCAAAACCGCTTCTCGCGCCTGGTTATTGCGCTGCTGCAGGTCTTCGCCACCTCACAACGCCCCTTAATGCTGTTCCTCGATGATTTGCACTGGGCAGATCTGGCATCGTTTCACCTGCTTGAATCGCTCGCCAACAGTGAAGATCTCACCAACCTTGTGATTATCGGCAGTTACCGCGACCATGAAGTTAGCCCCGCGCACCCGCTGCGCCGTACCCTAGAGAAATTGCATAGCAGTCCGGCGCACCTTGATGAGATCGTACTCGAGCCACTCAACCACAACCAGATCGTACGCTTAATCGCCGATACGCTGCGCCGCGAAACACATCACTGCCAAGTGCTCGCGCAGCTTTGCTTGAGCAAAACTCAGGGCAATCCCTTTTTCCTTACCCAGTTTCTTTACTCTTTGCATGATGAGGGGTTAATCACTTTTAAAGAGAACCGCTGGCACTGGGATGAAGCGCGGATCCGTTCACGCGAAATGACCGATAATGTTATCGACCTTATGGTGAACAAAATTCAGAAGCTGCCCACCAGCTCCTGTGAGGCTCTGCGTCTTGCCGCCTGCATCGGCAGTCCATTTGACCTGCAAACGCTATCCACGATCTTGTCGCAATCACAGCAACAGACACAAGCTGATTTAAGTGCCGGAGTCAGTGAAGGCCTGCTACTTCAGGTGGACAGCAACTACTCGTCACACTCTGGCCTGACCTTCAATAAAAAGCGCTACCGCTTTGTCCATGATCGTATCCAACAGGCCGCTTACTCGCTGATTCCCGCCGCTCAGCAACCTGATCTCCACCTAAAAATTGGCCGGATTCTACAGCAGCAACTGCCCACCGAAACCGACAGTAGCGCGGTTTTCGAGATCACCAACCATCTCAATCAGGCGTTAGCACTGATCGATACGCCCGATGCAAAACTAGAGCTTGCTAAATTGAACGCTCAAGCTGGCGCACAAGCGTTGGGGTCAGCAGCTTTTGATGCGGCACTCAGTTACCTGCAGGAAGGAGTAGCACTGCTGCCACACGATGCGTGGCAGGCACACTATCCGCTGGCCCTAGCACTGCATACCCATGGCGCGGAGGTTGCGTATATTCGCGGTGAGTTCGATACCATGCAGCGCTTTATCGATACCGTTATTGCCCATGCGCGTGAGCGCTTAGACCGGGTGCGTGTTGATGAGATCCATATGCAGGCGTTGATTGCCCGCAACCAGTTTGATGCAGCACTGGATATCGCGCTTGAGACACTCAAGCTCCTCAATGTCGATCTGCCCCGCCACCCAAGCCGCTGGCAAACCAAGCTGGGGATGTGGCGGACTCAGTGGCTACTGCGCCGCCAGCAGCAACACCAGCTATTAAGCGCTCCCGCGATTGAAGATCCGCACCAACGCGCCACGCTGTCGATTTTGGCGAGTATGTTTGGAGTGGTGAAGTTCTCAAGTTCAAACCTGCGCCCAATCGTCATGGCAAAACAGGTGGAGCTGACGCTCTCTCACGGCATTACACCCCATGCGGCCATGGCGTTGGCTGGCTACGGTGGGATTCTGTGTGGCCAAGAGCAAAAAATTGTTGATGGCTACGCTCTGGGCAACATTGCTATGGAGCTTGATCAGCGGCCCGAAAACAGCAGCACCAACCGCTTGATCCGCCACAAAACGCTCTACCTGTTCAACACGTACGTGCGGCATTGGAAAGAGCCTTTAGCGAACACGCTGGACTCGCTTCTAGAGGGGCACCAGTTAGCGCTGGATGGCGGCGATATCGAATGGGGAAGCTACTGCCTCGCGGCGTATATCCAGTACGCTTTTAATCTAACGGCAGACTTTGCCAGCCGCCAGCCACTGTTAGAGCAATACACCGATCTTTTAGCCGGTTACGGCCAAAAGCAGTCATTGCAGTATTCGCTGCTCGCGCTGCAAGCGATCGATAATCTGCTAGGCAATAGCGAAGATCCAACGTATCTGTGTGGCCGCTTCTTTGACCAACAGATGCTAACCGAAAACCACCGCGAAGATCACCGCACGGCCATCAGCATCTATCACTACTACAGCACCTTGTTATGCTATCTATTCGATGCCGACGAAAAAGCGTTGCAACATAGCCAAGCGGGCCAACGCTATCTCGCTCATATCAACGCGACCTACACCAGCCCGTGCTTTGTCTTTATCTCCACACTGGCTGAGATCAGACAGCTGCCCAAACTCAGCATTTTGCACCACCCCCATAAGTTCAGGCGTATCCAAGACAACTTGCGCCAACTGAGGCTATGGGCAGAGCACTGCCCCGAGAACTATCAGCACCTATTGAGCTTGACCCAAGCTGAGCTGCATCGTAGCAAGCAGGAGTTTAGTCTCGCGATGGATTTCTACGACGCTGCCATTAATCAAAGCCGCAGCCAAGGGTTTCACCTGATCAGCGCGCTGGCCAATGAATTGGCGGGCCGCTGTTATCTTGAATGGGACAAAACCCAGATCGCTCGCACCTACCTGAGTGAAGCGTGGAGCGCCTATGAAGCGCTAAAGTTGAGTGCTAAGCTGCGCCAACTCAGCGCGCGTTACCCTGACATTTTCGCCCATCGCACCATGCAAACGACGGCCCTTGAGCCTGAGGTCGTCGATATCCAAGATGGCTTATCGAATCAGCATCTCGATACCAATGCGATCATCCGCGCATCACACGCCATCTCAGATGAGATTAAGCTCGAAAAGCTACTCGGACGCTTGATGGCACTAGCGCTTGAGAACGCTGGCGCGCAACGTGCGATTCTCGTATTAAACCAAACGGAGGGGCTCTTTGTTGAAGCTGAGGCCCAGCTCGATAGTCCACCAACCTTCTTTACGGCACAGGCATTAAACGATACCCACTTGGTGCCGATTAGCGTGGTGCACTACGTCGCACGCACTAAAGACGATGTGGTACTGAGTAACGCACATCGCCATGAGATGTTTATGCAAGACACCTACATCCAGCGACGCAAACCTCGCTCGCTGCTGTGTATGCCGATTCTTTATCATGGCGAACTCACCGCTATTCTCTATCTGGAGAACAACGAAAGCCGCGATGTCTTTGACCGTACACGCATGGAAACCCTGCAGATATTGTCGGCACAAGCAGCGATCTCCATCGAAAACGCGAAACTTTACTCAAGCTTGGCACGCTCCGAGCAGGAGTATCGCTCGCTGTTTGAGCACGCCGTCGAAGCGATCTTTAGAACCGACGCATTCGGCAAACTGCTATCCGCCAACCCCGCGCTAGCCAGGCTATTGGGTTACAGTTCTCCTGCTGAGTGCTTAGCGGGTATTGATGATATCGAGCGTCAGTGCTTTACCCACAGCTATGACTACCACCGCCTGCAAGACCGTCTCAACGCCCATGCTGAAGTGATCGGATTTGAGACACAGTGGCAACGCCGTGATGGCTCACGGGTGGACGTTTCCATCTCTGTCCGCCAGCGTAGTGAGGCCCACGGGCAGCCCAACTACTATGAAGGCTCAGTGACAGATATCACCGAACGGGTTGAACGGGAAAAAGCGCTGGCACAGCAACGCCGAGCAGAACTTGAGCTAGAGAAAGCGGAGGCAGCAAGCCAAGCAAAATCAGAGTTTCTGGCCTCGATGAGCCATGAAATTCGTACTCCGATGAATGGTATTTTGGGTATGGCGCAACTACTGGAGAAGAGCCCTCTTTCTGCCGAGCAGCAGCAACAGGTCGCGGCGATTTATCAATCAGGCCAGTCTCTACTGTCGATACTCAATGATGTACTTGATTTTACCAAGGTGGAAGCTGGCCAGTTTCAACCCGAAGCCTCCCGCTTTTCGATTCAAAAAGTACTCGATGAAACCACCCTGATTGTTGATTCACTGTGCCAATCTAAGGGGCTGGCATTTAAGTTTGATGTGCCCACTGCGGTTCCTGCAAACGTTATAGGTGATCGTCGTGCGCTTGGGCAGGTTTTGATGAACCTATGCTCAAACGCCATCAAGTTTACTGAAGAGGGCACTATCACCTTAGCGGTCAGCTGCACACGACAAGCATCTGAAGTGGTGCTCAGTTGCCGCGTCCGAGATACCGGTATTGGTATCCCTACTGAAGCCCACAGCCGAATTTTTCAGCATTTCACACAAGCAGACTCATCGATCACGCGCCGCTATGGCGGAACCGGTTTAGGGCTAGCCATCGCCAAGCAGATGGTAGAAACCCAGCATGGCAAAATAGGCTTTACCAGCAGCGAGGGCCAAGGGAGTGAGTTTTGGTTTGAACTTCCCTACCAGTGTACCGACGAGCACTGCAGCCAAGATCAAACGCCCGATTCGGCGTTAGCATCAACCGCACCGCTGCGAGTACTACTTGTTGAGGACACCCCCATCAACCAACAGGTAGCGAGTGGCTTGCTCGAAAGCGAAGGCCACCACGTTGATATTGCAGCCGATGGCTACACAGCGCTGCGCCTGCACGATGAAAACCGTTACGATATTGTGCTGATGGATATCCATTTGCCCGATATGGATGGCATGGAAACCACCCGTAAGATGCGCAATCACCCTGATACAGCCAAGGCGAATGTACGCATCATCGCTCTAACTGCCAGCATCTCCGAAGCGCAGGTCAATAATTACCATGCGGCAGGAATCGATGGCGTGCTTGGCAAACCCCTGGAGTTCGCCGCCCTCTCGCACTTGCTCGGAAAGCAAACAGCCCAAACAATGGAGGAGCCCAACGTGCACCACCACCTGCTAGATATTAGCCGAGTTGAACAGCACCAAAGCGCATTAGGCGATACCGCGTTTATCTCCCTGATTGGCAAGCTTGAACAACAAGTACAGGCGCTCTTCGAGCAATTAGTGCAGCAACAAGCGGCCAAACAGCAGCAAGAGGCTTTACATAAACTGGCCGGCGCCGCTGCAAACTTTGGCCTTGATCAACTGGCAGTGAAGTGCCGCGGTTACGAGCAGTTGGGCGCAACGCTAACGCCTGAGCAACTCAATAGCCTAACGGTGGTAGGTAACGAAAGCTTATTGCAGCTACGTAGCTATATAGAACGCAAGGCATAAAAAAAGGAGGCCGAAGCCTCCTGACAGAAGATGTCCAATGATGAGAGTATGCGTCTGCTACTGCTGTGCTAAGCGGGGCTTAGCGATAGAACTCGGAGCTTACTGTGGTGCTTTATTACAACAGCGCTTCGTTAGAGTTGGCCGGTACTTCCAAACCAAACGATGCCACGCTGCTATCAGCGTTGTAGGTTGGCGCGCTATCCACTTGAGCAGATAGGTGACCTTCTGTTGACGCACCAAACGCTGTCAGTGGGCTGACTGCCGCTTCAAAACCCTGCTCTGTTGCGACGGTGTGTGCTGCTAGGTTGCTCTCAACGGAGTTAGCACCAAATTGGCTGAGGTCATTCACCGCAAACGCTGACGTTGCGAAAAGAGCGGATGTGATGATGGCTGAGTTAAGTAGTGTTTTCATGATCGTTTACCTTTTTTGATTCTGTCGGTGGCTCACCTTGTTGGTGACCTTCATAGCTTGTTTCGATGGGTTAAATGTATATGACGAATCTGAAACGAAACTGAAAAAACCTGAAAATTTTTATTTATTTTTTTCTAAAAAAACGTAGCAAAAACCGATTAAACCTCTCGTTAAAACCTTTTAAACCACAGGTTATAAACAGAAAAAACCATAAGGATTTTATGTTTTTATCACTGCATAAAAGCGTAAATAGCAGCCATAAAAAAAGGGAGCCGAAGCTCCCAACGTGTGTACTGTAAACCTGAGGATAGAGGGGATGGAACAGTGATGAAAAAAGCGGAGTATTACAGTGTTGCTTCGCTGGATACACTCGGTACATCAAGGCCGTAAGAGGCAACCAGTACCGCACCGTGTGCATTCGCATCAGCAACACGTGTCTCAGATGCTAGATGCGCTTCTTTAGAATTACCTAGCTCAGACAATGGGTTAGCGGTGTTAAAGCCGGTTGCCGTGCTGCTGTTGCCCACTGCAAGGTTTGCTTGCACTGAATAATCAGAGAACTGGCTAAGATCGTTAGCAGCGAAGGCAGAAGAGCTAGCCAGTACGGCGAAAAGTGTAGAAGCGATAACTGTTTTCATGATGATGATCCTTTTAATCTGTTGTCAGCGGTGATGCGTGATCAGCGCCTTGAATGTCGTTTTGATGGGTGTAGATTAAAAGATCAATCTGAAATGAAACTGAAAGATAAAATAAATTTAAAAATAATCGCCAGCCTATTTATTAAGTTATTCTTTAATTTACCTAAGCCTTACTGTTAAAAATAGAAACTCTCAAAAACTCACGCAAAAGACTCTGCAAAGAAAAGTCCCCCCTTGCCTCCCCGAGATAAGAAAGAAAGGTCCACCTTAAATTGCACAACGGCCATTCTCAGCTAACCTCAAAAGGATGCTTTTGATAAAAACAAGGAGCAAGCTCATGTATCTAGTTCGCCTCATTTACACTAGCCGTGTAACACGCGAGAACTATGCTTTCGGACCCGAAGAGATTAGCAGCATACTCGAAACCTCAAAACGGAATAATCAAAAGCACCATATTACTGGCCTGCTCTGCTTTAACCGCAAGTACTTTCTGCAATCGATAGAGGGCTCACGGCACGAGGTGAATAAAACATACGAGCGCATCATGCGTGATAGCCGACATCACGATGCCGTCATTCTTGGTTATGAAGAGATCAGCGAAAGAGCCTTTAGCAATTGGAACATGGGCTTTATTCCCGAATCCTCGGTAACCAAAGAACTGATCACCCAGTTTGGCCTGACCGATGAATTTGAGCCCTATAAAATGAGTGCCGAAAGTGCATTGGGTATGTTAAAAGCGCTAAAAGGCTTTATTGAGTAGCTAGCACTGATAGGTGGTCACAGCATTGACAACCACCGAATTATAATTGAAGCGCTCTCAAGTCTAGATGCAGAAATGTCACTGTCCCCTGCTGCTATCAGACTCTAGTATCTACTTTCAAAGACTCTGGAGCCTGATATGAATGAAGACAGAAAGCTAGCTGATCCCACCCTAGTTTGCACCTGCAATGCCCTCTATGTCTGCGATATCGTTGAAGCTATTGATATAGGAGAAGATGACTACCGTGAGATCTTAGCCCTTCATGGACTGCAGCCACGCTGTGGCGAATGCCGCCCGCACGTCGAAGCACTTGTAAGCGAGCATTGAACCACCTCTGCTAAAAGCGCAAACATTATCAAGCGCTGCTCTCCTACTATGGTGTCCTAAGGAGACGTTATGAAGCCATCAACAAGCCACCAGTATCGACAGCGCTTACACAAAGTGCTGGACTATATCTACGCTCATCAGCAAGCGACGTTAGATGTTAACACGCTAGCAGATGTCGCAGCGATGTCACCCTATCACTTCCACCGTATCTATCGGCAGATGAGCGGGGAAAACATCAATGCAACGATTCGCAGAATACGCCTCCAATACGCCGCAGCGGAACTGATTCGTACCGAGAAACCTCTGCCCCAGATTGCTAATCAAGCGTGCTACACCAGCCTCGAAGCCTTTAGCCGCGCCTTTAGTAAACAATACGGTATTGCACCCAGCGTATACCGAGAAGGTAAGCAACGAGCAACCAACGACATCAAGCCCCTGCGTTCAGAACTGCCACCAATAAAGGATATTAATCATATGTTTGAGGTTGAAATTAGCCAATTTCCGGGCTTAGAACTTATAGGATATGAGCACAAAGGGGATTACATGGGTATCGGGCAATCTTTTGAAAAGCTCTTTATCTATGCCGGTAGCAAAGGACTTTTGAATCAATCCACCCGCTCTTTTGGTATTTACTATCACGACCCGGGCTCTGTTGAGAGCGATGAGTTGCGCTCCCACGCCTGTATCACCAGTAACAGCCCAACCGATACAGACAACGATGCGCCAACACCGCTTACCTTACCGGCAGGCACCTGTGTGAATTTACTATTTAAAGGATCATATGCGGAGCTTGAAAAGCCTTATGCTTGGCTATTTGGGAATTGGTTTCCCCAAAGTGGTTATGAACCAGGGGACTTTCCCTGCTTTGAAGAGTATTTGAACGATCCGAAAACTACGCCACCGGATGAACTGCTCACCCGCATCTACTGTTTGCTACGCTAAACAAACACAAAAAAGGAGGCCAAGGCCTCCTTCTGCTTTAAGCGACTTGCTCAAATCACGTGTCGATCTCCCGTTCGTGCGTGATTCGTTACAGTGCTAGTTGATTACAGCACTGATCGATTACAACAGCGCTTCGTTAGAGTTGGCCGGTACTTCCAAACCAAATGATGCCACGCTGCTATCAGCGTTGTACGTTGGCGCGCTATCCACTTGAGCAGATAGGTGACCTTCTGTTGAAGCACCAAACGCTGTTAGTGGGCTGACTGCCGCTTCAAAACCCTGCTCTGTTGCGACGGTGTGTGCTGCTAGGTTGCTCTCAACGGAGTTAGCACCAAATTGGCTGAGGTCATTCACCGCAAACGCTGACGTTGCGAAAAGAGCGGATGTGATAATGGCTGTGTTAAGTAGTGTTTTCATGATCGTTTACCTTTTTTGATTCTGTCGGTGGCTCACCTGGTGGGTGGCCTTCATAGCTTGTTTCGATGGGTTAAATGTATATGACGAATCTGAAACGAAACTGAAAAAAACCTGAAAACTTTTATTTATTTTTCTCTAAAAACACGTAGAAAAAACCGATTAAACCTCTCATTAAAACCTTTTAAACCGCAGGTTATAAGCAGAGAAAAACCATAGGCCTATTACGTTTTATCACTGCAAAAAAATCGTAAATAGCAGTCATAAAAAAAGGGAGCCGAAGCTCCCAACGTGTGTACTGTAAACCTGAGGATACAGGGGGTGGAACAGTGATTAAAAAAGTGGGGTATTACAATGTTGCTTCGCTGGATACGCTCGGTACATCAAGGCCGTAAGAAGCGACCAGTACCGCACCCTGTGCATTCGCATCAGCAACGCGTGTCTCGGATGCTAGATGCGCTTCTTTAGAATTACCTAGTTCAGACAAGGGGTTAGCGGTGTTAAAGCCGGTTGCTGTGCTGCTGTGGCCCACGGCTAGGTTTGCTTGCACTGAGTGATCAGAGAACTGGCTGAGGTCATTCGCAGCGAAGGCAGAAGAGCTAGCCAGTACGGCGAAAAGTGTAGAAGCGATAATTGTTTTCATGGTGATGATCCTTTTAAGCGGTTGTCGGCGGTGATGCGTGATCAGCGCCTTGAATGTCGTTTTGATGGGTGTAGATTAAAAGATCAATCTGAAACGAAACTGAAAATTAAAAATAAAATCCAAAGAGATGAGTAATAACCTTATTCAATAAAATCGGTACATATTGATCATCCATTTGAAATAGAGAAACCGATAGCATAAAAGATGACCGTCCATGCTATCGATATTATCTCGGATAGTTTTACCTAAACACTTTTACGTTACTGGCCAACCGCCATATCAACAGCGTCAGCATGCAACTCTTGCAGCGGGCCAAAAAATTCGTAATGAACCTGCGTTTCAGGAATTTTCAGTTCTCTCACAAAGCCACTTACCGCCTGCATGAATGGCTTAGGGCCAAGAAAATAGAGCTCCACATCGCGATTCTCTGGTAACCATTGCGCCAATAGCTCCGCGCTCAGATAGCCTTTGGCATCGGGGGTGTCACCGCTCAGTGCTTGATCATAAATAGTAAACGATTTCAGGTTGTCATAACGCGCGCTCAGTTCTGCCACATGGTCCCTAAAGGCGTGTACTTGGCTATTGAGTGCAGCGTGAATAAATATAATCTCCCGACCACTGGTAACACAGGTGTTCAGCATACTGATCGTCGGCGTAATCCCAACGCCACCACTTAAGAGCACCAACGGGCGCTGGCTATCGTCGAGCACGAAATCACCACACGGCGCTGTTACGGCAATTTCATCTCCTACAACAAAGTGTTCATGCAAGTAGTTCGAGACAACCCCATCAGGCTCACGCTTCACGCTAATCCGAATGCCATGCTTGTCAGGCGCGTCAGACAAACTGTAATTGCGGCGGATCTCTTCACCATGAATGTGCAACACCACACCCACATACTGACCCGGCAAGAAGCTGACCAGTGGTTCACCATCGACTGGGTGTAAATAGTAGGATGTGATCAGTGTGCTCTCTTCTACTCTATCGACTAAACGAAATGCTCGCTCACCACGCCAGCCACCCAAGCGCTGCTGATTCTGCTCATAAATCGTCTCTTCAACGCCGATCAAAATAGCGGCCAACTGCTCATACGCGGCTCCCCACGCAGACAGTACCTCCTCGGTTGCAGCATCACCCAACACGTCGGAAATAGCAGCGAGCAAACACTCCCCAACAATGGGGTAATGCTCCGGTAAAATGCCCAAAGAGCAATGCTTATGGGCGATAAGGCTAACCGCGTCTCCTAATGCTTCGAGGCGCTCAATATTTCCAGCATAAGCGATAACCGCATTGGCTAAAGCTTCACGCTGCGTTCCTTGTATTTGGTTGGTGTGGTTAAAGTACCTCTTTACTTCTGGATAACGAGCAAACATCAACGGATAGAAACAGTTGGTAATATCCCGCGCATGTGCTTTAACAGCGGGTACAGTGGCATTAATGATGGCAATCTGATCTTGATTCAGCATAAGAACTCCATAGATAACACCCCGTGGGACGTCTTAGTGGCACACCCCACACAGTGGTAGAAAATTTAGGCAATACTCATCGCACCAACCGGGTTGGCGGCGGCAAATGTTCAAGGCGAGCACTTCGCCGCCCTGTGACATTGCGCCCCTTCATCACATCAGCAGCTACCCATATCGAGCTGAAATAAAGCACCACCACAGCAGTGCTAATACCACGTGCAATACGCAACATATCGATGCCCTTAAAGTAGATGTGAAGATGTTGTACCGTGCGATCAACACACCTAATACAAAGTACATGCCAACTTTTATCTTATTGATTTTAAATAAGAAAAATAAAAAGCGGTCTTTATGACACGCATTAAAAGTTGTCAAAAAAACAACATCGATGTACTTTTGACAGCATGACCATTGAAACCTATATCGATGTGATCGAAGACATCACTCGCGACATATCCAGCACCGAGAGATACCAGCGCTTACTGACGGCAATCCAAACAGCTATCCCCTGTGATGCCATCGCGCTGCTGAAAATTTCTGGCGCCTACTTAGAGCCTGTGGTGTTCAAGGGGCTCAACCCCGAGACCCAAGGCCGACGCTTTAAGCTGGGGCAACACCCAAGGCTGGATCGAATTTTGAACAGCCGCCAAGTGGTGCGCTTTGACAGCCACGCAGACATTCCCGACCCCTATGATGGATTAGTGAATACGCCCGATGGCGATCTGCACGTGCACGATTGCATGGGAATATCCATTTATATCGACGAACAGCCCTGGGGAGTTATCACACTAGATGCGATGCGCCCCGGGCAATTTGATGATGTTGCCCCAGCCCAGCAGCATGCGGCCATTACACTGACACGTGCAGTGATC
This sequence comes from Neptunomonas sp. XY-337, assembly GCF_004959845.1. Lineage (NCBI taxonomy): Bacteria > Pseudomonadati > Pseudomonadota > Gammaproteobacteria > Oceanospirillales > Oceanospirillaceae > Neptunomonas > Neptunomonas sp. XY-337. The sequence continues at coordinate 352,683 of NZ_SPLL01000002.1, read as the reverse complement.
ACCGCTGCACAGCGAATTGCATTACTCGAACGCCAGGTCAGCCACGGCCATGAGGTCACCGCCGAGCTAAACCGAGAGCAAGGGCCTACTGATATTGTCGGCAATAGCGCTGCATTGGGGCAGTTACTAAAGGATGTCGATACCGTGGCGGGCACGCCGCTCACCGTGCTACTGCAAGGCGAAACGGGTGTGGGAAAAGAGATGATTGCACGCCGGTTACACTTGCAGTCAACGCGTTTTGACCAACCACTCGTACAGCTTAACTGTGCAGCACTGCCCGAGACACTCGCTGAAGCTGAGCTATTCGGACATACTCAAGGGGCGTTCACAGGCGCAACTCAAGCACGCAGCGGGCGTTTCGAGCTGGCCGATGGGGGCACGCTCTTTTTAGATGAGATTGGGGAGATTCCACTTCCGTTGCAAGCCAAGCTGCTGCGCGTACTTCAGGAGGGCGAAGTGCAGCGTATGGGTAGCGATCACACTAAGCGGGTAGATGTGCGTATCATCGCAGCTACTAACCGCAACCTAAGTGATGAGGTGAAAGCGGGTCGCTTTCGAGCGGATCTTTATCACCGGCTTAGCGTGTTTCCGATCACGATCCCTCCTCTGCGAGAACGTGGCAGCGATGTCTTGCAGCTGGCAGAGCACTTTCTGGAGCGTGACCAATACCGCCTGAATATCCAGAAACTCCTGCTTACCGCCAAAGCAAAACAGCTTCTGCTGCATTATCGCTGGCCCGGCAACGTGAGGGAGCTAAAGCACCTTATTAGCCGCGCTGCGCTTAAGGCTCGTAGCCAGCAACAACAGCAAAAGATGGTGCACATTACACCGGCTAATTTAGGGATCGAGCCAAGCCAACCGGTGTTAACCGAGACACCGCCACCTCCCATTGCTGAGGTCCCAAGCCACCTTTCATTGAAAGATGCCCTCGATAGCTTTCAACAGCAGCTCATCGCCCGCACACTCGCCGAGCACCACTACAATGTGGCGGCTACCGCCAGAGCGCTTAAGGTGGACCGCAGTAACCTGTTGCGTCTCATTAAGCGCCTTGATATTCCGCGCAGACAGCAGCCATAAGCGCGCTATTTTTAGAGCATAGAGTGGATATGCTAAGGGCGAGGAACAGCACCGCTGATCTTTCTGCAGCGTTCTTTGTGTCACTGGGCATCTATTTGAGCGTGCGCCCTATTTAGCACTGCCTCATCAACTCAGTTGCAGATGTTTTCTTCGCAATATGAGTTAAAAAAAGCCCCTCATCAAGAGGGGCACAGAAGAGCTTCTGGTGACAGAAGGAAATACAAAAGGGCTGTTGAATCGTGCAAGAACAACGCCAGAGGAAAAGATCGCCCCGCTCACACGGGGCAAATAGAGGACTTCACAAACATGATGTATAACACTTCGGTATACGCATGCAGTGTGGGTTTAGATCCTTACTTATTGATATTGATAACCTGTGCTGAGGTGTACTCGAGCAGGCCTTCTTGACCAAATTCAACGCCAAAGCCAGACATCTTACAGCCGCCAAACGGCGCATATGGCAGCAGCTCTGCGTGTCCGTTCACCCATGCGGTGCCGCACTCAAGGCGCTGAGCAAGTTGCGCCGCTTTAGCTGGATCAGAAGACCACACAGAGCCACCTAGCCCTACATCCGATGCATTCGCAAGGCGCAGCGCCTCTTCAATATCGCTGTAGCGAATCACCGGCAATACAGGCCCAAACTGCTCCTCATCAACGATCCGCGAACCATTGGTGACATCGGCGACAATCGTCGGAGGATAGAAGTAGCCGTTACCTTCCATCGGTTGGCCACCGCAAAGGATACGGGCACCGTTAGCACGTGCGTCTTCCACCAGCTCGCTCACTAGCTCAAGCTGCTCTTTATTCTGTACAGGGCCAAATGTAACGCCCTCTTCCAAGCCGTTACCCACGCGCTGCTGAGCAGCTACATCAGCCAGCTTTTCACACATCTCTTCATAGATCGTGTCATGAACATACAAGCGTTTCAGTGCCGCACAGGTTTGGCCCATATTTAAGAAAGCGGTCTGGAACACGCCTTCTGCAATGGCACTAGGGTCTGCATCTGGCAAGACGATACCAGCATCGTTACCACCTAACTCCAGCGTGAGACGCTTCAGGTTATCTGCTGCACCACGCATGATCGCTTGGCCTGTTGGTGTTGAGCCAGTGAACACAATCTTGCGAATTCCCGGGTGCTTAGTAATACCGCTACCGATGCCGCTCTCACCCGTCACACTGTTAACAAGACCGGCTGGCGCAACATCGTTGATCAACTCAACAAGGCGCAGTGTATTGAGTGGCGTTAAACCAGAGGGCTTAGACACCACCGTGTTACCTGAACGGATCGCTGGCATGATATGCCACACGGCAATCATCAGCGGCCAGTTCCAAGGTGTAATCGAACCAACAACGCCCAGTGGCTTACGGTGAACCTCAACGCGCTTGTTCTCAGAGTCTTCAAGCACATCGACGGGCAGTTCAAGTTCTGCTGTTGCACGTGTCCATGCGATTGCGCCGCCCACCTCCATTTGTGCCAGAAACATCGGCTTGCCCTGCTCTTCAACCACAATTTGCGCAAGTTCAGCGGCATTTTCTTCAATCTTATCGGCAATTTTATGCAACAGCGCTTTACGGTCTGCATCGCTAGAGTACTGCCACGTCTCATAGCACGCTTGTGCCGCCGCAACCGCTTCATCTAGCTGAGCAACGCTCGCCTGTGGGCATTGTGCAACGACCTCCTCAGTCGCTGGATTCAGCACTGCAAACGCTCCGTTGGCTCCCGCTACGCGCTTACCATCAATGAACATTGCAAACTCTTTCATCTGTGTTTCCCTCTCTGCAGAAGCGCCGAGCTGCTATCCACAGCTCGGCTTTTTTAATAATTATCGTGTTACTTAATTAGAACGGTACAATCGCTAGCAACTGGAAGTATGTGTTGTTGTCGTTGCTGTTTTGCGTTTGGTTATCACTATCAGGCGAGTAGATACCCACCAGAGGGCTGATGATCAGGTGGTCATTAACCACCCACTCCGCATAGATATCTAGCTCTTGACCATCCGAACTTGCACCAAAGGTGCTGGAGTTATTGAAGTCAAAGAAGAGCGCACCCAATGCCAGTGTCTCAGTTGGCGCAACCTTGATACCGATATGGTGGATATCTGCATCGCTACCAAATGGGCCGGCGTAGTTTGCAGCCACTTCACCTTGATACCACGTACCGTAACCGCGGCTAAAGCCGAAGAATAGTGGATCGTACCCTTCGTCATAACGAGTAAAACGGTAGTTAACTGTTGGGCTCCATGGCAGGTCACTGAATGTCCAGCCAGCCTCAGCGGTCCATGCATCAGAATCGGCGCCACTGCCGTTCTCCTGCATCACGTATTCAGCATTCAGGAACAGCTGCTCAACACCCATATTGCCTTGGAAGCGTAGGCTCAACGTATCCATGCCATCACGGTCATGGCCCATACCTAGTACGTCGTTTTGATCAAGGCCTTGCAGGTACATCGCACCGATAGTGCCCTGTGGCATCACGTGTTCAACGTTGATACCTGCCATTTCAACATTTGACTGGCCATTGTTATCCGATTCAAACCAGAAAATATCTGAACGCCATGGGCCTTCGCCGCCCACTTTTACCCATAAACTTTTATCAAACGCTTTGCGCGCAGCCAGCCAATAAGCGCCACCGCGATCGGATAGATCACCGGCAAAATCACCTAGGTTGAGTGAATCACCATTGATTAGAAAGCCATCGCCCAAAGAGATGTTTTGGCGACCAAATGAGAACTCTAAGCCGTTTTCGCCCAGCCCTGGTAGCATATTGCCAGAGCGCCAGCCTACATAAGCATCTTCGATATCGAACTCACGTTCGTTACCCGTTGTGTTACCACCAGCATCGCCATCTCCGAAGGTGCCCGATGCCAGCACATTAAACGCGCCAAACACCGCTGCGCCCTGCTCTCCATATAGACGATGACCACTAAGGCCAGCTTTAATGTAGGCTTCCTGCCAATCTGAACCATTACCTGGCTTACCAAAGTAGTTTTCTTGGCTGCTGAATGTGCCGGCAATCGCTTCCACATCCAGATTCAGCTCTGACTGGTCATCGCTGTGCAGGTTATAGGCTGAAGCGGGTAATGCTAGCCCTGCCGTTACTGCCGCAATCGCTGCTGTGAGCAACGTGCCGGACGCTCGTCCACCTATTGTTTTCATCGTCAAATATCCTCCGCGTGTTCCGCGTCATTCTTCTTATTACTGATATGAGGGTGTGCAGCAGCAACGAGCGGTGAGCGCATCAGCGCTACTCTCGGAAGGGGGTCAAGCCACTCAAGATGCTATTTAACACCCCACAAGACTAACCAACGGGTGTAAACCAGATAGCACCGAGTTGTAGCAAGATGTGGAAAACTTGTAACAAGATGTAACAACAACGATGTAAACCAAAAACAAGCACAGCAGAGACAACAGTTGTAACTTTCGCCTATATGCTGCTAAATTTCCTATAGGAAACTTACTCACTTTCTCGTGGCGATTGCTGCCCACAACCGAGGTCGTTGCTGTATGAAAAAGACGGATATCGAAATTGCTCGCCAAGCACCTATCGAACCAATCCAGCACATTGCAGATAAGTTGAACATTCCCGCCTCAGCCATTGAGCCCTACGGTAAATACAAAGCTAAGGTTGATCTGGACTACTTGAGCACATTGGAATCCAAACCAGACGGTAAGCTCATTCTTGTCTCTGCGATCTCACCCACCCCGGCAGGTGAGGGTAAAACCACCACCAGCGTTGGCCTAACTGATGGCCTTAACCGGATCGGTAAACAGGCAACCGCATGTTTGCGTGAGCCAAGCCTTGGCCCCTGTTTTGGGATGAAAGGCGGCGCGGCAGGTGGCGGCTATGCGCAAGTGATACCGATGGAAGATATCAACCTGCACTTCACCGGTGATTTCCATGCCATTGGTGCCGCCAACAACTTGCTTGCCGCGCTCATCGATAACCATATTCATTGGGAAAACACCCTAAAACTCGACTTGCGCCGCATCACATGGAAGCGCGTGGTTGATATGAATGACCGCGCCCTACGGGAGATCAACTGCTCTCTCGGCGGCCCCGGTAATGGCTTTCCTCGCGAGGATGGCTTTGATATCACCGTAGCCTCTGAGGTGATGGCGATCTTCTGTATGGCCAAAGATTTAGCGGACCTGCGCGAGCGGTTAGCCAAAATTGTCGTGGGCTATACCCGTGATAAGCAGCCTATTACCGCACAACAGCTCAGTGCTGACGGCCCGATGTCGGTGTTGCTAAAAGACGCATTGGCACCCAACTTGGTACAGACACTCGAGCACAATCCCGCCTTTATCCACGGCGGGCCGTTTGCCAATATTGCCCACGGTTGCAACTCCGTCATTGCCACTCGCGCCGCGCTCAAGCTCAGTGACTATGTGGTGACCGAAGCGGGCTTTGGAGCTGATCTAGGCGCTGAGAAGTTCTTCGATATTAAATGCCCTGATGCGGGAATCACCCCCAGTGCTGCGGTGGTGGTTGCCACCGTTAAAGCGTTGAAATTACACGGCGGTGTCGCTCAAGACCAGCTCGCGGAGTGCGATGTGGCTGCAGTAACCCGCGGATGCAGCAACCTACGCCGCCACCTAGAGAATATCGCTAAATTTGGCGTACCAGCCTTGGTAGCGATCAACCCATTTGACTCCGACAGCCCTGAAGAGATCGATGCGATTAAAGATGCAGTCGGAGATCTTGGCGTTGAAGTGGTGGTGAGTACCCACTGGGCAGAAGGCGGCAAGGGTGCGGAGTATCTCGCCAAAGAGGTCATTAAACTGATCGATACCAAACCCGCCCAGTTTACCCCACTCTACTCGCGCGACCTTAAGCTTTGGAGTAAAGCTAAAAAGATCGCGACCGAGCTATATGGCGCAGACGACATCATCGCCGATCAAAAGGTACGTGATCAAATTGCACAACTCGAGCGCGATGGCTACGGGCACTTGCCTGTCTGTATTGCGAAAACACAGTACAGTTTCTCAACAGATCCTGCATTGAAAGGCGCGCCGAGCGGCCATGTCGTACCGATTCGCGAAGTGCGTTTAAGTGCAGGGGCAGGTTTTGTGGTGGTCATTTGCGGCAACATTATGACCATGCCTGGGCTGCCCCGTGTTCCTGCTGCAAACCGTATCCGCATTAACGACGATGGCGTCATTGAAGGGCTGTTCTAACGTAGCTGTACTTATCTCGCTATGCGGTACGCCCACCATAGGCGCACCGCAAGCGGGTGTTACAAACCGCCTTGAGTCAACTTTTCGGGATTGAGCAGCTGTTCTAACTCAGCACGGCTCAGTTCGGTATTTTCCTCAGCCACATCAATAATGGGCCGCTGCTCACGATAAGCCTGCTTAGCGATCTCTGCAGCTTTCAGGTAGCCAATCTTAGGGTTTAATGCTGTTACTAGGATCGGGTTCTTATGTAGCGCATCGTCAAGCCGCTCTTGGTTCACCTCAAACGTCGCAATCGCTTTATCCGCTAACAACACGGCACTGTTACTCAGCAGCTCCAAACTATCGAGTAGATTGGCAGCGATCACCGGCAGCATTACATTCAGTTCGAAGTTACCCGACTGCCCACCGATAGTGATCGTGGCATCGTTACCGATCACCTGTGCGGCGGCCATCGCAGCAGCTTCTGGAATCACGGGGTTCACCTTACCCGGCATAATGGATGAACCCGGCTGCAGCGCTTCTAGCGAAATTTCGCCCAAGCCCGCCAGTGGGCCAGAGTTCATCCAGCGCAGATCGTTTGCGATCTTCATCATCGCCACCGCAACGGTTTTCAACTGCCCAGATAGCGCCACCGCGGTGTCTTGAGAACCAATACGGGCAAAGAAGTTATCCGCAGGTGTAAAGGCCACGCCGGTAAGAGTGGAGAGTTCTCGGCTAACAAGCGCGGCAAACTCGGGGTGCGCGTTGATACCTGTACCCACCGCAGTTCCCCCTTGTGCCAGCGCTTGTAACTCTGGCTGCAACGCCTCGAGCTGCTGAATAGTTTGGCGAATCTGTGCCGCCCAAGCCAAAAGCGGTTGATCAAAGCGCACCGGCATTGCATCCATCAAGTGGGTGCGGCCCGTTTTACAGTACTGAGCCACTGCGGCGGCTTTCTTCTCGGTCACCTCAGCAAGGTGCCTAAGTGCTGGCAGCAGTTGCTTCTCTAATGCAATCGCCGCACTCACATGAATCGCTGTGGGGATAATATCGTTACTGCTTTGGCCAAAATTGACATGATCATTCGGACTAACAGACTCACCTAAAGCTCTGCTTGCCAGTGTTGCGATCACCTCATTCGCATTCATATTCGAGCTGGTACCAGACCCCGTTTGGAAAATATCGACCGGAAAGTGCTGCATCAACGCCGGGTCTTCTTGAAGCTGGGCACATACCGTGACAATCGCGTCAGCTTGCGCTTGGTTCAGGCACTCGAGCTTCACATTGGCTTGCGCCGCGGCCGACTTAATCAGCAATAGCGCCTTGATAAATGCCTCGGGCATGGGGCGCCCACTGATCGGAAAGTTGTTGATCGCGCGCTGGGTTTGAGCGGCGTAGAGCGCCTCTGCCGGTACCTCTAGCTCTCCCATGCTGTCTTTCTCGATACGAATCGTGCTCATACTAACTCCTCTGCCACTGCTGCATTGATACGGCGGGTTGATCGGTAGCAAATTCATGCCCCGTAGCTAAAAAATATTGGCCTAATGTGTATACCTCGCGCTTCATTCGCAAAAGTTGCTGACGCTGATGTTGGCTACAGTTCAGCATCACCAGCGCATTCAAAGGCCGGTAAATGTTATCCAAACATAGCTGACGCCACTGATGCGCCACGCAACTATCACAAATGGTATCCAGCAAGGTGCGATAGCTACGCAACTGCACACAGCGCTGCTCATTACGACAACAGCACTGGGTCGATTGCTCGATCGCAGCTAGATACTGATAAAGAACACTCGGCGTATCTGGCAAAGCTCCTTGGCGCACGCACTGTTCCAGTTGGTTTAGCTCGACAATGGATAGCTGCATTAGAAAACTTAAATAAAAATGATAATGATTACCATTTATATCAAACTATACTTAGGTGATCAATAGCGCTACTACTTAGAACTGATCAACACGGCGGCGGCATCGACCTTGCCGCAGCAGAAGCTATCTTCCAACAGGACGACATTACCGTAAAAGTACACCCAAAAAATGTGTTCCTCGAACTAGCACGCATCAACCCAACCGGAAAAGCGATTGCCAGCTCAAATGTTACAATATAACATTACGCAAAATTTCTTAGATTGACTAAAGGCTTCAATACGTTATGCGCCATACCCCGCTCTCCACCCGCCAAAGCAAAGCAAAAAAGACCGCCGCTGTAAGCACCCTCAACCCTCTTGCCCTAGCGGCGGCATTAGTTGCAATACCAGCAACACAAGCGGCTGCTCAAACCGATGTTAGTTTGATTCTGGACGCCTATCACAAGTCTGATCAAACGGCATTGGGTGGGCGTAGCGAAGGCTTTGGCCTGAGCCATTCGGAGCTATCCATCACGCAAAGCATGGGCGAGCACCTACGCGGTAAGCTCACAGCTGTTGCTGATATCAACGAAGATGATTCCGAGTTTGAGCTTGAAGAGGCCTACCTGCAAACCCTAACGCTACCCGCCGGCCTTACCGTTAAAGCAGGCCGTTTTCTAGCGGATATCGGCTACCTCAATAGCCAACACAGCCATAGCGACAGCTTCACAGAGCGCCCGCTAGCGTACCGTGGCTTCTTGGGTGGCCACTACTTTGATGATGGCTTGGGGCTAAGCATTACCCTGCCAACGCAGCTGTACTGGCAAGTCAACGCGGGTATTTTCACAGGTGATGAGTTCGCAGATCGAAACAGCGACAACTCCCTTGGAATTTGGACATTATCGAGCAAAATCGGCGGAGATATCGGCACGGAGCATAGCTGGCAGGCAGGCTTTAGCTACGTACGCAACCGCACCATCGACGACGCTCATGATGAGCATCACCACGATGATCATGATGAAGAGCATGAAGAGGACCATGACGAAGAACACGATGATCACGGTGATGAGCACGACGCCGATCACGACGACCATGGCCATGACGATCATGATGATGGCGGACACCACGGCCACAGCCATGGCGCAGAGTACACGGGCAAGAATATCTACATTGCCGACGTTGTTTGGAAATGGGCACCACAGGGTAACAACCGCCAGCAGCAACTGAAGCTGTCCGGTGAGTATATTCGCGTTACCGACATCAACGAATACGCCGGCAGCAGTGACTACCACAGTGGTTACTACCTATCTGCGGTTTATCGCTTCCTGCCTGAGTGGTCGGTAGGCGTTCGCCACGGCGAGCTAGATGTAAAAAATCCACACGGTGACCACTTCCACGCTGCCGATATCAGCGAAACCAGTGTGATGGTCGCTTGGAACCCAACACACACCCAAACCGTGCGCCTGCAATACACCGAGCAGGATGGCAACGGCTTTGAAGATGACGACAAAGCGATCACTCTGCAATACCAGATCGGGTTTGGTAGCCATGCCGCACATGGTTTCTAAGCCAGTCTATTGGTTGCTGGGTACACTGGGGTCGCTACTAGCGACTCCGGTTTACAGCTTAACCATCTTCGCCTGCGAACCAGAATGGGCCTTACTGGCAAAAGAGTTAGCACCGCAAGCAAAGGTGATTCAAGCCACCCACGCCTACCAAGACCCACACTACATCGAGGCTCGCCCGAGCTTGATCTCGGCGTTTCGCCGCGCTGATCTGGCGATCTGTACCGGAGCTGAGATGGAAATTGGCTGGCTACCCGCACTACAGCAGCGTGCTGGCAATGCACGCCTGCGCGATGGGCAGCCCGCAATGATCTACGCAGCAGATGCCGTTGAAACGATCGATAAGCAAGAGACACACTTCTTGCAAACGGGCCACATCCACGCACAAGGCAACCCGCACTTCCAGCTCGATCCAACACGTTTCGTGCCTGTGGCTGCGTTGATTAGCCAGCGGTTGATAGCGCTAGATCCAGACAACGCCGCTAACCATCTACGCCAACATCGCGCTTGGCATAGTCAGTGGCTGGATCACATCGCACGCTGGGAAAACAGCAGCCAAGTACTCAAGGGTAAGCGGGTTGTTGTGCAGCACAGTATCTTCGATTATCTAATACGCTTTACCGCTATGGAGAAAGTCGCCGATCTCGAACCAGAGCCCGGTGTACCACCTACCATATCCCACCTGCAAAAAGTACAGCAGCAGGTCAGTGTTGCGCCGCCAGATGGTATTTTACGCGCTTGGTATCAAGACGAAAAAAGCAGCCAATGGTTGGCCAAACGCATCGACCGTCCGGTGCTGGATCTACCGGCAAGCCCAGATCCCAATCAAGCACAGCTGTCGAGCTTGGCGGGCTGGTTTGATCTAATTTTCAGCCGTTTGCACGCACTCAATTAATGATGAGTTGGGATCTTATTCTGCTACCGCTGGCAGCGGGCGTTCTGGTATTGCTGAGCCATATTCCCCTTGGCGTGCAGGTGCTAGGGCGTGGCGTTGTGTTTTTAGATCTCGCGATGGCGCAGTTGGCAGCGCTCGGCGGCCAGATCACAAGCTTATACTTCCCCGATAAGCTTTGGATCGCCGCTGGGGGCGTCAGCCTCGCGCTATGCGGTGCAGCATGGGTGGCACTCATTAGCCGCCACTACGCCCACCACCGCGAAGCGATGATCGGCTGCCTCTACGTGGCGTGTGTTTGCATCGGTTTGATTTTGGATAGCCAATCCCATGGCGCATTTGCGCATAAGTCCAGCCATGGCGATATCCTTTGGGTTAATCCAGAGCAGCTTATCCCCCTCTTTGCCGTTGCGCTACTAGTGATAGCTACCCGCTGGAGCTATACCCAACTCACCAACGGCCTACTCTTTTATCCGCTCTTCGCCTTAAGCGTAACCCTATCTGTAGACCTGCTGGGGGTATATCTGGTTTTTGCCAGCTTAATTGTTCCCGCTCTGCTGATACGCGTTTGCAGCTGCCCGCTATGGGTAGGCTACTTTGCGGGTATCGGCGGATACGCCGCAGGCTGCCTGCTGGCGCTATGGCAAGACTGGCCAGCAGGCGCAAGCATCGTCGTGATGTTGATGCTCACCGCTATTGCTGCCGCACTGAGCTTTAGCGGAGTTAGGCGGTTAGCGCTCTTTAGTTAAGAGCCGAAGAGATTGGTTGCCACTAGAGCCTCCCACAATACGCCCGAGCTGCTGACCACCTGCTCGGACGTATCCGGCAGGTTCCGTTACGTTTTTTTAGCACTCTCAATAGACTGGGTTAGTTGCGCTAACACTTTTTCAATATCACTTGCTTTGGTGTGTAGAGTCATTTGTGCTCCACCTACACCAATCACCTCCAGTGACGCCTTACGCGCTAGAAAGCCTAGCAACAACACTGCGGCACCTATAACGTAAAGCATAGGTATGGTTAACTGGTATCCCGCTGCACAAACAACCATACCCATACCATAAAGCCAAAAATGTTTAGTTGAAGCGACTTTGCTGAACTCTGAAATCCGAGCTGGATTGACCGAAAACTGCATATCCAAAAAGGTGTTACGTCCTTGGTATGTAACAAGCGCACTTTCATCCAAAGCGGTGTGATAGCGCTGGCTCACTGCCTCCATATCCTCTTTAATCGGCGTTACATTACCCGTGCTAGCAATAACGCCTTCATCAACAGCCAAGAAACCCAGTACCACTAATCCCACTACCGTAACACCAGCAGAAAACGGCCAATCCAGTCGCATCCACGCAAAAACGACCGCAACAATGACAGGCAAACCAATAACAAGCCAAACCCAATTACGTGTTTTCACTGAAGAAACGGCTGCAATTTCATTTAGCACAAAATTCGAGCCACCCGCTTTGAATAACTCAGAGCGCTCTTCCACCCGCTTGGGTTGAGACGCTACAACTGTTTGCTCTGGCTGCATCGGATGACCACACGAGGGGCAGGAAACAGCAGCATCAGACACCTGATTATTGCACTCAGGACAGGATACTAAAGCCATAAATATTCCTTAAAAGAGAGTTAATCCGTAGTTTTTATAAGACATAAATCGGCGCAGAGGCTAGCAACTTGTGCAGCGCAAAACAATACATAAATAACATTTAATATACGTTGTTGGCTCAGCTCACAGGAGGCTCAAATTTCCTGTGGGCGCGACCGTATTCTGAGATTGATGCGCCAAGCAGGACTAAAAGCACAACGCGGCTATCGTGCCCCGAAGGGCTATTACGGAGGGATACCTGATGTTGTTACTCCGAATGCATTACAGCGAGAGTTCGTTGTCGATGAGCCTAATCAATGGTGGGTGAGCGACATTACTTACATCCACACCCATGAAGGTTTCCTATCTTTAGCCGTGGTGATGGGTCTATATGCACACAATATCGTTGGCTGGTCTATGAGTGAGCGCATAACCGATGAGCTGGTATTGGATGCGCTGACGGCCGCCTATTGGCGCAGAAAGCCAGAGAGAGCAGTACAGTTTCATTCCGATCAAGGATCGCAATACACCAGTCGCCGCTTCAGAAAACTACTGACCGAGTTCAATATTGAGCCGAGTATGAGTCGACGTGGAAATTGTTGGGATAATGCTGTTGCAGAGAGTTTTTTCAGCAATCTGAAGAAAGAGAAAATCAGACGAACAAAGTACAAAACCAGAGATGATGCGAGACAGGCGATGTTTCATTACATCGAGATGTTCTACAATCCCAAGCGCCGACATACGACCAACGGTCGTCAGTCGCCCGCTGACTTTGAGCAGCAGCATTTTGAGAAGCTAGAAAGTATCTAGGAATCTCAGGCCTTACCAAGGTCGGATAGAAAAATGTAGAAAAAACATAATAAAAATCAGATAAGTAGATGCATAGCGAAAACATCAATTAACTAAGAATATTGTCCATAATGACATGCAGTTTCTTTAAAGTAGTATAATACTTAGTTAACAGCGGAAGGGTTAAATCACATTAACTGATTGAAATACTAAAGATTTGAGACAGGATGGAGTCTGCTTGATTAACTTATGGAGCCAACAAGAGATACTTCCGGTTACGTTGCGGTATCGATCTTTTTTTGCTCTGAGATAGAGTAGTAGGCATGATAAATTCTGTGATTTCTGCGTTTGGCGCACAATTCTTCAGTTCGCCATTGGCGAAGCAAACCCTGCTTAAGATGTGCATCAGACTTTCTATAGTTATCACTCTGATGTCTTATATCAGCTATCATCATATCTTCGACCTGCTTGACCAGCGGGTACGCAACAGTCTTATCGAATATATCACCGAGCGAGGAGAGAAAGAGAGCAAGATCTTTCTTGATGCAGAACGCAATCACCGGTTCTTCAAAGAGCGCTTTCTAGAGCAATGGGAAACACGCAAGAATCAGACTGTTTCTTCGGAGGCGGAGCAGCTAATTGTCAGCCTTCCCGATGGAACACGGCGTCTCTACCCGCCAGCGTTTGAAGGCACCCCTCGCAATGATGGTACAGTGAGTCGGTACATAAGTGCCTACATAGGCCAGGACGCCCCACAAACTAATGAGTTTTTAAATAAGCTTATCCTAAGTTACGAGCTCGTAGATCGGTACGGCGAGGCTTGGAGTATGGAATACGCCAATCTCTATGTATCGATGCCCGACAATGTAAATCTGGTCTATTGGCCGGAAGTCAACTGGGGACAGCACGCTGAGGCCGATTTAGATGTAAACAAAGAGGAATGGGTTTATGTCGCAAATCACCAAAATAACCCAGCAAGGGATCAGGTCTGGACCGGTTTGTATTACGACCAGACTGCCGATGAATGGATGGTGTCATTGGCGTCTCCGGTCTATCAAGAGGACGACCACCTCATCAATGTCGGGCACGATATTCTGCTGAATAAGCTGTTTGACAGTGCTTTTAATGACAAGCTACCGGGTACAGAGAACCTCATTTTTCGACGTGACGGCAGAGTCATTGCCAACCAAAGTTTAGCTGAAGCGCTAGAGAAGCATCAGGGAGTGCTCCATGCCAAAGATGTGAATAATGATGGCATTAGGCAGATTATCTTACACGCCTGTGCTTTGCTGGAAAAAGATGCAGAAACCCCATTCGTAGTTGAGTCCAAAGAGGTTGATGCGTTAATTGCAGTGACCAAAATTGAAGGGCCTGATTGGTACTTTATAAATATCTATCCTAAATCTCTACTGTCTTCAACAGCCCAACAAACTGCATTAATCGTGTGTTTGGTGGGATTATTCTCTTTAATTGTTGAGTTAATTATCCTGTTCTACATTATGAAAGATCAGGTGATCAGACCATTGACTGTCTTTACCCACTTTTCAAAGTCGTTTCAGCTATCAAGATCACAGTCCATTGCTAATCTCAAAAGCGACCCGATCTTTTCTCAAAAAGATGAGATTGGTCACTTAGCTAAAACGCTAACCTCGATGGCGAATTTAATAAACAAGCAAAATTTGTTTATGGAGGAGCAGGTTAGCTCTAAAACTCGGGAGCTAAATGAGACCAACCAAGCGTTAGCGAAAGAGGCCCACTCCAGAAAAACCATCATGGAAGCGCTGCATACCATCGCTAAAGATGTTTCCGGGCTTCAAGGCGTCGATTACTTTGATTCCTTAGGGGAGTTTCTCTCAACCTCCCTGGAGGCTGATATGGTGATTATTTCCAAACTTTCTAAGGATAGGTCAGAGATACATGGGCTGTCTGTGTATATTGACGGCAAAAAAGTCCCTGACCTTTGCTATCCATTAAAAGGCACACCTTGTGAGATAGTTATCAACGAAGGGGCACAAATATACAACAGCAATGTACAAGAACTCTTCCCGGATGATGACGACCTCGTCAAATTGAACCTTCACTCATATATTGGTACGCCCATGCATGGGGTCAACGGTGATGTCGTCGGGCATCTCGCGGTGCTCAGACGTGGTGCCTTTAAAGAGTCAGAACAAACAAAACTCATTATTGACTCCGTGACCTCCAGAGCCTCCAGTGAGCTTTTACGAGGTATTCAAGAACATATCATCAGCAAGCAGGCAGAAACAGATGACCTGACCGGGGTATTTAATCGCTCTACTTTTATCAAAATATTGGATCAAGCGATTCACGCAACAGAGAGGCACGGTGGAAGTTTAGCGGTCATCTTTATCGATATCGATAACTTTAAAATGATCAATGACCACGTGGGCCATTCCAACGGGGACAAGGTACTCAAAACCTTTGCTGCACGGATGCAAACTGTTCTGCGAGCTGAAGATACAGTTGGCCGCTTGGGAGGGGATGAGTTTGTTGTGCTGTTGCCAAATATCCAAGAAAGCTACGCTGCCGAGAAAGTAGCCAAGGCACTGCAACAGGAACTGGCAAAAGAGATCAAACTGACTTCCGAAAAGACTATCGTTACCTGTAGCCTTGGTGTTGCGCTATACCCCAGCGATGGACTAAATCATGAGGCTTTATTAAACAGCGCAGATACCGCAATGTATCGCGCTAAAGAGCTAGGGCGTAATAATATTCAGTTCTTTACGTCTGAAATGAATGCTGAAGTAGAGCGGGTACGCCAGTTAGAACGTGACCTATATCTGTCAATCACTCACAAAAACTTCGAGGTCTATTATCAGCCCATTGTTGATTTAACGACAGGCGCCGTTGTTAAGCTCGAGGCATTGGTGCGCTGGAATGATCCTAATAGAGGCTTGGTTGCACCGAGTGATTTTATTCCTATTGCTGAAAGAACGGGGCAAATTACGAGTATCAGCGAGTTCGTGCTGGAACAACTATGTCTGGACATGCAGCACCTGAAGAAACATTTCGCGCAATTGGAGCGCGTAACGATCAATTGTTCGCCAAGAGTGTTACAACATCAGAATTGCCACAAATACATCGCTAAAGCACTCGAACGTCATAATATCGACCCGAGTAATCTAGAGCTGGAGATAACCGAAAGTATCTTTATCGATGATAGGGATGATTCAGCGGTTAAGAAGTTGAATTATTTACGGGAGATAGGAGTAAGCATCTCGCTTGATGATTTTGGAACAGGCTATTCATCCTTGTCCTATTTAAGACGAATACCCGTTGACTGTCTTAAGATAGACCGAAGCTTTATTCAAAATGTAATAAATAATATTGACGATATTATTCTGGTAGAAAATATTGTCAGCTTAGCTAAAGGGTTTAACCTTTCGGTAGTCGCTGAAGGTGTTGAAGATAAAGACCAATGCCTTCTGATTAAGGGCGCTGGTTGTAACTTGGTACAAGGCTATTACTTTTCGAGGCCCCTACCTATCGATCAACTATTGAACCTTGACCTGAATATGATTGACTAGTCGGTGGTTAAATATTGAAAATAAAAACGGGGGAAGTAAAAGATGTATCGCTCTATGCATATAGCGCTTAGCATCCTACAATCTTGCCCAAAAACAAAGCGTTAGCCGAGCCAAAAGTTGTGCGAATCAATGGCACAATGGGTGTGAAATTATAGTAATAGATGACAAAAAACGAAGAGGATATATTTGCGTTACAAAAGTCACCACCATATTTAGTGTGAAATTTTTGTAAACTGGGTAATAGATAACAAATGAAGCCACAGAATTGGTAGGACTAGGCAGATTCGAACTGCCGATCCACAAGGCTCTAAGCGTAACCAACTGATTTTATTAGACTTACTAATCCAGCCCTGAGGTAAAGAATACCAGAGTTTTGTACCAGTAATCTAGACTTCCAATAATGAGCTTAACCCTTATTATTTGGCTATGTATTAGCCGTACCCCCTTTACTTCTACCAGGTAACGGAGGAATCTTTGATTGCTCAATACCTTCTTTAATCCATGCCGACCATTGCTTTAGACTATTTCCACCTCGAAGCATTGTTCCTTCACTCCAGTCTAAGTTAAACTCGTCTGAAATGAATTTTCCGTAATCGGTACCAGAAGACAGTTTTTCTTCTGATAACTTCTCAATACACTTAATCATTGACTGTTCATTCTTAGTCGAAGTCCAAATTGACTCAGTAGAACCGCCATGCTTTTGTAACAGAGCGTGATTGATTACGAATTCACCATCAACTTCAATGATCATTTCGAACCGCTTAAGAACAGTTAGAGCGTTTCTATAACCACTTTCCTCGAGTGAAGTGTAGGTATCACCTTGTTCAAGTAATGAAAATGCTTTTTGAACTATAAAAGGAGAAACTGGCGGCGCAAAGACTACACTTTTTTGTTTCCCCTTTCTCCTTCTTGCTAAAGCTGAGCTTGAACTAGTCGGGACACCTGTATCCTGAACAACATATTTCGCCCCGGTTTTGACAAGAAAACCTGTCAGTTGGAAATACTTAACTAGGCGCCGAGCATAAATATTCCATGTCTTTTCGCTGTGTGACGCTTTTGGTAGTGAGTCTTTCAGGGCATCTACTACTTTACTATGATCGATTATCTTCCCAGAATAATTTTTAAAGAGTGATAACTTAAGAGAGTGTTTAGCAAACTTCTGACGTATTACATCAAGAGCACTGAATTCTGTTAATTGCTGAATACTATGATGAATTTTAAAGCTAGAACCTTTTCTCTCCGCTATTCCTAGCATTACTAAATCGGCCCCAACATTGAGAACAGTTCGTTCGTTAAGACCCGTTTCAGAAGATATGTCTTGAGCAGAGGTTAAATCCGTATTATTAAGCACCTTTGCTACATTCATTAGAGCCACAAAATCAGATGTCGGAATGAAGTTATAAGGAATAACAGGGACCTTGCCTGTTACTAGATAATCTTTGAATATATCCCAGTAAATGTTAAGACGATCACCACTTCGAATAACCATTCGCTTGTTAACAAGATTGCTGACATCTGCAACACTAGACAGCTCAATTATTTCACTCCAATCGGCAGGGGCTTTATTAGCAATCAGATCAAGACAAGTTCTTTCCGAAGCAGTTAGTAGTTCGATATCAGTATCGAAAAGTCGGCCCACATCTAAATCAACTAAAGATAGATCAGTTCCATTCCCCTTCTTATAGCTCTCCCGAAGATTTATACATAATTTTTTTAGCAACCAAGGAAAACCTTGGCAACTATAAGAAATTTGATGGCGAATTTCAGGCACTACCTTGTGATCAAACTCTTTTTCAAAGGTCGTAATGGACTTAGATATTTCACCGCTGTCAAACAAATCAAGTCTATACTCTCTTCGAAGATCAGCTAAGTTATGCCACATGTGATACGCAGGGTGGTCTTGATGAGTAGTGCTATCAGTTTTCCAAGCGAAACCCAATACAAGATTTCCTTTGAATGCTGCGACGTCAATCATTAGATCTTGAGCAGCTGTAAACACGTTAAACAGTTCTGGCTTCGAGTATAGCTCTTCGAACTGATCACAAACCAAACAAACCACTTTTTGTTCTTTTGCAACAGAGTCTAGATAGCTCTGAATACTGTCGGAAGCAAGAGGACTATTAGGATCATTCAGTTGAAGAGGTATATCGCTGCCAAAGCCTGCCTTTTGAGCTTCTCTTAAAGCCTTCAATAAAGATGCGCTTATATATGAAGGAGACTTTGCACCTCGAATATCAACAGCATACACAAAGTACTTTTTGCGGTAGTGCTGGTTACGTGATCGATCTCTAACCTTGGCGATTAAGGAGCTTTTTCCTAACCCAGAATTCCCAGTAATGGCAAAAATTCTTGAAGTACTTGTTTTATCCTTGGCGTTACCTAGAAAGGTTAATATTTCTTTTTGGAGATCGTCTCTACCTACAAAGTCTTTTGGACGTGCAGGTCGGTAGTCATCCCATGAATCACCTGTTTGGACTTCAACAACATTTGGTAATTTGTTAGCTGTATCTGTTGAAGGAGCGCTATCTTCTGTAACTTGCCCAACAGTGAGATCATAATCAGCAATCGTTGACTCAAGTTTAGATATATTAGATATCGTATCTATAGCCTGAATATGCTTACCTGTTTGTGCACTATATAGAAGCACCCCATCAGGTGTTCCAGCTTTTAGGGTGTAAACAGCCCAATATCTGCCGTACTTACTAATAAGCAGGGTCCAGCTACCAAGTAGGTCTTTATCGCCCATGAAATCTACAGCTCTATCGATAGGCGGAGCAGTAATTACAGAAGCATCTCTCAAAGCCTCAATAACTTTGCTTGGAGTATAAAAACTGTATTTTGAGGATTCTTCTACTGATTTCCTACTCCACTTATCAACAAGCCCCTGGGCATCTTTACCATATTCTGAAGTACTAACTAACCACCCTTCTTGGTAGTCGTGAGTTATCACAGTTCCTATCAGTTTTGTGAGAATAGGGGCATTGATTTTTTCTTTTTGTGCCTTGCACTCTACATAGACTTCTTTCTGACTTACTTTGTGCTTACAGAGCAAATCAAGCTCAACACCAGTGACACGAATCTCTTCAATGACATCATAACCTTGTGCTTCAAGGAGATCTCTCGACAACTTTTCAAATAGATCACCTTTTGCTTTATTTGGTTCGTTCTTCTCGCAGGCAACTTCAATCTTCATCCGTAAACTCACAATGTATGATGCTAAATTACTCCAGCTACAAAATATAACACACATGTAACTATTTGATAGCAATTGGAAATACTATATTTGTCAGAAAAATTTATCCGACTTTTCTATTTTGTTCGAATACCTGTTCTTCCCCCCTACCCTTAGCTCTTAGCATTTCTAATAATCTATAAACGCATTTTCTTTAGATCGAAAGGAATACCTTTTACATGTTGTAAAAAGCACTACTCCGGACACATCACCAATCCGATTTAACTAGTTTATTTCGAGCACAACGAGACCGTCTTACTGAGGTACACCCTATAAATACAGCCAATAAGTGTCTCTTAAAGGTTAACTTATCTCTAAACGATACAGTACTGTCTCAGCATCTAGAGTTAACTGAGACACCCAAGGAAGATATATGAACATCTTTGCTTACTGCCGAGTATCCACTCTTGATCAGGATACAGGCATTCAGGAAGCAGCTTTACGCAAAGCCTATCCAACTGCAGTAGTTAGAAAAGAGACTGCATCAGGAACGACCACAGAAGGTCGAGGAGTTCTTGAGTTGCTACTTGAAGTCATCAACGAGGGTGACAAGTTGGTTGTCTGGAAGCTGGATCGCTTGGCTAGGAACATGAATGACCTCACCAATATTGTTCAGACTCTGGAAGACAAAGGCGCTTCATTGGAAATACTGGATCAGAAGATCGACACCAGTACAGCTAGTGGCAAAGCTTTCCTACAAATGCTGGGTGTATTCGCCGAGTTCGAGACAAACCTCCGTAAAGAGCGACAGATGGCGGGTATTGTCAAAGCTAAGGCAGAGGGTAAGTACAGAGGAAAACAGCCTAGTATCGACCCAGAGAAGGTGAAACAGCTTAAAGCTGACGGCATGGGAGCGACCTCAATTGCTCGTGAATTAGGTATTGGTAGAGCTTCTGTATATCGCATATTAAACAGATGACTACTGATCATTTGATATACCACCCCTTAGGAATAAATGACTAAGGGAAAGCTATAGATAGATACTTAAAGTCTACTCTTAGTCATACTCTGTGTTACCTAGGCTATAGGGTTACACAGGGTCTATCCCTGTGCTCTCTTCAATGATTATTACTATTAATGATAATACCTATTGTCATTGTAACCCTCGATTGACACAGCCTTCAGTGATCATACGCTATGGATTACTTCAGGTCAGCTTAATGCTGGCCTTTTGTTTTCGAGCCGTGAAACATTCCGTGGAACATGCAATTTACCATGCCTGTCTATTCACCTGATGTTTTCTTAGTGCTGCTTAACGCCTTCTTCATACTCCTCTTTAGACCAAGAGATATCAAAGCCCACACCATAAGAATAAATAACCGGTGTAAATAACAGCGAGTATTTACACACTATTTTCATATATTTAACATCAGGCTCAATATTACACACTATGTATATTTGAGCTTGATAATACATAGAAGAAGAGAGGGCTACATTGACACAACAAGACTGGAAAGTACGCACTGAGCAAAAGCGATGCGAGATGTATGAGAAGCGAGGCTTGAAGATTCTAAAGAAGGACTCCTTGCCTGACATAATATACGGACAATTCGAAGGATACCCTCAAGGTTCGAAGCTAACTACCTCAGAGCTGCGGGCTCATATAGACGCATATTGGGATCATGGTGTACCCAGCCCACAACAAATGACAAACGCCTTAGCATCATTAGTGAAGCGAGGATATCTCGAAAGGGATGGGAGAAACTATCTCATAAAAGGAGAACGCTCAAGCGATTTGTCTGCATCAGTCCTCTCCAGCAACAGAGCTGAGAGTTTTGGTCGTACACTAAGCGCTATGATCGTAGACTCCTTTCCAGTCAAAAAGGACAAAACCATCCCCGCGTATTCCTATGACACTCAAGGTATCTGTATAGAAAAATACTCACCTGGACAATCAGGTTTACATTTCATGGTTATCAACGAGCGTCCCCGTTTCCTCATCCTTCCGACATACTCAGATGGGCCTGAAGGAATCATCAAAGCTGCTTTTGACGCACTACAGCCACGCTATGCTACCGGATGTGATGTTTATCCGATTGCATCGATGATCTACTTCAAGGAATGCACAAAGATCAATGAACATTACCGAAAGATATTCAAGCATTTCACTAGTAAGAAAATGATCATCGATATGGGTGAAGGTCGTCTTGCTTTGTCACTGCGTCTCGATTGGCTGTATTACTCAGATGAATCAACTAAAGAGTGGTTTAATTCTCAACTAGAGCGTTTAAAGCAATCTTCTAAAGACTGATACCACTGAATGAAAGAAGCGCTGATTGAACAAGATGACCACGCTGGTAATATTTGCAGAGCAGCAAGGTACATAGGGATATGAAAGTTTGGGAGGCATAGCGCCTCCTATTGTTTTCAAGTTACGATGTCATCTCCAACATTCAAGGAGCTAAGGAAATGCAACACACGGAAAACGGATTAACTCAATATGAAGTTGATCAACGTGAGCAGGAGTTATTAAGTCGCGGATACAGACAAGTTAGCTGGAACTCTCAACTTGATGACGGCGAATACGCAATATCTCAGTACTCAGGTGATGCCAGCGACTTCGGTGATAACGTGGTTTTTGCTATCAAGTATACGTAATTAAAGGAGGCTCGAGGCCTCCCTATTGTTTTCAAGCTACAAAGTAATCTCTGAGTAGTCGATCTTGTTTATGTTATCCCTTAGCTCGACCATGAATGACTCGTAGTGCAGCCCGTAGTTATCTCCGGCTGTCCGTTCCTTCTGGCTCTTCCAACCACCAAGCAGCTCAGCATTCTCTTTACTGATCTCGTAAGCCCTAGCATTGGCACGGAAGGTATGCCTGAAACTGTGGAAGTCTCTGATGATCTGCTCATCTGTTTTAGGCTTGAGCCCCAAGCGTTTAAGCATCGGATTAAACCGTTTGCTGTAGGTGAACGAGTATGTACCATCGGCAGCCGCTAGAGCCACACAGGGGAACAATCGACCATTATCAACACTCTGGACGTACTCCAAAAAACCAGCGTCTATCAGCACCTGTGGGACAGGTATCTTGCGTTGACTGTTGGCTGTCTCGGCTTTCTTATCCTCACCTGTTTCAGTATCTAGCTCAGTGTTCACATCCAGATACCAGACATCACCAGCTTGCTTAACGTCAGCCTTCGTAAGCTGCAAGATTTCATTTGAGCGCATGCCTGTAGTAAGGGAGATACGAGGGCACCAGTAGTCAGAAGGACGCTCAGCCCCCTGAGTCTCGTCAAAGATAGCCTGCAGCTCTTCAGGTCTATATGGCACTCGTTGCTTGCTCTTGCCCTTTTGAACGGTAATACCTGCAGCCCTGTTCTTGTCGATCCATTCTTCTTGCTCAGCGTGACTGAACAGGGAATTGATAAATACAAACTTCTTCTTAACAGTAGTCGGAGACAACAGGGGCAGCTCTTCCTCTGCAGCAATCTCGACCAGTTCATCCAGTGACTTATCTTTGAGCCTTGGAATAATTGTGTAGCGCTGGGGTAACTGGTGCAGCAGTGCAATGAAGTCTCTGAGCTGTTCACGGGTAATAGTACTTGGATCAACATCAGCACCAATGAACTCCATGAATTGTTCATAGACCCCAACAGGATCACGCAGAGTCTTACCTGCTCACTCACCACGATCTGTTTTGTACTTAGTAAAAGATTCAATGATCTCTTTGAGAGGTTTGTAGTCCTGCGTTGCCTTTTCCGTACTCAGGCGATGCTCAGAGAGTCTTGGTGCCAGCTCTGGCGAAGACTTCCAGTTTCCATAGAAGCGATCCTCAGCTATCTTGGATAGCTCCATAAACCGCCAGCAGATACGTTCAGTTAAAGCTCTATACTCATCACTACCTTCAGTCAGAAGTACATTGTTTTCTTCAAGAATCATATCCACATGAGATTGCACCATTCTCAGTTGGGATTTATATCCTCCTTCCAGAGCATCAGCTATGAAGGAACTGGCATCTGCATATCCCTCAGTATCAAAACCGACAAGGTAGTTTTCAAAGTCGCCAACATCTTCCATGTCATCAACAGTAGTCTGAAGCCACCTCTGTGCTAACGCTTCGATGTCTTTAGTGCTCAACGTGACCTTATCTCTAGCCTGCTGAAAGAGAGCCTGAGTGTCAGCATAGCCAGACGCGAAGAGACGCTTAGCTTCTATCAGGTCACGGGTGAAAAGTGAATATTTGATTACAGACTTACCGATCTGATCACGGATGTCTTTAGGAACACCTACGCGTAGATAGTAGATGCCACTGTCAGGATGTTTCCAAGGAGATGCCATACAACCCATTTCCAAACTCCACGTTGTACGTGAAGCAACTGATTTGAACGCGGCTTTGTACCAGTGTTTTGTACCAGTTGCAATTATGCTGGGTTCAGTAAGTCTTTGAAATCAGAAGAAGTTATTAAGAAACAATAACTTAAGAGAAGTGGTAGGACTAGGCAGATTCGAACTGCCGACCTCTACCATGTCAAGGTAGCGCTCTAACCAACTGAGCTATAGTCCTAAAGTGTGGTGCGTATTATAGAGATGCGCGGTTGCAGCGCAACCGTTTTTTCACACTTTTTTGGCGGTCTAATCAATTATTCCGTGCTCTATCGCAAACTTGGTTAGGCCTGCGGCTGTGTGGATATTGAGCTTCTGCTTAATGTTCTGGCGGTGGGTCTCTACAGTACGTACTGAGATGTCTAAGCTGCGGGCGATCTCTTTGTTACTACCGCCTTCGGCCAGCAGGCGCAGCACCATCTCTTCACGCTTGGTGAGCTGATCGCGGCGGCCATTGGTTGGCTGCGTTTTGGTTTGAGTTTCATCGAGTAGCGTTTCGGTGGCTTTGGGGCAGAAGTAACTGCCGCCTTGGTAGACTAGCTCAATTGCTTTGATCAACTCATCAGAAGACACATCTTTCAGCACATACCCCGCCGCGCCTGATTGCATCAACTGCATAATGTATTCACGGTTTTCGTGCATCGATAAGATCAGGATTTTCATAGCCGGGAAGCGCAAACGCAGCTCTTTAGAGGCCTCTAGACCGCTCATGACCGGCATAGAGACATCCATCAACACCACATCAGGTTGCTCACTCTCGGCAACTGATAGGGCTTCGAGCCCGTTAGAGGCTTGGCCAATCACGTTAATCGACGGGTGGTCACTTAAGCAGGCATTGATTCCGTCGCGTACTAACGGGTGGTCATCAACTAACAACACGTCGATCATGCTCTCTCCCCAAATACTGTTCGAGTGGCAGCCGGACTAAAATAGTCGTCCCACTGCCCTGTTCTGATTTAATAGTAAGCTCTCCGCTCAGCAGTTCAATGCGGTCGGTCATATTTAGTAGCCCAATACCGCACTCCTCTGCCACGGGCGTGATGAAGCCGCACCCATTGTCAGCCACGCAGGTGTAGATATCGCCCTCTTTCTCCCAAATGCGCAGGTTCACCGCTGTCGCTTCAGCGTGTTTCTCTGCATTGTGCAGCGCTTCTTGAATCGTGCGATACAAGGTAATTTCGATATCTTCGGGCAGGCGCTCATCCGGTAGCTGCATATTCGTTTTGATCACCCAGCCGGTGCGCTCGCGATACTCAAGCAGCAAGCTATTAAGCGCTGATGCTAGCCCCATATCATCCAGTAGGCTGGGCCGCAGATCGTGGGATACTCGGCGTACCTCTTGAATTGCGAGATTAAGTATCTCAAGCGCTTTGTCGATCTCTTGGTGCGCAGGGTTTGCTGCTTGGCCCAGCTTGCGCATGGCCAGCTCCATCCGAAACTTAGCCGATACCATGAGCTGGTTGATGCCATCGTGCAGTTCCCGCGCAAAGTGGCGGCGCTGATTCACCTGAAATTGTACGGACTTGTGAGCCAGTTGACGGATGCGACGGCTCGCAATCCGACTCTCGTGCAGGTTAAACGCCACGCCCACCGTGACAATAATAACAATGGATAACGCGGCCACTAGAATGACAGAGAAGAAAGCGCTGTGGATATTGTGCGTAACCTCTTCGCGCGCTTTGGTCACATCTGCGGCGATATCGTCAACATATAGCCCAGTGCCAATCATCCACCCCCAGCGCGGCAATGTGACCACAAACGCCAGTTTATCAACCGCCCCGCCATCAGTGGGTTTGTGCCACATATAACGATGATAACCACCCTCTTTCGCC
Source organism: Neptunomonas sp. XY-337 (assembly GCF_004959845.1). Classification (NCBI taxonomy): domain Bacteria; kingdom Pseudomonadati; phylum Pseudomonadota; class Gammaproteobacteria; order Oceanospirillales; family Oceanospirillaceae; genus Neptunomonas; species Neptunomonas sp. XY-337. Next base: position 326,842 of record NZ_SPLL01000002.1, on the reverse strand, counting down.
ACACTGAGTAGATCGCGGATAACATAATCACCGGCGACATCACGCAGGTTATAGAGGGCTTTGCCTTCAAGCTCGGGAAGTGTCGGGTGCATGAGGTTGACGCCTTGAGCGTCGTAGACAAAAAAGTAGCCGTTATCACCAAATGTAAGGCCACGCAGGATACGCAGCACCTCTTGCTGGGCTTCTAATTCGTGCATCCAGGTTGCTGAAAGCACTGGCGATAGCGATGTCATCGCCAAGTCCATGTAGTTTTGCAGCTCGGAACGCTTTGATGCGAGTAGGTTCTCTTCAAAGGTTTGAATCTGCGTTGCTGCAAGCTCTCTGGCCTGCTTAAGGTTGACGTATGTTATCGTCGCTGTGACAAAGATCAGCGGGATGATAGCCATCGCTAATACTTTGATTTTTAGCGGCATTTGAGGGTCTCTCAGTTAGCTATACGATGCAATATGGCGCAGGGGTAAAGCGCAACTCACACACCGAGGATTTATCAGTGCACCCACTCTCGCCTATCGGCATTCTAACTTCAACGTTTGATTTGATAAATCTATAACTAAAGTTGTTTGCAGTCTGCGCCGATTAAGCTTATAAGTACGCTGTGTAAAACGTAACCAATCGATTGTTCTGTAGTTCGCCACACCCGCTATACTGTGGTTAGGGTTACAGATTAGGTAACTAGGCATGAATGCGGGTCTCACCCAAGGCTATATACGGCACCCCCAGCAGATTCCAGCTGACGTATCAGCATCTGCCGCCCCAGCTATCACCTCAAAAGAAGCGCTTGCCGATAACCATGTAGGCATCAGCTTCACCACCCAACGCTTCTACGCATCGGGCAAACACCTCAAAGTGTGCATCAAGGTCAGCCAGCCCTATTTTAGCGCTGTGGGAAAAGTTGCATGGTGCATTCCCGAGCCTGATGGGAGCTTCACAACCGGCATCGTGTTTGATGGTGATGAGATCGCTTACTCGGCACGAATGGCCGAACAGATCTGCCATATCGAGCAGTACCGACGTGATATCGAATGCAATGAGGGCCGCAAACTATCCGCAGAAGCAGCCGCTGCAGAGTGGATTGTTTTATACGCGCACGACTTTCCGGGTCTTAACTCCATTACCCACCGTTAAGTCGCACGCTTTATAGCTTGCTAATTTATGTGGCAGCGTGCTTTAAGCGCTCTAGCTCATCGCGGTACTTGGCAGCCAGTTCAAACTCTAAGTTTTTCGCCGCTTCATACATTTTGTCTTCCAACTGGCTCATCGCCTTCATCAACTCTTTGGTCGATAGCGTTGCCGCATCCACTTGATAATCGCCCGCTTTATCCGCCGCTTTCTTAGCGGTACGTGCCGCCTTACGTCCCGGTACCGTTGTCGCACCTTCCATAATATCGGCAATCGATTTGACGATACCTTTTGGCGTGATGCCATGCTTTTCATTGTGCGCCATCTGCTTCTCACGGCGGCGCTCGGTCTCATCGAGGGCGCGTTGCATCGAACCCGTAACGCGATCCGCGTAAAGAATCGCTCGGCCATTCACGTTTCGTGCGGCGCGGCCAATGGTCTGGATCAATGAGGTTTCAGAGCGCAGGAAGCCCTCTTTGTCGGCATCTAGGATAGCCACCAGCCCCACCTCCGGCATATCGATACCCTCACGCAGCAGGTTGATACCTACCAGTACATCGAACTCACCAATACGCAGATCACGAATAATCTCAACGCGCTCAACGGTATCGATATCTGAGTGTAGATAGCGCACTTTAACGCCATGTTCGGCGAGGTACTCGGTTAAATCTTCAGCCATCCGTTTGGTCAACACGGTCACCACGGTGCGCAGTTTCTTGCTTACCATATCTTGGATTTCTGTGAGCAGATCATCCACTTGGGTGGAGGCAGGTTTGATATCCACCACCGGATCAAGCAAACCTGTCGGGCGTACAACCTGTTCGACCACCTGTCCAGCGTTCGCGGCTTCATACTTACTAGGCGTTGCCGAAACAAAGATCATCTGCGGTGCGAGTGCTTCCCATTCCTCAAACTTTAAGGGGCGGTTATCGAGTGCAGATGGCAGGCGGAAGCCATACTCCACCAGCGTCTCTTTACGGGAGCGGTCGCCTTTATACATGGCACCTAATTGAGGAATCGTCACATGGGATTCATCGATCACAACCAATGCATCGTCAGGCAGATAATCGAAGAGCGTTGGTGGCGCATCGCCGGAGTCGCGGCCAGAGAGATACCGCGAGTAGTTCTCGATCCCAGAGCAGTAGCCTAGCTCCATGATCATCTCCATGTCATACATGGTGCGCTGTTCAAGCCGCTGTAACTCCACGAGTTTATTGGCTTTTTTAAGCTGTTCTAATCGCTCTGCCAGCTCAACTTTAATCTTATCAACCGCGCCCACCAATATATCCCGCGGGGTAACATAGTGCGTTTTTGGATAGATGGTGGTGCGTGGTACTTGGCGCAACACCTCACCGGTTAGCGGATCAAAATAGCTGAGGTTTTCTACTTCGTCATCGAACAGCTCAATACGTACTGCCTCGCGCTCAGATTCGGCCGGGAAGACATCAATCACATCTCCGCGCACACGATAGGTACCACGATGGAGTTCAATATCATTGCGGGTGTACTGCAGCTCAGCCAGACGACGCAAAATCTGACGCTGATCGGTCTCTTCACCGCGATCAAGGTGCAACATCATCGATAGATAGGATTGCGGATCACCCAAACCATAGATCGCTGACACCGTCGCAACAATAATCGCATCATCGCGCTCTAGCAGTGCTTTGGTTGCCGAGAGCCGCATCTGCTCGATGTGGTCGTTGATGGAGGCGTCTTTCTCGATAAAGGTGTCCGAAGCAGGAACATAAGCTTCCGGCTGGTAGTAATCATAGTAGGAGACAAAATACTCCACCGCATTATCGGGAAAGAACTCCCGAAACTCGCCATAAAGCTGCGCCGCCAGCGTCTTATTGTGGGCAAGGATAATCGTTGGGCGCTGCGCTGCAGCAATCACATTCGCTATCGTAAAGGTCTTGCCCGAGCCAGTCACACCGAGCAAGGTTTGCGCGGCTAAACCCGCATCGATGCCCTCTACCAAGCCTTTTATTGCCGTGGGCTGATCACCTGCGGGGGCAAACGGCGAGTTAACCTTGAAACGCTGCTTCATATCTGCTGACTACCTCAATGATCGCGGAAGAATCGAACAGTATAACGATGATGACTCCGCGCTGACCACTTAACCTGTTGATGGCGGTGGTATGTTGATAACTAAGTCTTGGCCCGCTCCGCCAAAAGTGGCAGGGCAAAATACGTCATCGCTGTGTAGAACAAAGCGAACGTAAAACCGGTTAGTGGCTGCATTCTCTCGTAATCAAGCAGATACAACAGCTCATTCACTACGTAAAACGCGCCCAAATTACTCAAAAAACACATCAGGTTGGCTTTTATACCGTGGCGTTTACGCAGCCACGCTAAGTTCTTTTCCCATGTCGAACGCGGCACGCGCGCACTTGATGCAAGTCGATTCATTAATCCCTCTTATAGGTGTTGTGGCACACCCTCTCCTTTTCGTTACAAGCACAGCCTCACTCAGGCAGCTCAAAACATGAGAATTATAATTATTTCCAACAACATATAATAGTTGCCGCACCTCTTGCATAAAAAACAACTGCGATTCTGCGGTGCAGCAGTCATATCTTTTCTGTATAATTGGCCAGCTTAAAGAGACAACCTTTCCTGTTCGCTGTCACGGACACTCTTTGGTCTTTAAGCGCCTACGCAATCCATTCTTTTATGAGGATTTAGACTTGGACGTTCAACTTTCAGACCGTGTTAACCGTATCAAACCATCGCCAACACTTGCTGTAACAAACCGTGCAGCAGAACTTCGTGCGGCTGGTAACGATATTATTGGCCTCGGCGCTGGCGAACCCGATTTCGACACGCCGGAACACATCAAGGACGCTGCAGTAAACGCCATTGATAATGGCATGACCAAATACACCGCAGTTGATGGCACCCCCGGTCTGAAAAAAGCGATTATTAACAAGTTCCAAACCGAAAATAATCTCTCATACGAAGCGAACCAAATTTTGGTTTCTAGCGGCGGAAAGCAGAGCTTTTTCAATCTTGCGCTGGCGCTACTCAATGAAGGCGACGAAGTCATCATCCCTGCGCCATTTTGGGTGTCTTACCCCGATATGGTACTTGTAGCCGATGGCAAGCCAGTCATTATTACCACCACCCAAGCTAACCGTTTCAAGATCACACCTGAACAACTTGAAGAAGCTATCACACACCGTACGCGCTTAGTTGTGCTTAATAGTCCATCTAACCCAACCGGTGTCGCTTACACGCACGAAGAGCTAGCAGCGTTAGGTGAAGTACTGCAGCGCTTCCCGAATGTTTTGGTGGCCAGCGATGATATGTATGAGCATATCCGCTTTAACGACCAGCCGTTTTGCAACATTCTTAATGCGTGCCCAGAGCTCTACGACCGCACGATCGTGTTGAATGGTGTTTCTAAAGCTTACTCAATGACAGGCTGGCGTATCGGCTACGCGGCCGGCCCTGCAAAGCTGATTGGTGCGATGAAAAAAGTGCAATCTCAGAGCACGTCCAACCCATCATCTATCTCGCAAGCGGCGGCACAAGCTGCACTTGAGGGTGGTTTAGAGTGTGTTGAGAAGATGGTGGTCTCGTTCAAAGAGCGCCACGAGTTTGTCGTCAACGCGCTGAATGATATTGAAGGTGTGGAGTGCATCCCTGCCGACGGTACTTTCTACGCTTTCCCAAGCTTCGCAGCAGTGATCGAGAGCGATTCTCGCTTCAATGACGATATTGAACTGGCCGAGTTTCTACTCAACGAAGCAGGTGTGGCCCTTGTACCGGGTTCAGCTTTTGGTGCACCGGGCAACATGCGCCTTTCTTTTGCCACGGGCCTGAGCACCCTCGAAGATGCGATCAGCCGCATCAAGAACGCTCTCGCGTAACGCTACCTCCCCAAACAAGCCGAGCACATGCTCGGCTTTTTATAGCAGTATCTGCTCCGAACACCGCTGCTCTACGTAGGTTAATAACTGAACTAGAGCAACCTCTCGTTCAACTCTATTCGTGATGACACTTCTCCATCACGTAACAAATCTTTACGTAATAGCTATTGCTCAAAAAAGGCACACATCATTATAATGCTCTTTTTTAGCACGACCGGTCTAGTTAAAATGGTACAAGGCAGAAAAGCTGCACATAGCCGCGAGGATATCCTCGCGAAAGGCTTCGACTTATTTAGCCGCCAGGGTTATCACGCCACAGGCTTAGCCACCATTCTAAAGGAGTGTCAGGTATCGAAAGGCTCGTTTTACAACTTCTTCGGTAGTAAAGAGCAGTTTGCTATCGAAATCCTCGACCACTACCACCAAGCCGAGTGGGAGAAATGGGAGCAAGAGTTTAACCGCGTAGAAGGGCGCATCTTTGCCAAGATGCGCATCATCTTGGAGCAAAAAATCCAGATGCGTGAGCAAAACGCAGACCACTACGGCTGCCTGCTTGCCAACCTCACAGGTGAACTGGGGGATTGCGACTCTAGCTTTAACGCAACAATTCGCACCTATATTCAACAGATACTTGATGCCATCACCGGCGACTTCGAAGAGGCACAGCGCGATGGCGATATTCGATCGGATATCGATGCCAGAACGCTAGCGTGCGCTTTTTGGGATAGCTGGCAAGGAGCACTTCTGCGCGTGAAGGTTGAAAACACCGCAACCCCAATGCGTGAGACCATCGAGCTTTATTGGAATCATATTTTACCGCCAAAACAACAGGAGACAGCGGATGAAAGCCCGTCATAATCGTTTTATCAAAGCAGGGATCGCCGCTTTGATGATCAGTTCAAGTTCCATGATGGCGGCCGCTGAAGGCAAGCCCCAAGGGCTGCCAGCTGAAGTCATCAAGGTTGCGCAAAGCACGTTAACCAGCGAGCTACGCGCTGTCGGCAAGCTTGAAGCTTGGGAGAGTGCAGTCATTCGTCCAGAGCAAAATGGCGTGATCGAAAAGGTGCTCTTTGAGGAGAGCCAATCAGTTAAAGCGGGCGACACCCTCTTTGAGCTGGAAGCGTCAACCTATCGTGCGGCGGTGGCCGAAGCGCGCGCACGCGTTAGCCTAAGCCAAAGCGAATACAAACGCGCCGACCAACTCCTCAAAAAACGAGTTGGCTCTGCAACCGAACGTGATACCGCACTGGCTCAACTGCGCGTGAATGAAGCGCAATTGCAAGTTGCCCAAACACAGCTGGCAAAAATGCGCATCAAAGCCCCCTTTGACGGCGTCATCGCACTGCGCAGCGTGTCCCCCGGTGATTATGTGACCGCAGGCCAAGATCTCGTTGAGTTGGCTGATATCAGCAAGATGAAGGTGGAGTTTAGTTTGCCGGAGATCGCGCTAAGCCAGATTAGCAAAGGCCAGCAGATCAATTTGCAAATCCCTGCCTACCCCAATGAAACGTTTAGCGGCGAAATCTATACGATCTCACCACTGATCGACCCACGTAGCCATAGCATTAAAGTGAAGGCACGCATTGAGAACAGCAGCGGTAAATTACGCCCCGGCCTGTTCAGCAAGATCAAAGTGCTGCTAGGAACCGATGACCAAGCACTTCTCGTACCCGAGGAGGCGATCATTCCCAACAACAACACTTTTTTGGTGATGAAGGTAGATGAGAACAACACTGTGGGTATGGTGCCGGTGCAGCTCGGTGTCCGTAAAGACGCCAAAGTGCAAGTGATCTCAGGGCTGAATGCAGATGATGTCATCGTCACAGCAGGCCATATCAAATTGCGCCCGGGTATGCCGATCACCCCTATTTTTCCACAGCCGGCTAAACAGGAAGGCTAATCGCTATGGTTTTGTCTGATATCAGTGTTAAGCGCCCTGTCCTTGCGACCGTCATGAGCCTTATGCTCTTGCTGGTCGGGATAATCGCTTATGACCGTCTCACGGTACGGGAATATCCAAAGATCGACGTTCCCGTCATCACCGTAGAGACCAACTACCCAGGCGCCAGCGCCAGTATTATAGAAACCCAAGTTACGCAGATCATCGAGGACTCCCTTTCAGGTATCGAAGGGATCGACTTTATGACCTCTATTAGTCGCTCGGAGAGCAGCCAGATCACGATCAACTTTAAGCTCGATCGCGACCCTGACTCCGCGGCCAGTGACGTGCGTGACCGTGTGGGCCGAGTGCGTGGTGCTCTGCCAGATGACATCGATGAACCTATCGTCGCCAAATCTGAAGCCGACGCGCAACCGATTATCTGGCTCGCCTTCTCTTCCGATCGCCACTCCCCCATGGAAGTCTCTGCGTTTGCGGACAAGCGCGTAAAAGATCCGCTGCAAACCGTATCTGGCGTTGCTAGCGTCTTTGTTGCCGGTGAGCGCCGCTACTCGATGCGCATCTGGCTTGATCCAGACCGTCTAACCTCCTACGAGATCACGCCCAGCGATGTGGAAGCCGCACTGCGCGCGCAGAACTTGGAGGTACCCGCTGGCCGTATCGAAAGCACCCAGCGCGAGTTTAGCGTGCTGACCAACAGCGACCTTAACGATGTTGCTGAGTTCGAAAACGTGATTGTTCGCAACGATGCTAACTATCCTATTCGTATCCGCGATATTGCGCGCGTGGAGATTGCTCCTGAATCAGAGCGTGTCATCGGTCGCTTCAACGGCGAAACTGCGGTGGCTTTGGGTGTTGTTAAACAATCAACAGCCAACCCTCTTGATGTCTCTAATGGCGTCAAAGAGGAGATGAAGCGCATTGAGAGCATTCTTCCAGAGGGGATGCGTGTTGCCATCGCCTACGACTCATCGATTTTTATCCAAGCATCTATCGACTCGGTATTTAAAACACTGATCGAAGCCGGGATTCTGGTGGTCGTGGTGATCTTTTTCTTCCTGCGTAACCTGCGTGCAACACTGATTCCGGTGGTGACGATTCCGTTATCATTGGTCGGTGCCTTTGCAATCATGTACGTGTTGGATTACTCCGTTAATACGCTAACACTGTTAGCGATGGTGCTCGCTATCGGCTTGGTGGTCGACGACGCCATCGTTATGCTAGAGAACATCTATCGCCATGTTGAAGAGGGATTATCTCCGGTAAAAGCCGCCTTTATCGGCAGCCGCGAAGTCGGCTTTGCGATTATCGCAACAACATTAACTTTGGTTGCGGTGTATGTCCCTGTGGCACTGACACCCGGGCGCACCGGCAAGCTCTTCACCGAATTTGCTATTACACTGGCAGGCGCGGTGCTAATTTCAGGTTTTGTCGCTCTCACCTTATCGCCGATGATGAGCTCTAAGATGCTCAAGCATGAGAAGAAGCACTCCGCGATCTTCAACATGATTGAGGCGTTCCTCAACGCCATCACCAACGGCTACCGCTTCCTACTTGAGAAGGTACTGCGTAGCGCCCTGCTGGCGATTCTGATTATGGGCGCAAGCTCCTATGGTGTCTGGTTCTATTACCAGCAGCTGCCACAAGAGCTGGCGCCAACAGAAGATCGCGGCACGATTATGTCGTTCTCTATCAACCCAGACGGTTCGTCTGTTGACTATGTTGACCGCTACTCGAAAGCCGTTGAGGGCGTCGTATCGCAACTGGAGGAGAAAGACCGCTTCTTCACCGTGGTGGGCTTCCCTTCTGAGACAAACTCACTCACCTTTATTGGCCTAAAAGACTGGGCCGAACGTGAGCGCAGACAGCAAGAAATTACCGCCGGTTTAACACCACAGTTGTTTGGTGGAGTCACGGGGAACATGACGTTTGCAATGGATCTTCCATCGCTCGGCCAGAGTATTATCTCTCGTCCGGTGGAGTTCATTATCAAGTCAAATGGCACCTATGATGATCTTAAGGCCATTCAAGACAAGGTGATGGCTAAGGTTTACCAAAACCCGATGTTTGTTCAACCTGATACGGATTTGAAGCTCAACAAGCCGGAGCTACAGATCGATATTGACCGTAACAAAGCGTCCGAGGTGGGAGTACCTGTTGAGCGTATTGGCCGCACACTGGAAAGCTATATCGCAGGTCGTGATGTCACTCGCTTTAAAAAGGAGGGGGATCAGTACGATGTGATCGTGCAGGTTGATGCGCAAGAGCGGAACAACCCAAGCGATCTATCAAGCCTCTATGTGCGCAGTGATTCGGGCGACATGATCCAGCTGTCTAACCTGACCACCGTACGTGAAACCGTAGCACCGCGTGAGCTGAACCACTTTGATAAGGTGAAGGCGGTGAAGATCCAAGCGATGATTGCACCGGGCTATAGCTTGGGTGAAGCGCTGGATTTCTTAGATCAGACCCTAACCGAAGTAGCGCCAGAAGCCACTGCAGACTACGGTGGCCAGTCACGTGAGTTTAAAGATTCAACATCGAGCCTGCAGCTCACCTTCACGATGGCACTGATCTTTATCTTCCTTGTTTTGGCAGCTCAGTTCGAGAGCTTCAAAGCACCGTTTATTATCTTGCTCTCGGTACCACCGGCGGTTTTGGGCGCGCTCTTTGCACTGCAAAGTACAGGCGGCAGTATCAGTATCTACAGCCAAATTGGTATCATCACGCTCATCGGCTTGATTGCAAAACATGGTATTCTGATTGTGGAGTTTGCGAACCAGCTACAGGAGCAAGGACGTTCACACTTCGAGGCGATTACCGAAGCTGCAACACTGCGTTTACGCCCTATTCTGATGACCACAGGTGCAACGGTACTTGGCGCGCTGCCACTTGCGCTAGCAGCGGGTGCCGGTGCTGAATCACGCCAGCAGATTGGCTGGGTTATCGTCGGCGGTATGCTGTTTGGTACGCTAATTACACTGTTTGTCATCCCAACGGTGTATAGTTTCTTGGGTAAACGCCGCCCCAATACGATCGAACAAGAATACGCGGAAACACTTAAGTAAGGACTAGATTGATGAAATTGATCTCACATGCAATACGTGTTGCGCTGGTTGCAGGGCTATGCAGCTCTGCCGCTGCTCAAGCGGGCTCTCTTGAAGAGATCTACCGCAAGGCGCTCAATAATGATCCGCAATTAAAAGCGGCCCAAGCAAACTATCGCGCCGATAAAGAAGCATTGCCGCAAGCAAAAGCAAACTTACTCCCCGTTGTTAATGCCGAAGCCAAAACGGGCTACGTCGACGGTGAGAACGACTCTTACAATACAAATGGTTACACGGTCAGTTTAGTTCAGCCGGTTTTCTCGGCAGCTAAGTGGCAAACTTATCAACAGGGCAAGGTGCTGGACGAGCAGGCTCAGCTACGCCTTGATCAAGCCCAGCAAGCGTTGATTTTGCGCACCATCGAGAGTTATCTAAACGTACTTCGTGCACAAAGCAACTTGGATACCGCCCAAGCGCAAGTACGCGCAATCAAACGCCGCCTCGACCAGGTTAACGCGCAGTTTGACGTAGGTTTAATCGCTATCACAGATGTCCATGAAGCGCAGGCATCATACGATAATGCACGTGTTTCACAGATCGAAGCAGAGGGTGCTTTAGACAACAGCTATGAAGCACTGGAACGCCTCATTGGTGAGCCGGTTGATAACCTTGATCAGCTAGCAGCGGACTATCCGATACAAGCACTGAGCCCAGCAGAGCCACAACCATGGCTCAAGAAAGCGCTACAGGATAACCTCTCATTGCGTGTTGCCACGTCAAACGTGGAGGTTGCGCGCCGCAGCGCGAAGATCGCTAAAGCGGGCCACCTGCCGACGGTTGATCTCAATGCATCGCACGGCGAAACCAACGCACTTAACGATGTTGAAACGAGTCAGATCGGTCTAACGCTTAGCGTACCTCTCTATCAAGGAGGAGCGATTAGCTCACGCTCCCGGCAGAACTACGCGCTGCTAGATGCCAGCATGCAAACTCAAGAAGATACGCTGCGTGCAGTGCGTCAAACAACACGCAGCCTGCTCCGCGACCTTAAAACCAATGTTTTGAGCGTAGCTGCGCGCCAACAAAGTATCGTCTCCAGCGAAGCCGCTTTAAAAGCGACCAGTGAAGGCTTTAACGTTGGCACACGTAACGTGGTTGACGTACTACAAGCCGAGCAAGCGCTTTATGCGGCACAACGTGATTACGCCAGCGCGCGCTTTGATTACGTGCTTAATCTGTTTACCTTCAAGCAGCAGATTGGCACCTTGAATCCAGACGATATCTACGCACTGGATGAGTGGCTTATCGCCAACTAGCGCGCATTAACTTGTACGAAAATGCCCGCCATTGAGCGGGCTTTTTTTGTGCTCAGACAAGACCGACTTAATCCCTCGTTGACCACCCTGCGTACAGATAAGAGAATACTAATATTGAGACTTATCGTTGGAGGATAACCTGTGATCACACTCGAGCAGCGTCAGCGCCAAATAGAGGAACACCACGGCGGAAACGGTGAAAAAGCGGCACAGCGTACACTTGATAACTTCGCTCGGCACCACAACGAAGACTTTTGGACTTTCTGGCAGCAAGCGGTGTTACAGCGCTTACCCGCCTCTCCCAAGCGGCTACTTGATCTTGGCTGCGGAACTGCGCAGTTTCTTCAAGCGATCTCGCAGCAGTTACCCCACGTAAAGTTGACCGGTATTGAGTGCGCACCCTACATGTTGGCTAAACAAGTTTCATTGCCAATGGATAGCACCCTACTCGTAGACGATTTGAACGCTCCCGAACGCGAATGTATCGAACCAAGCTCCCAGCATATCATCATGGCAAATATGCTACTGCACGAATTAGAACAACCGATATCAGCGCTACTCGCCTGCCATCACTGGCTTGCTGATGATGGGTTACTGGTCGTTATCGATATGGTGCGCCAACCGCTCGCGTCCTACCTACCCCACGCCCTTCGCGATACTGCCGTCGCAGCGCTATCAGATACCGAGCGAGCGTTTCACTTTCGCCAGTTTCAAGAGCACAACCGTTACACAGCGGACGATCTAGCTTGGCTGTTAACCGAGTGTGGCTTTGAGATCTGCCACCGCGATGCTATTCGTAGCGGGCGAGCAGCGCGCTTCGTGGTGAGAAAAGCGCCCCACTAAACAAAAAAACCCAGCACTGTTACGATGCTGGGTTTTCGTTTCATGGGGCGCTTTTTGTCTTAGTGGATAACTGGGCTATCTTCATCGCCCTCTGGCATGATCATATGCCCAACCCCATCCCGAGCCAGCGCACCATGCTCTTCGGCAACCTCCAATAACTGATCCAACAGAATATTAGTTAGGTGGCCGCTGATAATCATGCCGGCCGGCGGATCACCAGAAAACAGCTCCTCATCCACCAGACCATCTGGACGAAGCCCAAGCAATAGTGGGTTTTCTTTCACAAGGGGTGCAATATCATCCGGCGCAAAAACCGAGTAGGAGCTGGATACTTCAAGTGCTAACTGATAAGCATCGTGCGCTTCGGTTTCCAGCTTTTGTAAGAAGCTCTCTTCCGCCGCTCGAAAACGTGCTGTCAGTAATCCCACACCAGGTTTGCTCAAATTGCTCGTTGCTTGCTTTGAGAGGCTGTAATCTGCCAGCATTGGATAGCTGCGTGTGGGGTCGAGCTCTTTCTCATCGACCATCACGTTACCCTCTTCATCAAGCCGCAGCCAGTCATTCTCGACCGCCACTGCCAGCAAGTTCTCTAGCGCAACCATGACCAAATTACTGGCGATGATGGCACCCACCGATGGGTTACCACGCTCTTTAGGGTCAGCTATCAGATCGCTCGCTCGGGAAGCGAGCAACGAGGGCTCCTCCTCAACAAGCTCGGCCATACGGTCGGTATCGAGGTAGAGCATTTCATGACAAAGGCGCTCAGCGGTCATAAAAGGAAGCGCGGCATCCTGCACCATCCGCTGTTTGTATTCGTCCCTTACACCTTCAAGGATACTTGAAAGAATTTGACTCATGGATTTATCTCATCAATAGGGGCAAAAGCAACAGAATACCCAGTGAATAATCAGAAGGCGCTACGAACGTCGGCACCTTGCTACATAGTTTAGACCCATTTAATGGATTTTGATCCCTATCGGCTCCACGCCATGCTTCATACCATCAAAGCAATCGCGTAGTTCACTCAGCGGTGATAAGCCGTAATCAACCGGATCAACTGGCAACTCAATCCAATCAAGCGACCAGATGCGGGTCATCAACTCATACTCACCGATGAGCGCATCAAGGAAGATCATAACGGCTTCAGTGCGCGGATCCATCTCGAGTACTTTCGGAACATCATGCATATACACGGCAAGGTGGAGCTTGTTATCAATTGTGCGCAGGGAGTACCAATAGTCATCGAGTTCACAGATCTCATCGGCCACATTGATATGGCTAGGGATCGGATCGTAACGATGGTTAAAGGCCTTAAATTGAATACCCGCAAGGCTCGGCGCAGCGCCAACTAAGCTCAGTACCGAGTGGATCGACTCAGGATAGCCATCGCAGCCGAAGATCATCTCAATCGCGCCATCTTCAGCGTCTTTTTCGAAGTGGAACGTTAAATTGCGATCAATTTTTTGCAGCGTTTCACGATAACCACTTAATAATGCATCCGCATCAAACTGGTTTTCACTACGGCTGGTTAGCAGTTGATCGATGGTGTGCTCGACATGCGCCCAGAAATCTTCGATGTTTTTACGCGACTGCATCATTACGTACGTGGTACCACTACACCCGTTTGGCCTTGATACTTGCCCTGACGGTCACGATAGGAGGTTTCACACACCTCATCCGCACCAAGGAATAGCATCTGTGCAACCCCTTCATTCGCATAGATCTTCGCAGGTAATGGTGTCGTGTTGGAGAACTCCAGCGTCACGTGGCCTTCCCACTCTGGCTCAAGCGGTGTCACGTTGACGATAATGCCGCAACGGGCGTAGGTGCTCTTCCCTAGACAGATCGTTAGGACATCACGGGGAATATGGAAATACTCTACCGTCCGCGCGAGCGCGAAAGAGTTTGGCGGGATAATGCAAACATCCGACTGCACATCCACGAAACTGCCTTCATCAAAATCTTTCGGATCCACCACTGAGGAGTTGATATTCGTAAAAATTTTGAACTCATCAGCACAGCGCACATCGTAGCCATAACTAGAGGTTCCATAAGAGATCATTGCACCCCGTTCGCTTGAGCGCACTTGGTTTGGCTCAAAAGGAGAGATCATCTTATGTTCTTGCGCCATACGGCGAATCCAGCTATCCGATTTAATGCCCATTAAATGTCCTGCAACTGACGGTTAGTAAAGCGCGCGATTATAGCCTTTTTGGCAAAAAAAATCCGCATTTAAATGGCAATAAATGCGGATCTTTTCGCGTGAAAAGCTAATAAGCGTTAGTCATCAACCACATGGATCTGTGGCATGGAAGGTGCGGCCTCAGCTGCACTGTCCAGTGCGCTAACAACTTCGCGGGCGACCGCTAAGTAATGCCCTGCTAACACGCTTTGTGGATCAGCAACCACCGTCGGTTTTCCGCTATCGGCTTGTTCACGGATGGCAAGCGATAGAGGCAACGCGCCTAACTGGCGAGTGTCGTATTCACGGGCGATACGCTCACCACCACCAGCGCCAAAAATATGCTCCTCATGGCCACATGCGGAGCAAATATGAGTACTCATATTTTCCACCACACCAATCACAGGAATATTTACTTTACGGAACATTTCAATACCTTTCTTGGCATCAAGCAGCGCGATATCCTGCGGCGTGGTCACGACCACAGCACCCGACAGCGCGACCTTTTGCGACAAGGTTAGCTGAATATCGCCAGTACCCGGCGGCATATCGATGAGCAAGTAATCTAGCTCGCCCCAGACTGTTTGAGTAATTAGCTGCTGCAACGCTCCGCTTGCCATTGGACCACGCCATACCATGGCGGTCTTCTCGTCCACCAGCAAGCTGATCGACATCACCTTCAGGCCGTGGGTCTCCACTGGCATCATGCTGTTTTCGCTGATCTGCTCAGGGCGAGTGCCCTCAGTAATACCGAGCATCATCCCCATACTCGGGCCGTAGATGTCAGCATCTAAAACCCCAACTCGATACCCTTGCGCAGCAAGAGCCAGCGCTAAGTTCGCCGTTGTCGTGGATTTGCCAACACCGCCCTTACCGGAAGCGACTGCAACAACATGTTTTACTCCGGCCAAGCCGGGCGCTGAAGATTGCATCTTTTCTCTCCTAATCAGATAAACACGCCTCTCTTAGTGAGACCACCCGTTTACCAAATGACCAAATACCTGAGTAATTGTATCAACTATTAGTTAGCTCTGGCTATCATCTAGAAACAGAAAGCCATCAGCATCTAAATAACCTGCTCGCCGCGTTCGGAACCAGCGCACTCCCTGCTCGATAAATATCGCGTCATCGGCATTACAGTGCTGACTCACTTGCGCACCACCAACGATGATTTCGCCCACCTCTTCAGGCATCGCAAGTTGACCACCAGGTTTTTCGATACGCACGGCCGTGCCAGGCAGCGCCATGCCCACCGAGCCTACCAGCGTGCCGCGCTGAACGCTCCACCAGCGCGTACTCAGATAATCGGGGATATTCACCGTTGCCACCGCAGCGACCTCAGCGCACCCAAACCCCTCTAACACGGGCTTGTGGAATCTTGCTAGAAACGCATCTTGTGAGGCGCCATCAAGCTTACCGCCGCCGCAAACAACCAAACGCAGCGACGACAGCATGGCAGGATGAACAGCCTCAGTGCCCAGCAAAGCTTTGGTAATATCTGGCGTCATAAAAAACAAACTAGCGCGATAACGGGCAATGGTTTTAGCTATGGCCAGACTCTCGTGCGATTTCGTTTGATAGACAACGGATAACGGCTCCAGCCAAGGCAGAAACAGATGGGTGAGCAACCCGTAAGCCGTTGAGAACGGCAACACACCGGCGAGCCGCTCATCTTCACGCCGATTGAGAAGGTCAAACAGCTGACGAACATTCGCCACGATATTTTGATGGCTTAAACCGACAGATCGCCACTGACCGTCAGCATGTTGAGTGAGCGTAATAGCCGCAAGCGCTTGCGTATCAGTAGCGCTACCAAACCAACGCGCCAGCAGCTTAGTAGGTAACAAAGCCGCACCCAACATACCTATCGAGCGCCCCAACCAACCAGCTTGATCATGCACCGATTCTAGTGTCACCACTGGGAATGCATTAAGCTGCAAGGCACTCAGCCCAAGCAGGTTTAACGTGTAGTCCGACGTGATAACGCCCTCGGCGCCGCTAACAGCGACCTGCTTTTTCAACTCATCTAGGTCAGCCGTTGGATTTAGATTAACAACCACTTTCCCCGCAAGCAGCGCCGCCATATTGGCCAACGCAGCCGAAACGCCTGCCGGCAGCACAATAGCTATACGATCACCGCCAACACGACGAACATACTGCGCCAACACCAATGCCGCAGCGAGCTGCTGATAGGCATTCAATGGCTTTGCACCTTGATCAAAACGCGCTACCGCACCTCGCCAGCGTTTCATATTCTTGATAAAAAGCTCAGGAATTGCGGGCTGCTTTTCGATATAGGCTTGCCATGCCACCACCGCTAAGTGGGCGACCGCTTGCTTAACGTCTTCAGCTTTAGCATCAGCAGATAAAGGCGCGCCAAATGCAACAATCACATCTCGCTTCCATCCCGTGCGCTGGTCCGCTTGTAACGTGTCCTCCGCACGGGACCAGCGGCTGCCCCACAGGCCACGTAGGTAGAAAGGCACAATAGCCACCCCTGTATCCGCAACAGTGCGCTCAAAGCCGCGGCGAAACTGACCAAGCTGGCCCGTATAGCTGATCGCCCCCTCAGGAAACAAGCATACGACTTCTCCTGCTTTGAGCAGCGCCTGCACCTGTTCAAGCGATGTGCGACTACTCTTACCTTTGGAGATGGGGATCACGCCGAACAGATCCAAAAACCAGCGCAAGTACCAGCGCTCATAGATGGAGCGCTCCATGACAAACCGAATCGGTCGCGGACAGGCCATCTGAATCATCGCCCAATCCAACCAACTGATATGGTTACCAAGCAGCAACATCCCTTCGCCTTCCGGCTTCAGATTGTGGAACCCTTGCACTGTTAAGCGATAGCGCTGACGCATTAGCGCAGCAACCAGAATGCGAATAAAAGCCTCTGGCAGCAGCCAAAGCGCAACCAAGAAGACCAGTGCAGCAATGCCGATCAACATGATCAGCAGCCAACTCGCGGGCATCTCCAATAGCGAGAAAACCGCTGTAAGCACCAAGCCGGTCAACATCGCGATATTCTGTAAAAAGTTGTTTCCAGCCAGCACTTTGCCCAGCTTTTGCTGCGGCGCATGGAACTGAATCAGCGCGTTAAGTGGTATCGTCATCAATGCACCACTGAGCCCTATCAGTAAGAAATAACCACCGGCTTCTAACAACGAACCGGCTTGCGGTAACAATACTAAACCCACCAGTAAGCCCAACGCCCCTGCTGGAATGAGACCGGTGTTGATATGGTGCGCCGACAGCCGCCCTGCCAGCACCGAACCGAGCATAATGCCCACTCCCGCCAGCGCCATCGCACCTTGGATATGGAAGGTATTACTAGCGTCTAGCGCCACCTCCGCATACGAAGGGAAAACCGCCAGCATGATCTGGCTAATGGTCCAGAAGGAGGCCAAGCCAAGCACCGAGCGCAAAATCGCCTTAGAGCTTGTGACATAACGTAAGTTTTTCTTGAGCAACTGCCCACGGCGATACGCCGCCCAATTGAAAGGCTCTGTAGAGTTGGGCTGTTTGCGCACCGGCAAGCGCTGCGCCAGCCATGCCTCTAGTAGTGCACCGGCCACCAGCAGCCAACCGAGCGGGGCGATGGTTTGTAGGATAGCTGCTGTTTCCCAAGTACCTGTCGCGGGTAGCCAAGCCGCGAAAAGCGTTTCAAAGAGTAGTGAAAAGCTCACTATCCCGAGCAAAATCGCAACCATGGTCACCGACTGCATCCAACTGTTGCCTTCGCTGATATTGTCGGTGCCTACCAAGTCACGGATGAAGCCATACTTTGCAGGAGAGTACAGCGCGCTTTGCAACGCCAGCACAAATGTCATGCCGAAGGCGAGTTCAAACCAGCCTTGGTAGTAGCTGAGGGTAATCAGTAATGTGATTGCCACCGCACTTCTGGCGGCCCAGCGCATCACTAACGGTTTCGCGAAGCGGTCCGATAGGTAGCCTGCGGGTGTTAACAAGCCGATAAAAGGCAACAATATCAGCGCATTAACAACCGCCGTTAGCATCACCTGCTCGGGGCCATCATAAGCTTTAAATAGGGTATTCTGGACAATGATTTTATGCCCTAGGTCGACAAATGCATTGATAAAAGCGACCGCCAAAAAAGCGATAAACCCGTTAATACGCAGCAGTGCTAGCATGACCCGACTCCTGTTGCCATCCGTTGATAAAATTCTCGATTAAGCTGGCGAGAATAGCCTGCTCGGCGGTCGTTTGCTGTAAGAACAGTTTGTCTCGCAAGGTCAGCACTGCCACACCATGCACACCTCCCCAAACGGCGCGCGCAGCACAGCGCACTTGCTCGGAATCAGCACGAGGGTTGAGGCGTGCTAACAGTACTTCGATCTCTTGAAAGAGGTGCTCTATCTGCTGACTTAAAGCCTCAGGCATTGAGCAACTACTTGCGGAGCGATGTTCAAACAGCAGTGACCAGAGTGCATGGTGCTGTTTTGCAAACATGACGTAATCGCTGGCCAGCCCTGCCAACTGCTCTGCGGCACCGAGGCTCTGACGCGGCAAAAGAGCGCTATTGAGACGCTTCAGCGTACGTAAGTTAATTTGCCAATAAAGGTCATCGAGGTTAGCAAACACTTGATACAGCGAACCTGCGGTGTAACCGATCCGGGTGGCTACTTTTCGTGCCGATACACCAGCAACGCCCTCCTCGATCAATAACGCTTCTGCTGCATCCAAAGCGAGCGCTTTAATTTCGTCTCGGGAGTGATCATTACGCCTTGCCATACCAGTAACGCACCTTAATTGAACAGTGTTTAAAAACAACCTTAATTAAACATCGTTTAATTATCAATAGTTTTATTCGATGAGGGTAAAGATCAATTAGCGCCACTCGCGCATCACAACATGGGTTGTCACCGTCACATCGCTGGGAAGCAACTGGTCAATCTGGTAGCGCAGCTCATGTAATTGCTGCATATCGGTGGTTTCAACGAATGCAAATAGATCAACTTCACCACTGACACCATGGCAACACGTCACCCCCGGCAAGCTCAGTAACCGCGCAGCAATCTCTTCGCAGCGGTAACCTTTTTGCGTTACTTCAAGGTACGCCTGCACCTTTGCCTCTCCCTCAACATACGGAGGGCGTTCAACGCGATAGCCACGGATCTCACCCATCTGTTCCATACGGCGAATGCGCTCCGTAACAGCTGAGCGCGATAGATTCACCCGCTCGGCGATTGCTGAAACGCTAGTGCGTGCGTTTTCGCTTAGCACCGCAAGGATCGCTTGATCAAACTTATCCACTTCTTAGTTACCCAACAAAACGACAGAAAAACCCGCAAAATGACGGCAGCAACGCGCAGTTTGCAGCGCTTAAAAGCCTTAGACTGACTCGGCGTATTTATGTGAAGACACGAGAAATAAGAGATGACTAGGCTAAAACAAACAATTACCCGCTGGCAAGGGATGGGGCTTATCGCAACAACGCTACTGGGTACTGGCGTTTTTATCTTGCCACAACTCACGTTAGCGGCAGCAGGCGATAAAGCGATACTCGCATGGGGACTGCTGCTATTGGCCATTTTGCCGTTAACACAGGTTTTCGCGCAACTGGGACGACACTTCCCCCATGCCGCAGGCCCCGCTTACTTCGTCGAGCGAGCATTCTCGGCAAAAGCTGGCCGAGTCGTCGGTTTGATGTTTCTCTTTGTGGTGCCGCTCGGCGCGCCTGCAGCACTGATGATCACCTTTGAGTTTTTAACACCCATCGCGACCCTCAATGAAGGTGAAGAGCTATTCGGACAGCTTCTGCTACTGGGAATCATCTTCATCATTAACCGCCAAGGGATTCAACTCTCAGGCACGCTGCAACTGGGCCTAACTATTGCGATTACCGGTGTGGTCATTCTGTTGTTCGTTGCGGTGGTGGCAAGCCCGCCTGCTATTCACCCAGAACATACCGCCATACCGGGTACCTGGAGTGGTGTTATGGTTGCAGTCAGCATCGCGATTTGGAGCTTTCTAGGTATCGAGACAGCCACGCACCTGAGCGAGGAGTTTCGTGACGTACAGCGCGATTTCATGCCAGCAATGCTCATTGGCGTTGTGCTAGTTGGCCTGATCTATATCGGGTGCACCCACCTTTCAAGCTTTGGCCTTGGGCAGCCGCTCGCCATTGTGGGTACCTTCGAGCAACTCTTCGGCGGCGTGGGGCGTTGGGTTATCGCTTTGCTTGGATTTATCAGCGGCATCGCAACCGTAAATGTCTACTTTGCGAGTGTGGCGCGTCTTGCCTGGAGCTTCAGTTGCGAAGGCGTCCTCCCGCAGCGGCTTGCAAAGCTCAATAAACATCAAACACCCGAAATGGCACTGATGAGCTTTCTATTGATCTCGGCGGGTGTACTGCTGCTAAGCCACCTGTTGGCATTACCCTATACAGCGATGATGCAGTGGGTGAACGGTGTTTTTGTGCTGGTTTACATCGCGAGTATGCTGGCCGCATGGCGTTTACTACCACAAGCTAACCGGCTATGGATCACTCTCGGTCTGCTTGCTTGTCTGCTCTTCATCATTAGCTTAGGAGCAGCCATGATCTATGCCGCACTTCTGTTAGCCACAACTGGATTATGGGTATCGCGCCAGCCAGGCAAGGCTACACAAGCGTCATAAAAAACGCGGCCTTTGGCCGCGTTCTTCATTAGCGCTTTGTTAGATAAACGCCACACTCGAGGTGATGGGTGTAGGGAAACTGGTCGAACACCGCAAAGCGCTCGACTTTGTGGGTGCGACAGATGGTTTCCAGATTGCTGTAAAGCGTGTCAGGGTTACAGCTGATGTAAACAATATTGTCGTACTCAGTCACCTGCTCGATTGTGCCATCATCGAGACCTGCGCGCGGTGGATCAACCAAAACAGTCGAGAACTTACAAGAATCTAACTCAAGCCCAGCCACTTTACGCGTCTCTTTCTTGCCTTGCAGCACAAGCGTGAGGTCCTCTGAAGGCATACGCAGAATATCGAGGTTCTCGATATTATTAGACTCAATATTCTCTTGTGCAGCACGCACCGATGTTTTGGAGATCTCCGTTGCGACAACACGCCGGAAATTCTGCGCTAATGGGATCGTAAAGTTGCCATTACCGCAGTAAAACTCGACCAAATCACCGCCGGCATCTCGCGTCACATCAAGCGCCCAGCGAATCATGTCACGGCACACTTCACCGTTTGGTTGGGTGAAGCTATTTTCAACCTGTTTGTAGGTATAGGTGCGCCCGTTGATCTCCATCTTTTCCATAACGAAGTCGCGCTCCAGCACCACTTTCTTTTTACGTGAGCGCCCCACCACATCGATGTTAAAGCGCGAGCGCAGCAGCTGTACTTGCTCTTCCCATGCCTCATCAATCGGACGATGATAAAGCAAACTAACCAACAACTCGCCAGATAAGGTGCTCAGGAAGTCAATTTGAAACAGCTTAAAACGCAGATCTCTGTTGTCACGAATGACGTCCAACAGCTCGAACATGACATTGCGAATCGGTAGCGCCACCATTTCGCATTCGTCGAGACGCACTGGATTACGGTTATCACCCGGTTCAAACATAACGTAGTAAAGATCATCACCATCATGCCAAACACGGAACTCTGCACGTAAGCGGTAATGCTTCTTGGGCGATGCAAACGACTCTATCTGAGGAGGTTCAAACGCTGCAAAGCGTGCTTGGATATCCGCCACTTTTTCAGACAAAAGAGCATCGTATTGATCGGGTCGAATATCGGGAAGCGCCATGGAACAACCTCAAAAGCTTGGTAAATAAGAGAGCGAGGCATTCTAGCAGTACAAAGAAGTGGGTCAACCGCTGTTGCTGCGCCGGCACATATTAAACCGGCACAACAGCAGCCATCGTTTTACTGATACTTGGCAGCCAGTGCTTGCCAGTCATTGAGTTTGTGCTCTACACCCAGGCGCTCAAGATACTTGAGCGCTAGCTGGCTGGAGATTTTCGCATCGTAGGCGGAACTAACCGGAGCAAGCAGCGCGTCAGCTACATGCACAGCGGTTAATGGCTGAAACTCATCACTAGCACTGCTGGCAGGGAAATGATGGAACAGCACCGCTTCAATCACCGCAGGTGGAAGATTCCATAGCCCTAGCAAGTAGGCACCTGCTTCGGCGTGGGAAACGCCAATGTTCATCTTCTCTACAACGTATAAAGGCTGCTGCATCTCACCGGATAAACCAACAACCTGTCGGTAGCCCTCAGGATCATGATTGGCCAGTAACAACATACCGAAGTCGCTTAGCAGGCCCGCAAGAAACGCTTGCGCCTGAGCATTGCGGTCAGCACCGACCGAGCGGCTGATATCCTGGGCTAGCCGCGCCACCAGCAACGAACGTTGGTGTACTTGTTCAAACGAAAAGCTATCCCAACCATAACCTGATGGCAGTGCCTCAAACAGGTGGGATGACAACGCTAAGTCACGAATCAAACGCAGCCCCAGAATCGTCACAGCTTCGTTCAAACGATAGATTTGCCTCTCCAAACCAAAGAACGCCGAATTGACCAGTTGGAGAACCTTCGCTGCCATCGCTGGGTCTTGCTCGAGTATCTCAGAGATATCGTTCGCGTTAGCGTGGCCAGACATTAATGCCTGATTGAGCTTTTCATAAATAGCAGGCAGCGATGGAAGCCGCTTGATACCACCGATGACGCGTTTGATCTCAGGGCGCTGAATCAGGCCAATCACCTTTAACGCACGCTCAACAGCACAGGAGATCTGCACATCCGTACAATCAAAAGGTAAACACGAGTGTGCCACTTCAGCCACTCGAGCCGTTAGGGTTGGCGAGAGGTTACTCGCTACCACGATACGCACCGCATCAGGGCGCAAACGAATGATCTCGGCAAGCGCTGAGACCGTTTGCTCTGCGTCAGCAGGAATACCGATGATAAGAATGTCATAGTGATACTGCTCAATGCGTTCGAGCAGTTCTTCGGAGGAATCAACGTAATTGACGAACCAGCTATTTAGCTCGGCAACCGTACTGATAGCATCATCCCTAAGTGCAGCTGAGCGACACACCAGAATGCTCTTGTCATGCATTGCTGGTTTCACTTTCGCGTCCATATTGGGTCCACCCCACAATTGATATCGGGTACGAATTACGAATAGATACCCCACTTTAAAAGCAAGATACCCGCTTAGTCCACTTAAATTTCGTGTTAATTCTGTTCTACATCAACTTAAAAACGTAAACTAGCGAGCCATTGTTTATTCTATTTAGCGACGCCCTGAGAACCATGACTAAAAATACCCGAAAAATCTTAGTGACCAGTGCTTTGCCGTACGCCAACGGGCCAATTCACCTCGGACACTTAGTGGAATATATCCAGACTGATATCTGGGTACGTTTCCAAAAACAACGCGGCCACCAATGCACTTACGTCTGTGCTGATGATGCGCACGGTACCCCGATCATGCTGAAAGCAGACCAGATGGGTATTTCGCCGCAGCAACTGATCGACCAAGTAAGTGCCGAGCACCAGCGTGATTTTTCTGGCTTCATGGTAGGGTTTGATAACTACTACTCGACGCACTCGGACGAAAACCGCGAGTTTGCATCGCTGATCTATACCCGCTTGCGCGACAAAGGCCACATTGCCCAAAAGACCATCACGCAAGCTTATGATCCTGAAAAAGAGATGTTCTTGCCTGACCGCTTTGTCAAAGGTGACTGCCCGAAATGTGGCGCTCAGGATCAATATGGCGACTCCTGCGAAAAATGTGGTGCAACTTACAGCCCAGTTGAGCTGAAAAATGCTTACTCTGCCGTATCTGGTGCTAAACCGATTGAGAAAGAGTCTGAGCACTATTTCTTCAAACTAGGCGACTTTGAAGCGTTCTTGCGTAATTGGGTTGATAACCACGTACAAGAGCAGATGATCCACAAGCTCAACGAGTGGTTCGAAGCGGGTCTGCAAAACTGGGATATCTCTCGCGATGCGCCCTACTGGGGTTTCGAAATTCCAGGTGCACCGGGTAAGTATTTCTATGTCTGGCTGGATGCGCCGATCGGTTACATGGCCAGCTTTAAGAACTGGTGTGATAACAACGGCGTAAGCTTTGATGAGTACTGGAGCGAAGCATCCGATACCGAGCTATATCACTTTATTGGTAAAGATATCGCGTACTTCCATACTCTGTTTTGGCCCGCCATGTTGGAAGGTGCCGGATTCCGTAAGCCCGATGGCGTTTTCTGCCATGGCTTCTTGACCGTTGATGGGCAGAAGATGTCTAAGTCTCGTGGCACGTTTATCATGGCCGAGACCTACCTCAAGCACTTACGCCCTGAATACTTGCGTTACTACTTTGCAGCCAAGTTAAGCTCTGGCATTGATGATATCGACCTTAACCTCGAAGACTTCCGTATGCGTGTTAACGCGGATCTCGTGAATAAGGTGATCAACATTGCTTCACGTTGCGCCGGCTTTATCAAGAAGAAGTTTGATGGTCAGCTGAGCTCTCAACTTGTAAACGCCGAGCTCTATAATGAAGCGGCCGCCATGAGCGAGAGTATCGCCACAGCATACGAGAAACGTGAGTACGGCCGTGCGATGCGCGAAATTATGGCTTTAGCGGATAAGGCTAACCAATATATCGACGCAGCGGAGCCGTGGGTATTAGCAAAACAGGAAGGCAAGGAGCAAGAGGTTCAAAATTGCTGCACAATGGGCATCAACTTGTTCCGCGTTATTGTCTCCTACCTTGCGCCGGTACTTCCGCATGTTGCAGCAGAAGCCGCCGAATTTTTGAATATCGATAGCTTTGCATGGGACGCTATCAACACACCGCTGCTTGATCACAAAGTAAACAAGTTCAAGCCGCTGATGCAGCGTATTGAAGAAGATAAAGTCAACGCGATGATCGAAGATAGCAAAGCGACATTAGCAGCGATGGCCGCCGCAGCACCTGCAGCACCGACAGCCGAGAAAACGCCGCTGCAAGAGACACCGATTGCTGACGAGATCACGTTCGATGATTTTGCCAAAGTCGACCTACGTGTT
Organism: Neptunomonas sp. XY-337; assembly: GCF_004959845.1. NCBI lineage: Bacteria > Pseudomonadati > Pseudomonadota > Gammaproteobacteria > Oceanospirillales > Oceanospirillaceae > Neptunomonas > Neptunomonas sp. XY-337. Next base: position 301,527 of record NZ_SPLL01000002.1, on the reverse strand, counting down.
GCACGTATTGCGAAAGCTGAGCATGTAAAAGGCGCAGATAAGCTATTGCAGCTCACACTGGATCTTGGTGGTGAGACGCGCAACGTTTTTGCGGGTATCAAATCAGCTTATAGCCCCGAAGACCTCGAAGGTAAGCTTACGGTTATGGTGGCGAACCTCGCACCTCGCAAAATGAAATTTGGCATGTCTGAGGGCATGGTGCTAGCAGCAGGCCCTGGCGGCAAAGATCTATGGATTCTTGAACCGCACGATGGCGCTCAGCCAGGCATGCGTATTATGTAATAGCATGAGCCCTCGATACGTGAGTAAAGCGTAACGAGGGCTCATTGTAATTATTTAACTTGCTACCCCTGCATTATGATGTAGTTAGTTCTATGCTTGAGGATGTCGTTTAACTTGTGCGCACTTTATGCTGAACTGGAAGTCACCCAAAGAGCAATGTCGATATTGGATTGCCTCAACCTTGTTGTGGGTGGTCGCGCTTTCTGCATCTACGGCTACGGCCTCTGTTCTTGGAGTGCTCTACCCTGATGCTCCTCCCCCCTATCGCCAAGTCTTCTCGCAACTGATTGATGGGATCCGAGATCAGTACTTAGGTACGGTCAAGCTCTACCCGCTCGATACATCAACAGACTCGGCCACGTTACAAGCTCAGCTTCGCAATGATAGTGTTGATGCCATCATTACACTCGGCCGCAGCGGCTACACCCAAGCCGAACAACTCACTAGCGAAAGGCCTTTGGTTAGCGGTGCGCTACCGCTGATACCCGGACAAGGTACGGGCGTTAGCCTCATTCCAGATCCAGAAGAGCTGTTTGTGCAGCTCAAGCGCTTATCCCCAAATATTCAGCAAGTTCATACCATTTTATCTGAGCAAAGCCGCTGGCTAGAGCCTATTGCTCAGGCGTCAGCTGCCCGCCAACGTATCAAGCTAACGATTCATTACGCCTCTGATATTGCAAGTACCTTGGCGCTCTATAAACGCTTATTAACGCATGCTGACCGACTCCGTGATGCATTGTGGCTACCCCCCGACCGGCAAGCAACGAATGAGTCGGTGATCCTGCCGATACTTTTGCAGGAGGCATGGGAGAAACGCCTGATTATTTTTGCGAGCAAACCGTCATTTGTGCGGCGTGGCGCACTGTTCTCGTTGTTTCCTGACAACGAGCGTACTGGTAGAAGGTTGGCTGAATTGGTCGGCAGCCTACAACAAGAGGAAAAGAACCTCGGGATTGAATTTTCTAAATCAGATAAACTCGTTATAAACCAACGCACTGCAGCGCACGTGGGCATCAAACTAACGCCAGCTCAACTTCGCTCTGTGTATCGAACTTATCCGCAACCGTAGTACTGACGTGATAGCATGAACCAGATGATCAACAACAAGAACTATAGCTTCCGGCGCCAGCTGATGATCTTTTTGATCGCCGCTATCGCGTTACTGTCGCTTGTTAGCTCTACGGTGTCATCTTGGATTGCCCTGCATCAATCCGGCCAAGTACTTGAGAAAAACGCGTTACAAATTGCCGATCACTTCAGTAAGCAAAGCGTGCTCGCCCTGTTGACCCGCAGTGAAGACAATGCCGAATCGGCGCTATCTCAAGTGATGGGTTTTGCTGATGTTACAGGTGGTGCTATCTTCGCCGATACACAGCAAGCACTGTTTGTAAAAGGCGAGATTCAACCCGATCAAGCAAAACTTGCTGACTGGTTATCCTCACCCAAACCGACTATCGCAGTGGATGCGCGTGACTACTGGATTATTACCTCCCCCGTGATTTTGGAGGACGATAGAGAAACCTTTACTGAGTTCGCTCTTTCGCAAACTCACACCCAACAACTGCTTGGATTCGTTATGATCCAAGTCTCGAAAAGCTCTATCGTGCAGCTGACCCAGCAGCTGTTCTCCTACACAATCGGTATCGGTATCGTATTCGCGCTACTATGTTTGTGGCTATTAAATATCGGCCTGCGCCGGATTATCGATCCAATACGTGCCCTATCAGCGACAATGAAAGCCGCTCAAGATAGCGGAGCCCATACCTATGCAGAGATTAGCGGCCCTCAAGAAGTTCACAGCATAGCTCAAAGCTATAATGCCATGATGGCAGCTCTAGAGGCACAGGAAAAGCGCTTAAAAGAGCTAAACACCAGCTTAGAATCTGAAGTAGAGATCCGTACCAAGGAGCTAACGCACGCGCGCGATACAGCGCTCGTCGCAGTACGCACTCAGTCTGAGTTTCTAGCGAATATCAGCCACGAATTGCGCACACCGCTTCAAGCGGTCATGGGTTATATTGACCTCGTTGTTGAAGAGTTAAACGAGCAGGGAATGTATGACCAAGTGAGTGATTTAGAGGCATCTCTTAGCGCAGCGAACCGCCTGTTAACACTCATCAACTCGATTCTCGATCTTGCTAAGTGTGAGGCGGGAAAAACCGAGCTCGTCTTAACCGAAACACCTTTGAAACGCCTTACCAAAGAGACCGAAGCGATTATCCGGCCATTAGCGGTTCGCAACAGCAATACGCTCACAATCCACCTACCCGATAATGACAGCATTCTGCTGATCGATAAGGAAAAAACGCAGCAGATTTTGCTGAACTTACTGTCGAATGCGTGTAAGTTCACCAAAGCGGGCACTGTTGAGTTACATATTGATTTGCAAGATGAAACGGTTAAATTTGCCGTCTCAGATACCGGTGTCGGTATCGCAGCGGATAAACTCGAGTCTATCTTTGATAAATTCAGTCAAGGTGATGGTAGTGTGAAGCGCCGCTATGGAGGCACAGGGCTCGGCTTAGCGATATCCAAACACTTTGCCGAAATGATGAATGGCAGTATCCACGTCAGTAGTGCGCAGGAGCAAGGCTCCCTTTTCACACTGACACTACCAAAGCAGGTTACCTTTAAAAACTCACTTACAATGGGGTCCTCCGAGGACCAAAAAGGTTAGATATCAACATGTTCCTTCAGAAGCGATACTCAGCTCTCTCACTGGCTCTCGTTGCTAGCGCGTCAGTATACGCCAACAACGCCTATGAAAATGACGAGCTGGGGGGCTACTACGCTGAAGACGAACTTGTCACTATCGCCACCGGAACGCAGCGCTCACTGCGCCAAGCGCCATCATCAGCCAGCGTGATATCCGCCGAGCAGATCCAAGCGATGGGCGTTACCAATCTACGTGAAGTACTTGAGCGCATTCCGGGTCTACACGTTATGCCATCAGACCTGAGCCGTATGGACTCGGTTTACTCCATACGAGGTATTGAGACTGGCTTTAACCCGCAGGTGCTGATTATGATCAATGGCACCGAGATTAAGCAAAACGCCAACGGTGGCCTGCCATTCACGTTTCGGATGCCGGTGAGCAATATCAGCCGTATTGAAGTCATTCGCGGACCTGGCTCGGCTGTCTATGGTGCCGACGCATTCAGCGGCGCAATCAATATCCACACGAATACTGCAGCGGAAAACCTAACGGGCGCAGCGGGCGTCCGGCACGGTGCATTCAACAGCACCGATGTCTGGGCACGCAAAGGCTACATGGGTGAACAAATGAGTGCCTCCATCGCGTTTGAGCTACAGCGCTCAGATGGCGATGATTCTCGTATGGCGACCCGCGATACCCAGAGCGGTCTAGATGCCCTGTTCGATACCGACGCATCATTAGCGCCCGGTGCGTTTGCCACACGCTACGATACAGGCACGGTACAACTTGATCTTGGCTGGGGCGCTTGGCAGTTCTCTAACTGGTACTGGCGCCAATCCAATGGCGGTCTTGGGCAAGGTGGCGCACTTGCATTGGATCAAGATGGCTATCAAGATGCCAGCCAGTGGTTATCTCAGCTGAACTACCAAACAGAGCTCAGCAAGCACTTACATTTCGAAGCGAAAGGCTCGTTTGTTCGAACTGATAGCGATAGCTTTTTTAACCTCTTTCCTTCAGGTGCCGTTTTACCTATTGGCCCAGATGGCAACGCTTTTTCCGCACCCACTACGCAGGTTGTCCGTTTCCCCCACGGCTATATCGGCAACCCTAAGTCGCGCTCAGAGACACTCAACATCGACGCGATTCTTGGCTACCAAGGTATCGAAAACCACGCTCTTCGCCTTGGTGCTGGCTGGAGTAAAGATCGGGTAAAAACCAAAGAGTATAAAAACTATGGTCCCGGCGTTATCGGCACGCCGGGGTTTGGCAGTGACCAACTGACGGATGTCAGCGACTCTGCGAATGTTTATTTAAATAATCAGTCAAGCCAGTCATTTTATTTGTCTGCGCAGGATGAGTGGCAAATCAGCAATGATGTGGCTTTCACAACCGGATTACGCTGGGATCATTATGATGACTTTGGCTCCTCGCTTAATCCACGTATGGCACTCATTTGGGAAACATCTCATAACTTAACATCAAAACTTTTATACGGTACTGCGTTCCGAGCGCCGACTTTCAGTGAGCAGTACCTAATGAACAACCCCGCGCTTATCGGCAACCCCGACTTAAAACCTGAAGAGATCGAAACATTGGAGCTAGCGTTTGACTATCGGCCCAGTTTCTCGACAGATTTCAAACTAAACCTATTCCGCTATCGAGCAACTGGCCTTATTGCTACCGTTCCTAACGGCAGCCAACGCGTTTATCAAAACAGCAGAGATCAAGATGGTTATGGTGCTGAGCTAGAGGCAACATGGCGCGTGAATAGTAAGCTTTACGCCTACGCCAACTACGCATATCAACATGCTAGTGATGCGAATACAGATAGACGCATTGCCCGCGTACCATCACACACCACCTATCTGGACCTTCGCTATACGCCTGATAACAGCTGGACAATATCAGCACAGCACTACTGGGTGGGTTCACGATATCGCGAGACGGGCGACCAACGCAGCCGTATCGATGACTACCACTGGGTAAACGCAAAACTATCGAAAACGATTATGCAGGGGCAGCTAACCGTTTCGTTAATTGCCAAGAACCTGTTTGATAGCAGTGCAGCAGAACCTGCATCGGCACAAATAGCCGATGATTATGCCCTTGAAAGCCGCAGCCTTTGGGCACAGGTCGAGATGCGCTTTTAAACAAAAAACGGAGCACAAGCGGTGATGAAGAATGTTAATGAAGCGCGCCGCGACGAGCACTTTGCGGAACAGATCTCCACTGCCATCTGGCATGAAAAGCCCAGCGATGATAATCCGTTTATCTCACGAGAGTCGCGATGCCATGGGTATGAACACCTGGCACTGATGCAGCAGAAGAGCTTTGCCGAGGTGATCTTTCTGCTATTTCGCGCAGAACTCCCTACTCAAGATGAGCACACGCTCTTTAACGAACTCCTGATCGCACTTATTCATCCCGGCCCCCGCCACAACGCAACCCGTGCAGCCATGAACGCAGCCGTCAGTAAAACACATAGCAGCCATATACTACCGCTCGCATTGCAAGTTCTCGGCGGTCAATGGCAAGGGAGCGAAGAGGTGTTTTTAGCGGCCAAATTTCTCTTAAAGTCACAAGGTCAAGCGCCCGAAGACTTTACGATCGATACCCCAGCAGAGCTAACCACTGACAATACCAAGCCCGAACTGCAACTAGCACCGGGCTTTGGGAGCCTCTATGGGACACGTGATACCTACACGCACCAACTCGCTGATAGACTGCTAGCCTTACCACAAGCGGGGAAAATGATGCAGTGGGGGCAGCAGCTCATCACTGCACAAGCGAATGAGCGTATCGGCTGGCGAATTTCTGGGCTGACCGCAGCCTGCTTGGTAGACCTTGGCTTTTCACCCTATCAAGCCGAGCTGATTTTCCAGATCGCCAGCGCGCCCGGTATTGCTGCGCAGGCAGCCGAGAAGACCGACCAACCCATTACCGCAATGCCTTTTCTTAAAGACAAAGACTATGTCATCAAAACCTGAACTGCACTTTGCTGAGTGGCTAGCACGCCGCACTCAAATCACCAGCCATAAAGGTGGTTGGCGCATCGGTGATGCGGTCTACAACCAAAACTTGTCGCTTTTGGATGATGTGGTTGGCTCGTGGTCTTGGGTCGAGCTGTTACTGTTTAACTTAACCGGTAAACGCCCCGCCCCCGCGCTTTTAAAGTGGGTAGAGTGGAGCTTTATCTGTGTCAGCTGGCCTGATGCAAGAATTTGGTGTAACCAAGTAGCCGCGCTAGGAGCGAGTTCGCAAGCAAGCAGTGTAGCCAGCACATCGGCCGGTATCCTTGCTGCAGAGTCGAAGCTCTATGGGCCCGGCGTGTTGCCGAGCTGTTACACGCTGCTGAGCCAGTTGGTTGCGCAATCGCGGAGCGGCGAATCAATCGCTGACATGGTCGCGTCCAAGCAAAAGCTACCCGGGTTTACCCGCCCAATAGCACTGGGAGATGAGCGCGTTAAAGCGATGCAAGCTGCCAGCCTTGAACTGGGCTTCAAACCCGGTGAGTTTGAACGCACAGCCGTAGCAATCAGTGACCACATCTGCGACAGCACCGGCGAGAGCCTTAACTTCGGCGGCTACATCGTGGCATTTCTGGCCGACCAAGGCTTCTCTTGCAGAGAGGTGACTGAGCTCTACACCTATTCGATCGCGGTTGGCGCCCTAACCTGCTACACCGATGTGCGTAATGATATTCCGGGGGGATTTCTGCCGTTACGCTGCGAGGACATTCGGTATGACGGCCCAGCAGATCGCGAACTGCCCAAATCTCAGTAACGTCACTCTACCGCCGTAAGCCCTTTGACGCGCTCCCCCATCGGCGGCATAGCGCTTGAGTCTATTTGAACATCGAGAACCGTTGGGCCCTCCTTCGACAATAGCGCTTCAATATCAAGCGCCTGCAACGCGATTACACTGCTCACGCGCATCGCTCTCACCCCCATCGCCTCAGCAAGCGCTGCATAATTCACTCGCGGTAGCTCAAAGCCGCCGCGCTCAGCGCCCCCCATGCGCTGGCCATGCATCACCATGCCCAACACGCTATCATTCAGAATAATCATCAACAATGGCAATTGATATTGCTGCGCAACCGTAATCTCTTGTCCCGCCATCAAATAGCTTCCATCACCCGTGATACACACATGAGGCACATTCGGATTAGCGAACGCAGAGCCTATCGCGCTGCCGATGCCCCAGGTCATCGATCCAAACCCCATGGCGATTCGATAGCGATTGGAGACCTCAGCACGCCGAAAATAGTGCGTCGCCCAAGCCCAAGCATTGCCTGCATCCACATGAACGCGGGCCTCTTTAGGCAGGCGATTAGCAAGCCATGAAAAAAGCGCTTGAGGTAGCACCGGCACATGCTGCACCGCTTTTGAGTAGGGGTTTACCTGAGCCGCTTGCTCCTGCCTTGGCCCCAACCAGCGGTATCCATCGGCACGCAGCTCATCCACATGCTCAACCAGCAAAGGCATTAATGCCTCGTAATCCGCTAAGAGGTGTAGGCGCGCCATGGGCGATTGCACGAAGTTTCCAGAGTTCGCATCGATATGCACAACTTTATCGTTGAGAAGATGCGGCGACCATGCGTTAGTACTTAGCTCACAAAAGCGAGTACCAAAACAGAGCAATAGGTCATAATGCCCGCCCTGAATAAATGCCCGAGCACTGGTATGGCCAGCAAAACCATAAACGCCCACAAACTGCGAAGAACACTCGTTGACCTGCCCCTTAGCAGCTGGCGCACATAACACAGCCGCGTTCAACCGCTCGGCAAGCGATTCCAGCCAAGCGCCCTCGCCGTCATAATCAGCACCCACTAAAATAGCTACACGCTGCGCACGCTTGAGCTCCGACTGCAGTTGCGCAACACCAGCGAGATCAACCCGGGAGAAACTACGCTCAAGCACATTACTCACTGACAATGTTGGGATATGCTCGCAGGTTTGCGCCAAGATATCCGACGGGATACTGATATGCACCGGACCGCGGGGTAGCGTTTGCGCTGTATTGATTGCTTGGATCAGCTTACTAACAAGCTGTGAGGGATGTGAAACGAGGGTCGTAAACTTGGTGCAGTTGCCCATCATCGATACAACATCGACACCATTACGCGAGCTATCTTGTAGGGATTGCTTGGCAAACTTAGCTAAAGGCGTCTGGGCAGTGATAACCAACATAGGGACGCGATCAACAAACGCACTCGCAACCCCCGTCATCAGATTCGTAATACCGGGCCCCGTCGTGGCACAGCAAACACCAAAGTGCCCCCGCTCCCGCGCATACCCATCAGCCATGAAGGCGGCACCTGACTCATGCCGTGATACCACAATCTGCATCTCACCACGCTTTTGTGCCCGCAGCACGGCGTTAAAGAAAGGCTCTATTGAGCCTCCAGGCACGCCAAACACGCGATCAATATTCAACTGACGCAGAAAATCGATCACCACATCAGCAAAGGTGAAGCTATCACTCATTCTGTTCACTCCCTACTCGGCAATGAGGAGATAGCCAAGCGTTAGCGCTTTATAAAAAGTCGGGAAACACCGGTTCAGTTGCCATCTCAGCCAATAGATCATCTATCGCCATTGGCTTCCCTAAGAAAAAGCCCTGTGCGTAATCAACGTTGATCTCTCGCAGCAGGTTTAGCGTGTCGCTATCCTCAACAAATTCCGCAACGGTGGACTTACCAAGGGCGGCAGCAACTTCTCGAATCGCTTTAACCAAGGCAAGATCAATACGGCTAGAGGTCAGCTCGCGGATAAACGAGCCGTCGATCTTAACCGTATCAGCTGGCAGGTTTTTCAGATATGAGAATGTACTAAAACCCGTGCCAAAATCATCGATCGAGAAGCCACACCCCATTTGCGACAATTGACCCACCATGGTTTGCGTGACAGACAAATTGGATAAGCTAGCACTCTCTGTAATTTCAAAAATGATCCGCTTTGGATCCACGTTGTGCTTCGTCAGCATCTGCCGTACCCATGGCACAACAGAATCATTACGAAACGCCTGCGCCGACAGGTTGATCGCAATACGCTTCAGCTCTGGGTGGTCTGCCAACATCTTGAACGCTTTAGCAATCACGTGCTGATCGAGTAACGCCACATCCTCAAAACGCTCCAACGCAGGTATGAAGTCGCCCGGATAGATAATCTGATCATCGATCATAAGACGCACCAATGCTTCATAATAGGACACTTGATTGGTGGGTATATGATAGATCGGCTGAAAGTGCAGCACTAAGTCGTCATTCGCTATCGCATTCTTGACGGTATGTAGCCACTTCATCGAGCTGCGGATATCGCCAGCCTCTTGGTCCTCGTCGGTGTAGACATGAACACAATTGCGGCCGTGGTTTTTGGCGATATAAAGCGCTATATCCGCCTGCTGTAGATACACTTGTGGTTTCGCGACATGGCCATTGATCGCTGTAATACCGATACTACAACTGATCTTAAACACTTGGTCTTCAAAACGATACGGGTCGTCTGATAGTAGCTTACACAAGTTGCGAGCTGTGGCGGCGGCCTCTTCCAGCGTGGTATCGATAAGCAGCGCCGTAAATTCGTCGCCGCCGATACGGCACAGCCGGTCTGTCTCACGTAGGCGTTGTTGTAGCTTCTCTGCCACCTCTTTGAGTACTAAATCACCTTGATTGTGGCCTTGGGTATCGTTGATCGCTTTAAAGTGGTCAAGATCAATATATAAAAGGCAGTGATGCGAGCCGTAACGATACGACAAAGCCGCCAAGCGTTTCAGCTCACTATCAAAGAAGTGCCGATTGTAGAGCCCAGTCAAGGAGTCGTGCATGGCAAGGTGCTCTAAACGCTGCTCGGCGCGTTTACGCGCTGATATATCATCCATTGCAACAGAGAGCTTAAGTTTATTCTCTGGCTGATGGCTGATTTGGCTCAGGCGAGCCTCAACCCAAATTCCCTGTCCATACTGATCGCGCAGCTTAAACTCCAACGTCTCACGCGCTTGATCCGTATGATAAATGCGGTGTATGGCTTCCTCGAGCGAGATGCCTTGTACGAAAGAGTCACGCATCGTGAAGGAAACTAACCGTTTCCCAAGCGATAACGCTTCACTCAAACCGGTCAAGCGCAGCCACGCTTGGTTCACAAAGGAGATACGACCGTTTTCATCGAGCTCAAGCACCGCTGTCGATAAGTTATCCAGTATCGCTTGATGCTCCAGTGTCTGCGAGGCCAACGCGTGTTCATTGAGCTTTAGCGTTTCAATCGTCTCAACAAATTGCTGATTACTCACCAGAAAGTCTTCGCGCCGCGCAGCAATCTCACACACTTTACGCAGTTGCTCAGTTCGAAACGGCTTACTGATAAAGTCACATGCCCCTTGCAGCATGAGCTCTTCAGCGAGATCTGCCGAGCCATGAGCCGTCATAATGACAATGCTTTGCTCTGGCTTTTCAGCCAAAATCTCACGCATAACTTCAGGACCAGACATGCCGGGTAACATGACATCTAACAAGATAATCGGGTGTTTCTTATCACGCCACAGCTCAAGCCCAGAGAGCCCATCCGGCGCGATATCCACAGAAAAGCGCGTGCGTAAGATTCGCTCAATCAGGCTGGCCGTTTCCTCGGCATCCTCTATCGCTAAGACAGCAGGTGCCTGCTTCTGCGGTAGAAGAGAAAGATCTTGTTCAAGGTAATCTTTGAGACGATGAAATTGGGCAAAAGGGATGAGCGCATCAACATCGAACTCACGAGCAGTCGTTTCTGCGATGCGTTTGCACCACGTCGACGTGACCACAAAGAATGGCGTAGCCGCAGCACAATTAAATACACCTGAGCGAACCATGCGCACCAAACGCCAGCCGTCAAGTTCGTCTAAATCAATATCGCTGACAATACAGGCAATTTCCGCTTTTTTGAGCAAAGCAGCGGCCTCAGCTCCATCGCTCGCATCAACCACCTCATAGCGGTTTAAGCTCTCGATAAACTGTGCAAGTACATCACGGCGTTCAGCGTCGCCGTGAATAAGTAAAAGCTGAGGCAAACCCTTCATCAACACAACAGCCCTTCATTCGTTACTACCACTAGCCACCTCTACAGACAGCCTCTCTATACGAACTGTGTAAGGAGCAGTGGCTCTGATCCATACATCGGTAACGCTGTTAAATTACGTCTCGCCAGTGATTTGTTTTAAACAAAATCTAGCCGACGATCGGAGTATAATCCAATACTGCATTTAGTTTACATATATTTAAAACAATTGTTTAAATAAATCATACCATTACTGCAATGCAGTTAAAGTAAACACAAACAGTATACTAGGCCGCACAAAAAGCGCCGGTTCATACAAAATTGTCATCAGCCTTTTTGATTTTTACGTTTCAAAGCAGCCTCCGTTACAGCAAAAATAACTCACTTAAATCAAACAAATATCACTTTTCTCTAATGCTTCAGCCAAATCACGTACGTACTTTCCCTTACGTATTATTCGCATTGAAATATCGTTTCTTTTTTGAAACTCTACTTCAGTAGTAGTCCAAAGACACTGACCATTTTTTGCTCAGCCAGCGGACCACTTGGATAACAGTAGAACTTGAAATTGGAAGTACACAGCGGTGCTGACACATATTGGGTCAGATATCGCTCCCTGCCACTCAATGTGGCCCGACAGAACACAATAACAACAACTTCTCTGACCCTGGGGGTTTATTCCGATGATAAAAAGAAGCTTGATCACTGCTACAATCCTGTCAGCTGCCACTTCTGGCCATGTGCTTGCAGACGTTACTCTGGACGCTGTGAAAGCGCGCGGAGTTTTACAATGTGGCGTCAGTACAGGTCTACCGGGCTTTTCTAACCCGGACGACAAGGGCAACTGGAAAGGCTTAGACGTTGATATGTGCCGCGCCGTTGCTGCAGCAGTGCTTGGCGACGCAACGAAGGTGAAGTACATCCCACTCACAGCAAAAGAGCGCTTTACTGCACTTCAGTCTGGCGAAATTGATCTCCTGCCACGAAACACAACCTGGACGCAAACACGAGACACCCAACTGGGCCTAAACTTTGCCGGCGTTAACTACTACGACGGTCAAGGCTTCATGGTCTCGAAAGACTTGGGGGTAAAAAGCGCCAAAGAACTAGATGGTGCTGCGGTTTGTATTCAAGCAGGCACAACCACTGAACTTAACCTAGCTGACTACTTCCGCCTCAATGGCATGAGCTATGCACCAGTGGTATTCGATACGTCTGATCAGACGGTCAAAGGTTTCGAAGCTGGCCGCTGTGACGTGTTAACGTCAGACCAATCTCAGCTGTATGCATTGCGTATTAAGCTCGAGAAACCAGATTCAGCCATGGTACTTCCAGAAGTCATCTCTAAAGAGCCGCTAGGCCCTGTTGTTCGTCAAGGTGACGACCAGTGGTTCAATATTGTTAAGTGGACACATAACGCGCTCCTAAATGCAGAAGAGCTAGGTGTGACCTCTGCCAATGTAGACGAGATGAAAAAATCGAAGAACCCGAACGTACGACGCCTCATCGGCTTGGAAGGTCCAAAGGGTAAAGGCCTAGGCCTCAATGATGACTGGGCGTATCAAGTCATAAAGCAGACCGGTAACTATGGTGAGTCTTTTGACCGTAACGTCGGTGCAGGTTCTCCGTTGAAGGTTAACCGTGGTATCAACGCACTATGGACTGATGGCGGTCTGCAATACGCTCCACCAATGCGTTAATCATCTGAACCGCTTAGCACTCACTTTGCTAAGCGGTTCATCTTTGATTAGTGAAAGGATGCACTCTTTCTCGCGTTTCTTTTGTGGAGAACTCGTTGATGTCATCAAATCGACCATCACCCGAGAGCCCAACGAAGCCTGATAGTACTCCGCGTTTCTGGAACGACCCAGATAAACGTGCGCTTATTTTTCAAGGCCTTATCGTATTGGCGCTCGGTGCTTTTATCCTGACTGTTGTTAGCAATACGCTGCATAACCTCGAACAACGCGGTATTACAACCGGGTTCGATTTTCTCTCAGTAGAAGCTGGTTTCGGGATTTTACAGTCACTTATCCCTTACAGTGAAGCTGACTCATATGGACGCACGTTCATCGTCGGCCTTCTGAACACTGTTTTGGTCTCATTCCTCGGCATCGTTGCTGCCACCTTCTTAGGGTTCCTCATCGGCGTTGGTCGTTTATCCAAGAACTGGTTACTTGCTAAAATCTGCGCCGTTTATGTTGAGATTTTCCGCAACATCCCACTGCTACTACAGATTTTTTTCTGGTACTTCGCTGTTCTCAGAACGCTGCCAAGCCCTCGACAGAGTTTCGAGTTATTCGGCGGATACTTAAATGTTCGCGGCCTCTATCTGCCAGCTCCCATCCCCGAAGACGGTTTCGGTATTGTCTGGACTGCACTCATTGTCGGCATTGTTGCCACTTGGCTGTTCAAGCGTTGGGCGGATAAAAAACATGATGAGAGTGGCCGAGAATACCCTGTCGGCTTGATCGCATTGGGTTTGATCGTCGGCCTACCTCTACTGGTCTTCTTCTTTGCTGGTGCTCCCGTTACGATGGACTACCCTGCCCTGAAAGGCTTTAACTTCCGCGGCGGCGTGACACTCATTCCTGAATTGATTGCACTGTGGTTAGCGTTGACTATTTATACTGCCGCGTTTATTGCTGAGATCGTGCGGGGCGGCATTTTAGCGGTACCGCACGGACAGCTTGAAGCCGCCAGCGCGTTAGGCTTACCGCGGGGCAGAACGTTGCGCTTTATTATCATTCCACAAGCGCTGCGCGTCATTATTCCACCACTGACATCGCAATATTTAAACCTGACGAAGAACTCCTCATTAGCAACAGCGATCGGTTATCCAGATCTCGTGTCAGTTTTTGCCGGCACAACACTGAACCAAACAGGCCAGGCCATTGAGGTCATCTTTATGACGATGGCAGTGTACTTAACACTCAGTGTACTGACCTCGATCTTTATGAACTGGTACAACAGCCGCAGTGCGTTGATTGAGAGGTAAGGAGGGGTTATGAAATACGATCTACAACCAACATTACCACCACCAGCCAACTCAACAGGGCTCATCGGCTGGCTAAAGCGCAACCTGTTCAGCGGACCGCTCAACAGCCTTGCAACACTTGCGATTCTTTACTTCCTCGCGATCTCCGTTGGCCCGATGCTAAAGTGGGCGCTGATCGATGCGGACTGGATCGGTGATTCGCGTGAGGCATGCAGTAGCGGCGGCGCATGCTGGGTATTTATAACCCACCGTATTGATCAATTCCTCTATGGCTTCTACCCAGAAACTGAGTATTGGCGTATCGATACGACGTTTTATATCTTCGCAGCCTGTATCGCTTGGCTCGTGATCGATAAGACCCCCTATAAAGGCTATGTTGCTGCGTTTACGCTGTTCGTATTCCCAGTGATCGGCTTTTATCTGATGTACGGTGGTGGGTTTGGCCTTGATGTTGTCGAGACCCACAAGTGGGGTGGCTTGAGCCTAACGCTTATTTTAGCGGTGATCGGTATCGTCGCAGCGATGCCTTTCGGTGTCATCTTGGCCCTTGGTCGGCGTTCGGATATGCCTATTGTGCGCTCCCTTTCGGTGATCTATATCGAGTTTTGGCGCGGCGTGCCACTGATCACCGTGCTGTTCATGGCATCGGTCATGCTACCTCTCTTTGTTTCAGAGGAGGTCTCATTCGATAAACTACTGCGCGCTTTAATTGGCATCATTATGTTCCAATCAGCTTATATGGCTGAGGTGGTGCGTGGTGGTCTTCAAGCGATTCCGAAAGGCCAATATGAGGCCGCAGATGCGCTGGGCCTTGGCTACTGGAAGTCGATGGGCTTCATCATTCTTCCGCAAGCTCTAAAGCTGATGATTCCGGGCATTGTGAACACCTTTATTGCACTGTTCAAAGATACCAGTCTGGTTCTCATTATCGGCTTGTTTGACCTACTTGCGATTGTTCAAGCAGCGCTTAACGATCCTGAGTGGCTAGGGTATTCAACCGAGGGCTATATCTTTGTCGCGCTCGTTTTCTGGGTCTTCTGTTTTGGTATGTCTCAGTACAGCCAGAGCCTCGAGAAACGTCTGCAAACCGGTCATAACACACGCTAGTTAGTGTAGAGAATAATAATATGAGCACACTTGAAAAGAGTAACCAAGCACAGTTCATGATCGAACTACGCGACATGAACAAATGGTACGGCGAGTTCCACGTTCTTAAGAACATCAACCTACAAGTGCAACGTGGCGAGCGTATTGTCATTTGCGGTCCATCTGGGTCCGGCAAGTCCACCATGATTCGCTGTATCAACCGCCTAGAAGAGCACCAAAAAGGCGACATCATCGTTAACGGCACCGAGCTAACCAACGATCTCAAAAATATTGAGCTGATTCGTCGCGATGTCGGCATGGTGTTCCAGCACTTCAATCTATTCCCGCACCTCACGGTGCTGGAGAACTGTTGTCTGGCCCCTATTTGGGTGAAGAAAAAACCCCGTGCCGAAGCGGAAGCGACAGCGATGGAGTATCTTGAGCGGGTAAAAATCCCAGATCAGGCGCTTAAATACCCAGGGCAGCTATCAGGAGGCCAGCAGCAGCGGGTTGCTATCGCGCGCTCGCTCTGCATGAACCCTGATGTGATGCTTTTCGATGAACCAACCTCAGCACTCGACCCAGAGATGATCAAAGAGGTGCTCGATGTCATGATCGAACTGGCTGATGAAGGCGGCATGACAATGCTTTGCGTTACCCACGAAATGGGCTTTGCAAAAACAGTCGCAGACCGCGTTATCTTTATGGATGCCGGCCAAATCATTGAAGAGAATGAACCTCACGAGTTCTTTAACAACCCGCAACACGAGCGAACTCAACTTTTCCTCAGCCAAATTCTGCAACACTAAACCCTATCCGGGCAGCGATTTTCGCTGCCCAACTCCCCACAACTTGTATAAATATGCTAAAACAGCGCTTTTATCTGTTTATCAAAGGTAACCGCGCATGACATTAAGCGAATATAAGGCCCAACTCGCTAGCAACGAAGGCGTTGCATTCGAAGCAACGATGCAAGTGATCGCAGAGCACTTTACTTATCAACCAACGACTTTTCGCAACGGACTGAACGAAGATACCGTTGTTAATACCGCGGGCACCAACGAAGGCTCTTGTAAGATCTTTGCGTTCGCAAAACTAGAAGGGCTGGATAAAGAGCAGACACTCGGCTGCTTTGGCGGGTTTTATCGTGATGTCCTAGCGACACCGCAAGGCACTGATCATGGCAACATTCGCGCTTTTATGAAGCACGGCTGGGACGGTATTTCATTTGAAGGTGAAGCACTTACTCGCAAAGGCGAGTAAGTGCCTCTACGGCCAGCTTAAGCGAGCTGGTCGTCTGCTACTTTGTATTTCGGATCTTCGATCAAGTTAACCTCAACCAAACTACCCGCTTTGTCTAGCAAGCTCACACACTCAGAGCTGAGATGTCGCAAGTGCAACGTTTTACCCGCAGCAACATAACGCTCCGCAACAGCATCAATTGCCTCAATCCCTGAATGATCCATCACGCGAGAGTCTTTAAAGTCGATGATGACATCATCAGGATCGCCTTTGGCATTAAAGTTATCACGAAAGCTCTGAGCTGATGCGAAGAACAGGGGGCCATGAGCGAGATAAACCTTTGTTTTACCATCACTCTCAAGCCATGTTTCAAATTCTACATGCTTCGCATGTTTCCACGCGAACATCAACGCCGACAGAATAACACCGACGACCACAGCAATGGCCAAGTCTGTTGCCACGGTAACAACCGTAACCGTCAAAACAACGAACAGGTCTTGCTTAGGCACTTTACCCCACAGGCGGAAGCTCGCCCATTCGAACGTTGCGATCACCACGATAAACATGACACCCACCAGCGCAGCAACAGGAATCATCTCGATCAACGAAGCGCCAACCAGAATAAAGACAAGCAAAAACAGAGCCGCTGAGATACCTGAGGCTCGGCCACGTCCACCCGAGTTAATATTGATCATACTTTGACCGATCATGGCACAACCGCCCATACCACCAAAGAAGCCTGTAACGATATTCGCCACACCTTGGCCAACACACTCTTTGTTGCCTCGACCACGTGTTTCAGTCACTTCATCGATCAGCGTCAACGTCAGTAGCGACTCAATCAGACCGATTGCTGCCAAAATCACCGCATAAGGGAAGATAACACTCAACGTTTCCCAGTTAATCGGTACCATTGGAATACCGAACTCAGGCAAACCGCCCGCAATAGTGGCTGCTGGGTTGCCTGTCATGTCCGCTAAAACGTCTTGTACAGTACGCGCATCAAGGTCTAAGAAAACAACTAACAGCGTAACTGTGACTATCGCTGCCAGCGATGAAGGAATCGCGCGGGTAAATTTAGGCAAGAAGTGGATAATCGCCATCGTTAGCGCCACTAACCCCAACATCATGGCCATTTGGCCACCCTGCAACCATTGCAACACGCCATTGCCGTCCGCAAACTGGAACTGCTTCATCTGCGCAAGGAAAATGACGATCGCCAAACCGTTTACAAAACCCAGCATCACAGGATGGGGCACCATGCGGATAAATTTACCCAGCCGGAAAATACCCGCAAGTACCTGTAAAATCCCCATCAACACAACGGTAGCAAACAGATACTCCACACCATGCTGTGCGACCAGGCTTACCATAACAACCGCCAGCGCACCTGTGGCCCCGGAGATCATCCCCGGACGCCCGCCGATTGCTGCTGTGATCAAGCCCACCATAAATGCCGCATAGAGACCGACTAAAGGCTCCACCCCTGCAACAAAAGCAAATGCGACAGCCTCAGGCACCAACGCCAAAGCTACCGTTAAGCCAGAGAGCAGATCGTTCTTCATACTTTGCGTTTTTGAAGCAAGTAACTGAAACATCAAAATCCCCGTAGGACGAAATTAAAAGAAGTGATTAAAAAAGCGCCAGATTCTACCAGAGCAGGCCGCTACTGTCAGGCGATTGTGACAATTACCAAAGGGCTAATTGCTGTGGCTGGTCCTCAGTATCACCAAGACGATAGCCAATACCGAGGAGTCGAACCGCTTTACCATTTCCGCGGCTGTAGCCCTCTCGCATAAGGGCTTCAAAAAGCGTTGCGCTGACCGTTTTTGCTTGCTGCTCAACGGTAGTTTGAGAAAAATCAGCAAACTTCACTTTCACTAAAGCCCCCTGTATACGCTTCGCGCCTTTGAGTGCGTCAAAACGGCGCGCCAAATCATCCAACAGAGACGGCAGTTGCGCCAAACACAGCTCTACTGCATCAAAGTCCTCAGCGTAAGTTCGCTCGACGCTAACAGACTTCCTGCGCCGCTCCACTTGCACGGGGCGCTCGTCAATGCCTTGGCTTAAGCGATAGAGCCGTTCACCAAACACACCAAACTTTTCTACTAACTCGGCTAGAGGCCGCTGCAAGACATCATGACACGTCACTATCCCAGCCCGGGCAAGCTTAGCTGCCGTCTTCTTCCCAACGCCATGCAGCTTAGCCACAGGTAAAACCTCCACAAATGACGTAACATCTTGCGGAGCGATCACGAACAGGCCATCCGGCTTATCCCAATCGCTGGCGATTTTGGCAAGAAACTTATTCGGAGCAACACCTGCAGAGATCGTAATCCCCACCTCCTCTTTGACACGACGGCGCAGGTACTCAGCAATTCGCGTTGCACTGCCGTCAAACATCTGGCTACCGCTCACGTCTAGATACGCCTCATCCAACGATAGTGGCTCGATTAGATCGGTGACCTCGCGATAGATCGTCATAATCTGCTGCGAGACTGCTCGGTACTTTTCCATGTTACCGCGCATGACCGTCAAAGCGGGGCAGCGCTTAAGCGCTTGAGCAGTGGACATCGCTGAGTGGATGCCAAAGCGCCGTGCCTCATAGTTACAGGTTGCGATGACGCCACGCCGATCCGCCGCACCTCCAATCGCAAGAGGAATATCACGCAGCGCAGGATTGTCGCGCATCTCTACAGCGGCATAGAAACAATCGCAATCGCAGTGGATAACTTTACGCATCTCGCAACCATAAACAGCTCTGGAATAACATAAGTGGCGACTTCTCCCCTATTAACGACCTGTGACATAATATGGCACCGGAATTAATCACCCAATGGAATCTATCTCATCATGAGCAAAAACATTATTGCCTATCAAGGCTCACAAGGCGCGTACTCGCATCTCTCCTGCCGACACGTATACCCGGAGATGGAGGCATTTGCCTGTGAGAGCTTTAGCGCGGCAATGCTCATGGTTGAACGCGGTGAGGCAGAATTAGCCATGATTCCACTCGAAAACTCCACCGCGGGCCGTGTGGAAGAGATTTACCGCTTAATGCCGAAAACGCGCTTACACATTATCAATGAGCACTTCGAGCCGGTAAATCACTGCCTACTTGCGCCAAAAGGCACAAAACTTGAAGACATAAAAACGGTTTCCTCACACCCCCAAGCGCTGGCCCAATGCGATAACAACCTCAAACAGCTAGGCATCCAACCTATTGCAGCGCTTGACACTGCAGGAGCTGCGGAAGATCTCGTTAACAATCCGCAACCTCATCATGCGGCTATCGCATCTAGCCTAGCGGCGGAACTGTACGACTTAGAAGTGCTGCGCGATAACTTCCAAGACGTTGATGGCAATACCACTCGGTTTATGATTCTAGCGAAAGAAGGCGTGGTTCCCACACTAGTACCGGGCGTCACTTTTATCACCACGATTATGTTCTCAGTGCGCAATATTCCCGCCGCACTCTACAAAGCATTGGGTGGGTTCTCCACGAATGGAATCAACATGGTTAAGCTAGAGAGCTATATGGCCTCCGATACGATGCAAGTATCCAGTTTTCACCTTGACATACTAGGGCACCCACACCAAAAATCGATGCAATATGCGCTTCAAGAGCTCGACTTCTTTGCTAAAGAAGTACGTATTATTGGTACGTACCCTGGGCACCCTTTCCGCTTCGAGAAAGACAAAATTAACGATATTTAATGCATTGCAGCATTTTAAAAAATGCTCGATTTTAGTGCAGACAAAAGACTATACAAAAGTATTATTGTGCACTGCACAAAAAAGCATGATAGTTAATCTCGATAGAAATTCATGTCGATCTTCTTCACGTGAGCTGTTTCTATCACATCCCTACTTTTCAACTCTGGCTGTTTTCCGAGTTGGTTTTTTGGCCCCTGATTCTTCAGGGGCTTTTTTATTGGGCTTCGCAACCCAGCAATACACGCCATACGACGACTAAAAATATTTTTAATTTCGGGGTTGCGCTTTTAAAAAAGCGCTATTATCATACGCCCCACTTCAACACGATGTGCCGGCATAGCTCAGTTGGTAGAGCAACTGACTTGTAATCAGTAGGTCCCGAGTTCGACTCTTGGTGCCGGCACCACTCCCCTCTCAAAAGCACTTTATGTTCTTAACCGGTTTGATTTTTATATAAAGTTACGCTTCAGTAGTACTTACTTATTTAACAAGTTATTATTTGGATGTTTTATTAAGGATGATAAACCATGCATAAGATCGATGAATCAATCCCTCTGCAATTACTGAGAGCTCGTGAAGCAACCCTCTCTTTTTTTCGCCCCTTGCTGTCTGAAAACGCTGTCACTGAACAGCAATGGCGAGTTTTTCACGCCCTTTACACCAATGGCGAGATGGAATCCAAGCAACTGGCAAAAGCTTGCTGCATCCTGAGTCCTAGCCTTACCGGCATCATTCAGCGCATGGAACAACAAGAGCTCATACAGCGCCGAAAATCCGATGAAGACCAACGCCGCAGCCTACTAACGCTAACCGACAAAGCGAGGCTCATGTATGAAGAGATTAGCCCAAAGCTTGCTGAGCAGAACGAAGAGCTAACTAAGCGCATCAGCGCCGACAAACTCAAGCAGCTCAACCGCCTATTAAACGAGTTAAGCGGCTTAACGCCATAGCTCAATACGACTTTTGCGATGCTTAGCTGCTATTATCGAAGCCATATTTGAATCAGCAGGGGAGCAACAATGGAAACACCCAGCAAGATTAAGCTGCAAAAAGACAGCCCACGGCTTGATCAACTGAACTTTTCCGATGCCTTTATCGAGAGCAAAGCGAAGTATCAGAAGCAACTCAAGAAGTGGCAGGTGCGCTTACTGCAGATACAACAAGCTTATTACCACCAAGACAGGCGGGCGATTCTCGTCTTTGAAGGGTGGGATGCCAGCGGTAAAGGCGGTGCAATACGGCGTTTAACCGAAAAACTAGACCCACGTGGTTATACCGTACACCCTATCGGCGCGCCAAGCACTGAAGAGCAAAGCAAGCACTACTTACATCGTTTTCAAGCACGGCTACCAAGCGCGGGAAGTATCGCCATATTTGATCGCTCTTGGTATGGTCGCGTGCTGGTTGAACGTGTTGAAGAGTTCGCGAGTGACGCGCAATGGCAGCGCGCCTATCAAGAGATTAACGAATTTGAGCGCATGCTAGCGGATGATGGAGCACGTATTGTGAAGATCTTTCTTCACATTACCCCGCAAGAGCAGCTCAAACGCTTCGCTGAGCGCTTAGAGAATCCAATGAAACGCTGGAAGCTCACGGAAGAGGATATACGCAATCGCGGGCGCTGGGATGATTACGAAGCAGCCATTAACGACATGCTGCAGTACACATCAACCAACAGCGCACAATGGCACGCCATTTCAGGCGATCACAAGTGGTATACGCGCATTGAAGTACTCAAGCACATCGTAAAAGCGCTCGAGAAGGATGTTGATGTTGCACCACCACCTATCGACCCGGATGTGCTCAAAGCAGCCCGCAAAGAGCTAGGTTTAACTTTACCTGAGGTGTCTTAGGCTTCGCTTATTTTGGCAAAACGCGGCTGCTCAACACCCTCTATCACCACGTTGCTGTAAAACATTTCAAAAGGCCTTACCCATAGATCGCCCTCTCCGTAGAGCGGGCGATAAAGCACCATCCACTCCTCCGTTTCAGAGTGACGAACCAGATCAACGACTTCGTATTCGTTGCCTTTATAGTGGCGAAACTTTCCATTTACGAAGCTCGGTTTTGGTGTGAGTGGTTTATTCATAATTTAGCCTCCATCAAGCGGTTCAGTTGTACCTTGATCTTATCCAGCGACTCATCACCACTGTCTTCACGCCAGAACGCAGTCACCTGTATCGGCGTGGACTCCAATGCCACCACATCGCGCGGTAACCCGGATAGCACCTGTTCGAGCACAGCGAGCTGCTCAGTGTCCAGCACTCGCTCACCAAGCTTCCAACTCCAATCACTAGGTAGGCCCTCATTAGCAATGGAAGTAACACGAAAAACCTGCCATGCCGGAAGCTCTTCCGCTAAGCGCCGCTCGATATTGGTACGCAGCAAGCGGTAACCTGGTACCGTTCTTGTTTCCTCATCCAACTCGCCTTGTGCCCGCGGTGCGGTTAAGCGAACTAACTGTACCTGAAAGCCCTCTTGGCGCGCTTTCATACGCAGCTTTGCCTGCTCTTTCTCGCGCCGTGTTGGCATCATCCACATAGCAGAGCCAATCAGCGATAGCACCACAAATACTATGATAAAGGTTTCCATTATGACCTCTGTCGATCTATCACGCTTTCGTCGTGACAGGTTGTTTGTAACCCAATCGAGTGTGTTAAGCTGACAACACACCATCCATCAGAGAAGGATATTTCCAATGGGCGTTTACTCTAAAATTCTGTTAGCCGTTGACCTATCTGAAGAGTCGGATCAATTAATCGAGAAGACCCGCACGATAGCAAAAAACAACCAAGCTCAGCTGACAGTGCTCCACGTAATCGAGCCGCTTAGCTTTGCATATGGTGGCGACGTACCCATGGACCTTACCACTGTTCAAGAGCAGCTTGATGCGCACGCGCGCGAGAAGCTAGAGCTTTTTTCCCAGAAGTTAGCGTACCCAACAGAGTCACTACAGGTCGTGACCGGCCATACTGAGTCCGAGATCCACCGCATCGCAAAAGAGAAGGAGTGTGACTTAATCGTAGTTGGTAGCCACGGGCGACACGGTCTTGCACTGCTACTCGGATCAACCGCAAACTCTGTTCTGCACGGCGCTCCATGTGACGTGCTCGCTATTCGTGTTTACGAACCTGAAGAGTAACAAGGTAGGCAGGCCGTATTGTCATCCGCACACGGCCTGCCGATTCGTCAGTTACATCGATTCTAATTCGACCCAGCGCTCCATCAACGCTTCTACTTTTTGCTCTTGCTCTGACAGTTGAGCTAACACCTCAGATACCACACCATGATCTTGCTCGTAAAAGCCCGGCTCCGCTGTTTTCGCCTGCAACGCTTCTAGCGCAGCTTCAGCTTCTTCAAGCTGAGCAGGTAACGCATCAAGCTCGCGCTGCAGCTTATAGCTCAACTTCTTCTTCGCTTCAGCGGGCTTCTCTTCCGTCGCTGACGCCGTTTTGCCAGATAGCTTTTCGGTTGGTTTTTCCGCTGCTTTCACAACCGGACGTTGGCGCAGCCAGTCTTGATAGCCACCCACATAAGCACGCACACGTCCCTCCCCTTCAAATGCGAAGGTACTGGTCACGACGTTATCCAGAAATGCACGATCATGGCTAACAAGCAGCACGGTTCCTTCAAAGTTGAGCAGTATCTCTTCCAATAGCTCTAGCGTTTCAACATCTAGGTCGTTGGTTGGCTCATCAAGAATCAAAAGGTTAGCAGGCTGACTGAAAAGCTTGGCAAGTAACACACGGTTACACTCGCCACCAGAAAGCGCTTTAACCGGCGTACGGGCACGCTCTGGAGAGAAGAGAAAATCCTGCAGATAGCCGATAATATGGCGGCGCTGACCATTGATCTCGATAGACTCACGCCCCTCCGAGATATTATCAATAATCGTCTTTTCTTCATCCAACTGCCCTCGCAGCTGATCAAAGTACGCCGCTTCGAGCTTAGTACCGCGTGCCACACTGCCGCTATCGGGCTCCAACTGCCCCAAGATCAGCTTGAGTAGCGTACTCTTGCCAGCACCATTTGGGCCGATGAGACCAATACGGTCCCCCCGTTGAATGCGCGCAGAGAAATTATGAATCACAGGCTGCCCAGCAAAGCTCACAGATGCGTTCTCAAGTTCAGCCACCAACTTACCTGACTTCTGCGCCTCTTCGAGGTTAAAGCTGGCTTTACCTTGGCGGCCCAAGCGCTCCGAACGTTCCTTGCGCATCGCTTTAAGCGCTCGCACACGCCCTTCGTTACGGGTTCGGCGGGCTTTAATGCCTTGACGAATCCATACCTCTTCCTGCGCTAGGCGTTTATCGAAGAGTGCATTTTGGCGCTCTTCCTGCTCAAGCAGCACCTGTTTTTGCTCGGTGTAGGCTGAGTAGTTGCCCGTAAACGAGGTCAGCACGCCACGGTCTAGCTCGATGATGCGGGTCGCTAGATGATCCACTAATGACCGGTCGTGGGAGATAAACAGTAGGCCACCACGGAACTCTTTTAACTGAGTTTCGAGCCATTCTATAGTCTCGATGTCGAGGTGGTTAGTTGGCTCATCGAGGAGCAGAAGATCAGGCTCTTGAACCAAGGCAGCGCCCAACGCCGCACGACGACGCCAGCCTCCCGATAGCGACGACATCAGCACCTCACCATCGAGCTTGAGCTTCGTCAATACACGCTCAACACGCTGCTCTAGGTGCCAGCCGTCCACCGCTTCAAGTTGCTGCTGCAGGGATTCGAGCTTCGCTAAAGATGCGCTATCTGTTTGGCTAGCCAGCTCATCGTACTCAGCGCGCATCGCCACGACTTCAGATAAACCTGCCGCGACAACATCCCAGACGCGTCGCTCATCAGCAGCGGGCAGCGCCTGCGCTAGCTCAGCAACTCGGCACCCTGGATCAATCCATAGTTCACCGCTATCGAGGGCAACGTGGCCGTTGATCACCTTCAGCAGCGTTGATTTACCCGCGCCATTAAGGCCCACTAAACCAATACGCTCCCCCGGCTCCACCAGCAGATCAACATCAGCAAGAAGGGGTCGGGCACCAAAAGCTACAGAAGCTTTATCAAGTCGAATCAACGGCATCGCTTTATCTCGGTCGTCACAAAAGTCGCGCTATTCTAGCCCAAAGCCCTCTATGCGAACAGGCACGTTACGTGTTTGCGGCAGGCTGTAACGGCTCGATATGACGATTCACAAGATGCATTCTCCAAATGGCGTCAGGTAAACGATTCACCACCCGCGTCAGGACCGCAACGATCAGGAGCGCCAGCAACATTCTGAACCAGAAAACCCAGAAAAAGTCCGCACCTAAAACCAATACCAGTAACGTATCCTCGATCATGCTGTGACACAGCCCCAGTAAGCTCATCGATGCGAAAATGTCTTTCTTTGGCACATGCCCAGCACGTGCCTCTTTAATAAGCAGCCCGCCACCGAAAGCAAGGCCAAGGGTAACACCTACAATTGTGATCGTCGTGGCCTCACGCCCAATACCTAAGAACTTAAGCACAGGGCGCAGCATCAGCCCCATGAGACGCTCAACCCCCACTACCTTGAGGATTTTCAGAGCGGTCAATAGCACAATAATAATCAGCTGAATCATCACCAAGCTTTCTAGCTGACCGACGAACCAAGGCCACAGGCCAGGCTCCGGCAGTGCTGGCTCCCAAACCAACTGGTTAGGCTCTTGCAGCAGATTAAAGTGCGTCATGATGAGATGGGCTATCCAACCAAACAGGAAACCACCACCAATGCGCAGTAGCAACGTCACCCGTAAACGAATCCCCGCCTGTTGCGCAATACGCGCTTCGACAGGTAAGCCATGGGCAAGCAGCAGCAGAATCGCGATAACAGTGACTTGCGCGACAGTGAGCATTTCAGTTTGCTGAGCGTAAAAGAAAACCAGCATACCCGCATAAATATTGGTCAAGATCGTGGTTGCCCACACCAAGCCCATCGATTCCGGTAGCCCGACGACGCCCATTAAAGGCCCCAACAGCAGCGATATATATTCGATCGCCCCCATCTCCTCGAGCACTTTGACAATGATAATCACGGGAATCATGAGTTTAAAAAGAGTGTAGGAAACATCCCATATATCACGGCCAAGTTCGCTGAAAAACGCCTTCACAACGCTATCTCCTTTCATCATCGAGCGCTAAAACGGAGGAGATATCATAGGGAAATAGTAATGCCCTGTATTTCTTTATTGACTACGGTTAACTAATATTATTTCTAAATAGATCACTTGCGACGAATAAAATTAATGCAACTCGATAATGTAGATAAACGAATCCTTGTGCTACTGCAGCAAAACAGCCGTATAACAAACGCTGCACTAGCGGAGGCGGTGGGACTATCCCCTCCTGCTTGCTTAAAGCGGGTTAAACGTTTACGCGATACGGGGGTCATAACTCGGGAGGTAGCCATCTTAGATCCAAAACTCGCCGGTCAAGGTATCACCATGATTGTTGAGGTGGAGGTGGAGCGCGACCGCAGTGACCTTTTCCAACAAAGCATCCGCCGTATCCGCGCCAGCCGCGAGGTTACGCAGTGTTATCAAGTCACTGGCGAGGTCGACTTTATATTGATTGTTAACGTCGAAAGTATGGAGGCATTTCAAGCATTTACTGAACGTGTACTGTATGCTGATCCAAATTTGCGTAAATTTCGCACCTTGATATCAATGAATCGCATTAAGTTCACCACAGAGGTGCCGCTGTAACAGGTATAACATGCATATAACGGAATCATTTGCTGTTTTAACACCGCTACGCCACAGCCAAAAAATAACATTGGAGCTACCTATGCATATCGCACAATGCTCTAGCAAAATCGCGCTTGTACTCACTGCCGCGCTGTTCTCAACACTAGCCACGGCAAATCTAGCTTCAGACCGCGCGAACTACCAGCAAGCGCTCACGGCGTTTAATGCCAAAAATACGGCTCAAGCCGATAAACTTACCGCTTCTTTGCGCGGCTACCCGTTACATCCTTACCTTGAGGCCAAACAATTAAGACGCGACATAGCCTCCAATAACGATACGAAGGTCGCAGATTTTCTGGAGCGCTACCCCAATGCTCCGTTTGCCAGAGACCTGCAAACAACACGCTTAAACCACCTCCACAAAACCCAACAGTGGTCTAAATTCCATAGCGCTTGGCAACAAAAACCACTTTCAAGTGCGAAGTACCGCTGCCAAGCCGCTTTTGCCGATTTAAAACTAGGCAAACGCAAAGCTGCCTTCACGCAAGCGGCTCAGCTTTGGAATGTCGGTTCATCTCAGCATGATGCGTGCGACCCACTCTTTAAAGTCTGGATGCAAGCGGGCAATCCAAGCGCGGAGCTTGCTAGAGAGCGCTTCTGGAAAGCTGCAGATGCCCGTAATTTGCGCCTTGCGCGCTATCTAGAGAAACTATTAAAGCGCAAAGCTGACAAGCAAGATGCCGCCCTCTTCTTCAAAGCGAGCGCCAATCCTGAGAGCGTTTTCGAAGAGAAGCAGCTCAAAAAGCGCAACGTACACCATGGCAGCATTGCGGCTTATGCAGTCCGTAAGATCGCCCGAAAAGATATCTACAAAGCCGCAGACTTATGGCTGGATATTCGCCCAAAGCTCACTATTGAACCGCGCAAAGCCTATAATCTGAACCGCTATTTCGCCATGCGCTTTGCAAAGGGTTATCGCAAGAATGCAGCGCAGGTACTTGATCAACTCGATCCAGGTTTTGCTGACGATAAAATATCGGAATGGAAAATTCGCCTCGCGTTAGCTGAACAAAACTGGGACAGGTCGCTTACTTTGATTGAGCAACTTCCAGCGTCGCTCAAAAACTCAAGCCGTTGGCTGTACTGGAAAGAGGTGTTAAAACAGCGCGTTAATCCGCGCTACACGCCAAACTTTGCTGGCGTGCGCCAAGACCGCAGTTTTTATGGCTTCCTCACCTCAGAGATTACCGGGGCACCCTACCAACTACACTACGAAGCCGCGGGTATCACTGAGCAAGAGAAAGCCTCATTCGCACAGCGCGCGGATATCGCTCGAATGCGTGAACTGCTAGCAAACGAGCAAGTTTATGATGCACGCCGTGAATGGAATGCTATGGCGGCAAAAGCGAGCAAACGCGATATCCAGACCGCTTCCCATGTCGTCTACGGATGGGGCTGGTACGATCAAGCAATCCGGGGCGCGAGCAAGATCAAAGCGTGGAATGATCTTGATATCCGCTTCCCGGTCGCCCACAAACCCCTCTTTGATAAGTGGAGCCAAGATCGCAACATCGATATAACGTGGCCAATATCCATCGCTCGCCAAGAAAGCGCGTATGACCGCTACGCCAAGTCCCATGCTGGGGCTCAAGGGCTTATGCAATTGATGCCAGCCACGGCAAAAGCTACGGCGAAGAAGCACAAGGTGCCCTACAAAAAGCGGGCAGAGCTATTTGAGCCGAATACGAATATTGCGCTAGGTACGGCGTACTTGGCTGAGATGCTGAAGTTGTTTGATGGTAATCGTGTGTATGCGACTGCCGCCTATAATGCCGGTCCACACCGTGTAAAGCAGTGGCTAGCGGCGCGTGGTGAGCTACCGCTTGATGCGTGGATCGAAACGATTCCGTTTGATGAAACCCGCAACTATGTGCAAAACGTGCTCTCCTTTGCCGTCATCTACGATGTGCGTAATCAACGTAAACCAAGCCTCCTTAGCACTGCAGAGGAAGCATTGCTTGCGCTGAATGGTTCGGCTCGCGTTGATACACGTTATGACTGAGCTGGTCGATATCGGTGTGAACCTAACGGATAAACGCTTCGCACAGGACCAAGCAGCTGTTGTTGCGCGCGCAAGGGATGCCGGAGTCAACCAAATGATCATCACCTGCACGGCATTAGAGATGGCGGAGCAGGTGATCTCTCTTGCCGAAGAGCATTGCGTTTATGCCACTATGGGCATTCATCCTCACGATGCATCGTCCTTCTCCGACAGCACTTATATGGCCCTGAAAACCTTAGCCCTACACCCACGGGTGGTTGCAATAGGTGAAACCGGCCTCGACTTTAATCGCAACTTCTCTTCACCCGAGGAGCAAATGTTCGCGTTTTCTGAGCAGCTCAAATTAGCGTCTGAGCTGCGACTCCCCCTGTTTCTACACGAGCGTGATGCCACAGCTACACAGCTCGACCTACTAGCAAATGCCGATCTAAGTAATGGAGGTGTCCTACACTGTTTTAC
This sequence comes from Neptunomonas sp. XY-337, assembly GCF_004959845.1. Taxonomy (NCBI): domain Bacteria; kingdom Pseudomonadati; phylum Pseudomonadota; class Gammaproteobacteria; order Oceanospirillales; family Oceanospirillaceae; genus Neptunomonas; species Neptunomonas sp. XY-337. Next base: position 272,297 of record NZ_SPLL01000002.1, on the reverse strand, counting down.
TGGAGACCAAGCCGCACTTGAAGCCTATCTAGCGCTTGGATTACATATCGGCATCACGGGATGGGTTTGCGATGAAAGACGCGGAGAAGCACTGCAAAAGCTTGTGCCATTGATCCCTAGCGATCGTCTGCTCATTGAAACAGACGCGCCTTACCTTTTGCCAAGAGACTATCGCCCTAAACCCAAGAAGGGCCGCAACGAGCCGAGTTTGCTGCCCCACATTCTTGATACGGTGGCTTTATTGCGCGGAGATGATCCTGCAGCACTTGCCCTGCAAGTCTCTCTAAATAGCCAAGCGCTATTTAAGATCGGATGAGCTTTCGCCAGTGGCGCAACCTTCCAGAAACGCAATAAGTTGCGGCTGATCAAAAGGCCAGCAAATTTCCGCTCCTGAGGACTCATGCTGCAACACTGGAATAGTGTTACCATATCGCGTCAACAAATTATCATCGTAAGCAATATCAACGATATCAACTTGATGACACGAGGCATCCATCGTCACAACGAGTAGCTGCTCAGCGAGCTCACATAGATGACAATGAGAAGTACTAAAAAGTAGATAGCTATCCATAAATATTCGACTACACTCAAACTAAAAATCGCGGCCACATTCGCGAGCCGCGCCGCGTAGCTAGCCATGATATCAGTAAGGACTGTTGTTTTTTATCCTTTAAGCCGTCTTGGAATTTTATGAAACCAAAGATTACTCCTATAGACCACGAAGTCTCTCTCGAAGACGATGAGTTCATCGTCAGCAAAACCGATACCCGTGGTTTGATCACCTATGTAAACAGAACCTTTATGCGCATTTCTGGGTTCTCAGAGCCTGAGCTTTTAGGCATCCAACACAACATTATCCGTCATCCCGACATGCCACGCGGAGCCTTTAAACTGCTCTGGGACACATTAAAAGAGGGAGACGAGTTCTTTGCTTATGTTAAAAACCTGTGCAAAGACGGCAGCTACTACTGGGTATTTGCCAATATCACACCCGACTATGACTCACGTGGCAATTTACGTGGTTACTATTCGGTGCGGCGCAAGCCGAGTAGAGAGGCGGTTGATACCATCATACCTGTTTACGAAGAGATGCTCAGAATAGAAAAAAACAGTACGACAAAAGAGGCGATGACACATTCCATTGCATACCTGACAGAGCAGTTGTCTCATGCCGGCGTCACCTATCAGGACTGGATGTTACAGCTAAATAGCAGCGAGGTTGAGCGATAAACATGACTATCTCTTCTGCCCAAAAAGCTGGCGTGAGCGCCGGCACCGCCTTTTTACGGGCACGCGAGCGCTACTACTGTATCGCATTTTTCTTAGTCGCGTTGATTAGCTCAATTGTTGTCATTAGCCACTATGAGTTCAACCTGCTTTGGCTCATCCCCCCCGCGATCAACTGTGTACTTGCTGTGTTGTTCTTACGCGGGTCTGGGCGCTCCTACGATGTGTTAGAGCGTATCTATGAAACCCTCTCTCAAGCTAACAAAGGCGGCTTTGATGCCCGCATCACGCGCACAGCAAAGCTGGGCGAAGTTGGCAAAGTTGCTTGGGAGGTGAACGATTTCCTCGATAAGGTTGAATCCTACTTCAAAGAGGTCGATTCCTGTTTCAGCCACGTTAGCCGCGGCCAGTTTAATCGTACAGCTCAACCTCAAGGCCTACCAGGCTTGCTTAGACAGTCACTGCAGAATATTAATGTATCGATCAATGAGATGGGCAAAGGTGTCGGGTTGTTGGCAGCAAATGAGCTGCACTCGGAGCTGCATTCACTTAACACGAGCCACCTTATCAATAACTTACGCCAAACACAGCAAGACTTGATCAGTATTGGCGATGAGCTTGCCAGAGTCGAGGCCATCGCCAATGATAACGGCACAGCCGCTGAAAGCAGCCAAGGCGCCGTGCAACAAATGGTGACGGCGCTGGCAAATATCACAGCGACTATCAACTCAGTGGCTGAGGTCGTGCATAAACTTGGGGAAGATAGCGCCAGAGTGAAAGAGTCACTGTCGATCATCACAGACATTGCTGACCAGACCAACCTGCTTGCTCTGAATGCTGCGATTGAAGCCGCACGTGCGGGTGAGCAAGGCCGAGGTTTTGCCGTCGTCGCAGATGAAGTTAAAGCCCTATCTAAACGCACCAAAGAAGCAGCGATTGATGTCACCGGCACAATCAATACTTTCAGTGACCGCGTTGAAGAGATGGTGGTTCAAGCACAAGTATCCAATGATACTGCCAATGAAGTAAGCTCGCTGGTAAACGGTTTTAAAACGCAATTCGATACCTTCTCTGTTGGTGCCAAAGATACCGTCAACGCTGTCAGCAGTGCTAAAAACCGTGCCTTCGCTTCATTGGTCAAAGCAGACCACGTTATCTACAAACAAAACGGTTATCTTGCTTTAGATCACAGCCAAGATCGCACAACCGAGATCGACGCGATTACCAAGTCCCACCATTCCTGCCGCCTTGGCGTTTGGTACTACGAGGGCGAAGGCTCAGAGGCGTTCTCTGCCACGCCATCCTATCGCAAGCTCGAAGAGCCACATGCAGTCGTCCACCGAGAAGTACAACGAGCCGTTTCGCTACGCGATGCAGACTGGGCAAACAACCGCGCTATCAAGCAGGAGATCGTCTCGGCAATGGCAACAGCCGAAGAGCAGAGCTACAAAATTCTGCAATATATTGACGATATGATTGAGGAAGTGAAGGAGTACAACCAAGGCTAAAGTTGAATTTGTTCAGGGATTGATTCGCTTGCAGCGCCTGATCTGCGGGGATATGCTCAAAAAACAGTAGTCTACTGGAAGAGACACCCGCGATCACTGATCTGCTTGGCCAGAACCGTTGTTGTATAAAAGGACAGGCGCTGCGCAGATGGAAGAAGAAGGCAGTTTCATGGAAAATAACAGCAATATCCTCGCTAATCAGCAAGAGCTTATTAACTACGTTAATCAAGAGACCCAAAAAATTCTCGAAAACTTCTCCCAAGCCGGTGGAGAGCACATCTACGGCCAATTCACACAGTCGTGGATGGAAATGGTCAACCGCTCAATGGAAGACCCTACCGCTTGGGTGAAAGTCATCACCGACTATCAACAAGCACAGTTGAATCTTTGGCAACGTATGCTATCAGGACAATCTGACGCTGAGCCGCTAGTAGCGCCTAGCCCAGGCGACCGCCGTTTTAACGGCGAAGAGTGGTCAAGCAACCCGGTTTTTAGCTACATCAAACAGTCTTACCTCCTGGGCTCAAAGCTCCTGCAAGATATGGCTCACCATGCGAACCTTTCGGAAGGTGAACAGAAGAAACTAGAGTTCTACACGCAGCAATATATCGATGCGATGTCACCCACCAACTTTGCCGCAACCAACCCAGAAGTGCTGCAAGATGCATTGGAAACAAAAGGCCAAAGCCTAATTGATGGTTTGCAGAACCTACTTGGTGATATCGAGAAAGGCCGCATCTCGATGACAGACGAAAGTGCGTTTGTGATTGGTGAAAATATCGCCACCACTGAAGGCGCGGTCGTATACGAGTGCGAGCTGTTCCAACTACTGCAATACAAGCCCACAACCGAGCAAGTATTCGAAAAGCCGACGCTGATTATCCCACCATGCATCAACAAGTACTACATTCTTGACCTGCAAGAGCACAATTCCTTTGTGAAGTACTGCGTCGATCAAGGCCAAAATACCTTCCTAATCTCTTGGTTGAACCCAACCACCGAGCAAAGCGAGATTAGTTGGGACGATTACGTTGGTGATGGGGTATTAAAGGCGATTGAAGTCGTTAAAGAGATCTCCGCCTCCAACAAATTGAACACCGTTGCTTGGTGTATTGGGGGTACGCTAACCGCTTCAGCACTCGCGGTTATGGCGCATCGCAAAGATACTAGCGTTACATCAGCCACTTTCTTGACCACTCTTACTGACTTCCAAGACCCGGGTGATCTGTGCGTGTTTATCGACGAGCAGCAGGTCAAGCAGCTTGAGAATAAGGTCAACAACCAAGGCTACCTCTCTGGCCGAGAGCTTGCGACATCGTTCAATATGCTGCGCTCAAACGACCTGATCTGGTCTTACGTTGTTAATAACTACTTAAAGGGCAAGCAACCAGCACCTTTCGATATTCTCTATTGGAACGGTGACTCAACAAACTTACCGGCCAATATGTATACCTATTACATCAACAAGATGTACCTAGAGAATAAGTTGGTCGCGAAAGATGAACTGACGATTTGCGGTGCACCGATTGATCTAAAACGTATCAAAACGCCGTGCTACTTCCTCTCAACGATCGAAGACCATATCGCCCCTTGGAAAGGCACCTACATTGGTGCTGAGCACTTTGGCGGCACGGTCGAATTCGTGCTAGGTGCCAGCGGCCATGTGGCGGGCGTCATCAACCCAGCTGCGAAAAATCGCCGCAACTTCTGGGTGAAAGGCGAAGCAGGCCAAGGGCCTGACCACTGGCTAGAAACAGCAGAGCGCGTGGAAGGTTCGTGGTGGCCAAACTGGATTGAATGGCATAAACGCCGCGGCGGTAAAAAAGTGGCGGCGCCAACTGGCTATGGTAACAGCGACTACTCAGTCGTTGAGCCAGCACCAGGACGCTATGTAAAAGTTAAAATCGACTAATACTCGACTTCGGTAAGATGATAAGCCCCTGTAATACAGGGGCTTTTTCATTTAAGCTCTAACCAAAGAGTGTGACTTTTCAAGGAGTTCGTGATGAGTAAAATCGACTGGGCAAACACTCATGGGGCGATTTGGCGAGCGTCTCGGCGCCGCTTACGTGCCATCGCTAACCTCGACCCGATCCAGCCAGAGCAATTGCTAGGTGTTGAGCGCCAAATGCAGCTGCTTATGCAAAATACCGAACGTTTTTTAGTCCAGAAACCTGCGAATAACGCGCTTCTGTGGGGCTCCCGAGGTACAGGGAAATCCTCGCTTATCAAGGCCATGCTCAACCATTACGCGCTTCGCGGTTTACGCATGATAGAGATCGACAAAGCAGACCTGCAAGACCTGCCCGATATCGTTGATGAGCTGCGTGCCCTGCCCTATCGTTTCGTTATTTATTGTGATGACCTCTCATTTGATGAGGGTGACACCAGTTATCGTCCGCTAAAAAGCGTGCTGGAGGGCTCATTGGAGCTACCCCCAGAGAACATTTTGATCTACGCCAGCTCTAATCGGCGCCACCTTGTTCCCGAAACCAAACAAGACAACCAGCAAGTCAAAAGCGTGGGTACGGAGTTGCATCTTGGCGATGCCATTGAAGAAAAAATCTCTCTATCTGACCGGTTTGGCCTGTGGTTATCTTTCTACCCTATCGACCAACCTGCCTATCTCAACATTGTTGATAGCCTTTTTCCTACCCACCACGACCGCGCTCAGCTACACTCCGACGCCATACGGTTTGCTCACGCTAAGGGCATTCGTAGCGGTCGAACTGCTAAGCAGTTTTTCAATAGTTACAGTTAAACGAGATCATTTTGCGCGCATCAACTCTTCGCGAGTCCCAGCTACTGCTGGGGCTCGGCCTGCCTATTATTTTAACCCAAGTCGCCCAAGCATCACTTGGCTTCATCGATACACTGGTAGCTGGCCGTTACAACACACTTGATCTAGCCGCCGTGGCGCTGGGTAATAGTATCTGGATGCCGCTTTTTTTAGCGGTTAACGGCATCATTATGGCAACAACGCCGCTAGTTGCTCACGCCACGGGGGCCAAGAACGCTAGCGAAGTCCCGACGATCTTTCGACAAGGTTTGTGGATTTCCGCTTTTCTAGGCCTATTAGGCTTGGTGTTGCTGCGCAATGCTGATGGTATTTTAGCGCTGATGTCAGTTGAAGCGACCCTAGCTGATAAAACCATGGAGTACCTAAAAGCCGTTGCCTGGGGATTTCCTGCTATGGCGTTGTATCAACTGCTGCGCTGCTATTTTGAAGGACTCGGGCGTACGCGACCGGCGATGTACATCGCGTTTCTTGCGGTTGCAGCCAATGCGCCTCTGAACTATGTGCTCGTGTTCGGGAAGCTGGGTTTTCCTGAACTTGGCGCAGCTGGGTGTGGCATCGCGACAGCGTTAGTGATGTGGATGATGCTGTTCATCGGCCTGTATCTCCAACGCCATCGCAGCACACTCCGCTTACCGCATACTGACAACTTAAAATTGATCGACCTAAGCGCTTTAATCGTATTTTTAAAACTTGGTATACCTATTGGTTTCTCAATACTGATCGAGGCATCTATGTTTTCGATTATCGCTCTTATTCTTGCGCCACTGGGAACGCTCGTTGTTGCAGCCCAGCAGATCACGATTACTGTGACAGGGCTCATTTTTATGATCCCACTGAGCCTTGCGATGGCCTTTACCATCAGGATTGGGCAATTGCTGGGTGCGGGCGAGTATGCCCACGCGCGCTTTGCCAGCAAAGTGGGTTTCGGTATGACAGGGTTGATCGCTGTTGTGACTAGCGTTTTGTTGTGGTCATTCGCGCAACAGATAGCGATGGCCTTCTCTACTGAAGCGGAAGTGGTAAAGCTCGCCGCTGGGTTACTGACTATCGCTGCCCTTTTTGAAATATCAGATGCCATGCAGGTTACGGCGGCTGGGATTTTACGTGGCTATAAAGACACTAGTATCCCATTGTTGATCGTCTTTGTTGCTTATTGGGTTGTTGGTTTACCACTAGGGTATATCTTAGGTATGACCGATTGGATTACGGCGCCAATGGGAGCAGCGGGCTTTTGGTATGCTTTAGTCATCGGTTTGACGGTTTCAGCCTTATTCCTAACCGTTCGTTTAGTGAGCGTGATTCGCCATGCTGGGCGCTAAGCCACTGATCGCGATTATCTGCGGGCTCACCTTGTTGGCCGGATGCTCCGATACCTCATCGGAGCTTGGGCAAATGCAGAGTTACGCCAATAGAGTGGCTGATATCCTAGATCAACCAACACCTACCATCACACCAGATAAACTCCCCGCGATCCCTGCTCATCGACAGCGTGTTTTTGAAGTCCCACCGCTGCGCGAAGGTATGTTGGATGTATTAGAGTTCCGCCATTGTGGGATGCTCGACTTAATTGCGCAACGCAACAGCTCGCTCGGCAAGGTTGCTCAGGCATCTCAGGTTTTAAGCCATGAGATAAAGTTCCTAACGGCACTCGAGCGCTGCTTACAACAGCCCGAGCAGCTTGCTAAGCTCGATGAAGAGACACAACAACACTTTCGCAACATCGCCGCTACTAAAGCGGCCCAACTTCCAGCCGTTCTTTGGAATGGTTTCTACACGGGCCGCGAAGTGGAACAAAACCTAGCGCTGAGCGCACCGCTACTGTCACCGACGCAAATCGGCCAACACACCCCAGTGTTGGCTGCGTGGGAAACCTTCGCCACGATCACTGAGCAAACGCGCACGCAGATTACAGGTTTTGACCTAAACCAGCTAGAAGGCCTCGAAGAACAGTTTGCCACCATTTATAACTCGACAACCGGCGCATCGACGCTCAAGTCATTACAGACGCTAACAGCGACACTGAACGCAGTGGCAACGACGATCGAGGCTCGCCTTGCGAGGCGCCCACTCTGCTTTAATGGACAACCCACCAATAAAGCTCGCACCTTGCGCAGCGCTTTCGATGCGCTTTACGCAAAGGAGCTACAACCCTATATGGCCTACACCCATCGGCTCGGACAGCGCTGGTTTGCTGCACACGCACGCATACTTAAACACCTAAACGTACCTGCCGATTCCCAAACTTATACAGATCAAGTTTTTGCGCAAACGTCCGATAAGAGTATCTGGATCGACTACCAAGCCGCACTAACGCGTCACACCAAAGCGTGGCAGTCCATTTTGGGCCAGTGTGGTTTGATGCCGGGTACAAATTAACGCGTTTACACTTGAGCTATCATAAAACCTGAACCATGCTGAGTGTCTGCCTTTCGCTATCAACGGGCCTTGTGTGTTTGCAAACCAGTCATCCGTGACCTTAAAGCATCAAAAGACGTGCCGCCCCCAACAGCTCCTGAGCCTATGGGCTGTCATGTTGCTGCTGTCTTTGTCGATGCTATCTATCAGCGATACCACCGTACGCTTGAGCGGAGCCGAGATAGAAAGGCTCGGTAAGCGTTATGGTTCAGCCGCTCAACTTCGCCTACAAGCATGGCAGGACCTTATTTTAACGGCACAAGATTTACCGGAAAAAGAGAAGCTCGATGCTGTTAATGATTTCTTCAACCAGATCCGCTTCTTGAATGATATTGATCACTGGAAGCAGCAGGATTACTGGGCAACACCGGTGGAGTTCTTGATAACGAATGGCGGTGATTGCGAAGATTTCTCCATCGCTAAGTACTACACATTGCGAGAGGTCGGCGTCGACATCAGCAAGCTAAGCATTGCATATGTCAAAGCACTGACACTCAATCAAGCCCATATGGTCTTGACCTACTACGAGCGCCCCTCCTCGGTGCCGATGGTACTGGATAATATCGACCCAACCATCAAGCCCGCAAATAAACGCCCAGACCTGCTTCATGTATACAGCTTCAACGGCGATAATCTTTGGCTTAGCAAACGTGGACGCCGCGCAACACTGGTGGGAACATCAGATCAATTAAAGCCGTGGGTGAAGCTCAAATCGCGGCTTGAAAATAACGCTATTAACGTGACGGACTAAGAGGTTCAGGAGAGCTTATGTCATTACTCAACCAGTTGATCGCTGCAGTCTTCGCCGTACTTATTGGGCTCGTCTCGGGAACCGTCTTTGTCATGTCCGATAGCGCAAAAAATATGCTACTGCGCCAGCTTGAATCCCATGGCCAAGATACCGCGACACACTTAGGCTTATACCTCGCGCCCTACATAGCCGAAGGCGACTCCGCCACCATCGAGGCGACCGTCAATGCTATTTTCGACAGTGGTTATTATCAGCAAATTCGCGTGACCCAAACAAACGGCGATGTACTATTCACGACACCTGCACCAACGAGTATCCAAAGCCAAGCCCCCCAGTGGTTTGACCGTTTAATCGATATAACGCCACCCAGCATGTCGCAAGAGGTTAGCTTTAATTGGCAGCGCGTTGGTAAAGTCGAGGTCAGTGGACGGCCCGACTATGCGTATCAGCAGTTATGGAAAGGCGTTGAGCAATCGCTCATCTGGTTTATCTCATTAGCACTGATGGCCGTCTTTGCACTGAGCTATCTCATTCGGCGCATATTGCGCCCATTGAAACGGGTTGAACAACAAGCCGCCGCATTATCGAACCGGCAGTTCATTACCGTAGCGGAAGTTCCTAACACAACGGAGCTACGTCAGGTGGTTGAAGCAATGAACAAAATGGTCAGCCGTGTTCAAGCGATGTTTAACAATCAAACACACCATATTGAAGAGCTGCATCAAGCCGCTAGCGTTGATGCCGTGACAGGGCTTGCCAACTTACCTGCCACGGAATCGCTGCTGGCTGACTGGTTCGATTACCGTGGTGAGTTTGGCGATGCCGATTGTATTTTTCTCCACCTCAACAAGCTGCAAGAGGCCAACCAATCACTCGGAAATGATAAAACAGACTTGCTCTTAAAGAGCATTGGTGAACAGCTCAAGGGGTTTGCTTGCCAGCATCAGACGCATGTGACCGGGCGCCTCGCAGGTTCAGATTTCATAACGGTTGTACCCCGCTCGGAAGAACAGGAGCGCAAACGCGAAGTTGACCAGTTAGTCTCTGAACTCAACCAAACGCTGGCATTCTATCAGCTTGACGGCATCGAGCATCTCAGCATTGCCGTAACGCAAGTGGATGCAAGTAGTTTAGCATCACACATCATCTCTAAAGCGCGCAGCCAAGCTTATGAGCAAGCCGCTAGTGATCAGCAAGTTTGCTATCCCGATACCTATGCAAATGGCGCAAAGGTATCTGCATGGCAAACCTACGTTGTCGATGCAATCAACCAGAGCCGCATTTCGTTACAGTATCAGAGTGTTATCGACACCTCTGGCGTCAATATTATCCACAATGAACTGCTCGCACGCATTCATAACCAAGCCGGCGAGATCTGCCCTGCAGCACAATTTCTAACGATCGTAAAAGAGCATAACCTTGCCTCTGCGCTTGACTTTGCCGTACTCAAAATGGCCGTACACGCCATTCGTCACCACCGCCTAAATGGGCCACTGGTTGTTAACCTCTCCCGAGAAACAATCCAGGGATATCAAAGCAGTGCATGGTTTGACCTACTGACCAGTAAAGAACTCGCTGGTCGGCTCTGTATCGAAGTGAACGAAACAACAATATTGAGCGATCTCGACAGCATCATTCCCTTCAGAGAGCGCCTGCAATCACTGGGCATTGACTTCGGTATCGATAACTTCGGCCAACATCCAGCTGGGTTCTCGTACTTGTACTCCGTCCACCCTGACTACATCAAGATCGATGGTTCGCTGGTGCGAGGAGTGGATAAAAACGCGGCTGGACAGTTCTTTATCCGAAGCCTTATCGCCGCCGCGAAGTCACTGGAGATAACCGTGTTTGCAGAGCGCGTCGAGAGCAAGCAAGAAGCGGCTTGCCTCAACGAGATAGGTATTGACGGGACTCAAGGCTTTTTACACGGAAAGCCGCAGCCATTTAGCACAAGAGATTAAAGGTTATCATCAACCCAGCGCACAAAAGATGAGAGATCTAGCGCACCGGCTTGACGCGCTACCTCTTGGCCCCGCTCAACCATAACTAGCGTCGGAATACTCCGTATGCCGTACTGCGCTGCGATTGCCTGCTCAGTCTCGGTATTTACTTTTACGAAGTGTGCTTTTCCCACTAATTTACTGGCACCGGCGTGAAAAACCGGCGCCATCATCTGGCATGGTCCACACCAGCTCGCCCAAAAGTCGATCACGACCGGAAGCTCAGTATTTCTGATAAGGCGTGCTAGTTGCTCCTGCCCAAGCTCCAACGGTTGCTCCGATAGAACCCGTTCTTTACAACGACCACAGCGGGGATGACTACCTAGCTTATTTTCGGGGATTCTATTCGGCGTTTGGCAGGCACTACAACCAACCAACTTTTGATGAGACATATCGACACCTGATCAGTTAATTTACTTAATAGATCAGGTGCCTATCTGTGTTTTTCAAGAGAAGGGAAGGTATTAACGCTTGGAGCGCGACACAAGCTGCTCTAACTTGTTGCTCATACGCTCCGCTTTTTCCTGCTCGCGTTGCGCTTTCTCACGCTCACGTTGCGCCTCACGGCGACGCTGGTGAAACTCTTTGAGCTTTTCTTTCGCGTGCAGCGCTTCTTCAGCGGTCACTTTGCCAACAGCCTCACCCGATAGATCGACGCGGTCAGCGTCTTCAACCATCGCTTTAAAGTATTGAGGCGCCCGAACGTAGGAAGCGAGTGCTCGCTTGACTTTGTTCTTAGCAACCTTCTCATCTGCGATGAGGTCTTCTTGGATACCAATCTTAAGCGGACGCACATTGTCACGGCTAAAGACGTCCGGGTAAGTATCGATTAGTAGTTGCAGCGCAGCTTGGTTTGCCGCACGGTTTTTTGATTTGTTTTTACTCTTAGGTGTTACTTCGTCGTTCACAACTTTTCTCTCAATCAGGCGGGTATCCGCTTGCTGCGCTTTGTTTTCTAGCTCGGTCAGAAGCTTTTCGCACTCTGCCACTGCTCGCGCTGTTTGCTCGACCACCGATGCTAAATCGTCACTATCTTTCACGAGCCACCCTTGCGAATATAGTAACGATATATTTCATTTTCTTGGATGTGCTGCAATAACTCATGTCCCAAAAAGTTACAGAACTTAGGGATATCACGTTCTGTCGATGGATCTGTTGCTCTTACTAGCAACACATCACCCACGCCAATCTCGCGCATTTTGTTGTGCAACATCATTACAGGTTCCGGGCAGTAAAGCCCGCTCGCATCAAGTTCATGATGGTGTTCTATGCCTGCCATACATCGCCTCGTTTGAAAATCGGCGCTAATTGTCTCAAATAAAGCTGCCCAGCGAAAGGCATGGTATTGGGCAAAAAGTATGGTGATTATTGGCCAAAACGCTATTCTTAAAGGGTACATCAACATAACAACAAGGCGGTGCTGACATGATAAAAGTATTAATCGAGCGCCATATCGCGCCAGACCTTAGCGAACACTATGATCTCGCAGCTATGAGAACCCTTCAGACGGCAATGCAAGCTCACGGCTTTATTTCCGGTGAAGTGCTGCACAACGCTGATGATCCGAATCATCGGCTACTGATCGCCAATTACAGAACGATTCAAGATTGGCAACGCTGGCACCAATCTGAAGAGCGCCGAGAGATGATGTCGCAACTTGCACCGATGCTAGAAACCGAAGAGCGAATTACGGTTTTTGAGCACTAGATACGTTGCGACGCGCATCAACGGAGCTGCTCGATAACAGCGCAAACCCTCTCTGCTATTTGATCAATGTACTGTGCTTGAGTCGCTCCGCTGCGCTTTCTGGGCGCTAAGTCGTGATCGGCATCATAGAACCACGTCGTAACGACATTTTCGGATAGCTTTAGCGCAGCAAAATCTTCTTTTGATCCTAGCTTATCTCGCTCACCTTGAAAGATATGGATCGGTTTATCGCCCCTCGTTAGCCCTTCAAGACGCACGTTTTCAGTATTTCCCACTGGGTGTAAAGGGTAGCCAAAGACAAAGCAGGCTTTAGCTCGGCTCGCTTCGAGCACTCTGACAGCAACACGCCCCCCCATAGACTTACCTCCTATAAATACCGGTAGGTCATGGTCAAAGCGCTCAACTAAATCAAGCAACTCAATCTCTAGCTTGTTAATGCGATCAGGTGGTCGTTTACTGCCTCCGTGGCGGCGCTGAGCCATATAACTAAACTCAAAACGCACTACTTGAACGCCGCGAGCCGCCAAGGCGTCCGCCATTAGAGACATAAACTCGCTATCAGCTGGCGCACCAGCACCGTGTGCAAACAGGAACACTCCCTTTTCAGGGTCTCCATCAACGAACATTTCACCTCCAACAACAATAAGCCTTTATTTGCCGCATTTTTTTGCTTGATCTGCATCAAACAAACTTTTTTTTAACGTCCAATTTAACTGCTTCTAAAGTATCAGACAGAATTGAAAAAATGTAATTTTTGAAAATACAAAAACTTCAAAAATAGAAAAATAACCTTAAGAATCAGCAATATATAAAACAAACCCTTTTCTAAAAAAGAGCTCAAGGTAGGACATAAGAAGCACTTTGGGTGCGACATTACGCCACACTCACTCACCTATTTACGTTGAAAACAGGGGGATATTGCCAGATAATTGCGCGTGGAACTCTACTTTAAAACCAAGCTTTTGATGAGAGCCTGACATGAGCACTGCAACTGAACATCCAACTTATAACTACAAAGTTGTACGCCAGTTTGCCATTATGACGGTAATCTGGGGTATTGTTGGCATGACTGTGGGCGTCTTAATCGCCGCCCAGCTAGTTTGGCCAGCCCTAAACTTTGACACACCATGGCTAACTTACGGACGTATTCGTCCTCTTCACACCAATGCGGTAATTTTTGCATTTGGTGGTTCCGCGCTGTTTGCGACGTCGTACTACGTAGTACAACGTACTTGCCAAACTCGCCTCTTCTCAGATGGCCTAGCAGCCTTCACATTCTGGGGATGGCAAGTTGTTATTTTGGCAGCAGCCATCACACTTCCAATGGGCTTCACTTCTGCAAAAGAGTATGCCGAACTGGAATGGCCGATTGACATCCTGATCACGATTGTTTGGGTTGCATATGCCATTGTCTTCTTAGGAACAGTTAAAAACCGTAAAACGTCTCACATTTACGTTGGTAACTGGTTCTACATGGCTTTCATTATTACCGTTGCGGTTCTTCACATCGTAAACAGCCTAGAAATTCCTGTTACTATGTGGAAATCCTACTCTGTATACCCAGGTGCTGTAGATGCGATGGTACAGTGGTGGTACGGACATAACGCGGTAGGCTTCTTCTTGACGGCTGGCTTCTTGGGCATGATGTACTACTTCGTACCGAAGCAGGCTGAGCGTCCAATCTACTCTTACCGTCTGTCTATCGTTCACTTCTGGGCGCTAATCGCGACTTACATGTGGGCGGGTGGTCACCACCTTCACTACTCCGCACTTCCAGATTGGACTCAGTCTGTAGCGATGGTTATGTCTTTGATCCTACTAGCACCATCTTGGGGTGGTATGATCAACGGTATGATGACGCTGTCTGGCGCATGGCACAAACTACGTACAGACCCTGTACTACGTTTCTTGGTTGTATCTTTGTCTTTCTACGGTATGTCTACGTTCGAAGGCCCAATGATGTCTATCAAGACAGTAAACGCGCTGTCTCACAATACTGACTGGACAGTCGGCCACGTTCACGCGGGTGCTCTTGGTTGGGTTGCGATGATCTCGGTAGGTGCGACTTACCACATGATCCCTCGCCTATTCGGCAAAGCGCAAATGTGGAGCGTTAGCTTGATCAACACTCACTTCTGGCTAGCAACTGTAGGTACAGTACTTTACATCTGTGCGATGTGGGTAAACGGTATTCTACAAGGCCTAATGTGGCGTGCGGTAAACGAAGACGGCACATTGACTTACAGCTTCGTTGAAGCCCTAGAAGCATCTCACCCTGGTTACTTCGTCCGCTGGTTAGGCGGTATGTTCTGGGTTCTTGGTATGGTGCTGATGGCTTATAACACGTGGCAAACTGTTCGTAAAAACAGTACAGCCCCAGCAGCAGACGTTGCTCCGCAGGTAGCATAAGCGGATAAGGAGCATAGAAAATGATCAAGCATGAAACGATTGAAAAGAATATTGGCCTAATGATCCTTTTGATCATCATCGTTATCAGCGGTGGTGGTCTGGCTGAGATCGTACCTTTGTTCTTCCAGGCTTCTACCTCCAAGCCAATTGAAGGCCTGCGTACTTATAACGCAGTTGAGCTAGAAGGTCGTGACATCTACATCCGCGAAGGCTGTCACGTATGTCACACTCAGATGATTCGTCCTTTCCGCGCTGAAACAGAGCGTTATGGACACTTCTCAACTGCAAACGAGTTCGTATATGAGCACCCATTCCTATGGGGTTCTAAGCGTACTGGTCCAGATATCGCTCGTGTAGGCGGCCGATACTCTGACGACTGGCATCGTGCTCACTTGTACAACCCACGTGATGTAGTACCTGAATCTAAGATGCCGTCTTACCCTTGGCTTTTCGAAGAGAAGCTGACGGGTAAAGATACTGCAGCGAAGATGACAGCTCTGCGTAAAGTGGGTGTTCCGTACACTGATGAGCAGATTGCATCGGCACAAGACGATGTTGCTGGCAAATACGAAATCGACGCGCTGGTCGCTTACCTTCAGGCGCTGGGTAAAACCCACCCTAACTACACAAACAAACGGTAAAAACCAGTGAGTTACGATGTTTATGGTCCCTTCATCCCTGTAATCATGCTGATTACCTTCATCGGATTGTTTATCTGGGTATTACTACCTGGCAACAAAAAACGATTCGATGAAGCGGCTCAAGCACCTTTTGCTGATGCAGAGGAAGATGATAAAGAGCTGGTTGAAGAGACCCATAGCAGGAGAGTAGAAAAATGAGTGCTTTTTGGAGCGCATGGGTAACAATTATTACCTTAGCAGTTATTTTGGGCTGCACCTGGTTGCTCTTCCAGACACGCAAGAGCGAAAACTATAAAGAGGAAACTGATCAAACAGTTGGCCACTCCTTCGACGGTATCGAAGAATACGATAACCCGTTGCCTAAGTGGTGGTTCCAAATGTTTTTGGCAACAGTTGTCTTCGGTCTTGTTTATCTTGTTCTATACCCAGGCCTTGGTAACTTTAAGGGCCTACTCGGCTGGACCTCTACAGGCCAGTGGGAAGAAGAGATGGCACACGCTGAAGAAAACTATCGCCCAGTTTTCGCAAAATATGCCGCACTATCCGTAGAAGACCTAATTAAGCCTGAGAACGAAGCAGGCTTAAAAATGGGTCAGCGCATGTTTGCTAACAACTGTTCTTTGTGCCACGGCACAGCGGGTACGGGAGCACACGGCTTCCCTAACCTAACGGATAGTGATTGGTTGTACGGCGGTAACCCAGACGCAATCATGCAAACGATCGTGCATGGTCGCCAAGGTGCTATGCCAGCTTGGGGTGCGGTACTCGGTGAGGAAGGCGTTCGTGACGTTACTAGTTACGTCCTAACACTTTCCGGCAGCGAAGCTGATAGCGAAGCAGCTGCACGCGGTAAGACTCAGTTCCAGGCTCTGTGTACCGCATGTCACGGCGTTGACGGTAAGGGTATGCAAGCGCTTGGTGCACCGAACCTGACTGACGACGTTTGGTTGTATGGCAACTCTTTCGCAGAGATTGCACACACTATTCGTGCGGGCCGTAACGGTGTCATGCCTGCTCACAAAGACTTGTTGAGCGAAGAGAAGATCAAACTGATCACTGCATACGTGTATAGCTTGTCAAATCAGTAATTGACAACTATCAACAAAAAGGGCGATATGGCTAAAACCATATCGCCCTTTTTTTGTTGGGATCGGTATAATATTAATGTTAGCTAATAGACTAGCAATTCGTATAATTTATTTCTCAGCTTGCGAGCACAGGCATGAACCAAATACCAGTAAAAGATGTAACTCCAGCATCGAAGAAAGAGAAAGAAAGTTACGACTTATATGCCAAACGAGAGCATATCTATGTCAAATTCTATAAGGGCATCTTCAAGAACTTTCGCATAATCTCTGGCGCTATGATGCTGGTGATGTTCTACACGTTTTCGTGGATCCAGTGGGATGGGCGCCAAGCCGTTTTATTCGACTTACCAAACCGCCAATTCCACGTCTTTGGGATGACCTTCTGGCCCCAGGATTTCATGCTGCTCTCGTGGCTACTAATTATTCTGGCTTTTACGCTCTTTTTTGTCACCGTATTCGCTGGCCGACTATGGTGTGGCTACGCCTGTCCGCAATTCGTATGGACTTGGCTATTTATCTGGGCCGAACGTGTTGCAGAAGGCGATCGCAACCAACGCATGAAGCTCGACAAATCACCATGGAGCGGCACCAAAGCACGCAAGAAAGCGCTTAAACATCTACTCTGGGTGTTTATTGCTGTCACCTCGGCGATCGCTTTTGTAGGGTACTTCTCACCTATTCGTGAGCTTGTCGGCAACGTTGCTACTTGGAATCTTGGGCCTTGGGAAACTTGGTGGATCGGATTTATCGCCGTTGCGACCTATGCCAATGCTGGCTGGCTCCGTGAGCAGGTCTGTATCTATATGTGCCCGTACGCTCGTTTCCAAAGTGTTATGTTTGACCAAGACACACTGATTATCTCCTACGACGATAGTCGCGGTGAGCGACGCGGTAAACGTAGCAAGAAGATCGACTATAAGGCTGAAGGCCTTGGCGATTGTATTGACTGTGGCGCCTGTGTTCATGTTTGCCCAGTGGGTATCGATATTCGGGATGGGCTACAGTACGAATGCGTGGCATGTGGGGCATGTGTTGATGCCTGTGACGATATTATGAATCGTATGGGCTATGAACCGGGCTTAGTACGCTATACAACCGAGCACCAACTAGACGGAAACAAAACGCATCTTCTGCGCCCTCGACTCATTGGATACTTTGTTGTGTTGATCGCCATGTGTATCGCATTCGGATACACCATCTTTACACGCGTTCCACTAGAAGTAGACATCTTGCGTGATCGCGGTCAGCTATACAACGAAACATCCAATGGTAAGATTGAAAACGTATATCAGTTGAAGCTGGCTAACAAAGAGCAGATCGACCACCGCTATAAGATTAGTATCAGCGGTATCGACGGTTTGGAGCTTATCAACAACCCAGTTGTAACAATTAAGTCAGGTGAGTTGCTTGATTATCCAATCAGGGTACATGTTGATCCAAACCAGCTAGAACGAGCCAACTACAACATTACGTTTACCGTGCAGGCATTAGACGACGAGAGCATTTTAGTGATAGAGGAGAATCGATTTATCGGTCCTGCTCCACGCCGCTGAACACTCTTGTGATGAAATAGGTTAAAATAGCTGCCACTCCCGGCAGCTATTTTTTTGAGTGCAGTTTTTTATGAACAACGAAAAAGATCTAGACGCGATAGAAGCAGCCAAGCCTTGGTATAAACAACCTTGGTTATGGTTCATATTAACTCCACTAATCGCGGTATTTATCTACGGTACGTCTTTTCTTTACCTCTCCATTGTCACTATGGATGGTGTCGTCAAAGAAGACTATTTCCGAAAAGTAAGAAGCTATGAGATAAACGACGCTCCCAACCAAAGAGCACTAGCCTTGCAAATGCGAGCGGATTTAAAGCTTGATAGCACCACAGGCGATATTCAAATGCAGCTAAAAGGGAATCTGGATACACTCCCTAAAGAGCTGACACTCGATATTGTGCACCCAACGCACCAACAGTATGACCAATCTATTACGTTGCGCGCGCTTGGTAGCGCAGGTATCTACTCAGGGTCACTACAAAATACGCTCAAAGGTAAACGCTATCTCTATCTAGCCCCAGCGGCAGAAGACTGGAGCTTACGCGCGGAAGTACTCCCTCCCTATGAGCAAAAACTTGTAAAAATGGCACCTCAGGAGCAGTAAACCTGAATGAATCAGCACGTACAAATGACTGATGAAGCTTGCTTTCATTGTGGACAAGAGATCCCAGAAGGCACCCATTTCACAGCGATCATTAGCGGTAAACCGCGATCGATGTGTTGTCCTGGTTGTAAAGCGGTGGCCGAGACCATCGCCGCAGGTGGCTTAGAGCACTACTACAAGCACCGTACGGGCGATTCATTCATAGCACCGGAACTCACGGGAAAGGACTTACCCAGCAACGTGCAAGCGGAACTGCAACTGTATGATAATGAGAACATACAGAAAGAGTTCGTGATTGATGCATCAGATACAGAGAAAGAAGCAACGCTGGTTATCGAAGGGATAACCTGCGCTGCTTGCGTCTGGCTGCTTGAGCACCACCTAGTTAAACAAGACGGTGTAGCCCAAGCATCCGTGAACTTAACCAATCACAGGGCTCGGATACGCTGGAACAACGATGAGATATCTCTCAGCAACATCATGGGAGCAATCTACAAAATTGGCTATCAAGGACACCCCTATCACCCAGACAAAGAGGAGCAACTTCTCGAACAGGAGAAAAAACGCGCTATTCGCCGTCTAGGGCTTGCAGGCCTTGGCATGATGCAAGTCATGATGCTCTCTATTGCTTTGTATGCTGGCGCTTTTCAGGGTATCGAAGCGAAGTATGCGCAGTTCCTGCGCTGGGCAAGCCTAATCATTGCAACACCAGTTGTCCTTTACTCAGCTAGACCCTTTTTTATTGCTGCATTCCGAGATCTGAAGTCACGAAGCCTCAGCATGGACGTGCCTGTTTCTATCGCGATTGGCGGTGCTTACTTGGCCAGCGTGTGGGCCACTTTTACCGCCAGCGGTGAGACCTATTTCGACTCCGTTACAATGTTCACTTTCTTCCTATTGATCGGCCGATATCTTGAGATGCAGGCCCGCCACAGGACTGGCCGGGCTGGCAATGCGCTCATGAACCTTCTACCCACCAGCGCCATAAAGCTGAACAACGACACCGAAGAGCTAATCCCGGCCACAGAGCTGGTTCCGGGCGATATCGTCATCATAAAACCAGGCCATACGGTTCCATCTGATGGCTATATCCTATCAGGGCACACCTCAATCGATGAGTCGGCATTGACCGGCGAATACCTCCCTGTTAGCCGCCAAGAGGGGGATCACATCATCGGCGGAACGATCAACGTTGAAAACCCCATAAAACTCAAAGTTAGCGAAGTGGGAGCCAACACAAAGCTATCAGCTATCGTACGTTTGTTAGACAGAGCGCATGAAGAGAAGCCCACCGTTGCCAAAGTCGCCGATAAAGTAGCAAGCTATTTTGTTGCTGCAGTGCTCGTTACCGCCACTGTTGTTAGCTACATCTGGTGGCAAATTGAGCCAAAAGACGCATTTTGGATCACCCTGTCCGTACTCGTGGTTACTTGTCCTTGCGCCCTCTCGTTAGCAACACCAACAGCGCTCACCGCGGCAACCGGCACATTGCGCCAAGCAGGACTGCTTATTACACGCGGGCACGTTCTAGAAAGCTTAGCTAGCGCAACCCATGTAGTATTCGATAAAACGGGCACCCTTACCGAGGGGAACCTTACGCTGAAAAAGACGGTGCCCCTAGCGGATCTCGATAGCCCCAAAGTGCTCCAAATAGCCGCGGCGCTTGAGGCGCATTCTGAGCACCCTATTGCTAAAGCATTCCATCGTTACAAAGAGACCAACGCAGCGGATGTCAACGTTACTGTTGGACAAGGCTTGGAAGGCAAGGTTGATGGAAAGATCTATCGAATTGGCAAACCGGAATACGCGTCGCAGCTGTGCCATCAGGCTCTGTCGAATACCGACGCCCCGGATAACCATGGCCAATGGCTCTTGTTATGTGATCAAAACGCCCCTGTTGCTTGGTTCTCATTAAACGACCAATTACGTAAGGATGCCAAGCTCACCATCAAGCGACTGAAGTCGATCGGTATCACCACCGAGATCTTAACCGGAGACAGCTCCGCGGCCGTACAGGAAGTGTCCTCTGCACTTGATATAGACAAAACTACAGCCAATGTATCGCCACAAGAAAAGCTCAGTTATATACAAAAGCTTCAAGAGCAAGGCGCTAAAGTAGTGATGGTGGGTGACGGTATCAACGATATTCCTGTCCTTGCTGGTGCTCAAACTTCGATCGCCATGGGCAGTGCGACGGATCTTGCAAAGACTAATGCCGATGCTGTGCTCATCAGTAGTGAGCTTGCTAAGTTAGCCGATGCCGTCTTACTCGCACGTAAAACCCGAGTGATCATTAAAGAGAACCTAGGCTGGTCGCTATTTTACAATATTACGGCCCTTCCCTTAGCTGCGACAGGGTTTATCGCCCCATATATGGCAGCCATCGGCATGTCGGCCAGCTCTTTGGTGGTGGTCGGAAATGCCCTGCGTTTGACTAAACTTATTCGTAGAAAACCCGTAAAATGAGCCTTTGGCTTATTGAGTGTGCCTAATGGAAATTATCTTCCTTCTCATCCCCATCGCTATTATCTTAGTCGCCTTTGCTATCTGGGCTTTCTCGTGGAGCGTCAAATCTGGACAGTTTGACGACTTAGAATCCCCTGCACACAGCATCCTCTTCGAGGATGATAACGAGCTGATTCCAGACGACGCCAAACCAAAAGATAAAGACCGAGACTAACGTGTCAGAACCGCTGAGCGTCGTTACGGCTTTCGTACTCGGTTTACTAGGCAGTGCCCACTGTATGGGTATGTGTGGCGGTATCGCAGCAACTATCGGGTTGCGTCAACATCAAAAGCGAATCGACCACCTATTGGGTTACAACTTTGGCCGAGTGATCAGCTACAGCATCGCAGGCGCTTTGGTTGGTTCTTTAGGCTTCCTACTCAAAGGTGAAATCTTGGGCCTTGCCTTGCGCACGTTTGCGGGGCTCCTGCTCATTGCTATGGGCCTTTACATCGCTAAGTGGTGGCAAGGGCTGCTACAAGTCGAGAAGCTCGGCGGGTATGCATGGCGCTTCATTCAGCCGTTTGCAGCCCGGCTACTCCCAGTCCAGTCAGCAAAGCAAGCTATAACACTGGGCTTTTTTTGGGGCTGGCTGCCCTGCGGCTTGGTCTACAGTACGCTACTGTGGAGTGCCACCGCTCAATCAGCCAGCCAAAGTGCGCTGCTCATGCTAGCCTTTGGTGTAGGTACCATGCCCGCTATGTTACTAACGGGTATCTTGGCACAACAAGCACAAAGCCTGCTGGCAAATCAGTATGTGCGTTCTATTTCGGGATTGATGGTCATTGTCTTTGGTATTTACACAATCCCTTTTGCAGGTTTACAGGCACTGCTATAGCTTGATAAGTGTCAACGTCGTATTCGCAAGAACTCCCTATAATTTGCGCTTTTCGCTGTTAAACAGAGGTATAAGTTTTGAGCCATAACGCCACCATCTCTTGGGATCTAGATCTTATTAAACGCTATGATCTATCTGGACCGCGTTACACATCCTACCCAACAGCGATCCAGTTCGACAGCGAGCTGACAGAACCACAGCTCATCGAGTCTTCACAGACGACAGCGGATAAAACAGCACCGCTATCGTTGTATGTACATATACCTTTCTGTGCTCACGTTTGTTATTACTGCGCTTGCAACAAAGTGATCACTCGTAACCGCAAAAAAGCCCAGCCGTACCTAGACACACTTTTTAAAGAGATTGAACAAGCAGGTACGCTCTACAGCAACAAACGCCAAGTTAATCAGTTGCATTGGGGAGGCGGTACGCCAACGTTTATCAGTGACGACCAGATGGTTGAACTAATGAACAAATTACGCGAGAACTTTTCACTACGCGATGATGACAAGGGTGATTACTCCATCGAGATCGACCCACGCGAAGCCTCTATGGAAACGCTCGAGACGCTTCGCCGCATCGGCTTTAACCGCATCAGCCTTGGCGTACAGGATGTGCACCCAGAAGTCCAAGAGGCAGTGAATCGCGTGCAATCGACGGAAGAAACGAAAGCGATCCTTGATAAAGCTCGCGAACTTGGCTTTAAGTCGATCAATATGGACCTTATTTATGGTCTGCCTCTACAAAGCCTACAACGCTTCTCGGAAACGCTGGATACCGTTATTGAGATGAGTCCAGATCGCTTATCAGTATTTAACTATGCGCATATGCCGGACCGTTTCCGCTCGCAAAAGCACATTAACGCAGAGGACCTCCCCTCCCCTGAAGAGAAGCTGGCCATCTTAGAGATGACGATTAATAAGCTACTCGATGCCGGCTATGTCTATATCGGCATGGACCACTTCGCAAAACCTGATGACGAGCTTGCTGTTGCACAGCAAACCGGCCATCTGCACCGGAATTTTCAGGGCTATACCACCCACTCAGACTGTGATCTTGTTGCGATGGGCGTCTCGGCGATCAGCCAAATCGGGGATGTTTACTATCAAAATCAACACGATATTGCTGCGTACTCGCAAGCCGTGGAAGAGCGCAGTACTGCAATCAAGCGCGGAGTCACACTAAATGACGACGACAAACTCCGCCGCGCTGTCATCACCCAACTTATTTGTCATTTTGAGCTTGATACGAGCACCATCGAACAACAGTTCAATATCGCGTTTAAAAGCTACTTTGAAGAGGAACTGGCTGAGCTGGCAAGCTTTGCAACCGATGGTCTTGTGACTCTGGAAGACAACGCAATAACTGTTACACCCGCTGGTCGACTTTTAATTCGTCGCATATGTATGACGTTTGATGCTTATATCCCCAAACAGCAGCCAACGAAAGGATTCTCACGAATCATCTAATGTTTACTTTCAGGAAAGCCTGAAATGTTACATAATTTCCGTTGAGTAGCCGCTCGCATGTTTAAACCAACACAGGATATGGCCATGAGTGATACAAAAAAAGAAGGGATACTACACAGCTTACAGCAAGCGCATTGTAATACTTGCAGCTTGAGTTCCTTATGCCTGCCTGTTTCATTGAACTTGACGGAGATGGAACGCCTCGACGATATCATCGAGAAAAGCCGCCCACTTAAAAAAGGCGAGCACCTTTTCCATCAGGATGAACCTTTTGAATCCGTTTACGCGATCCGCGCAGGTAGCGTAAAAAGCTATACCATCACCAACGAAGGTGAAGAGCAGATTACGGGATTCTACTTCCCCGGTGAGCTGGTAGGCTTAAGTGGCTTTGATAATACGATCTATCCTGTCTCCGCCAAAATTCTAGAAACAACGACCGTTTGTGAAATCCCATTCGAGAATCTCGATAACTTATGTGGACAGCTTCCAGAGCTGCGCCGGCAAGTTATGCGTACGATGAGTAAAGAGATTCGTGATGATCAGCAAATGATGCTCCTGCTCTCGAAAAAGAATGCAGAAGAGCGTGTTGCTACATTTTTAGTCAAACTATCGCAACGTTTCCAAGCGCGTGGTTACTCCCCATCGAAGTTCCGCTTATCAATGTCGCGTAATGAAATTGGTAACTACTTGGGTCTTGCGGTTGAAACAGTGAGCCGTATTTTCACACGCTTCCAGAAAAGCAACTTCATCACCGTCGATGGTAAAGAGATCGAGTTGTTAGATCTGGATCACCTGTACACTTTAGCAGGCGAGTGCCTCGCGGGTGAATGCCCTGAGGAAAGCGACGTTCAGCAGTTATCGATTTAACGATTGCTGGACAAAAAAAGACGCCGTTCTAGAAGAACGGCGTTAATTTAGTTGCACAAAGAAGTAGCCATCTCTATGTGTAACCCAACGTCTTAATTAAAACCCGACTTCCCCTATTCGTACATTGAGCCACATCAATTAGACTCTATGTGGTTACACGACTTATCAGGAGTGCACTTTCCATGTCCTATGACGAGTACTATGTCAAATCGGTTGTTCGAGCTATACCCGACTGGCCAGAGCCTGGCGTGATCTTTCGTGATATCACACCGATTTTCAAAGACCCAAAAGCACTACGGATGGTGTCTGATGCATTTGTACAACGATATATGGATGCCGACATCACCCATATTGCTTGTATCGATGCACGTGGTTTTCTAATCGCTTCAATCATGGCATACCAGCTACAAATCCCGCTGGTGCTGGTACGAAAGAAGGGTAAACTGCCGGGTGAAACCGTCTCTCAATCTTACGAGTTAGAATACGGAACTTCCGAGGTTGAAATGCAGACTGACGCTGTTGCCGAAGGCGATCGCGTGCTAGTTTTTGATGATCTTATCGCGACCGGCGGCACCATTCTGGCAGCTTGCACATTGATCAAGAAACTGGGAGCTGAGGTGGTCGAAAGCGCAGCACTGATTGACCTACCCGATTTACAGGGCTCCGCACGCATCCAAGGTGCAGATATTCCTGTCTTCACCATGTTGGCCTACGAAGGTCTCTAGGCATTCGTTTGGGCCTCTGCTATTGTTTTCGATATAAGCTTATAACAATAAAAGAGGCTCACTATGTTCAAGCGATCGCTCGCAACGCTGCTCCTGTCAGTACCCACTCTATCTCTGGCCGCACAGCAGGTCACGATACCTTTCAACGGCTTAAATCTTGGCGCTAACTTAGCGATCGCAGAAGGTAGTAACTTATCTGACAATATCGTTGTGTTGACCCACGGAACGCTCGCACACAACGAAATGGAGATCATCGCGACACTGCAGTCTCTACTGAGTGACGAGGGGATAAACTCACTAGCGGTCAACCTAAGCTTGGGGCTGGACTCACGCCAAGGCATGTACGACTGCGCCGATTCCCACCGACATAAGCACTCCGATGCCGTCGCCGAGCTCAATGCTTGGGCGGACTGGTTAACTACTCAAGGGGCAACACAACCTATTTTTGCCGGCCACTCGCGCGGCGGCAACCAAACGGCGTGGTTCGCAGATACATACCCAGAAAAAGCCAAAGCGCAGGTATTGATTGCCCCTGCGACATGGTCAGAAGATTACGCGCAGGAAAGCTATCAAAAGCGCTATCGCACACCACTCAATGACGAGCTACAACGAGCAAAAGCAAGCGACCAGAGCGCTTGGCTGGATACGCCCGGCTTTATCTACTGCGAGAATGCACGTGTAACAGCAGCAAGCTTTGTTGATTATTACGCGCCTAACCCTCGCTTTGATACACCAACGCTTTTAAAAACAGCGAGCGTACCTACGTTAGTCATCAGCGGCAGCGAAGATAATACCGTACCTGATCTGCCTGAAAAGATGCCAAATGTGGATAACTCGCATGTCACCTATTACAACATTGAAGGCGCAGATCACTTTTTTCGGGACCTCTATGCTGACGAAGTGATCGACCAGATCGTCGAATTTATGGATACATTAGAATGATCAAACAACTGATTGCTCTGTGCCTGTTAACCGTAGCATTTAGCGCGCAAGCCAAAGATAGCTTGCTGCGCGCCACGGATTTCAGCAACACAGATTCTCACCAAAACAAGCATGTCTATGTCGTACTCGTAAGCCGCTATGATTGCAGCTACTGCGATCTGGTTCGGGAAGATTTTTTGTTACCTCTCGAGCGGCAAGCCAACCGAGCCTACCCCGCTCAGATTCGCGAGCTCAAAGTCGACAGTAACAAGCTGCTAGTCGACTTCGATGGTGCGCAAATATCACCCAAGAAGTTCGCAGCGCGCTACAACGCAAGCTTTACTCCAACCCTGCTCTTTTTGAATCAAGATGGTGCTCAAGTCCACCAGAAATTAGTGGGGATCAGCAATAAGGAGTTTTACGGCTACTACCTCGACCAAGCGATTGAGCAGTCTTACCGGGCACTCAATACTCAATAGCGGCTTTACAAAAGGCAGCGCGCTTTTTACAGTGCGCGCTCTATCTCCAAACGAGCCATAGCCAATGATGTCACTTCCTATTGATTCGGTTCTTCCGTCTATACAAAAAGCATTGGCAGATAAACATGAGCTCATCCTAGAAGCACCGCCGGGCGCAGGTAAAACCACGGCTGTTCCCCTTGCACTCCTAAACCAACCTTGGCTAGGCGCGCAGAAAGTTCTCATGCTTGAACCTCGCCGTCTTGCGGCACGCAATGCGGCACAACGCCTAGCTCATAACTTAGGTGAACCACTTGGACAAACAATTGGGTTGCGCACCAGAACAGACACGAAAGTCAGCCAAACGACCCGTATAGAAGTGGTGACCGAGGGCGTGCTGGTAAGGATGCTGCAAAACGACCCGAGCCTTGATGGCTATGGCCTTGTTATCTTCGATGAGTTTCATGAGCGCAACCTAGATAGCGATCTGGGCTTAACGCTGCTGCTGGAAGCTCGCGAACTACTGCGCGATGAAGCTCCGCTCAAGTTGCTGCTCATGTCCGCCACACTGGATCGCCTCGATCTTGAAAAGCTCCTGCCAGATGCCGCACAGGTGCGCAGCGAAGGGCGGGCATTCCCTGTCGAGGTTCACTACAGCACTCCCTGGAGCAACTCGCAACAGTTACCAGAGCGGGTCAGTGAAGCAATTCAACAGGCGCTAGCGAACGAAACGGGATCGCTACTGGTCTTTTTACCCGGCGTCGCGGAGATCCGCAAAGTGCAAACCGCATTAGCGGGAAAACTCGACACATGTTGCTTAGTCACGCCATTGTACGGCGACCTATCCATAGAGCAGCAACAGGAAGCGATTCAACCCGCTTCCAAAGGCCACCGTAAAATCGTACTCACCACGGCGATTGCCGAGACGAGCTTAACCATCGACGGTGTTCGAGTCGTGATCGATGCAGGGCTTAGCCGCACGGCGATCTACGACCCACGTACGGGTATGAGCCGCCTTCACACACAGCGTGTATCAAAAGCTGCCAGTATTCAGCGTGCCGGTCGTGCTGGCCGCACCGAGCCCGGCTGCTGCTATCGGCTTTGGTCTGCTGAGCAGCAAGACCAATTAGCCCCCCAAGCTCCCATCGAGATTGAACACGCCGATTTAAGTGCTCTAACACTGCAACTACATCAGTGGGGCTGCCACGACCCAAGTGACTTGCAATGGCTAACGCCCCCACCAAAAGCACGGCTCGAGCAAGCAGAAGAGCTGCTCACAAAACTTAACGCACTGGCACAGGATAGCTCCGGGGCAAAGCGCTTAACCCCGTGTGGTGAGAAGATGGCTAAGCTGCCATTACACCCACGCTTAGCACATATGCTTGTTGTTGCTGAAACACTTCAATTGGTGCCAGAAGCGGCGCTGCTAGCGAGCCTTTTCTCGGAACGGGATCCCTGCTTTGGCCAAGGATCCGAACTGGCAAAGCGTCTTCATTGGTTGCGGCAACATCGCAGCCATCCAACGGCTAAACGTATTATCCAGCAAGCAAAGCGCCTGAGTCGTACCGCCGACGCACACAACAATATCAGTGACAACGCACTCGCTCAGCTTGTCGCTGCCGCATGGCCAGACCGTATCGCCCGAGGAGATGGCGCTGGCCAGTTTCAGCTTGCTAACGGCCGTCAGGCAACATTGCCCGCCACAGATCCGCTGAGCCGCAGTACATGGCTTGTTGTTTGCGATCTGGGCGGACGTGCTGATCAAGCCCGCGATACCATCTGGGTGGCTCAAGTACTGGACCACCAGCTACTCAACTCAGAGCTTGCCCACCTGACCCGAACAGAAACCACCACTGAATGGGATGAGCAAAAGAGTCGTGTGGCTGCCTACGAACACGTGGTCATCGACAAACTCGTACTAGCGCGCCGTCCCATCGCGATGACACCAGACCTGCACGCCCAAGCGCTTTGTCAGCACATTCGGGGGCAAGGCGTAGATGTGCTCCCATGGTGTGAGAAGAGCCGAGCACTGCGCCAGCGTGTACAGTTTGTCGCGCGCCAAGCCACCGATTGGCCTGATTGGTCAGATGCAGGCTTACTTGCGTCGCTCGATAGTTGGCTCGTGCCCTTTCTGGGCTCAACCTCGCGTTTAAGTAGCCTCAATATGGCGCAAATACTGCTCTCTGCGCTCAGTTGGCCACAGCAGCAGGCACTCACCGAAAAAGCACCGGAGCGCTTAACCGTGCCCTCCGGCTCGAGTATTCGCATCGATTACAGCACTCATCCACCGGTACTCGCGGTTAAGCTCCAAGAGATGTTTGGTTGCACCGAGACCCCACGTATCAACGGAACAGCATTAACGTTACATCTGCTTTCACCCGCCGGCCGTCCACTGCAGGTTACCCAAGATCTGATAACTTTTTGGCAAAATGGCTATCCGGAGGTACGCAAAGAGACGCGTGGACGCTATCCTAAACATCCTTGGCCAGAGGATCCTGTTACCGCCATAGCAACGGCCAAAACCAAGCGACACCTCAATAACTGATCGAATCAGCGACGCAGCCTTAAGATAATTCAAGGACACAGCATGTGGTTTAAAAACCTAATCTTTTACCGCTTCACCGAATCACAAGACTATCAAGCAGAACAGCTAGAACACGCGTTGGAGGAGCATCGCTTCTCACCCTGCAAAAGCCAAGAGCTAAGCCGCTTTGGCTGGATAGCACCACATAATGCGATGGATCAACAACTGGTCTTTGCGGCGCAAGGCGCGTACCTGCTCACTGCGCAAAAAGAGGAGAAGATTCTACCTGCCAATGTGATCAAGAAAGCACTGCAGGAAAAGGTTGCCGTAATTGAGCGCGAGCAGGCGCGTAAGGTGTACCGTAAAGAGCAGCTGCAACTTAAAGACGAGATTATACTCGATCTACTCCCAAGGGCATTTAGCCGTTACCAGCAAACCAGTGCTTTGGTCATGCCGCGCAGTGGGCTCGTTGTTGTGGATAGCGCCTCGCATAAGCGAGCCGAAGAGCTGCTCAACCTGCTGCGCAACAGCTTAGGCTCACTGCCCATTGCCTTACCCGATGTGCATCATGCTCCTGCGGTTGTCATGTCTGAGTGGTTACAGAAAAATCGCGATAGCGTGCCCTTCACCTGCTTAGACGAGTGTGAGTTAAAAGAGCCCGGCGACGAAGGCGGTGTTATCCGTATCAAAGGCCAAGAACTGTTCAGTGATGAAATTATCGCCCATATCGAAGGGGGTATGCAGGTCACGAAATTAGCCGTCGCATGGGATGAAACACTTAACTTTGTGATTCAGGATGATCTTTCTTTGAAGCGCGTAAAGCCCACCGAGGAGCTATCGCAAACGCTAAATGAAGAGGCCTCAGAGGACCCCCTCGTACGTCTAGATAGCGACATATCGCGCTTAGCACTGGAGTGCCAAAAGCTCTATCCGCAATTCATGGATGCTTTTGGCGGCCAGATCACCCGATAATCCCGGTAGTCAAGGCAGCGTCAGCGCGCTGCCTTTGCAAATAGATAAGATTATTCTGCAGCCTCGCCGACAACCGTAAACCCAAGACTCGTCCACGCCTGCATACCGCCGCGGTAGTACTTTATCTTCGCAGCCGGATAACCGAGCTCAAGCATCGCGCGTACCATAGCTGGGGTCTGTCCACACCAGTAGCCGTTACAGAACATAGCCAAAGTCTTAGCACCGCTAAAATCATAGGTACCATCGGAGGCTTTCTTCGCACCAAACTCATCCAACGCCCAATCGCGCTCCTCAGCATCCTTCATCATGGTATAAGGAAAGTTAGCCGCCCCGGGAATCGTTAACCGCTCGTGCCATCCGACGGTGCGCGTATCAACAACCATGACATCATCCGATTTATCAGCCTGCATCATATAATCAACAAACTCGCGTTCACCGAGCGTTTCCACCTTGTGGGGTGCAAATGGATGCATCGGCTGCGGCATACCACGGAAAGTGGTGGCATAGAGCTCTGAGATACGGTTATCTTTGCTCTGGTTTCGCATCACCTCAATCGGTTCGCCATCGTGCTGGATCGTAAATGAGAAGAGCCCCGGAGCGATCATGGCTTTACCGCCGCCCTCTGCGTAAACGCCTGTTGATGCCACCATCGCCCCTGTGACCACAAGAGCTGCAAGAGATCGTTTGAACATGATAATCCCACCTTAGAATATGCTTATTTTTATTAGATATAAGTAATGTTATACACCAGCGCCGATCTATACGCTACGTTCCGCGCTAAGACTTACGAATAAGCCACCCTCGATCTTGATTCACAGCCTGTGCGCAGTAAACTACTGCCCTTTCTTTGAACAACCCCAGGTGCTTGATCCCATGTACAGTGTTAAAGAGATGTTTTATACCCTACAGGGAGAGGGAGCCCATGCGGGAAGACCAGCAGTTTTCTGCCGCTTTACAGGCTGTAATTTATGGTCTGGTCGCGAGCAAGATCGAGCCAAGGCAATCTGCGATTTTTGCGATACTGACTTCGTTGGTACAGACGGTCAGAATGGTGGCAAGTTTGCCACCGCACAGGGTCTTGCGCAGCGGATCGCGAGCTTCTGGCCCACCCCTGAAGGTATTCCATTTGTGGTCTTTACCGGCGGCGAGCCTGCCCTGCAACTAGATACCCCCCTTATAGATGCAATGCATAAAGTGGGGTTTGAAGTCGCCATCGAGACAAACGGCACCAAACCACTCCCCGAGGGTATTGATTGGATATGCGTTAGCCCAAAGGGAAGCTCCGACGTGATCATCACGCAAGGGCACGAGCTTAAGCTTGTCTATCCACAGGCTGCCGCCATGCCTGATCGCTTTGCAGGCGCTGATTTCGAGCACTTTTATTTACAGCCCATTGATAGCCCCGCTGAGCCAAACAGCACTCAACAGGCGATCAAGTACTGTATGCAGCACCCGCGCTGGAGGCTAAGTTTGCAAACCCATAAAATTATCGGGATCGACTAACTGGGCGGCATCACCCATCGCCATCTACCCGCAGGCAGGTTCCGATATAACACCAATAAGATTGCCGGAACTTGCATCAGAATCCCGTACATCAGCACCACGGTAGACATCGCTTGATCTTGCAATACCGTCCCGGTGATCACCAGTGCCAAACCGGCATTTTGTATCCCCGTCTCGATACCCAAAGTCAGCGCCTGCTCCCATGGCAGGCGAGCTATACGAGCGATCAGCGCACCTAAAGCCATAGCCCCCACTGAGAGCGTTAACACAGCAGGCACAGCAACACTCGACAGCTCCCATAACTGATCACGATTCGCCACCAGCAAACCAATCACAACGGTCAACATAAACAGCAGCGAAGCCCACTTAATAACCGGCTGTAAACGCATCGCAACAGCGACTTTATAATGGCGCAGCCACATCCCCAGCACCACTGGCAACAGCGAGATCACAATGAGCTTGGTGATGGTTTGCAGGATAGGCACATTCACCTCCACCGAAAGCCCCATAAAGTAGCCAACGGCAACATAGGACATCAGCGGTAAAGAGAGTGGCGTTACAACGCTGGCTAAGGCCGTCAAACTAACGGACAGAGCCGTGTCTGCTCGACATAAATAGCTGATCATATTGGAGGTCGCACCACCGGGCGCAAACGTTAAGATCGCAATACCTACCGCATATACCGGTGGCAACGAAAACACGCAGATAACCAGAAAGCCAAACGCTGGCAGGCCAACTAATTGCAATGCGACACCTAACACAACAGGCTTTGGCTGCTGCGTTAGGCGCTGGAAGTCAGCCGGTGTCAGCGAGAGACCGATCCCGAACATGATCAAAAACAGAGCCACCGGCAAGAGCAATTGGGAAAGGTATACGCTATCCATCTCGTTTGTTCATCCAACTAATGTCGAAATCAGCATCCTAGACCCTTGTTAAGCCCGAGACAACCGTTTAGTAACCCGCGATACCAACGCTGGCGGGGCTTGAAGGGGAATGTTAACAGTTACTGTGGATAACTTTGTTAGTAGCGTCACAGAAAAGTCTTACACCCCCCGAAAAAGCGTAACATAAGACAATTTGTTTATTTTTTATACAGATGTTTTATATCATAAAAAACAGTAACTTATGTGCCTTTAAGTCAAGTTTTTAGACATTTTCCTATCACTTTCTTAGAGCCCACAAATGGTGCGGGTTTGCAGGGTGTCAACCCCTAAATTAGGCTTTTTCTATTAACAGGGAAAGGCAATATCGGCTCAAACTTGTTCTGTGATTTGCTAATATGAGTGGCAACATCAACTTGGAAGGACTTTTTGGCATGAGCCAGCTATCGGATCGAAATAAGGCAGCGAAGCGGGTTACCCTGATAGGTGCAGCACTCGATGGTGTCTTGGGCCTCATGAAAGTCGTTGCGGGTATCTTTGCCCACTCCGCAGCGTTGATTGCCGACGGTATTCACTCTCTCTCAGATCTCTTTACCGACTTCCTCGTTATCTTCGTGTTCCATATTGCCGATGAAGAGCCAGACGAATCTCACCCTTGGGGTCATGCACGCTTTGAAACGATGGCGACCGTCATTTTGGGCACTATTTTAATTGCCGTTGCGGGTGCACTGGCACTGGAAAGCGCTCAACACTTTTTTAACGCAACCGATATACCAACGCCCACATGGCCAGCTTTGCTAGTAGCTCTGATATCAGTCGCTGCAAAAGAGTGGATCTTCCGCTACACCTTAGCCGCCGGTAAAAAGCTCAAATCAGACCTGTTAATTGCGAATGCTTGGCATAGCCGCAGCGATGCACTCTCTTCCATTGTGGTTTTGGTTGGCGTCGCAGGCGCTATGCTGGGCTGGGTATGGCTGGATCTGCTTGCGGCTATTGCCGTCGCTCTCTTGGTCGGAAAAATTGGTTGGGACCTTACCTGGAACAGTATCAAGCAACTCGTCGATACTGCGCTACCTGACGATCAAGTGGCTGCGCTACGCGATACGGTTCTTGAGGTAGACGGTATTCAAGATGTGCATAGTTTCAAAACCCGCCGTATGGGCAGCAAAGTTCTTTTAGAGATGCACCTGCAGGTAAACCCTCGATGCAGCGCTTCTGAGGGCCACTGGCTTGGCGATATGGCCGTTTATCAACTCAAAAAGCGATTTGATGACCTCGGTGAAGTGATCTTCCATGTCGATACATTTGACGACGAACCGCAGAACGTATGCCGTATTTTACCGCTTCGCAAAGAGATTCTAACCTCCCTAAACGAAACGACCCCTAACCTTGCGCCATGGCAACATAACGAGATCCAACTCTTTTACGCCCATGATCACGTTGATGTGGAGTTGCAACTTACACCGCAACGGGTAAAAGAGTTAGCTACTCTTCAACTCACTTGCGAAGCACTAAGGAACCAACTCGAAAGCGGACTGGCACCAGATGACTGGTTGGGCAAGTTACGCATTTGGAAAAGCGTTTAGTGCCCCTTCCGGTCCAGCCTTTTTATGAACACACTCTAATTTAGTCAAAATTAGACTAAGGTAGGTTAAAGTGTTGCTAACTCCTGACTAATATTTAAAGGGAAACTATGTCAGGCCGATAACTCCTTTGTATCGATCAATATTCGTTTTTAAACAAGCGTTTAAATCTAAACTAAACGAGGTTATATTGGTGGATGAAGTAGTTAATGTGTTTATCGCCAGACACATTAGAGCCATCAATCTCTTGAGCCTTTTGCGATAGGTGTTTATGAAGTTCGCTGAAAATTCCAACCAGTCCGCCGAGTATCTACGCCAAGCCATACCGCTGATGGTGAAATACAATATTCCACCGAATCCGTTGAACTATGCGCTTTGGTATACTTATGTTTCAAACAAACTGCCATCGCTCAACACGCAGATGGACCAGACACTTGAAACCTACGGAACCTGCCCGACGCTACTAGGCGAACAGATGTTTCGTGAACACGTTATCAGCGATGAGGTAGCGGAATCAGAGCAAGCACAAAACCAGTTAATTGCGCTGACACAGAATTTGCAAGAGCACGCCCATACAGCCGCAGAGCACACCACCAGCTTTGGCGTTATTCTGGAAGATAGCTTAGCTGAGCTATCAGAACCGGTGAATAACGGTGCTGAGCTCGAATCCATTATTACCCGCTTAGCGGAAAACACCGCTTCTATCAGCCAAACAACCAATAACTTTCAAGAGAAGATAGCAGCGGCGCAAGCGGAGATTGCATCCTTAAAGGAGGAGCTGCAACGTACACGCCAAGATGCGCGCGTAGACGCTCTGACAGGCTTGTTCAACCGCCGTGTATTTGATGCAGAGCTAGAACAAATTGCCGGCTCTAAAAGCCATAAAGTCACTACACTGGTCATGATCGATATCGATCACTTCAAGCAGTTTAACGATAACTATGGCCACCTCATGGGCGATAAGGTTTTGCAGTACTTCGGTAAAGTGCTCAAAGAGACTTGCAAGGAGCCTGCCCTACCGGTTCGTTACGGCGGCGAAGAGTTTGCCGTGCTTATGATTGGCCAAAGCGCAAAGGAAGCGGCCGAGCTTGCTGAAGGGCTACGGAGCAAGATTCAAGCAATACGTATTAAGCAGAAAAAGTCTGGCAAAGTAATCAGCTCCATCACCGCATCGTTTGGTATCTCACAACGCACCGAGAATGAGTCAGCAGAGCAAACGATCGAGCGCGCTGATAAAGCCCTTTACCGTGCGAAAGAGAACGGACGAAACCGGGTCGAGATCGCAGATTAAGCGGCGAACACCCCACCAGCAACGCCTCGAAAAAAGGCGTTGCTCCAAGACTAAAAAAGGCCTCATAAGAGGCCTTTTCTAGTGCACATCATCTTAGATTTTGTTGTGTGCTTTGAACTTCGCCATCAACGCCGTTGGCTTTTTCTTTTTGTTCGAGCTGTTCAGTACGTAAACAACTGTTTGCTGCTGTGGGCCCGCCCCAATCACTGTGTAGCGGTATGGTGCTTCACCGACTTGGCGCATCGCTTTCATATCTTCTAGGCTGTCGAACACATACAAACGACCATCTTCAGCACGAATCTCGCCATAGAAATCATCAGCCGCTTGCAGCGTGCCTTTGAACATCTCTACACCCGCAATGCCAGACAGCTTTTTCTTATCTTTGCCACGCAGACCGTGAACCAATGTTTCACCGTGTGGACCGCCACCGATAAACACTTTACGGTAAGAGGTCTCACCTACAGTCAGGAACTCTTGGTAAACGTCGAAGTCGTCAAACACGTAGTAACGGCCTTCGTGAACCACTTCATAAAGATCGTCGTTGTTCAACTCAGGGGCTGCTGCCGCTGTTTTAGTTTGTGTCGCTTGGCAGCCATATAAGCTGACCAACGCACCAGAGATTAAGATACCCGCGAATAGTTTTTTCATTGTTTTGCCCCAACTAGCTCTATGCAAATTTGAGGCAAAATTTAAAGCAAAAACATGACACTAATATTGCAGTTTATAAACAGCGGCCAATACCCTGTTACTTGCCTAACTAAATCTCTGCGACGCGATAGAGCACCGAATCATGGTAGCCGGTTGTCACAGGGATTAGGCCAGCTAGCTCTCGATCTAGCTCAGGGTCACCACTGTCGACGATAAGAGGACGCCCTTCGAGCGCTTTTAGCTTGCTCTTAGTGGCGATAACAATCAGGTTTTCTTTACCTACTTGGCGAATCAATGCAGCCGATAACTGCTGATTTCCACGCCCGAGGATATGCCCTTGCCCACCGATCAAAGTGATCACTACTTTTGCATCGACACCATCGGTTAACTGCAGTAAGTCTGCCGCAGTGCAGTCTTGCTTTACCAAAGCACCATCTTCGATGACATCCACACCTAATAGCGTATTCTCTAGGCCTAATTCATCCATCACCGCTTTGACGGTGGTGCCCGACCCCATCACATAACGCACACCAGGCTCTAAACGCTCCACAACATCCGCTGCGATATCAGCAACAACAAGCTCCTCAACCTCTTTCCCCCCCTCTTTCACATGCTGCATATAACGGTGTTCTTGGGGTACTTGCAGCTCGCCGTAGTACTTGGCGCGCACACGCCCTTCGCGGAACTGCGCCTCATCAATATCGCGCACCTCTTGATTCATTAAGGTGACAAGCTCACCACGCACAAGCATCGCAACCACTTCGCCAGCCGCTTTGGGAGTCACCGCATAAACACCAGAATGGATCTTCACGCCAGCAGGAATACCTAAAACCGGAAACTGCTCGGGCAATGCGTGGCAAATATTACGGGCAGTACCATCTCCGCCAGCAAACAGGATCAAGTCAACACCCGCCTCAAATAACGCTACGGCGGCTTTTTCAGTATCTTCAGCAGTGGTAGCACCGGTGGTAATCTGACCAAGCACGGTTGGATTGAAGCCCGCTTCGCGCGCCACCCGCTCTCCCATCTCATCGGGATAGGTCAACACCTCCATGGGTAACGCTTTAAATACTTCGAGTGCGGTTAACGTGCGCTGCTGAGCTTTAGGCTCTGCGCCTAGCGCTAAGGCCCGCGCCGCTGTATCAGCACCGTCACTCCCTTTAAGTGCAACACTACCGCCAACACCCGCCAGTGGATTGACGATTAAGCCCAAACGAAACAGTTGTTGATTACTCATCTCTTAAATAACCCAATTCTGTAAGATACTGTTGATAGACAAATGCGCTGACTAGCAGCTGGCTATCCTCCTCCATGGACTCAAACTCAAACCCTTGCATCACCACCCCGCCCGCACTTTGTTGCACCGAGCGCAACACCGCAGAGAGCAGCACAACCTGATCTAACCGATGCACCCGAAAGCGCAATGTTAGATAGAAACGATCGCCCACTTGGCCTAAGCGCTCGGGCAACTCAATACTCACACCACCTAGGCCGATATCACGGCATAACAAGACCCGCGGCAAGCCCAGCTGGCTGCTTTTCATTTCGTCTTCATGATCCACCGACACCGCCATGCGCACCGGTATTCGGTCATATTGGCGTAGGCGGCTGGTCTCAACCTGTGTAGGAAAGCTCAAATGCCAATGAGGAAAAGGCGCATGATGTGCTTTCACCAACCGGCTCGTAAAGCGGCAATGGTAGTTACCCGCTTGCATACTCACATTGACTTGAGCACCCTCTAAGGCAAGCGTATTAACTTGCCCTCTGGGTGCGCTTACGATCACACTCTTCTCTGCTTTAAAGCCGATAAAATTAAGAGAAAAGCGCTTTTTACTCTGGATAAACTGCACCGTCACGTTTTGGCCAATCTCGGGGCTAAGCTCAGATAACGCGCGGGATGAAGTAGAATCAGGAACCGATGGCAGCATGTCGACCTCTTATAAACACGCAGCCCAGCTTACGCTAAATCAACCGAAAAACCGATGGCACGCAACTGCTCTTTCAAAGCTTGGTCGCGCAGACCAGTCACATGGAGAGAGGCAAACTCACGGCGCACCGGGTACTGTTTGCGCAAGAGATCAAAACGCACGGGCTGATCACCACACATCAGTGTTTTTCTCATCCGTCGATCATCGTGCAGTGGGTCATAAACCATATTGATTAGTGCAGAGATCCTTATATCATCGCTCACCGTTACAGCGTTTATAGCCGCCACCGGCAGAAACTCGCTGAGGTCAGGCGGTTGTGGTGCATCTAGCACCGTTGCCGCCGCCTGTCGTAACATATGTGTACCACGCAGCTTGCCATCAAGGCTGTATCCCGCGATATGCGGCGTAGCGATATGCACGCGTTCAGCAAGCGTAGCGTCTACCTGCGGCTCGTGTTCCCATACATCTAAAATGGCAGTGACATCCGTT
The DNA here is from genome assembly GCF_004959845.1 of Neptunomonas sp. XY-337. NCBI lineage: Bacteria > Pseudomonadati > Pseudomonadota > Gammaproteobacteria > Oceanospirillales > Oceanospirillaceae > Neptunomonas > Neptunomonas sp. XY-337. The sequence goes on along the minus strand of NZ_SPLL01000002.1, from coordinate 233,991 downwards.
CGCTGCTGCAAAAAGCCCAGCAGCGCTTGGTTATCGATAACAGGCCCACGCCCAGCGTTGAGCAACACCGCACCCAACTTCAATCGTTCCAATTCTGCATCGCCTACTAAGTGATAGCTTGGCCATTGCCCCGTTTTTACGAGCGGCGTATGTAAACAGATGACGTCCGCTTGAGCGAACACCTCATCTAAGGCGATAAAACCCGATTCACCCGCCGCATGTCGAGGAGGATCATTCTTGAGAACCTTCACCCCCAGAGCTTCTAAGCGCTGACATAAGCGCCCCCCCACATTACCCACACCGACCACGCCAACCGTTTTATCCACGAGTGACTCACCACGCTCTTCAAACAGGTTAAAAAGCACCGCTAGGTCGTATTCGACAACCGCATCTGCGTTACATCCCGGCGCGTTAAAGAACGGAATGCTGCGGCTGGCCAAATAATCTTTATCTAAATGATCTGTTCCGATCGTTGCAGTACCCACCATTTTGAGGTGCTTCGCTGCGTCTAGTAATGCTGCATCCACCTGTGTAATTGAGCGCACCAAAAGGAGATCCGCATCCGCTACATCATTGGCTGACATCTGGCGACCAGCCACTTGCTTAAGCACCACATCGCCCGAAAACATTGCTGCCAATCCAGGAATGTTCTCATCTGCCACAATTTTCAGGTTATTCTTCAACAAAACCGGCTCCAGACTTTACAAACGACGCGCATTAAGGCTCAATTCGGCGCCACATAATTAAGCTGCTCATTCTACAACGATTGGTACCCACCTGTGATTGCTCACTGGCGAAAAAATCAAGACTATCTCGTCATACGGCTATACCAAGACCTTGTTGGAGACTGGGTGGTGTCCGAAAGCCGCGGCCAGTTCCAAGTACCCACCAGAACTGAGTATTCGCGTACCATTTTGCACTCATACCAAGAAGCACGCCAAATGGTGCTAAGCCTAAGCAAGCAGCTACGCTGTGAGGGCTACAAGAAAACAATCGCCAGCGAAGAGCAGCTCGGTTTTCAGTTCGATTAACCACACGCTGCGTGCATCTTTTGTATAAGTAAATCACCGTATAAGTAGATTCCGGTTGCGCTCTCTTTTATAGTTTCAGAAAACGATACTGAAAGACTGATACCCATCAAGAGAGATGTAACATGAGCAAGTTTGACTTTGGCCAAATGCCTGATAGAGAAGGCTTCTTCGGAGAGTTCGGCGGACAGATTATTCCGCCTGAGCTCAAAAAAATCATGGACGAGATCGATCAAGCGTACGAGGAGATCCGCCAAAAGCCAGAGTTCCAAGAAGAACTTGCGTCTCTACTCACTGATTTCGTTGGCCGCCCCAGCCCAATCTATTACGCACGCCGCTTAACTGAGAAGCTTGGCGGGGCTCGCATCTTTTTGAAGCGCGAAGACCTAAACCATACTGGCGCGCACAAAATCAATCACTGTTTGGGCGAAGCACTCCTTGCGAAGTACATGGGTAAAACCAAAGTTATCGCTGAAACAGGCGCAGGCCAACACGGCGTTGCACTGGCAACAGCATGTGCCCTTGTTGGTATCCCTTGCGAGATCCACATGGGTCAGGTCGACATCGAAAAAGAGCACCCTAATGTCACGAAGATGAAAATTCTAGGCTGCAAGTTGGTACCTGTAACACGCGGTACAGCTACGCTCAAAGATGCCGTCGATAGCGCCTTTGAGGAGTACCTAAAAGACCCTGTTAACTACATTTACGCCATCGGTTCAGTGGTTGGCCCACACCCGTTCCCAAAAATGGTTCGCGATTTCCAATGCGTAATCGGCCAAGAAGCACGCCAGCAGTTCCAAGAGAAAGAGGGCAAGCTGCCTAACTACATTACGGCTTGCGTTGGCGGTGGCTCGAACGCTATGGGCCTCTTTACCGCATTCCTGAATGACGACGACGTCAATATCGTTGGCGTAGAGCCTGCGGGCAAGGGCCTTGCAACAACTGAACACTCTGCAACACTCACGCTTGGTAAGCCTAGCGAAATCCATGGCATGAAGTGCTACGTCCTAGAAGATGAAAACGGCGAACCAATGCCGGTTCACTCCATCGCATCAGGCCTTGATTACCCAGGCGTTGGCCCACAGCACAGCTACCTAAAAGAGCTAGGCCGCGTTAACTACGAAACGGCATCAGATGAAGAGTGCCTTGACGCTTTTATGACGCTCTCCCAAGTGGAAGGCATTATCCCTGCGCTGGAGAGTTCCCATGCGGTGGCTTGGGCGATGCGCAAAGCGGCTGAGTTACCAAGCGACCAAACCATTTTGGTTAATCTATCTGGCCGTGGTGACAAAGACGCCGATTACGTTGCAAACAAATTAGGGCTGTAAGTCCTGAAAGTAAAAGAAAGGATTAGATCTTATTTATCAATCATTTGCTGATTTAGGTTTGATCTAGTCCTTTCTACTCTCTTGCAAAACCTTTCTACACATTCGCACGCTTTCTTGCCTTTCCCAGCCCTACATTAAGCCCTAAGCTTTGCCCCCTCACCCGTTACGTTAGATACCCTATCTACCCCTCATTTACAGGTCTCTACTTCTGACTGTAGAGGCTGCTTTGCATATTGAACGAAATCGCCTAGCCCTGCGTACAACCCTCAACACGATTGAAAGTCTCTTAAGAAAAATATTAGAATGATTCTCATTAACAACTCTGTAACTATTTGGATGATAGCTATGAATAGAAAGATTTTTACCGCTACCGCAGCCCTGATGCTTAGCTCACAGTTGGTATTCGCCGCTGAGCATACAGTACAAATGAAAAATGTCGGAGCTGATGGAACCATGGTTTTCGAGCCTGCCGTTCTAAATGTGGCTGTCGGTGATACCGTTCACTTTGAACCGACAGATATGGCGCACAACGCTGAATCCGTTAACAATCTGATCCCTGAAGGTTCAGCTGGCTGGAAAGGCGCGATGAATCAGAAAGTATCCTTTACGGTGGATAAAGAAGGCGTTTATGTCTACAAGTGCACGCCTCACACAATAATGGGAATGGTTGGCGTGGTGGTTGCTGGAAGCCCTACTAATTTGGAAGAGATTAAAACACAGTCAGCTTCTCTAAGCGCAACTTTTGTTATGAACAAAGATCGCCTAACGAATTACCTAAACCAAGTTAAGTAACACGCAAAATTGATACAAACGTGACCTCGGCACACTCATTCACAACCGCCCGAACGAGTGCGCCGATCACGTCACAAAGACTTGTTATGCTAGCTCGGAATCTCGAAGCAAGAGTTGAGCTTTATGTTGCGGCTAACCACCGCGCCATTTTCCTAGCTTCTCAAAATCACGTCGGACTTAGACTCAAATAGCTCAACTGCCACACTTTTTGAGGTGGGTGTACCGCTGCCCTCACCAACGCTTTCTAACGGAACTAACGGATTTGTCTCGGGATAGTAAGCCGCTATGTTTCCGAGCGAAATATCGTAGGCAACGAGTTTAAACCCATGTACTTCCCGCGTTTGGCCATCAGGCCAAAGAGAACGCATGGATACCATCTGCCCCTCTTGGTAGCCACGCGCGCGAATATCATCTGGATGTATAAATACCACGCGCCGCTCACCACGAACACCGCGGTACCTGTCGTCCATTCCGTAGATGGTTGTATTGTATTGATCATGGGAGCGTAAAGTTTGCAAGATGAGCACCCCCTCTTGCAGTGACGCATCCGCCAGGGCGGGAATAATAAACTGCGGCAATGGGAAGTCATGCATGGTTAGCTGATTAGCTGGTGTGTTCCATACTCTGTTACGGGCGCTGTTACCTAGATAAAAGCCCCCAGGTTCCCTGATACGCCGATTAAAACCGTCGAAACCAGGAATCACTGCCTCGATCAGATCGCGAATACGATCATAATTTTCCGCCAGCTCCAGCCACTTAACAGGGCGAGTTCCCAATACCGCATTAGCGATACCTGCGATGATAGCGGGCTCCGAGCGCATCTCCGAGGATAAAGGCACCTGCACACCCTCCGAAGCGTGAACCATGCTGAAGGAGTCCTCTACCGTAATGCACTGTGATCCTGACTTTTGGTAATCGATATCAGTGCGTCCTAGGCAAGGGAGTATCAACGCCTCTTTGCCAGTAACGAGATGAGAACGATTAAGTTTGGTGCTAATTTGCACTGTTAGATCACAGTTAGAAAGCGCTTGAGCAGTTTTTACTGTATCCGGGGTAGCCGCTGCAAAATTACCACCTAAACCGATAAATACCTTGCTACTGCCTGCCAACATAGCTTGAATTGCCTCAACAGCAGCGTGGCCATGGTGTCTTGGGCTCTTCATCGTAAATGTTTGATCTAAACGATCAAGAAATGCTTTGGCAGGGCGCTCGTTGATGCCCATGGTACGATCACCTTGTACGTTGCTATGTCCGCGCACTGGGCATAAGCCCGAACCGGGCTTGCCTATGTGCCCCCCAAGCGCCATAAAATTAACGATTTCATGGATCGTCGCAACCGAATGGTAATGCTGTGTAATCCCCATCGCCCATGTACTGATGACATGCTTGGACTCAGCAAATAAACGCGCAGCCAGCTCGATCTCGTCATGAGAGAGGCCTGATTGTTCATAGATTTGCTGCCACTCGGTATTTTGGACTCGTGTTAGGTAGCCCTCTAACCCGGTGGTGTGTTGATCAAGAAAGTTCTGATCAATACTTTCTTGGTGCTTTTCGAGTAACACTTTCACAATGCCGCGAACAGCCGCCATATCACCTCCCAGTTTTGGGGTGAAGTAGTAGCTATGCATCGTGGTAGAACTGTTGGACAACATCTCTATGGGATTTTGCGGATGCTGAAACTTCTCCAGCCCTCGCTCTTTCAGGGTGTTAAAGATAACAACGTTGCAGCCACGCTTCATCGCACTGCGCAGCGTATCTAGCATGCGGGGGTGATTCGTGCCGGGGTTTTGACCAAACACAAAGATCGTATCGGCTTTGTCAAAATCGTGAAGGGTAACAGTACCCTTACCAATACCGATACTGTCTCCAAGTGCTACGCCGCTCGCTTCGTGGCACATATTGGAACAATCAGGAAAATTATTAGTACCGAAAGCGCGGCCAAACAACTGATACAGAAAAGCCGCTTCATTACTTGCCCGACCAGAGGTATACAACTCAAGTTGGTTTGGATCGTTCAACTGCTGCAAGTGCTGCGCAATCAATGAAAAAGCGCTTTCCCAACTGATCGGCAGATACTTATCTGTCGCGGCGTTATAGCGCATGGGCTCTGTTAAACGCCCCTGAAACTCAAGGAAGTAGTCCGTCTGTTCATTTAACCAACGAACCGTATGCTCGGCAAAAAACTCACGGCCAACACCTTTCGATGTCGCTTCCCAGTTGATTGCCTTAGCGCCGTTCTCACAAAAGCGTATACGAGAAGGATCTTGCTCCTCCCCCCACGCACAGCCAGGGCAGTCAAAGCCCTGACTTTGGTTAGCACGCAATAAAGACTTTATGTTTTTAAAAACATTCTTACTTTTGATGAGATGTTCGGTTGTGCTCTTTAGAGCCCCCCAACCACCAGCAGGCGCAGTGTAGTTATTCTTCATCAGTGACTCAGGCTATGTTGCATGTGATTGGCGGCGCGGAAGAGGTGTGTAGTATTGCCCTATCGAGCTGGAGCTAAATGCGCAATTATCATAAGTACGCCACCTCGCAACTTAATCGCGTTGGAATTCAGCAAGCCTGTTCTAGCTAGTTTCAATACCGGCGTAGCCTAACTCCAAGCGGAAAACACAACAGGCCCCCTGCCAAAATCAGCAGGGACCCTGTGGCTTTAGGCTTTGGTTACGCACTTTTAGGAACGGCTGCATACGCAACAATTTCACAAAGCATCTCTTCACGTGCTAATCCGGCAACCACCATTGCAGCACGGTTCGGGTAAGGCGCTTCGAAGTATTCCGCATACACTTTATTGAATACAGGTAGCTGATCGCGGTCTGTTACGTAGATCAGTACTTGGGTTACGTCAGCCATGGTGAGTTCAGCCGCTTCAATCGTGTGCTTAAAATTATCCATCGTTTGACGAGCTTGCGCTTCAATACCGCCTTCAACTACTTTGCCCTCGGTATCAATTGGGATCTGAGCAGTAGAAAGTTGACCATTTGCAATAATCGCCCACTCCAGTGGAGCCTTAGAGGCAAAGAGATCCGTTTTAACAGCTTTTTTCATATTAAATATTTCTCTAAAAAGGTCGGGAAGATTACTCCTCCCGACAGACTAGGTTGATGAGAGATTAAAGGCCTTGGTCATCGGCCATCTTGCGAGCGATCTGCGGAGCGGTCCATAACGATGGGAGTAGTACCAAAGACACCGGAACCGCCGTCACAACAATGAACGACTGCAACGCTGAAATGCCACCCGACCCGATAGAGATCAGCAATGCTGCAACAACCCCCATCATAATGCCCCAGAATACGCGCACAGAGGTCTGGGGGTGATCCGTACCCGTCATTACCATCGAAACGGCATAGGTCATCGAATCGCCTGTGGTGGCAACAAAAATCGTGGTTAAGATTAAGAACATTACCGAGATAACAAAGCCCATCGGCAGTTGTTCAGTGATGGCTAACAGTGCAGCCGGCAGGTTAAAACCTGTGAACGGCTCGGAGATCACTCCCGGATTCGCCAATTCAAACGCGAGACCACTTCCGCCAACAATCGTGAACCAGAAACACGTGATAATGGGAGCGACAACAGAGATCAGCAGCACCATCTCACGAATCGTACGACCCTTAGAGATACGCGCCACAAACATCGCCATCAGTGGACCGTAGCCTAAAAACCAGCCCCAGAAGAACACCGTCCACCAGTCCAACCAACCTGGGCTCGCTCGGAACGTAGCCATTGGAATAAACTGATCAAGGTAAATACCGAAGCTATGTAGATAGCTATCCATGATGAAGGCTGTTGGACCAAAGAAAAGAATAAATGCCATCAGAATAAACGCGAGAATAACGTTGGCTTTACTCAGAATCTGGATACCTTTCGTCACACCGCTCACAGCCGATAGCGTGTAAATACAGATTAAGCCCACTAAGATCGTCAACTGGGTTGTGTAAGTATTGGGAATACCAAACAGCTTCTCCAAACCAAAGCTCACCTGCAGACCCAAAAATCCAATTGGCCCTACCGTCCCAGCAACAACTGCCAGCACACAGCTTGCATCAACAATGACGCCTAACGGCCCAGTCATTACTTTGTCGCCAAAAACAGGGTACAACAGTGTACGCGGCTTCAGCGGCAGACCTTTTTCGTAGTGCAGGTACATAAAAACAATACCCGTCAAGCTACCCAAGATCGCCCACGCGAGGAAACCCCAGTGCATAAAGCTCTGCGCCAATGCGTTGTATGCCGCCTGCACCGTGCCCGCTTCGGCCTGCGCAAACAACGGTGGTGCCGAAGTAAAGTGAGCCATCGGTTCAGCAGCTGCCCAAAATACGCCACCGCCCGCAAGCAGTGTGCACATAATCACAGAGATCCACTGAAACGCTGGCATTTCTGGCGTTTTAATGCCGCCTAAAACAACAGAGCCTGTGCGGCCCAATGTTAGAAATAAACCGATCAAGAACGTGAGCAGCAGCAATACCTGCCAGTATGCTCCAAAGTATTTGGTCGACGTAGCAAAGGCTGCATTCACCCAACCAGACATCATATCGATATCGTATAGCGCGAGCGCTGCAAACAGCACTAAAACGCCACCGCTGACTAAAAGTACCGGAAGATCGATCCCTGATGCTGGCTTTTTGAGGGACGCTCCTGCCACGCTCGACACCATCGGCTCTGCAACAGAAGCCTGAATTGTATTACTCATGTTAGTCTCCTGATGGATCTTTATATTTATTGGTTATCAGGCAAAAGCTGCAATCTCACGCATTTTTGAGGCGAAATTGCAGACGCTAAGAACAATTTACTATTGTGGCTGGAGACCCTCTTCTAGGAATGCCAGCCAGTTTCTACCCATGATTTTCATAACATCCTCGTGACTAAAGCCTCGCGCTAACAAGCCCTCAGTTAGATTCGGAAAATCACGACTATCGCGGAACCAAGACAACGGACGAGGCCAATCGGCGTTTGACTTAGAGCCCTCGCCATAGTCCATAGCTTTCGACCAACGCCCGTTACGCATCCACTCCAAAACAGACAACGGCTGCTCTTGGCACAGGTCCGTACCGATACCGATATGGTCAATACCCATCAAGTCCGCAGTACTGGCCACCATGTCGCAGAAGTCTTCCAACGTGCAATCCGGGCCGTTCTTCAAGTGGAAGGGGTAGAGGCTGAAACCTAGCAAGCCACCCGACTCACCTAACGCTTTCAAAACGGTATCTGACTTATTGCGTTTAGCCTCGTGGAAGCTCAGCGGGTTGGCATGTGAGATCACGATGGGACGCTCAGATATCTCAATGGCATCCAGCGTGCTGCGCTCGCCGCTATGGCTCATATCCACAATCATGCCAACCCGATTCATCTCCTGAATAGCTTGGCGACCAAAGCGGGTAACACCGCTATCTTCAGATTCATAACAACCACAGGCCAACAAGCTCTGGTTGTTATAGGTCAACTGCATAATCATCAGATTCAGCTCGCGCATCACCTCGATCATGCCGATATCATCTTCGATAGGTGAGCAGTTCTGCGCTCCGAACATGATGCCAACCTTGCCTAGCTCTTTGGCGCGACGAATATCAGCCGCACTTTTAACAGGCATTATCAGATCAGCGTTCATCTCGAAATGGCGGTTCCACTCAGCGATACGCAACAAAGTCTCTCGAATCTGCTCGTGATAAACGATGGTGGCATGCACCATCGTTACCCCACCTTCGCGCAGCTGTTCGAAGATCTGGCGGTTCCAGTTGGAGTACTGGAGCCCGTCAATCACGATCATATTGCTGTGTAGTTCGTTATGCATAGCCTTACCTCCAGCTCTGAGTTTTCAGGTTCAGGCGCTGATATAGGTTGTCTTCACAACGGTATAAAACTCTTTCGCATACGTACCTTGTTCGCGTGGGCCGAAGCTGGAATCTTTGCGGCCCCCAAATGGCACGTGGTAGTCGGTTCCGGCCGTTGGCAAGTTCACCATGACACAGCCCGTTTTAGCGTTACGCTTGAAGTCAGACGCGTACTTCAAAGATTGCGTGCAGATACCACCGGTCAAGCCAAAGTTAGTATCATTCAGAGTCGCAAGTGCTTCGTCGTAGTCTTTAACCTTGATCACGCATGCAATCGGCGCGAACGCCTCTTCACGGTTGATGGTCATATCGTTGGTCGTCTCAGTGAACAGTGCAGGCTGCATGTAATAGCCCTCTGTATCTTCGGTTAGAACTTCACCGCCGCAGACCAGATTTCCGCCCTCTTTCTTGGCCAATTCCAGATATTCCAAGTTCTGTTCCATCTGTCGCGCATCTGCTACAGCACCGATATTGACGCCTTCCTTTAGAGGATGTCCGACTACCAGCTTCTTCATGCGCTCTACCATCGCTTCAACAAAGCGATCATGAATACCTTCCGTCACAATAAGGCGTGAAGATGCTGTACACTTCTGGCCTGTACCGCCGTAAGCACCACCGACCGCGCACTCAACAGCGTTTTCTAGATCCGCATCATCCAAAACGACCAATGCGTTCTTACTGCCCATCTCCAACTGACACTTCACCAAATTAACTGCCGTTGCAGCAGCCACTTTACGGCCCGTTTCAAGAGACCCTGTGAACGTAAGCGCGTTGATATTGCGGGAGTTGATCAGTACATCACCCACCTCAGCACCCGGCCCCATAACGAGGTTGAACGTACCAGCAGGCAAACCCTGACGAGAGATAATTTCAGTTAGCGCCCAAGCGGATGCCGGCACCTGATTAGCGGGTTTCCACACAATCGCATTACCGAAAGCCAGAGCCGGGGCAATCTTCCATGCACCCGTTGCTGTTGGGAAGTTCCAAGGTGTGATGATACCCACAACACCCACTGGCTCGCGGCGGGTTTCAATCTCAATACCTGGGCGCACAGAATCGGCCGTTTCACCCATCTGACGCAGCACTTCTGCCGCATAGTAGTGAAAGAACTGCCCAGAACGGTAAGTTTCACCAACACCTTCAGCGAGCGTTTTACCCTCTTCACGTGCCAAAATCTCACCTAGCTCATCTTTGCGTGCAATCAGTTCATCACCGATGGCCATCAGCACAGAATAACGCTGTTCAAGGCCGCTCTTTTGCCACTCTTGTTGGCCTTGCCGAGCCGCTGCAATCGCAGCTTCAGTCTGAGCCTTATCGGCCTGAGCATATTGACCAATAACGTCGCTAGTATCAGCAGGGCTGATGTTCGCCACGCTGCCGTTGTTGCCTTCAACCCACTCACCAGCAATGTAATTACGAAAAACTGAATCAGACATACAAACCTCCCGAATATAGATGGATCCATCTTAAGCCCCGTGTTTTAATAATAAAAATTAATAAATAATATCTAGCGATAAGGCTTACTTATCGAATGAGAATTCATGAGGGGAAGTAAGGTGCTGCCAGAGTTTAAGATCGCTCAACTACGCCACTTTATTTGGGTTGCAGAGCTGAAGGGGTTCCACGCGGCAGCAGAGAAAGCACACCGAACCCAACCGGCCATCTCGCTTTCAATCAGAGACCTAGAAAATAAGTTAGGTGAAGCTTTGTTTGAAAAGCGGAATGCGAAAACAACCAAAGCCGAGCTAACACCCTTTGGCCAACTATTCCTACCCAAAGCCAAAGAGCTGATTGATCACCACGATCGAGTCTCGGAAGATATGGCACTACTGGCTGACAACAAAACCGGCCACTTACGGTTAGCCTCGGTCCCCTCTATCGCGAGCCAAGTGTTGCCTGAACTTCTTCAGCAGTTCATTACTAAAAGCCCTGAATTGCATATTAGCTTTTATGACGACAACTCCGATGCTGTGCTAAAAATGGTCGAGAACCAAAAAGTCGACTTCGGAATAAGCCATCTTTTCCATGAGTTCGAGCACCCTGATAAAACCTTCACCCAAATATGGGAGGACCAAATAGGCGTGGTTTGCCCCGTTGACCACCCACTAGCAAAGGAACAAGCACTCCACTGGAAAGCTCTACGCCAACATAGACTGATCGGCAACGGCACCTCCCGGCTGCTCGAGGATAGCGAGGCGAACCCTCTTTTAGGCCAGTCTCAATTCTATGTGTCCAACATGATTTCTCTGATTGCACTACTGGAGGCAGGTTTTGGAGTCACCACTCTGCCCTACTACGCATTCCCGCGCGATAGCCAAACCCTGAAATTCATCCCTTTTATGACGCCCAACGTTATCCGAAGAATTGGTATCGTCCGCTTAAAAGAGAAGTCACTCACGCCACCCGCCCAAGCATTAGTCGACTTTATTTTGGAAAACGGCTGCTAAATTTCGCAGCCTCAAAACCTCTAAAACCATAGAAAATATAATAGTTTCACACGTCCTGATAAGCTCTGCTTATCAAACGATATAACCTTCTGATTTGTACGCAATCTGCGTTTTATTGATGATGTATTCAGATCAAGTCAGCTGGTGCTCGTTGTTATTGATAACTCACCTCACCATTAAACGTGACTTGATTGCTCAATCTGCAAAAGACTATAAAAGAAGTAACCGGCAGAAACTTGAGTATGAAACCCGCATTAGCGGCCCAGGTTACCGACATCTCTGTGCTGTAAATCAAGATTGTGCTGATTAGTATGAGGATAAAAATAATGACGACGCCAGCTGCTATCAAAGCCGCTTTAAGAGGTGACAACGCGCTCCCGCTTCGCCCGGTTAATCAAGTCATGGATTTAGAGCGCCTAGGCTCGATCCACCAAAGCCGATTGAGTTTTATGCGCACGCTAGTACGCCGAATTATGAGAGAGCGCTGGCAAATTGAGCCTGTACGCTTTGATCTCGACAATCAGGGTTACGGTACCGTCGTTTACGAAATCAATACGCCCAACAAACGCTATAACTTCGTCCTTTTCTCTAGCTACCTCTCGCCTAACGAGCGCAATGATCGCGTCATAGCGACAAAGTGGGATCTCACCATGGCATTAGTAGACGGCGAAGTTGATGAGCTCTACTTAGAAAAGCTACGCCAGAATGTGCCACTGCAGGAAGCGGGCCGTGTTGACGCACGGGTATTTGTGCTGTCTCGCGCCAACCGAAGCGCGCGTAATTTCGATTATGTTGTCGATCAGCTTGCCCACGGTAAGCAACCCGATATCAATCAAATTGCAAAAGTTGGCTATTTGTACCGGACAACCGCCGTCTATGGGAGTGGTAAGTTGGGCATGGCTGACTGGGAAAAAGTATCCTCCCGTCATGCTGACTTCGCACGCCCGTTCGCAGCCGAAATGTTTGTCTGCCTGATGTTAAGAAACTTTAGCCTGTTGCAGGCAGAGCATATCGCTAAGCACCAGTCTCCAGAGACCTTCAAACCGATGAAGCCCGAAATCAAACGTTTTTTCGGGATTGGTAACTCCACAGGTTTAGGTATGGCGCCCTACCTTATTAACCACCCTCTTCTTATCAATCAATGGGTTGAGATGCGGGAGCTAGCGCTCGCACGGATACGTGTATTGGGCAACATTAACGCTCGTATTGAGCAACAGTTTCCAGAGTTGCTGAATCGCTGTGCCGTTCATACCGCAGAGACCGTAACAGAAGACGCGTGGCAAACAGCTAACAACCAACAAGTTCTCAAAGACCTAGACGCTATCAAAGCCTTTACAGAGGCAGGCTTTAATAGCTGGAACGAGCTCATCGAATGGAGCGAGGCAAACTGCTCATTGCAGGGGCAAGAGATGTTGGTGTCGATCATGTTAGAGCTTTATCCAGAGCTCGTGGATGATTTAGAGGACTACCACGCCGCAGAAGAGTTTCTCGACCTTGACCCTATCATGCCACTTGGTGAGCTGAAGCAAGTGATAGAACAACGCTATGAGTGGGCACTGAGTTACGACTTCGATGTAGCAGGTGCAAAAGATACGTTCTGGTACCGCTCTGAAGAAAAAATGGAACCGCGCCTTGGTGATGCCCGTGAAGAGCCGGGTAAAGATAGGGAGATGGCATTAGGTGTCGCGTATGCCGTAAGGCGTTGTTACGACCAGTTATCCGAGTACATGGAAGAGCACCCAGAGCATACAACCGCTCGTTTTATGGTGGCTCAGCCCAAACTACGCGGCATCGTGCGTCGCATCCAAAGCATGAACCGTTGTATCTACGGCGATATACAAGCCAACTTGCTAGATCGTGAGATCCTTCCGATGCACCTATTGCGTGCCAAGCTTGCCTTCTTCGGCGTTGGAAAGTTTGACCCTCGATCAAAGCTATGGGTGCGCAACACTATGTTTCAGGGGGCTCCATTACTGGAAGATATTGGCCATACATTTAACGATGATTGGTTTATGCCACTTGCGCCTTCACAAGACGCTCAGCAAGAAGGAGAAGTATGATGCACGTATCCATGATCGAGCTAAAAGCTGCGCTACGTCGTTGCTTCGAAGCAACAGGTTACTTTGTCGGTAACTACGAAGACGCGGCAAATATGATCCTTTGGCTGGAAAAGCATGGCCTGAATGGGCTGGGTGAACTGGAACGCGCGCTTCCCTATATCAATGAAGACCAAGACAAGCCATTAAGTACGGTGATCTATGAAGATAGTACCTCGGCCATCATTGATAGCCACGGGCGCAGCGCTTTGAATTGCATTGCTGCATCGGTCGACTTGGCGCATGCCAAAGCCTTGGAGAACGGCATTGCAACCGTCACAGTTCATAACTGCCATAACCGGATGTTTATCCTGAAAGCGTTAACGGACTGCGGCCGCCGAGGTATCAGCGTAGCCGCCTACTGGCAAAATGGCAGCCAGAAGATTACTGAACATACTGCTGCTATCAAAGCAGGAGAGCGCTACCCGAGTTACAGCATGGCGAACACCTGCCTTGATGTTCAAGAGGATGACAAGCAGGCGTTGACTATTGTTTGCAGCTCTCGCGTCAATCTCACATCGTCTTTGCAGCACCGAAATGCACACTACCTCAGCGCTACGCAGGTGGAGTTAAACAAAGACCACAGTGTTGATAACGGTATCGATATCGACGAGAGCCTCTGGGCGCAAATCAATAAGATTGGGGAAGGTATTTTGGTTGAAAATACTGAACGTTCGCGACAAGGAGCAGGAGGACGCTAACTAGGTAACGTGATCCGCTTATATCGCTATCGGCTCTGCCGGTAGCGATAGACTCATTATGCCAATCGCTTTTGAATTCAGCGTTTTTCTTATTACGTTCTGCGCGGTGCTGGTGCAGAGCTCTATCGGTATCGGCCTTGCTTTAGTGGCAGCTCCCTTGCTGTTTCTTCTGGATCCGAGATTTGTGCCGGGCCCTATCCTACTCACCGGCTTTTTCCTGTCTTGTATGATGGTGATCCGAGATCGCCAGTCGCTGCAATATAAACGCGTACTTCCCGCAGTATTGGGGAGAATCCCCGGATCATTTATCGCCGCTGGGATATTGCTGTTGCTACCCCTCGCGTGGCTGCAAGTGATCTTTGGTGCAACATTATTGGTCGCTGTTGCGCTCTGCGTTCGCACCATAAAAATACGCCTCACAAGAGTAACATTGGCCATAGCCGGGTTCGTATCCGGCGTACTGGGAACCGCCACATCCATAGGCGGCCCTCCAATAGCCATCGTTTACGCAAAAGAACATCCGATAAAAGCACGCAGTGAGATCGCCTTTTACTTCCTACTCAGTACCCCCATATCCATCGCAACACTGAGCGTCACCGGCTATATGAGCAGCACCGATTACCAACTCACTCTGCAAATGCTTCCCGGCGCGTTAAGCGGGTTCTTAGTATCGCAGTACGTTGAACCCTACCTGAGAGGAAGCCGCTTCAAAAAAATCATTTTATCTATGAGTGCCGCATCGGCGGTTTTGCTGCTGATCAAGGGAATAGCGAACCTATCCTAACGAAAGCCCGCGGATAGGCTTCTCGCCTTTGTTCGAGCCTCAACGCATCATCAGTGCACGAGAAGCTCATGAAGGTAGACTTGCTCAGCCTTAATAAAACTCACCAGATATTCTGTTATCGCGGGATAGAAACCGCATCCTGGAACACGCTCGCACTGCTGCCTAAACGGCACCATCCAAGTCATGATTTTTTGCTCAAGGAAGGCCAATTGACGCCGGTACTGCTCTTGGCATTGCTCTTCTGATTCGGCTTCGATCACCCTTAGGACCTGATTGCCCATAAAATCCAACATAATCGCAAGATGATCAGCAGGCTCATTAAAGTCTGTATTTACGACAAGCCCCTCAGCTTTGAGCAACGCCAGCATTTCATCATGAGGCTGCTGAAAAAGCAGGCCATCAGCCGATAGATAAACAGAAGCGTACGGCGGCGCTGATGTACGTATATCCCCCAAAAAAGTCTGGGTGAAGTCAGCAGCTAACTCAAGTTCAGGAAACTCCAGTTGCTGTAAACGCTTGATCGAACACCTCAGCTTGTCAACGGCGAGGGTGCCTTCTTCTGAGCGCCCTCCCTCCCTTAAAGACGTCAAAAATGCCTGACCCTCAGCACTAAAATAATGCCTAAGTGATTCTCGCTTTATCTCTTGGGCATAAACGGTGGCTAACCACCAATACACCGAAGCGCGCGCTTCTGCATCTTGCGCTGATATCGCTATCACCTCTTCACGCCTCTTTTCTTTTCCCATCGACTCAAAGCCTCACTGTCTGCATCACGACACCTCTGTTGGTCCACCAAATGCCGTCACGGCAGGCGCTTTACCCGTGAACTTTTCTACCTCTACTAAACAGGTATTCGCACTTGTTGCTTGTGCCAACTGAGACGTGCCAATATCTTGCGTCAAGGTATTGGGATCACCGTAGGTATCTAGCGCCCCGTCTGTTTCATCAACTGGGCCATACCATGCCCCCTCTGAAATACGAATAACGCCCGGTGCGTAGTTCTCAGATACATGTGCTCCTGCTAGCAGTTGCCCGCGATCATTGAACACCCTAACAAGATCACCATGAACAATCCCACGCATCTTCGCGTCTTGCGGGCTTAGATAGACCGGTTCACGGCCTTGAATTGTATAGGTCGCTCTGAACTCTTCGGAATCGCAGAGCTGAGAATGTAATCGTTTATCGGGGTGACAAGATTGCATCCATAACGGGTAGCGGCTAGAACCCGGACCTCCGTGGGAGCGTTCACTCTTCTCTAACCAAACGGGGTGCCCTGGACAATCTTTATAGCCAAACCGGTCAATTTTACGACTAAAGATTTCGATAAAGCCCGAAGGCGTCCCTAATGGGCTCACCTCTGGATCGGCACGGAAATCGGCATGGCGCACCCAAGGCTTGCCTTTGGCAAACTCCACAAACCCTTCGCGCCAAAACTCACGAAATGGCGGCATAGGAAACTTAGGTGTGTTTGCCTCTCGGCAACCTTCATACAGCTCCTCTAACCATTCCATCTCATTTTTTTTGCGCGCATATTCTTTATCTCGGCCAAAGCGTCGGCATAACAAGGTAAAGATTTCGAAGTCTGTTTTCGACTGGAATAGCGGATCAACAAGCTTTTTCATCGCCAGTACACCACGGCCACTATAAGAGCCGTAGTAATCTAGATCGTTGCGCTCAAACTGCGTGCATGCGGGGAGTACAATATCGGAGAAACGGCAGGTTGCCGTCCACGTGAAATCAACAGATACGACCGTTTCAAGTTTTCTAAACGCATTTTTCATACGGTTCTTATCTTGATGGTGATGCCAAGGGTTGCAGCCACTCATGACCAGCATTTTGATATCGGGGTACACCACCTTACTACCGTTATATTCAACCTCTTTACCCGGCTCCAACAGCGCATCCACCCAGCGAGCAACGGGGATGGTGCTGCTATATCCTTTGAAATCACTGTTTTCATGGCGAGGCTTCGAAAACTTATCAACATTACGGGGAAAACCACCAGGTGCTGCCGCACCCGATGATGGTACACCGATCGAGCTATAGTGGTGCGCATAACTCACCCCCCCCCCCGGAAGACCAATTTGCCCCAACATGGCTGCCAATACCGCTCCCATCCAGTAGGGCTGTTCACCATGCTGCTGACGTTGGATACTCCAGCCAAATAACAGTTGGGAACGATGTTTAGCTAACGACCGCGCCAACGACCGAATCTCATCGGCTGGCACGCCGCAAATACCCTCGGCCCACTCCGCTGTTTTCTCAGTTGCATCGTCACCTTTACCCAATAAATAGGGTAAAAACTCTTCAAAGCCTAAGCAGTACGTATCTAAGAACGCTTGATCATGTAAACTTTCAGAATAAAGCGTATGGGCTAGCGCCAACATCAGCGCAACGTCAGTTTGCGGATTAATATAGAGCTGTTCGCATCCTAAGAAATTTTGCGTTTTGGAGCGCACAGGATCGATACTAATCACCCTGATGGTGCCAGCCGCCACCTTCTCTTTTAATTGATCAAGATAGGCGTACGCCTCATGGGTTTCGCAGTTCCAGCCCACCTGCAAATTTTTTACCGGGTCCGATGCCCACAGCAAAATGACTTGGCTGTGCTCTAGAATATGTGACCATGATGTACCTTGAGCATACACCTCAGTTGAACCCAGTACGTAGGGCAAAATAGTTTGCCCAGCACCCGTTGAGTAATCCCCAACCTTTTTAACCGAATTACCATGCATCGCGATAGCACGCTGCATGTGGTTACCACAACTATGTAATTGCCCGGTTTGGCGCCAACCACTTTGGCCTGCAAACAAAGCCCAAGGGCCATAATTGGTTTGGACACGTTCTAGCTCTTCATAAAAGAGATCCAGTGCCTCATCCCACGTCACCCGAATAAAACGGTTATCACCTCGCTGGCTGGTATCGCTTTTATGGCGCTTTAGATACCAATCGTAACGTACCATCGGATAACGGATCCGCGAAGGGCTATAGATTAACCCTTTAATCCCGTTGAGCATATTGGTGGGATGGGTATCCATTTCAAACGGCTTCACTTCAACAACCTTGCCGCCATACACTCGCGCCCTAAACGCGCCCCAGTGGGAGCCGGTTATTTTCCAGCGTCCCGTTTGCTCACTGGCATGAGCACCGGCGGAAAGCAGGCTAGGGCCGATCATTGCAACAGCACCAGTCGTCAGCATCCCGCTTAAAAATCTGCGTCGAGAAACAAGCATATTGGCCTCCAAAATCTTCAAATCCTACCGCCTCATCAAAACCAGCCAAGCATGCTCAGTGGCTTTTATCCGAAAAGTCAGAAGAGTGCTTCTGCAGATATTTCAGTACTAGCGCCTGTGTATCACCATCAAGGTTCACGAACGACAGCATGCCGTTAAACATGCCAGGCCACGTATTGGCATCGAAGTGATCTTCATCTGGTTGTGTATGGCATACACTGCAACTGCTCTGGTAGGTCTCTTTTGCGTAATCCCACAAAGGCTCCGTCGATGCAGCTAACGCATTCGGCTTCATCCAAAGACGAACATTGACCCGTTGCCATGTCAGCCCCGTCAATTCATCCACTTGGCTTTCGAAGGTTTCCATACGCTCATCGTTTTGGGCGGCCTCTTTAGTCAACAACCCAGACACAATATTGAAGCCAAAATCTTCGTTGATCACTCGTCCAAAGCCTTTGGTTTTACGCCAACCGCTAAGCTCTACCAATAATTTTTCGTCATGTACCTCAATCACTTTCACCGCCGTAACAGGGTTTAAATGACCAGCATCTGTTTGCAATGCGTCATCCTCAAACAGTGGCAACTGACGTACCGAAAAATATGTTTTTCCCACTTCAAAGCTCGATACCGAAGCCCCTTGCTCTAATTGGGCAAACGCATCTGACGCGCCACCGAGCATATCAGGCAACTGGTGAGCAATTCCCTTATGGCAGTCGATACAACTCTGGTCACGCTCAGCCGCGCGGCGCATTTGGATTTTTGCTTTCTCCGACATGAGATCAAAATTCATGCTCTTATAATCATGGCAATTTCGGCACTCTAAGGAGTTGTTCGCGGAAAAACGTTGCCACTCGTGTTGTGCCAGTTCTAGGCGCTTTTCCAGAAACTTCTCACGAGTCGAGATGGTCCCAAACATAGCTCCCCAAACCTCTTTGCTGGCCTGCATTTTACGAGCAATTTTATCCGTCCATTTATGAGGTACATGGCAGTCAGGGCAGGTAGCACGAACACCTGAATGGTTCGACCAGTGAACCGTATCCTGCAATTCGACGTAAACATTGTCAGCCATCTCGTGGCATCCAATACAAAACTCTTCCGTGTTAGTTGCTTCCAATCCCGTGTTGAAGGCACCCCAGAAAATAACACCGGCAGCAAAGCCGCCTAAGGTGAGCACGCCCAAACTCATGTGAGCGCTGGGTGAGCGGATGACCTTCCACGCTTTTTTCATGAAACGCTTCATGACTCCATTTCCTCCCGATTGAGTTAATGGTTACGGTGAGAAACTACTTAATGACCCGGAGGTCCGAGAAAGAGCTGAGACATCCATATAACAAAACCATACCCCGCAATAAGGGCGACAGTTAGCAATGGAATGGCAACCGCTGCAATAAGAATAAACGCTTGCAGCTCATCGCCGAAGGACACGACATCGTCGTTATCGGAATGATCGTTCATAAGAAGCCTCCTGACAGTAATGCTAAGGCTTAATAGGCAAGTCCAGCTTTTGAGGTCTGAACAAATAGTCTTACTTTTTGTATGAGTATAGCAATCGTTTACAAAATAACCACAAATTTATGAACGAAGACTCAACATCTCTTGCCTTGCCCTCTTTAAAAGCCGAAACATCCCTTTTCACGCCCTCTTAAAACACACTGAAAAACGAACCTTGAGAGGACAGAACAAACCGCGTAATCGAACCATCAGCTCAAATGGCTAAGCGCTTCGAAACAGGCAACATGAGGGATCAGGAGGTTGAGTGTTTGTTTTAGGCCTACAGTGCTATAGACCAATCGACAGCCAGCCTTATGGCTCAAGCACAGTCGACACCAAAGGCAGGAACACGTTTGGCTCCTTTAGGAGCTAGCATGGGAGATCTTTACTGAATTACCGCCCTAAGCCTTCAAAGCCCAGAGCGATGATAATAATTGGAACCCGTTACTCAGTAGATCGGCATGCGGCCTCGCTTAAGCGGGCTTTGTAGACAACGGGAAAAGACAATAGACTCTGCCAAAAACGCTAGGTACAGCGCAGCCGCCGCGCCATTAGCGGTTTAAGCACATGGCCCACCTATCGGACGATTACAAACGACGCACTCGAACGCTTCGCCCTTTGATTTTGCCGTTTTGCAGCTTATCCAGCGCATCTCGCGCGATCTCGTTCGCAACGGAAACATACGCCCATGTCGAGCCAACTTTGATCTTACCAATCTGCTGTGCGCTCAGCTGCTTATCGCCGGTTAGCGCCCCTAAAATATCACCCGGACGAATCTTCTGTTTCTTACCGGCAGCAAGTTGCAGCGTGGTCATCGATGGGATCAAACGAAATCCGCTAGTAAGGTCAGATGAAGGCAGTACATCGGGGCTAGCCACGGGATCAAAGCCATCCGGCAGCTCTAGCTGAGCGATACGGTGCGCCTCTTTTTCACTAAACAGCGTACAAGCCTCCCCACTGCTATCAGCACGGCCGGTACGTCCGACGCGGTGGGTATGCACCTCAGGATCGAACGCCACTTGGTAGTTAATCACCAGATCAATATCATCGATATCAAGCCCACGTGCAGCCACATCGGTAGCGATTAACACCGACAAACTGCGGCTGGCAAAACGTACCAGAACCTGGTCACGATCTTTCTGTTCAAGATCGCCGTGAATCGCCATCGCACTGATACGGCGCTCACTCAAATACTCACACAGCTGCTGCGTCTCTTTTTTGGTATTACAGAAGATAATGCAGCTAGTTGGTTTATGTTTAGCCAGCAGCACATGCGTGGCTGCAACCCGTGCTTGGTCATCCGCAACGCGATAAAACGACTGGGAGATGCTGCTTTGCTCATGCAAAGATTCAACCTTTACCATCACAGGGTTATGCAGCACCCGTTCGGCAATCTTTTGAATCTGCTCTGGGAATGTTGCACTAAACAGCAAATTTTGGCGCTGTGCCGGTAGCTGATCAACGATACGATCTAGGGTGTCTTGAAAGCCCATATCGAGCATTCGATCGGCCTCGTCTAATACCAAGGTGTTCAGCTCACTTAGGTCAAGGCGGCCCTTATCTAGGTGGTCTTCGATACGCCCCGGCGTACCCACAATAATGTGAGCACCATGCTCTAACGATCCAATCTGTGGGCCCATAGGCATACCGCCACACAAAGTCAGCACCTTAATATTGTGGATACCGCGCGCTAATCGGCGCACCTCCACCGCAACCTGATCTGCCAACTCACGCGTAGGACACAACACCAAGGTCTGAATACGAAAGCGCTTGTCGTTCAGGTTGTTTAGCAGCCCTAAACCAAACGCTGCTGTTTTACCTGAGCCAGTTTTACCTTGGCCAATCAGGTCTTTACCAGCGAGCATCTGCGGCAAGCTTTGCGCCTGAATCGGCGTCATAGAGGCATAGCCCAGCGTGGACAAATTGCTGATTAGTTCAGCACGAAGAGGAAGCGAAGCGAAAGAAGTGTTCAAGGCAGGTCATCTCAGTTGTGTGAGCCGCGATTATAACGCGTCTACACCACAAATGCTGCGCTCGCCGTTGAGTTTGGTAAACACCCCCGCGTGTTCGGGAAAGATAGAGTTATGGAGATACAGCAGCTTCAAGACTAGCAAGATTTCTATCAAGCCAAGTGTGAAGGTCACTATTGATTGGCTTATCAAGGGCATTGACGGCCCATCTACCCGCAGCAGAACCCTCTTTTTTAGATGCCTTTAGAATACGGATGGAAGCGTCAGCTTCGCAGCTTTCGGTGGCGGCAGTAATCGGCATATTCAATGAGGTTGCCAACGGCAGCAATTTCTCATCTGCAACGCACAGGTTAAACCGCTCTGTTTCTAGAAGCAGCTCATCACGCTTGAGGGTAAACAAGTTCAAAGATGCTTGTACACGCTCCTGATTCTCAACAATCTGGTTGGCGATCTCCGGCCAGATTGTTGCGTAGTCGCGGGCCAGAATCTGGGACATCGTGATCAGGTTATTGTTATCCAGCCAAAAGAATGCCTGATTAGCCTGCGCTGCTGTGGGCAACGTGATTTTTGAGCCGGTGGGTGACAGCTCATTCGCAGCATCAACAGGAATCACTTTGATATTGGTACTTCTAATAAGCGAGTAGAAAGACAGATCCGGTCTGACAGACTCGATAGTCGCAACGGCTGTATAAAGAGTGCCTGATTTAACGGCTTGGTCTCCCTTGCGTTTGATCCAGTTACCGATACGAGATATCGGCAAACGCTTAGGTGGCAGATAAGCAGCCTCGATACCGGTGTTCTTCAATAGCTCCTGATTCAACAGATGCAGTACCGGTATGGCTGATGCAACCCGAGGCTTGCTTTGAATAGGATCATTGGCGCAAGCGAGCCCTCCCAACATAAGATGCGAAAGTAGCAAACAGATAAGAACGGGCTTCATGTGAGACCTACGATACGATTGAAACTAACGGAGCAGACGAAGCAAATGGCCGCTAACAAAACGATGGCAGCACCGGAGGGGATCGGTAATTCAAGCCACATGGGCAGCAAAATCCCCAACAGACAGCAGGCTGTTGAAATGCCGACATTCAGCCAGAAAAAACTACGTACTTCTGTGGTGACAAGTCGGGCTGCGGTTGCCGGGATAAGTAGCATTGCACCTACCAGTATCGCCCCCGCAATCTTTACCGCAGCGACCGTTATCAAGGCGATAAAAACGATAAATACGTAGTCGTATAACTTAATATTGATACCGCGCACTTGAGCAAGCTCAGGATTTAGCGTGGCTATGAGCGCTTTATTACCAAAGAGCAGAGCGGCGGCCGTACACACAAGCCCAATCACTCCTAGAATGAGCAAGTCTTGATCCTGAACGGTTAAAATGGACCCAAAGAGAACATTTTCTAGAATATGGATGTTCACCATGCGCGCCACATAGAGTAAGAGCGCCGCCCCCATCGCAATAGCAACCGCGAGGAACACGCCCACCAACGCATCATAGGGAACTGCAGTTCGGCTTTTAATCCAATGCAGCAGTAATGCAAAGATTAAGCAGAAACTAAACAGTGACGCGATAGGATGGGCGGGCGGCTCTCCTAATAGAATCCCAATCGCGATCCCTGTGAGTGCCGCATGGCCGACAGCTTCAGAAAAGAACGCCAAGCGTTTAATAACGACTAAACTCCCCATACCGCCAAGTAATGGCCCTATGATCAAAGCCGCGACCAGCGCATTGGTAAGAAAAGCATACTGGAACATTTCCGGCAGCATGCCTTGCTGCTCTAGCGCAAACACCCAACTTCTCAATGCGTCCATACGGGTGCCTCCTGACGCGTTCTACCAGAGAAAATCTCATCGGGAGTCCCTACGCTCTTCAAGCCACCGTCGATTATCAGAATGTTATCCGCCCAGCTTTTTACAAACTCCATATCATGGTGAACCATAATGAGCGTCTTCTGCTCCTCTTTGAGGCGGGCCAAAAAGTCGGTGAAAAACTCGATGCCTTGCGTATCCAAACCTGTGGTCGGCTCATCCAAAAACCACAAGGGAGAGTTAAGGCTGAGGGCCTGAGCAAACATCAGTCTTTGGCGCTCTCCGCCGGACAGTTTGCCAAGTTGCAGATGTTCTTTCCCAGCAAGACCGACTGTTTCTAGCAAAGGCGCAATCATTTTGAGCAGCTGTTTGGTCGGTTTGAAAATCAGTGAGCGGTTACTCAGGCAGCCGATCAGATAGTCCCGCACGGTCACTGGAAGAACCGTATCAAACCGCGGCTGTTGCGGAATATAGGCGGCAGGAACAGGTTTGCCGGGCCAAGCGCGCTCAATGTTGCCCTGGTGAGGGAAAAGCCCAAGCATCGTTTTAAGAAGAGACGTTTTTCCAGCCCCATTTGGCCCTATAAGTACGTGTAACCGCCCGGCTTCAAGGGTGCAGGTGACGTCGTCTAAGATCTGGTTTCCTGCCATATTCAAGCTGACATTTTGCAGCTTGATCGAAGGAGCCGTCATTCTTTTGCCCCTGCGGTTGTGTCTGATGTAGCAACAACAGCGCTAGGGTTGCTCAAAGCCTTTACCAACGTTTCAAGGTTTAACTGCATCTCCCTGAAAACCATCTCTGCATCGTATTGACCATGCGTCATATGGGAG
Organism: Neptunomonas sp. XY-337; assembly: GCF_004959845.1. Lineage (NCBI taxonomy): Bacteria > Pseudomonadati > Pseudomonadota > Gammaproteobacteria > Oceanospirillales > Oceanospirillaceae > Neptunomonas > Neptunomonas sp. XY-337. The sequence goes on along the minus strand of NZ_SPLL01000002.1, from coordinate 209,648 downwards.
AAGTGGTAGAGCTTAATGCCTGTCGCTTTTTCTATCGTTGTTACATAACGGTTGCCCATGTTCAGCTCGGTGAACATGATATTGATATTGGCAGCCTTGATTCGATCAATAGTGCCCTGTAGCTGGCTGGCGCTCGGCTCAACGCCATGAGCAGGCTCGATAACGGTATCTATCCCAATACCAAACTCCTGCAGAAAATAGCCGTAGGCATTGTGAGTACTAGCAATCTTGACGCCTTTCAAATCAGTGTTTAGCAACGCTTTGGAGTACTGGTGTTTTAGCTTACGCAGTTTGCGAGCATAGATGACCGCATTCTGTTTAAAGAAAGCGGCATTGGCGTTATCTAAATCACCCAGTTTCTCGGCAATCGTATAAATTTGTCGAATAGCGGAATTAATCGAAACAAAGGTGTGAGGACTCCATGCTTGCTGGCTGTTTGCCGCAGCGAGCAGGGGGACATCTTGATTCGCATAGATAATGGTTAAAGGGTTCTTGCGCCCTGCCAGCTGAGGACGCATAGATTCAACGGCTTTAACTGCAAACTCATCATGGCCTATGCCGTTGAGAACCAAAGCATCCATCGTCATGAGACGTGTTAAATCAGCCGGTTGCAGTTCGTAGCTGTGAGGATTGAATCCTGCATCGACCAACGGAACAATATCTGCCCTATCTTTGACGATATTGGCAACATAGCTGTAATACGGATGAAGTGTGATGCCTACCTTAAGGCGATCTGTTGCAGAGCTAATAGCAGAAGCGCAGAGCAACAGTATAAAGCAGCTGAATCTAAGCACGGGGTTTATCTTTAATCCAATCTAAGTTCTGATGGCAATCTGTTACTGGAGCTGTGTCCGTACTCCAATAGATATGAGGTTCACCGTCTAGCAGCAGCATAAAGTGCGGGCTTCCCTCTTGTTGGGATACGCCTAGATAGCAGTCGTGCTCAACCTTATCCCACACGTACTGGCTGATGACCCCCGGTGTTTTCGCGAACGGGGGAAGCGCCCAACGCTGTAACTCGGTAATACTTGGGTAGTTTGTACCCTCAGCTGAAAACTGGATTTCATCGGCGGCATTACGTAGATCTGTCAGCACTCGCTTCGCCTCGATAGAGAGGCCGATATGTTGTGCCTGCGCTGCAGGAGCCGCACGGTTGAGTTTGATACCTATAAAGGCCAGTATCACCATCAAGACAATAGTCAGCGTTACCCAGAGGGTTTCACGCCCGCCGTTGTCAGGCGCGATAACCTCGATGGTCAGCTGTGGTGAATCAGAGCTCACCGTAGTCAACCTCGACCGGGAATTCATGGCCAGAATCGTAATGGATGTAATATTCGCCCTCTGGCTTCTTGAAGCTAACCCGCGAAAACTTATCAGCGACCTGAACAGCAAGCACTTCGTCTTCGTAGGTGATCAGTTGCACTTTTTTCCCAATGGCTTTACTACCATCGCTAAAGCCGACTTCACAGAGGATTTGATCACCATCCAGTTCACAGGTCATGACTGGGTAATGAGCCCACACAGGCAGGCTCACTAGCATGAGTAGCAAAAAACGCATCACTCAGGTTGAACCTCAAATGTCATGTACAGCGATGCATAATTTTCATCAGCCAGTTTGGACTCAGCCGGTGCGGTGTGGTTGGCATAAAACACCCAAGGTCCAGCTTGTTCAGGTGTAAAACGGATCTTCCCTTCAGCGTCGGCCTTGAATTCCAGAACACCGCGCTCGTCGCGATATTTTGTTCCACCTGGGGTCACTTCGACTTTAGCGCCTTCCTTCGGTTGACCATCCACCAGCACAGTCACTTCGACTTCGTCACCTTGAACAATGTCATTGGGGTGTACATTCAGTTTAATTTCTAGCCCTTTTCCTTTTGGCTCAACCTGATCATTCGTTGGCTTGTTGTTGGTGACAAAGGTCATGCTGGTCATTGAGATCAAGTACGTTTTAACGTCACGAGCATCTTTTGGCAGCTGTTGCGCTGCGGTCACCTTGTCAGCTCTCATGCGCTTTACGGTGTCTCTCTTACCTACTTTGTATTCAGTAAAGTAATAAGGCGGACGCTTACCCTCGATACGGTAAGTACCGTCTTGGGTAAGTTGTAGGTCAAAAACACTTCTACGGTGGCCTTTGAAGTAACTGCCCACACGCTGTTTATCACCATCAGGCAGGTGGATAGATACCGTATGAAGAGGTAGGCCCTTATCGTAGTTAAAGTAAGTGTGAGACGCGGTTACATCAAAGGTGACCCACTCAGGTCTTTCACTTGATACAACAAACTCATGTGGCAGTACCCATACAGGGTGAGCGTTGGTGTAGGTACTGACACTAGCAAGCAACAATGACCCAAGCGTTAATGATTTTTTTAACGTAGATGAAACAGACAACAAGCTAGAGCGGCGCATTCTTAGTCTCCAAGACGAATGTTAATGGGGCCAATTTCCTTACCTGCTTCCAGCTCGAAAGACTGTGGCAGAGGATTTGAAAGATCAATGGGTTGCTTTAGTAGTGTGCGGTTGCCGTGTTCGCGAACGGCCTCAATGTACAAGGTATATTTCCCTCCGGACTCCAGTAGCTCCTTAGGAAAGGTATATTTGCGGGTGTAGGTACCGGGTGGCTTAGTGGCGCTGGTAATAGCGTCAATATCCTCTTGGTAGCGGCCTGATTTGCGCCACCAACGGCGTAAATCCTTGAGCCACTTTTTATCCTCGTACCATACTTCAAACGTACGTATCGCCTGTTTTTGTCCGCGCTTTTCAAGCCATATGGCAACATAGGGACGCTGCTTTGGACCATCTGAAAACTCGGGCACAGAGAAGCTCACAACCACATCGCTCGCCGGAGCTAGTGGCGCTGCCAACATCAGAAGAAACGCCACTACACTGATACTTTTTTGTCTCATTGCTTTACACCAATACCGTGAAATAAAACGCTGCCATCAACGCGCAGCCACCCCCGCTCAACATAAATAGACGGGCGCGTTTGCGGCGTTGACCAAGCACCAACCAAAAACCGCTGAGCGTAAACACCAGCAACATGAGAACTGAGAGATCGATAAAGAGGCCCCATATCGGGCCGCTATAGCGCCCCATATGCAGATCGTTAAGCGCGGCGACCACGCCAAACTGGCTATGCTCTAACAACACAGCACCGCTGTGCACATCAACCTCTGCGATGCTCATACCACCGGGCCTGCGTACATCAACCACCAGCCATTGCTCTTCACCATCCCAGTCGTAACCCACTTGGTGGCCGTAAAACTGGTGCTCGTCGCGTAACCAGCGCCTCACATCTGCCGCGGCATCTAACGGCTCGCTTTGCCAGTCCTGCAGGACAAGCCGATCAGGCAACTGCAGTTCGCGCTGAGCAGGCTGTGTTTTACCTTCAAACCAATCGCGATGATTCAGAGTAAGCCCTGTGATGGTGAAGAAGAGCATCACAACCAGCATGAACATGGAGGTGTAAAGGTGAATAGCGCGAGCTAACCGCGCACTGGTTCCTTTGCGAGCAGCGGCAGCCGAACGCGAATTACGGTGTGTCATTGATACGAACTAATTATTAATAATTATTCTCATTATCAATAAAGACACGCGAGTTACTTTCGGTTTTACAACTTTTACATACGCACCCAACAGATGAGCAGCAACCAAAACAAATACAAATGATAATAAAAGTCATTTTCATATTTGTTAATATTATTTAACATAGCACTCCTGTTTTAGTCCCTCAGGAGTATTGGAAGCTATTCATGAATGCCGCTGTTATCCCCGCTATCGAATCACCCCGAATATTGGTGATTGAAGATGACCCAACCCTCAGTGCCCTAGTACGTGAACAGCTTGACCACCACGGTTTCTGCACGACGCAAGCATTTGACGGACTAAGCGGTCTGCAAGAGGCACTGAAAGAGCCCTACCACCTTATTCTGCTCGATGTGCTGCTCCCAAAAATGGACGGCTTTGAGGTCCTTAGTAAGTTGCGTCAACACACCGATACACCCGTGGTAATGCTCAGTGCTCGTGGTGCCGAAGAGGATAGAATTTGTGGGTTTCGCAGTGGCGCTGACGACTACCTACCCAAGCCATTTAACGTCACAGAGTTGTTACTTCGCATCAACGCGATTATGCGCCGCAGCCATGAAGCCCAGCCGCAGAAAAGGTCTAATAAGTTAACGGTGGGAGATGGTTTAGCGCTCTTTGCTCGCGAGCAAGTTGCGATGCTGCAGAGTGAACCGATGCCACTCACAGCCATGGAGTTTCGCCTGCTATGGTTGCTCGCCGAGCAACAGGGCGAAACCCTATCAAAGCCATATTTATATCAGACGCTAATGGATCGGCCCTATAGCCGTTATGACCGCAGCTTAGATATGCATATCAGTAAACTACGCCGCAAACTGCAAGATGTTGGCTTTGATAGTGCGCGTTTGGTTACGCGTCATGGTAAGGGCTATAGCCTGACATGAATCACAAACTCTTCTGGAAGCTCTGCATCTCCCTAGGGATTGGGTGCATGGCGTTGGTTTATCTGATTGCAGAATTAAGCCTACATGTTGAGCGCAAAATGAGCCTCATAGCGCCTGAATACAAGGCCGAAATACGCGCCTACCAGCAACAAGCAAAAGCGTACCTGAATGACGAAGAAGCGCTATTTAACTGGCTAACCAATCTACAAACTGAAGAGCAAACCTTTGCGACCGTCATATCGATCCAACACTCCTCCATTGGCGGGCGCATCGATAACAACGAGATCGCTATCCAAGCAGGTCGCAATCTCGATTATGCGATCCATCTCTACCACGACAACCCGACCATTCACCTGCCTCTCGATAGCAACGGAACAGTGTTCCTATTTCGGCTTCCCGATAGAATGATGCCGGGTGAACTCTGGCCGGCAGTGCACCTTGGTATGCATCTGGCCCTACCGATGATCATTATGGTGATCTTTAGTGTGCTGCTGTATCGCCATGTGATGGCTCCCATTCGCCAGCTAGAGCATGCCACTCAGCGTTTTTCAGCGGGAGATTATGCCACTCGCCTGACACCAGAGATGCGCGGCCGCGATGATGAGTTAGGCCGGCTCGCCACAACGTTTGATCAAATGGCCAGCCGTGTGGGCGAGCTCATTCAAAGCCAACGCCATCTTATTCACGATCTATCGCATGAGCTACGCACGCCGCTACAGCGCCTAGAGCTAAGCTTGCCAACCTTACCTGCGCAGCATGAATCACGCGTACGCCACGAAGTTGAACTGATGCGTAAACTCACCGAGGACACATTGACGCTCGCGTGGATGCAGAATGAGACACGCAGCTCGCTGGAGGATCATCTTGACCTCTGCACCCTGATTGAAGTGATCGCAGATGACTGCCGCTTCGAGTTTCCAAACCATAAGCTCTCACTGCAACTGCCACGCATACTCTGCCTTCAACACACCAGTGAACGGGCTTTGAGCCAAGCGATTGAGAACATTTTACGCAACGCATTGCGTTACACCCCTGAGGGTAAGCGCGTCAGCGTGACACTCCATCACCATTTAGCTCATTGTGAACTCATGATTGCCGACCAAGGCCCCGGTGTGCCGGATGATTTGCTCGGGCAGATCTTCGCCCCCTTCTTCCGAGTCGATAAAGCCCGCGGCCGCTCAGCAGGAGGTTTTGGCTTAGGGCTTGCGTTGGCCAAGCGACATATCGAGTCAGTGGGCGGCACGATCGCAGCATACAATGCCGCTAGTGGCGGCTTGACTGTCGGTATTGAGCTACCCATCAGCAACACAAGTTGTAAAACATGTAAATCTACTGCACCAAATCAATAAAGTTATTGATAATCGTTACCATTATTAATAACCACTAAGATTTAAGAGAACAACCATGACACTACCCACGCATCAACGCCTACTTTACTTGGCTATTGCGACTGCCGTTGCATCTACTGCTCACGCGGACAGCAATGCCGTCAATGCCGAAAAAGTAACCGTCACTGGTAGCGCAAACCCTGCTGAACAGCAGGTCGAGCAAGTGACACTAGAGCGCTACCAAGCGACTGATCTAGAAGATATTTTCCGCCAGACACCTGAAGTATCTGTGGGCGGTGGTTTTAGCACAGCACAGAAAGTGTACGTGCGTGGCGTTGAGGACATTAACCTAAACATCTCTGTTGATGGTGCTCAGCAAGCCGGTTATATGTTCCACCACCAAGGCCAGCTCAACATCGAGCCTGAGCTGATCAAGCGTGTTGAAGTCAATGCTGGTGCTGGCTTAGCTACAGATGGCCCCGGTGCGTTGGGCGGTGCTATTCGTTTCATTACGAAAGACCCAGAAGATCTGCTGCGTGATGGCGAAAAAGCGGGCATGTTGCTAAAAGCAGGCTACTACGACAACGCTGATGGTTACAAAGTGAGTGCCAATGCGTTTGGCCGCGTTAACGATAATATCTCTGTTCTAGCGGCACTCACCCGCCAAGACACGGATAACATTGTCGACGGACGTGGTAACGAGCTAACGAACACAAAATCAGAGATCGATAGCGGCTTATTCAAAGTTGTTGGCCACATCACCCCTGATCAAACTGTACGTTTGAGCCATGAAATTCGTAACGACGATGGCCGCCGTAATGTACGTCCGCACTTCATCAGCGCTGGCTGGAACCAAGACAACCAACAACAGAGCCGCCGTAAAACAACCAACGTGCAGTATGAGTTAACGCCCAACAATCCAAACGTTAACGTACGCGCCAACGTCTACCACACCGATGCGTATATTACGCAGCAACCCGATGGCGAAGCTGAGTACGGAGCGGGCGTAGAATCTTTCGGTTATGACCTGCGTAACACCATGGATCTTGGCCAGCACCGCGTAACGGTGGGTACGGACTACCGCAACGATACCGGCTACTACATCAACCCAGAGGCTGATGGCCCGCAGCTTGATGAAGAACTCGATGTAATCGGTGTATACGTGCAGGATGAGTTCGCACTCAACGCCAAAACAACGCTACATGCAGGTGTACGCTACGACCACTATGATCTGGACGATAACATCGGCCAGAACTTCTCCCACAGCGGCTTTAGCCCGAATGTTGGCGTTGACTATGCTGTTAACGACGCGCTGACACTGCGTGCCGGTTATGCACAAGCGCTGCGCGGTGCTAACGTCAAAGAAGCGTTCCTGCTGAACTGGGCAACAAATGACCCGAACCGTAAAGCAGAAGAAGCTGAAAACTTTGAAGTTGGCTTTGACTACCAGATGGATGCGCTAAGCTTCGGTTCTACTGCTTACGTTATGAGCATTGATAACGCTATCTCGCGTATTTCTCGCAGCGTGGTTGGTAACGCAGGCGACGTTAAAGTGAAAGGTATCAGCGCATACCTTGGTTACCGCTTAGATAATACTGAGTTCAACCTCGGCTACAGCCATAACCGCCCTGAACTGGATGGCGAACCGCTGGACGATGGCAACATGGGTATCGGTACGTCTATTGGCGATACACTGACTGCATCTTTAACGCACGAAATGCCAGCACTGAACCTAGAACTGGGTTGGTCAACGGAGCTGGTTAAGCGCCTGACACGCCTCGATGCAGAGCGTGCTGAAAAGCCAGGCTACGGTGTGCATGACGTTTACGCTAAGTGGTTACCAACAGGCAGCGAAGACCTATCGCTGACGCTAACGGTGAAGAACTTGTTTGATAAGCAGTACTTGAACCATGCAAGCTACGGCGTGTCGACAAGCTCGGGCAACATCATCGGTCTACCAGAGCCAGGCCGCGATATTCGCCTAACACTAGCAACTCGCTTTTAAGTAGGTCTGCAAAGAAGCCGCGCTCCCCTTCCGCGGCTTTTTTGCTTTTATATTTTCGGCTAAACCGCCTGTTGGATCACCACCTGTTGCGCTTCTAGCGTTTGTTGCTGCAACACAACTTTGGCCACACTGGCCACCTCTGATGCGCTGAGTAACGGATGCGTCAGCGAAGAGAGTGCCAGCACAATATCCACTGCGGGTAGTTCAGGTAATTCAGGGCGCTCGACAATAAACATATCAGGGCTGAGGCTTGAAACAGCCATCGCACTGACCGCTAAACCTTCGCGCAGTAGGGCTTTAATCGCCGTAGCACTGGATGATGCTGCTAACAGATGATAGGGCCGCAGCGCCTTCTCTAACCCATCAATGGCAGTGGTATGAAATTTACACTGGGCTTCATACAACGCCAGCGGCAGCACTTCTCGATCAAATAACTCAGCATGACCACCATGCACCCAAACGCCGCGTTCGTGGTGCAAAAGGTAGCCCTCATCATGCTCTGGGGCACGGGTAAGAATCGCCGCATGGATCTCGCCATTGTCTAGCATACGTCGCAGGTTCGTACTGTTATCACACAGGAGCTTAAACGTTTGCGTTGGATGCCGAGCGACCAACTGGGCCATCACTTTCGGCAACACAGATTCTGCGTAGTCATCGGGGCTGGCAATGATGATAGGAGGGTGCTCATGCCCCCGTTGCAGATCGCCCAGCGCATCATCGTGCATGGCCACAATACGCCGCGCATAACTGACTAACTTACGCCCATGTTCGGTCAACGCTAACTGACGTCCCTCTTTAATAAACAAAGACTTACCCGCCTCCTCTTCGAGCCGTTTCATCTGCATACTGATCGCACCTTGAGTACGATGTAGCTGCTTTGCCGCACGCGTAAAACTGCCCGTATCAACAAACGCTAGAAAGCTGCGTAACGCCTCAATATCCATTTTCGGGGGTCCTCTATCTATCAACAAAACCAATATCTGCCATCAAAACTATTCGTTAGTCACAGGCGGGAATCTCCATAAGAATAACGGAAAGTCATTTAGGAGGAACCCCAATGGATCTGTATATCGGTAACAAAAACTACTCTTCTTGGTCACTGCGCGGCTGGCTGATGCTGAAAGCATTTGACGTCCCCTTCCAAGAGCATCAATTAGCGCTCTTCAGTGAAGAGTTCTACGCCACACTGAAGGCCTTTAACTGTGCGGATAAAGTCCCGTTGCTAAAAGATGGTGACGTGATTGTTTGGGAGTCACTGGCGATCTGTGAGTATATCAACGAGCGCTATCTGGAGGGCGCAGGTTGGCCTAGCGATGTTGCAGCCCGAGCACATGCACGCGCTATCGCCAATGAGATGCACGCGGGCTTCAACGCATTGCGTAACGAGATGCCGATGAACTGCCGAGCACTGCGCAAAATCGAGGCATCTGAGCAGGCACAAAACGACGTTCGCCGTATTGAGGCATTGTGGGCATCCCTACGTAGCCAATACGCTAGCCAAGGTGACTATCTGTTTGGCGCGTTTAGTATTGTCGATGCGATGTTTGCTCCAGTGGTGCTGCGCTTCCGCACTTATGGTGTCTCGCTTTCGCCTGCTGCGCAGAGCTATGCAGATGCAATGATTGCACACCCTGCCATGCAAGCGTGGCTCGACGCGGCCCTACAAGAGACCGATATCGTTCCAGAAGATGAAGCAGGCGAACCTGTTTAACCCATCAACGCCTGCTGAGAAAGCCGTTGGCAACAGAGTGTTCAACGGCTTCTCCTGCTCAGAAAATCTGCTAAGATCAGGGAATTTACTTAGCTTTACAGGATTTTCTCACTATGGCCTTTACTGGTACCGAACGTTATGTTGCAACCGATGAGCTACGTATGGCAGTTAACGCTGCTGTTACGCTGGAACGCCCGCTGTTAGTTAAAGGGGAACCCGGCACCGGTAAAACCATGCTCGCCGAAGAGGTGGCCGCATCTCTTGGTAAGCGCTTACTGCGCTGGCATGTAAAGTCCACAACGAAGGCACAGCAAGGTCTTTATGAGTACGATGCAGTTTCGCGTCTGCGTGACTCCCAGTTAGGTGATGAGAAAGTTTACGACATCAAAAACTACATCAAGAAAGGGATGCTCTGGGAAGCGTTTGATGCTGATGAGCAGGTCGTGCTGCTGATCGATGAGATCGATAAAGCCGATATTGAATTCCCCAATGACCTGCTAGTCGAACTCGATAAGATGGAGTTCTTTGTCTACGAAACGGGCGAGCGCATCCAAGCGAAACATCGCCCGATCATCATTATCACCAGTAACAACGAGAAAGAACTGCCCGATGCGTTCCTACGCCGCTGCTTCTTCCACTACATTAACTTCCCTGATCGCGACACCATGCAGCAGATCATCGATGTCCACTACCCAGGTATTCGCGATGACCTTGTGCATGAAGCGCTGGAAGTGTTCTTCAAGGTGCGCGAGCTTAACAGCCTGAAGAAAAAGCCCTCCACTTCAGAGTTGATCGACTGGCTCAAGCTACTCGTAGCCGACGATATTCCAGCAGAACTGCTGCAAAACCCCAATGCCAAAGACGCTTTACCGCCACTCTATGGTGCGTTATTGAAAAATGAGCAAGATGTTCACATGCTGCAGCGTTTGGCATTTATGGCACGCCGAGATAACCGCTGATGTTGATCGATTTTTTCAACACCTTACGCCGGGCTCAGATACCCGTCTCGCTAAACGAACTGCTGGTGCTACTCGAAGCACTCAAGCAGCGCGTTGCATTTTGCAGCATTGACGATTTTTATCTGCTCGCGCGGGTATGTCTGATCAAAGACGAGAAACATTTTGATCGCTTCGATCGCGCGTTTGGCCACTATTTCAAAGGGGTCGAAGCGCTAAACCTATTCCCGGATAACGTGATCCCCGAGGACTGGTTAGCCGCTGAGTTCTTAAAACACCTCAGCGATGAAGAGAAAGCGCAGATTGAAGCACTCGGCGGCTTAGATAAGCTGCTCGAAACACTCAAAGAGCGCTTAGAGGAACAAGAGAAACGCCATGCCGGTGGTAACAAATGGATCGGCACCGGCGGAACATCGCCGTTTGGACACTCCGGCTACAACCCAGAAGGGATGCGTATCGGCGGCCAAAGCCGCCATAAAAGAGCAGTCAAGGTGTGGGAAAAGCGCGAATTTAAGAACCTTGATGATAGCGTTGAACTGGGTACGCGTAATATCAAAGTTGCGCTGCGCAAGTTACGTAAGTTTGCTCGGACAGGCTCTGCCAATGAGCTGGACCTGCCCGATACCATTAAGTCCACGGCCGACAATGCAGGCCTACTAGATATCAAGATGGTTCCTGAGCGTCACAACGCCGCAAAGGTACTGCTGTTTCTTGATATTGGCGGCTCGATGGACCCTTACATCCATCTGTGTGAGCAGTTGTTCTCTGCCGCGCGCTCTGAGTTCAAGCACCTCGAGTACTTCTACTTCCATAACATGGTGTATGAAAAGCTATGGCGTGATAACAGCCGTCGCTTTGACGATACGGTTTCGACGTTAGATGTCTTGCATACCTACGGTAAAGATTACCGCGTGATCTTTGTCGGTGATGCGGCGATGTCGCCCTACGAGCTGTTCCATCGCTACGGTAGTGTTGAGCATATGAATGAAGAGGCCGGACAAGTCTGGATGCAGCGCATTCTTGAGGTGTGGGAACGCGCAATCTGGCTTAACCCAACCCAAGAGCGCTACTGGCAATACACCCACACCACCGGTGCAATACAGGAGATGATGGAAGGCCACATGTACCCGCTGACACTGGCAGGTTTAGAAGCCGGTATCCGCCACCTTTCCAAGTAGCTAGCGGCCGCTAGCTACACCCCCATTTGCCTAGATTCCCCCACGAAATTTACTGACTTTAAAGACAGGAAGCTCTGTGATAGCTTTGATGGCTGCATGAGCACACCTGCTCACAAGGCAACTCAATAATAATAAAGGATCACAATAATGAATCTTCTGAAGAAGTCCTTTGGTGTACTGTCATTATCATTGGCAGTCAGTCTTGCGAATGCCGCCGACACACTCAAGATCGGTATTGCTGGGCCACAAACTGGCACGGTTTCGCAATATGGAGATATGCAATTCCAAGGCACACATGCTGCCATCGAGCTCATCAACAAAGCGGGCGGTATCAACGGTATGATGCTTGAAGCGATCGAATATGATGACGCTTGCGACCCTAAACAAGCAGTAGCGGTTGCTAACAAAGTGGTTAACGATGGCGTTCAATTCGTTGTTGGTCACCTGTGCTCAAGTTCGACGCAACCTGCCACAGACGTTTACGAAGAGGAAGGTGTCCTCGCTATCACCTGCTCCACCAACCCATCAATCACCGAGCGCGGCCACGAGCTTATTTTCCGCACTATCGGTCTTGATTCAGACCAAGGCCCGACCGCTGCCAAGTACGTACTTGCGAATCTGAAGCCTAAAAACGTTGCCATCGTGCACGATAAGCAGCAGTACGGCGAAGGGATTGCAATGTCAGTTCATGACGAGCTGAAGAGAGCGGGTATCAACATCGTCATGACTGAAGGCATCACCGCAGGCGATAAAGACTTCTCTTCCTTAATCACGAAGATGAAAAAGAACAACGTCGACTTCGTCTACTACGGTGGCTACCACCCAGAGCTAGGCTTAATCCTACGCCAAAGCCACGAGACAGGCTTCAAAGCACAATTTATGGGCCCTGAAGCGGTTGGTAACAAAGAGATTTCCTCTATCGCTGGTGAAGGCGCTGAGGGCTTACTCGTGACATTGCCATCACGCTATGACCTCTTAGAGAAAAACAAGCCTATCGTTGATCTTATGAAGTCGAAAAGCCAAGACCCAACCGGTCCATTCGTATGGACGAGTGTTGCCGCTGTGCAGTCGATGGTAAAAGCGATTGAGAAGACCGGTGCACAAGATCCTGCAGAAGTCGCAGACTTCTTGCGTGCCAACACGGTAGATACTGCGATGGGGCCACTGACCTGGGATAAGAAAGGCGATTTGATCGGCTTTGAGTTTGGCATCTACCAGTGGCATGCAGATGGCACGGGTTCCCCGCTGTAAATAACGCTTTCTTGCGACAAAAAAATACCCGCACAAAGCGGGTATTTTTTCTGGCGCTACGCTTACAACGTTTATGAATCCGCTTCTACCAGCTCAAAGCTATGCGTGATCTCTACACCACCGCGCTCTAGCATCAAAGAGGCGGAGCAGTATTTCTCTGCTGAGAGCTTCACTGCATTCGCCACATGCTTCTCTTTCAGATCGCGGCCTGTCACAACAAAGTTGATGTGAATTTTGGTAAATACTGCTGGCACTTCGTCCGAGCGCTCCGAGGTGATCTGTGCGACACAGTCAACGACATCCTGACGGGTTTTTTTAAGAATACCCACTACATCGTAGCTCGTGCACCCTCCTAGTCCCAGCAGAATCAGTTCCATAGGACGCGGGCCCGCTTTTTGTTCACCATCAATGGTTACGTTAAATCCTGAACCAGTTGTGGACTGAAAGCGAACATCGCCATCCCACTTAACCTCTACATTCATCGACTTGTCACCCTATCTATTATGAATCAAACAACTCTTTCAGTTTTTGGCCTGGGTCTTCAGCACGCATAAACGCCTCCCCTACCAAGAAACTATGTACTTCGCGCGCACGCATCGCAGCAACATCTTCACGGCTCAGAATACCGCTCTCTGTTACCACAATCTTATTCGAAGGAATGTGATTGAGCAGCTCGAACGTTGTGTCGAGTGTCACATCGAAGGTGTGCAGATTGCGGTTGTTTATCCCAACTAATGGATTATCCAAACGCAGAGCCCGTTCTAGCTCATCACCATCATGCACTTCGATTAACACATCCATACCCAAGCGAATCGCAAGATCGTTCAGCTCTTTCATTTGAGCATCTTCAAGCGCCGAAACAATCAGCAGAATACAGTCAGCGGCGATAGCTCGCGCTTCAAACACTTGGTACGGATCAACCAGAAAGTCTTTGCGGATAACCGGTAACGAGCACGCTTCCCGCGCGGCTTGTAAATATGACTCATGACCTTGGAAAAAATCAGCATCCGTAAGCACCGACAGGCAGCTCGCTCCACCCTTGGCATAGGATTGAGCAATCTCCGCCGGATGAAAAGGATCACGCAACACGCCTTTCGAGGGGCTAGCTTTTTTGACCTCAGCAATAACCGCCGGCAGACCCGCTGCTACGGAGTGTGCCAGTACATTTGTGAAGCCGCGTGGCTGCATCTCGGAATTGCTGGACTGGGCTTTAATCTGACGCTCCAAATCAGCCAAGCTCTTAGTTGCTGAACGCTCAGCAACCTCTTCATGTTTTCGCTCTAAAATCCGTTTTAAAATCGTAGGTATATCTGACATGTTTATACTCTTCTTATAGTCCTTGACTGAAAGCCGCAACCTCCGCCATTTTCCGTGCAGCGGCACCGCTTAACATAACTTCTTTTGCTTTTTCGACGCCCTCTCGGAGGCTCTCTACTGTATCGGCCACATAAAGCGCTGCGCCAGCATTTAACGCAATGATCGCCATTGCTTTATCATTCTCTCCGGCAAAAGCACTGTTGATCAACGCTAGGCTGGCTGCGGTGCTTTCAACCTGCAACCCCTCTAACGTGCTGCTTTTTAGGCCAACGGTTTCAGGCGAGATGACATACTCAGACACCACGCCATCCTTTAGCTCCGCTACATAGGTTTCACCGGACAAGCTAATCTCATCAAGACCATCTTGTGCATGTACAACCATAGCATGCTTCGCACCCAGCGTTTGTAGGGCTTGCGCTAGCGGTAGGCATAGTGCTTTATCAAACACTCCCAGCAAATAGTGTTTCACACCCGCGGGGTTCGTCAGCGGACCAAGTACGTTAAAGATCGTGCGCATCGCCATCTCTTTGCGTGGGCCGATGGCATGTTTCATCGCACTATGGTGCTGTGGCGCAAACATAAAGCCTAGTCCAACTTCGTCGATTGAACGGGCAATTTGCTCCGGCGTCAGGTCTAGCTTCAAGCCTGCAGCCTCAAGTAGATCAGCAGACCCTGAACTTGAAGAGACAGAGCGATTGCCGTGCTTAGCCACCGTGCCGCCGGCAGCGGCAACAACAAACGCGCACGCGGACGAGACATTAAATAGATTGGCACCATCGCCACCCGTTCCTACGATATCCACCGCATTGCTCGCAGTGATATCGACTGGTGTCGCAAGCTCGCGCATAACGCTGGCCGCAGCAGATATCTCATCGACCGTTTCGCCCTTCATACGCAGCCCAACCAATAGACCACCAATTTGCGCATCTGTCGCTTGGCCGGTCATGATCTGCCGCATCACCGCTTGCATCTGACTAGACGAAAGGTTCTGTCCACCAACAACCGCTGTCAGTGCTTCTTTAATATTCATCAAACTCTCCAATCACATTCAACGTTTTGGGTGGACGAAGTTCTCGAGCAACTCGTACCCTTGCTCCGTCATGATCGCCTCAGGGTGGAACTGCACCCCTTCAATAGGCATCTCTTTATGGCGTAACCCCATGATCTCTCTCCCACCGTCCGCTCGTTCAGCCCATGCTGTGGCTTCCAAACAGTCAGGAAGGCTATCAGGGTCAACTAATAGCGAATGATATCGAGTAACGCTTAGTGGGTTGTTCAAGCCTTGAAAAACTCCGGTATTTTCATGATAAATCAACGAGTTCTTACCATGCATTACTTGCTCTGCACGCACAACCTTGGCACCAAACACTTGACCAATACTTTGATGCCCTAAACAAATGCCCAAGATCGGAACTCGGCCTGCAAAGTGTTCAATCGCCGCCATTGAGATGCCAGCTCCTGCGGGGGTACCTGGGCCTGGTGAAATCACCAGCTTCTCTGGCTGCATGGCTGAGAGTTCTTCCAGAGATTTTTCATCATTGCGCACGATCTCTATTTCGGCGCCTAACTCCCCTAAATACCGGACAATATTGTGTGTAAAAGAATCGAAATTATCGATCATCAATAGCATGTAAACGGTAACCTATAACTGTAACTGATCGACGCTATCTATAGAAATGTACAGCCGCCAGACCTTCGCAAGCTGTTATCGCTAAGGGGTGGAAAGTAGTGATCTACAGCGCAGCTAACTTTACCACAGCTTTCTGTAGAACTACCAAGATTAGACACGACGGAACAGATCGCCGCATAGAGACAAGGAGGGGGATGGAAGATTAACGCTTGAGTGCGAACGCCATCATCATAGCGATGCCACAACCCAAGCCAACGGCAGTAGCAGTGCTTCCTGTCGCAATGCCCACGCCAACACCAATGGATGTGCCAACTCCCATACCCACACCGACAGCTTCTTTATTCGAGTAGCGCTTCTCTGATTTCATCATTCCCCAGTTACTCCGTTCTCTGGTTTTATAGACTTCGGAAAAAATTATAATATAATGATAATTATTATTAATTACATTTTCTTTAAATACACCAATGAATGAATGGAAGCAACTCATTACTGCTGGCAATCGAAATTATCCAGCTGATTTGGATCTATCCGAACGCAACTATCAGGAGGCAAAAGCTCGCGCCAGCCACCTGTTTCAACATTGGTTTGATGAGGATGAAGCCGTGGCTGCACTGGTGGTCAGCTACCTCAACTTGGCGGATCTCTACTGCTTCAAGGACCAGCCAGCCAAGGCCGAGAAAGAGATTCAAGCACTTTATGGGTATTTAACCCAGCACTTTATGCAGACTTCCTCTCAAGCACGTAAAGCCGCTATTTATCGAGGCCTCAAACAAACTTATTCCGCTTATCTCATTCACGCTCAGAGCTACGACGTATTCAATGATCCACTCAGTTGCCCAACTAACTGGCTAGAGAACGAGCGCGACGTATCTTGCACAACGACCCAAACAACCCAACACAATGGAGCTTCAAAGTGATCTACTCCCTGTTAAATACAATCAACCGTATCAAGCCGTTCAGCACTGCAGACGCTCACTGCGACATCCCGTGCAAAATCTATGATCCCCAAATCGCTCAGATTGCTGCATTGAGCGTGATTCGCTTCATCGACCTAATCCAAGAGCTTGAGCAGAAAGAGCAACTAACCTTGGCCGACCACGCGACACTTAGCCGCCTGGTGCGTGAAAAAGAGATTCACGCCGCCAAAGTCAAAGAGGAAGTACGCACCATTTGGGGAGATTATTTCAAGCAGCCGCAATTCGAACAGTTCCCTGACACGCATGAGCTGGTCCATCAAATCATGCTGACAGCTTCGGCTTGCAAGCAAGGCATCGGCAGAGAGAGTGGCGAAAAGCTACTTACATTAGTCAACGAGTTTGCGGCGAGTTTTTGGCAAACGAAAGGCGTTGACACTTATACAGCTGATTGCCCATACCCGCCACAGATGCAAACTGTTTACCCTAAACTGGGCTAATCGGTTTGTTGTCTATCCACCGTGTCCGGGGCGATAGTATGTCACCGTCGTTATGCGACGGTGATTTTATTGTCTCTTTCAAAGGGCGACTACGCCGATATAAAGTGGATGATATTGTTGTTGTGCAGCACTCGCTTTACGGCGTGATCGTTAAGCGGATCAAAGAGGTTTACCCGACGGATAGCTTTGCGCTCATAGGTGATAACCCAACCAGCACATCAACGGAGCAGATGGGCACGATCGAAAAAAACGCTATTATCGGGCGCGTGGTGTTGCATATACGCCGCCCTCATCTACCGGCGCGAAACGCACCATAACCGCGAAACGCGATCTAATCGATCTAGTGGCGAATACGCTCTACTTCAAAGTGCCGCCCTTCCCGCCATAACACAAGGCACTGCTTCGCTTGCAAAGGCCCTAATAACCGCCAATTCTGCAACGTTCGTAACCAGCGTAAACGTAAAAGCGTTGCGCTAACAAAGGCGATGAAGCCTAGCGTCAGCGTTACCGAGCTTTGCAGCATAAATGCCAAGAAAAACGCGTAGCTGCCGTAAAGTTTTAGCAACCAAACCAGTAAAGATGTTGAGAGCATACTCGAACCTTCGTTGCTGACTTCAACTTAGTTTAGCCGATAAAACGCAGTTCTTCTGTTGCCACAAATTTGGGCGTGGGCCGCCAACACAACAACAGAGCTGAACACTGACCCTGACATCGCGCCAAGCAAAATCGAGTGTCGCAATTTACCACCCCTAAAACTTCACTACCTTTGACATCAGTTAATAGGAAAATAGGCCGCATTGAATTATGCTACTGCTCTTACAAATATGCAGATTGGACGAGTGAGGGCATACTGTGGAAGAGAGTAATATCTGGGTTATCAGTGTTATCGCGTTGGCTGTTGGCGGTCTGATAGGTTACCTGATGGGGCGCTCTGGCAATGCAAATAACGCAGAGCAAGAAGCCGAGTTGGCAGCCGCTAAAAAAGAGCTGCAGAGCTATAAAGAGCAAGTTGCGCATCATTTTGAAGATACTGCCAGCCTCGTTAATAAAATGACTGAATCCTACCGCGATGTGTTTCAGCATCTTTCAAGTAGCGCACAACAACTGTGCGATGAGAAAACAGCTCAGAGTATTGAGGCCACCATGGTGCCTCAACTTACAAAAGAGAAGCCGGTCAGCGCAGAAGAAGAGAGCACTGAAGCAGATACCGAGGCACCGGTGACAAGCATGGAGCCTCCACGCGACTACGCGCCAAAGAAGCCAAATGAAGAGGGAACGCTGTCTGAAACCTACAGCGTAAATACAGATACCCAAGAAGCACCTGCGCCCTCAGAAGAGACAAAAGAGAGCGCCGATAAACAAGAGGATGAGAAAGCTAAGTAGAGATTAGCTTAACATCCGACAGGCCTCTAAGTGAGGCCTTTTTTATACCGGGTTATCAATATCAACAAAGGTATGTTCAAGATTAAACTTCTCAGCTAACAGCTCACCGAGTGCTTTAGCGCCGTAGCGTTCTGTTGCATGATGCCCTGCTGCAAAGTAATCGATACCAGCCTCACGCGAAAAGTGAACCGTAGGCTCTGATATTTCGCCAGATATGTAAGCATCAACGCCAGCAGAAAATGCCTTTTCAATATAGCTTTGCGCTCCACCGGTACACCAAGCAACACGCTTAATTTCCCGATCTATGCCTGCTATATGCAATGGCTCACGCCCCAAAGCAGACGCTATTTGCTGGCTAAATTCTGCCCCACTCATAGACTCAGGCAGATAACCTACCATACCGATTGCGCGCCCTAGTTCACCATCCAGACCGGATTCAACAACTAAGCCTAGCTGCCGCGCCAACTGGGCGTTGTTGCCGACTTCCGGATGGGCATCTAGCGGCAAGTGATATGCCAATAAACTCATCTCATGCTGTAAAAGTGTATTCACACGGCGCTTTTTGATACCTGTGACGGTTTGGTCTTCGCCTTTCCAAAAATAGCCATGATGAACCAACACAAGGTCCGCCTCTAGCTCTACCGCCTGATCCAAGAGTGCTTGGCAGGCCGTTACACCAGAGACAATGCGCTGAACCTCTGGTTTACCCTCTACTTGCAGACCATTGGGACAGTAGTCTTTGAACAGGTGTGTATTCAGCAAACCATCACAATAATTCACCAACTCACGCAAAGGTAACGCCATAAAGTAGCCCTCGTATTAGCAACCAGATTGATCAAGACGTATAATTCTACGACGTTATACTCTTTTCACCAGCACTTCTGGGTTATATTGATGCGGAACATGAATTTCCTCGGCTGGCCCATCGTCACGGGTGTGCTAATAGCCGTTATCATTTTGCAGTTTTTCCCGAATATGTTTGCACCTCCCGTCACTACGGTAGAGATTCGCGAGACAACTGCCGATACGCCTCACTTAGGTAATGGCCCTATATCCTATGCCGATGCGGTGGAAACGGCCTCCCCCGCCGTTGTAAACATCTACACTCAGCATGTGGTGAAACTGACACAGCACCCGATGGTTGATGACCCGACGTTTAAGCGCTTCTTTGATTTGGGTGATATGCCACAGCGCGAGCGCATTCAATCAAGCCTTGGATCAGGAGTTATTCTTAACCAGCAAGGTTATATCATTACCAATAATCACGTGATCGCCGGAGCAGATCGAATTGTTGTGGCGTTAAAAGATGGCCGCGAAGCACCAGCCAAGATTGTTGGAACAGACCCAGAAACAGATCTTGCCATCCTTAAAACTGAGCTAAAACAACTACCGAGCATCACACTATCAAGCTCTGATAGCTTACGCGTCGGTGACGTTGTGCTCGCAATCGGTAACCCATTTGGAGTCGGCCAAACGGTTACGATGGGCATTGTCAGTGCAACCGGCCGTAACGGGTTGGGTCTCAATACGTATGAAGACTTTCTGCAAACCGATGCTGCTATCAACCCCGGTAACTCGGGTGGCGCATTGGTTGATGCTATAGGTAACCTTGTTGGTATCAACACCGCGATCTTCTCTAAATCTGGTGGATCTCAGGGTATCGGCTTTGCCATACCTTCTAGCCTTGCTAAAAAGGTGATGACGGACCTGATCGAGCACGGCCGAGTTATCCGTGGTTGGTTAGGCATTGAAATTCAAGAGCTGACACCGCGCCTTGCGGAGTCATTCGGCCTTGAGGATGTTAACGGCCTTATCATTGCCGGTATCTATAAGGATGGCCCCTCCCATCAAGCAGGGTTACAACCGGGAGATATTATGCTGACGATTGATGGCAAACCCGTTGAAGGGCGTAAGTCGATGATTGAGATCGCTGATGTCAAACCCGGTACCAAGCTCCCTATCGAATTTATTCGCAACGGCAAACGCTACAACACCAACATTATCGTCGGCGAGCGCCCACTGACTCGTCCCGGTTAAAAGTGCCACACCTATCAATAAAAAAGGCCTCTTTTCGAGGCCTTTTTTAATCGTTACGCATTTACTTCTTGATGCGATATTCAGCGGAGCGCGCATGAGCTGTTAGGCTCTCCCCGCGCGCTAACACCGACGCGACCTTACCCATTTCGGAGGCACCATCTGCTGAGAACATAATAAGCGACGAGCGCTTTTGGAAGTCGTATACACCTAGCGGTGACGAGAAACGTGCAGTGCCAGAGGTGGGCAGTACGTGGTTTGGCCCGGCACAGTAATCACCTAACGCTTCTGCGGTGTAACGTCCCATAAAGATTGCACCGGCGTGGCGAATCTTCGGCAAAATAGCTTCTGGGTCTTCAACCGATAACTCCAAGTGCTCTGGCGCAATACGATTACTGATCGCAATAGCATCATCCATATCACATGCAAGGATAAAAGCAGCGCGATCTTGTAATGATGTTTGGATAATATCGCGGCGTTCCATCGTCGGCAGCAGTTTAGCAATGCTAGCTATAACGGCCTCAATGTGCTCAGCACTGTCAGTTACAAGGATCGACTGCGCCAGCTCATCGTGCTCCGCTTGCGAAAAGAGATCCATCGCCACCCAATCAGGATTTGTCTGGCCATCGCTGATCACAAGAATTTCAGACGGCCCTGCTATCATATCGATGCCAACCGTTCCAAAAACAGCTCGCTTGGCTGTCGCTACAAAAATGTTACCCGGCCCGACAATCTTATCTACCTTAGGCACCGTTTGTGTGCCATATGCCAACGCGGCTACGGCCTGAGCACCACCAATCGTAAAGACACGATCCACACCCGCTAAAGACGCAGCCGCCAATACCAGCTCATTAAGCTCGCCGTGTGGCGTTGGCACCACCATGATAATCTCGCCGACACCAGCTACCTTTGCAGGCATAGCGTTCATAATCACCGATGATGGGTAGGCCGCTTTGCCACCTGGCACATAAAGACCAACACGATCCATAGGCGTAACTTTCTGTCCGAGCATCGTGCCATCGGCTTCAGTATAGCTCCAAGAGTCAGTCAACTGCTTTTCGTGGTAGCTACGGACACGCGCAGCGGCCACTTCCAGCGCTTCACGCTGCTCAGCAGGAAGGTTAGCTAATGCTGCAGCGAGGCGTTGTGGGCCGATCTCTAAGTCAGCCATAGACGCCGCACTAGTATGATCAAACCGGTTGGTGAACTCGACAACCGCTTCGTCTCCTCGCGCTCGAACATCAGCCAAGATATCATCAACAATCGCGTTGACCTTCGCATCAGAGACCGACTCCCACGCCAACAGATTGTCTAGCTGCTGATCAAAATCGGCCTGATCAGTGCTTAAACGCGTAATTTCTGGTGCTGACATCTCTTTACTCCTGATCGCGGCGTGCTTTTACAGCTTGTTCCATCATATCGAGAATGGGTTGAATTTGGCGATGCTTCATCTTCATTGCAGGCTGGCCGACAACGAGACGCGAGCTGATATCAGCAATATGATCCATCGGCTCCAAGCCGTTGGCGCGCAAGGTGTTACCGGTATCGACGATATCAACGATACGATCAGCCAACCCCATAATAGGCGCTAGCTCCATCGCACCATAGAGCTTCACGATATCAACCTGACGGCCCTGCTTCGCGAAGTACTGGCGCGCAACATTGACGAACTTAGTAGCGATACGCATCCGCCCTTCGACCGCTTCAGCACCTTTCATGCCGGCAACCATCAGTTTGCACTTCGAGATTTCAAGATCTAGTGGCTCATATAAACCCACACCACCATGCTCCATAAGTACATCTTTACCCGCGATACCCATATCAGCACCGCCGTACTCTACGTAAGTTGGTACGTCGGTTGCCCGAATAACAACGAATTTAATGTTGTCATGGTTAGTATCAAAGATTAGCTTACGGCTCTTAAAGATATTCTCTGCTGGAACGATATCAGCTGCCTCAAGCAGAGGGAGTGTTTCTTCCAGAATGCGCCCTTTTGATAGTGCGATCGTCAACTGCTGCTTTTTCATAACCTGTGTCTTTAACCTGGGATACGACGGATACTTGCGCCGATCATTTCAAATTTCTCTTCTATGCACTCATAGCCACGGTCGATATGGTAAATACGATCGATGACAGTTTCGCCATCAGCCACCAAAGCCGCAATAACCAAGCTTGCAGAAGCCCGCAAATCCGTTGCCATAACAGGTGCACTGCGCAGTTGTTCTACGCCTTCAATCGTTGCAGAGTTACCATCGATGAGAACATTGGCTCCCATCCGGATCATCTCTTGCATGTGCATAAAGCGATTTTCGAAGATCGTCTCTTTAATTCGGCCCACACCTTCTGCCACCGCATTTAGCGCAGCAAACTGTGCCTGCATATCCGTTGGGAAGGCTGGGTGTGGTGCTGTCGTGATATTCACAGCCTTAGGACGACGTCCCTCCATATCCAGCGAAATCCAGTCTTCACCGACTTCAACCTTCGCGCCCGCTTCCTGCAATTTTTGCAACACAGCTTCCATGATATCTGCTCGGGTATTCTTCGTTTTGACGTAACCACGTGTCGCAGCGGCCGCTACCAGATAGGTGCCCGTCTCAATTCGATCCGGCATAACCGAATAACGGCAGGATTTCAATGACTCGACACCTTTAACGATAATCGTATCGGTACCAGCGCCTTGGATATCAGCACCCATGGCAATCAAGCAGTTAGCTAAATCAACTACTTCGGGCTCACGTGCTGCGTTTTCAATGATGGACTGACCTTCTGCCAACGTAGCTGCCATCAAGATGTTTTCGGTGCCTGTTACGGTGACTACATCAAAAAAGATCTTCGCACCTTTTAAACGACCATTCGATTTTGCGCGAATGTAACCGCCTTCTACCTCAATATCTGCGCCCATCGCCTCTAAACCGCGAATGTGCAGATCAACCGGACGGCTTCCAATTGCACAGCCGCCTGGCAACGACACTTGGGCCTCACCGAAGTGAGCCAGTAGCGGGCCTAATACCAAGATAGAAGCACGCATCGTTTTAACGAGTTCGTAAGGCGCATGAAACTCTTTAATTGCGCGAGTATCAATCTCCACACTGAGCTTTTCATCCACCGTCAGCTCAACACCCATACGGCGAATGAGCTCCAGCATGGTGGTAATGTCATGCAGATGCGGCAGATTACAAATTGTGACCGGCTCATCGGCTAGCAGAGTTGCAGCCAAGATAGGCAAAGCAGCGTTCTTTGCACCAGAAATACGGACTTCGCCATTCAAGCGAGCGCCGCCTTGAATCATCAGTTTATCCATTTAAAGGAAGGTCCACCGCAGTTAATTAGTTTTGCAAGTTAGCCCATTGCTCAGGCGTGTATGTTTTGATCGTTAGCGCATGAATGGTGCCGTTGGCGATGTGCTCGTTTAGGCTGGCATAAACCATCTGCTGCTTTTTAACGGGCATCAAACCTGCGAATGCATCACTAATAACGGTTACTTGGAAGTCACATCCTTCACCCGCTGTTATCACTTCAGAACCTTCAAGATGGTTTTCTATGATCTGCTTCACTTCTTGGGCGTTCATGCACTACTCCGCGTGTACTGTAAATAAAAGAGGGATGATACCGAAATCACCCAAAAAAGGCGACGCGACCTATTGCTCGGGTCAGAATAGCGCCAGACCGACAAGCTTGCTCATTGCGAGCATGTCTTCTGGTATGTGTTGGAAAGTCACAGTTTTCCCGGACACCTGTCCAAGCCGACTACAGCAAAGGCACAGGGATAGCGCACTACTATCAACACGCTCAACGCTGGAAAGGTCGATGACGACCTCTCCCTCTGCCCCCTTTATAAAGCTCTCCGCCGTTTGGCGCCGGGCCTCTATGACATCAAACGTTAAAGGGCCTGCTAACTGCAAGGTATTGGCGTTGTCCATTATTAACCTTTGGGCACGTCGATCTGGCTAGACCAGTCATCAATAACTGCTTGCACGTTTTGCTTGTGCGTCTGCATCATATTTGCAAACTGATTTTTAAACGTAATTCGCAGGTTAATGCCATTCAAGACAACATTAACGAGTTTCCACTCATCTGACTTTTTCACCATATAGTTGACGAGTGTATATGCTTGCCCTTGCTCGGACACAACTTCAACGGTCACAATCTGTTTATCTGGGTCTGGGCTTTGAGCCGATGGCGTTAGAATGGTGTAGCTCTTCACATCGAAACCTGCCAACGACTTTGCATAGGTTTTAATCAACGTTTGTTTGAACACCTCTGCAAACTGATCACGCTCTTGAGCTGAGGCTCGGCGATAGTATTTCCCCATCACCCAGTTAGCAATGTAGCGGAAATCGACATCACGATTAACGATAGGCTCAATGTCTTGAATAAGCGCAGTTTGCTCTTCCGTCGTTTGGCCTTCATACCTTTCGATAACTGCGATCATCTCTGTTAAAGAGCGCTCTGTGCTCTCTTTCGCCTCGTCCCATGAGGCACTTACTAACGTTGGAAATAACAACGCCAGCACAAAAAGCAGGGGCTTTTTCAGTGATTTCATCCGATTTTAACTCTTCTTTATTCGCTCACTTTGTTGAAAAGGAACTGGCCGATCAGATCCTCAAGCACCAATGCAGACTGCGTATCTTGGATGTAGTCTCCATTTTTAAGGACATCTTCTTCAAACCCTACACCAATACCGATGTATTGTTCCCCCAAGAGGCCCGCCGTCAAAATCTGCGCCGAACTATCCGCTGACAAGAAGTTGTACTCTGCGTAAATATTTAACGCAGCAACCGCCATCATCCGTTCGGTATCAATTGTGATAGCTCCAACCTCACCAATCTGAACACCCGATAAGGTCACTTTCGCCCGTTCGGTGAGTCCTCCGATATTTTCAAAACGCGCGTAGACCGTATAGGTGTCATCTCCTTGAGACAAATTCAAACCACTAACGTTCAACGCAAGGCCCAGCACTGCAACAGCACCAAGCATCATAAACATTCCGACCAGTACTTCGATCCAACGAGTACGCATCTTATAAATCTCCAAACATCACTGCCGTTAAGACAAAGTCCAACCCTAAAACCGCCAATGACGAATACACCACAGTGCGCGTTGTCGCTTGGCTAATGCCCTCTGACGTTGGGACGCAATCGTAGCCTTGGAATACAGCCACCCAAGTTACAACAACACCAAAGACGAGCGCTTTGATCAATCCATTCAAAACATCTTCGCGAAAATCGACCGCGTTTTGCATGTTCGCCCAAAAAGAGCCTTCAAAAATGCCGAGCCATTCCACACTGACCAGTGCACCGCCCAGTATTCCGACCATTGCAAAAATGGCGGATAAGATAGGCAACGAGATAAAGCCGGCCCAAAACCGCGGCGCTATGATGCGG
The DNA here is from genome assembly GCF_004959845.1 of Neptunomonas sp. XY-337. Classification (NCBI taxonomy): domain Bacteria; kingdom Pseudomonadati; phylum Pseudomonadota; class Gammaproteobacteria; order Oceanospirillales; family Oceanospirillaceae; genus Neptunomonas; species Neptunomonas sp. XY-337. Next base: position 183,594 of record NZ_SPLL01000002.1, on the reverse strand, counting down.
CGTAACGGATCGACACCTATCATCTCTAAGCTCGAAAGCTGCTCAGTAGCCTTCATCAAGCCTATCTCAGCGGTGAGCGCAGAGCCCGCGCGCCCAGCAAACAACAGGGCTGTTACCACAGGTGCTAACTCTCTCACTAAACTTAAAGCCACCATCTGTCCTACCGCTTGTTCAGAGCCGTAGTCGACAAGAATGGTATAACCTTGCAAGCCCAAGACCATGCCGATGAAGAGGCCGGATACCAAAATAATGACCAGCGAAAGCACACCTACAAAATAGAGCTGCTTGATAAGTAAGGGCATCATCACTAGCGGCTCTGGTTTAGCCAAAAGCGCGGCAAACAACATTTGCCCAGAGCGCCCCAACGATGCGACACGGTCAATACCTTGACGCCCTAGTCGAGCCAAAAAGCCGATCATTGGCCACCTCGCTCAATACCCAGTTCGGTCACAAGCTCAGCCTTGTCAAAATGGAACGGTACTGGGCCATCTGGCAACCCCTTCATGAACTGCTGTACTTGCTCCGATTGGTTCGCGCGCAAGGACTCCACGTCTCCTTCAGCGATTACACAACCATCGGCGATAATAAATATATAGTCTGCAATCCCCAACGTTTCTTGAATATCATGCGACACAATAATACTCGTATGTCCGAGGGCCTCGTTAATCGAGCGAATCAACTTAACCAACACCCCCATTGCAATCGGGTCTTGCCCGGCAAAGGGCTCGTCATACATGACTAGATCAGGATCTAAGGAAATTGCGCGAGCAAGCGCAACACGGCGCGCCATGCCACCTGACAGCTCACTCGGCATCAGCTCATGAGCGCCCCTCAGCCCTACGGCATTGAGTTTCATTAACACGATGTCACGCACCATATCATCAGGCAGACTCGTGTGGACGCGAATGGGAAAAGCGACGTTCTCGAATACGCTCATATCGGTAAACAAAGCACCGCTTTGGAATAGCATGCCCATATTCTCGCGGATTTCGAATAGTCGGGAGCGACTCACGCGATTAACGTCTTCGCGCTCAACTAAAACGGAGCCTGAATCTGGCTTAAGTTGCCCGCCGATCAACTTCAACAGCGTCGTTTTACCCGTACCAGACGGCCCCATAATCGCCGTCACTTTGCCACGCGGTATACGCATATTGATGCCTTTAAAGATGGCTCTGCGACCCCGGCTGAAGCACAAATCCCGAATTTCGACGATGGCGTCATCATTTTGAATGACGGACATGCAAACTATCCTGTGTATAAAGCAGTGGTTGGTTGCTCGTATGAGAGAAAAAATAACGCGAAATTGTATCACTGCACTGGTTAAACAGGAACTCTGGCGGCATAAAGATACAAAATAACCCTCCTCTCATGACGACTTGCTCCGTTAGGACCACAAAGCGCCGATATAAATTCCAATTTAAGTTAGAATCAATACAGAGCTTTTTCAAAAGCCCATCTATCATGTGCCATTATCAGCGTGTTCAAACTACGGGCAATACGCGACTTGCTTCGAAATTTCGATCTGATTTAATAGGCGCCTTTCATCATTGGAACTCTTCATCACCATGCAACTTTCCTCGTTTCCCCTGTTGATGCCGGCCATATCGATACTGATCGGGCTTGTGATACTCGTCTGGAGTGCCGACCGCTTTGTGGCGGGTGCAGCAGCGACGGCAAAAAACTCCGGTATGTCCCCTCTGCTGATCGGCCTCACCATTGTATCTTTTGGCACATCCGCGCCAGAAATTATCGTATCGCTGATGGCCTCAGTTAATGGCGCAGGCAGCCTAGCCGTTGGCAATGCATTAGGATCAAATATTGCGAATATCGGCCTAGTGTTGGGTATTACAGCATTGATTGCGCCGTTACCTGTTAAGTCAGCAGTGCTGCGAAAAGAGATTCCACTCCTGCTAGTAATCACTTTACTAGCAGGCTATACCCTTTACGATCTGCACCTATCTCTTGTGGATGGCATTCTACTTGCCATAGCGCTTGTGGTTGCTCTGTACCTATTTAACCAATTTCAAAAAGGTGGGACGGCAGAAGACCAAATCGCTGATGACTCAGAAGATATACCTGATATGAGTATGGCTAAATCATTGTTTTGGCTCTTTTTCGGCCTTGCTCTATTGGTTATCAGCTCGCGAATGCTAGTGTGGGGTGCCGTTGAAGTCGCAACCGCGTTTGGCGTATCAGAGCTTGTTATCGGGCTAACTATTGTCGCTATTGGTACCAGCCTACCTGAGCTCGCGGCATCCGTGGCGAGCGCTCTGAAGAACCACCATGATATCGCTTTAGGCAACGTCGTCGGCTCGAATATTTTTAACCTTGCAGCGGTAATGGCCATACCTGGCTTTATTGAACCTATTTCTATTGAAGCGATCGCATTTAATCGGGACTATATGATGATGCTTGGTATCACGATAGCCCTGCTTATCTTCTGTATTATCCAGCGCCCTCCGCGCGTTAGCCGATGGGAGGGGGGATTGCTTACCGTCGCCTATGGAGGCTATATGTATACCTTATACTCTGCGTCGTTATAGGGTTTAAAAGATGACTATGAGCACAACAAAATCGTTTTTAACTTCCGCCCGACGCACGATAGAGCTAGAGGCGGAAGCGGTCAGCAACCTTATCAACTGCCTAGATACGCACTTCGAGCAAGCGTGCGCTGCTATGTTGAACTGCAAGGGCCGAATTATCGTTACGGGCATGGGCAAGTCTGGCCATATCGGTAACAAAATTGCCGCAACGCTCGCCAGCACGGGCACGCCGGCCTTTTTCGTTCACCCGGGTGAAGCTAGCCACGGGGATATGGGAATGTTCACGGCTGATGATGTTGTCATCGCCCTCTCCAATTCAGGGGAGACCAGCGAGATTTTGACGCTACTCCCGCTTTTTAAGCGGATCGCAACGCCACTTATAAGTATCACAGCAAACCCAACGTCAACTTTATCCACGGAAGCTGACTTTAATCTTGATATTGGTGTTGATACTGAAGCCTGCCCACTAGGGCTTGCCCCCACATCCAGCACGACGGCGCAGCTTGTAATAGGCGATGCACTCGCCATCGCTCTGCTCGAAGCAAAAGGCTTTAGTGCTGAAGATTTTGCGTTCTCGCACCCAGGTGGAAGTCTTGGCAGAAAGCTGCTTTTGAAGGTAAAAAACGTTATGCATGGCGGCGACGAAGTCCCCAAAGTGACCGTTGGTACGCCGGTCAACAAAGCGCTGATTGAAGTATCAGAAAAACAACTAGGTATGACGACGGTTGTCGACAGCTCCGGAGCGCTTGTCGGCATCTTCACTGATGGTGATCTGCGTCGTACGCTGGATCAAAGCGTGGATCTAAAATCGACAATGATCGAGAGCGTTATGACGCACCAATGCACCACTGTTTCTGGCGAACTACTCGCAGCTGAAGCACTGCAGATAATGCAGTCGAAAAAAATTAATGCCCTTATTGTCTGCGATGAACAGCAAAAGCCCATTGGGGCTTTAAACATGCACGACATGCTGAAAGCCGGAGTAATCTAATGCAACGCGTGACTCATCCTGCCCTGCGCCAACGCGCCGCTGGCGTAACATTAGCGGTATTTGATGTGGACGGCATCATGACAGATGGCGGCCTACACTTTTTGCCAGATGGCAAAGAGGTCAAAATGTTCAACACGCTCGATGGCTTAGGTATCAAGATGCTACAAAAAGCAGGCATTGAGACCGCCATCATTACTGGTCGAAAGTCCACTCAAGTTGAACTACGCGCTAAGTCGCTTGGCATAACCTACCTCTATCAAGGCAGAGAAGACAAGTTAGTGGCGCTTGAAAGCCTGTGGCAAGAAACGAGCCATACTGCTCAGACGACAGCATACATTGGCGATGACTTACCCGATCTATCGGCCATTCGCGCAGCTGCGTTTGGTGTGACGGTGCCGAATGGGCATCACTTTGTTAAAGACCACGCTGACTGGTGCACAACACGTACCGGCGGCTTTGGCGCTGCACGCGAGTTTTGTGAAGCCATCCTAGAGGCACAGGGCAAACTCGATGCACTTTACGAGGAATTCCTTTAAGTGCTCAGCTCAACGCGTAACCGAATACAGCTGATTGCAGCCGTCGCGCTGCTAACTCCCCTCTTTCTCTACTGGGCATTTAGTGACTCAGACCAAAAGAGCGATCAAGCGGCGACCGTTGTTTCTTCCGGTGTGGACTATTTTATGCGTGACACCACGGCGCGCGAATTTGGCACCGACGGGCGGCTTGTTCAGCGGTTACACGCAACTTCTCTTGAGCACTACCCAAAGCAGCTGCAAGCCCAGCTGGCAAAGCCAGAGATCACGGTTTTCAAAGCGAATGCAAAGATTAGCGCCCAGAGCGAAAAGGGGACGTTATTCGATAACGAAGATAAGCTGCTGCTTGAAGAGGCCGTAACAGTAACGCATAATCCTGCGGACAACGACAGTACACAGCTAGATACCTCTCGCCTGACCTTACACCATAAGCGCGGTATCGCAGAGACCTCTGCGCCTGTCACCTTTCGCTCGGGCCAAAGCATTACTACAGCAACAGGCATGACTGTCGATTACAATACGCAAATTTCCGAGCTACATTCAAACGTAGAAGGTACATTTCATGTTGATAAAAAATAGCGTGGCACTTGTCATCATCGGTTTGCTGCTCACCCAGCAGAGCGTCGCGCTACCAACAGACCGTGATCAACCGATTCATATCAGTGCAGATAGCGCGCAAATGAATGAGCAGAGCGGCACCACAATCTACACAGGCAATGTGGTGATGAAGCAAGGTTCCATGGAGATTCACGCTGCCCGCGTTGAGCTGTTTCGCAAAGATGGGGACGTGAGTCGCATCGTTGCCACCGGAAAACCTGCTAACTTTCGTCAGCAGCCAACACAGGATAAGCCCATCACAGATGCCTTTGGCAACAGCATGGTTTACGAGATAGCGAAGCAAACCGTTACGATCAAAGGGCAAGCACGCGTGGAACAAGCACGTGACAACTTCACCGGCGAGCGGATTGTGTATCAGATGGATAAAGCTGTCGTAAACGCCTATGGCGGCAGCGGTAAGGTTCAGATGGTGATTCAGCCCAAAGGAAAGCAGTAGCGGATGACTAAACAACTCGAAGCGCTGCATCTTGCCAAATCATATAAAAAGCGCCGTGTCGTTATCGATGTATCACTCAACGTAGCAAGCGGCGAAATCGTGGGCTTACTGGGCCCCAACGGGGCTGGTAAAACCACCTGTTTTTACATGATCGTGGGCTTAATTGGTGCCGATAACGGCGCTATTCGTATCGATAACGACGATGTCACAGCGATGCCCATGCACGAGCGCGCACGTCGCGGTGTCGGTTACCTCCCTCAAGAAGCGTCAATATTTCGCAAGCTTAGCGTTCACGACAACCTGATGGGCATTCTCGAGATGCGTCCTGAACTGTCAGCTGCGCAACGGCGTGAAAAGCTCGAGAGCCTTTTAGAAGAGTTCCATATAAGTCATCTGCGCGATAGCCTAGGGATGGCACTATCTGGTGGCGAACGTCGACGTGTCGAAATAGCCAGAGCGCTCGCCTCAGAGCCAAGTTTTATATTGCTAGACGAGCCCTTCGCTGGCGTCGACCCTATCTCTGTGAACGATATCAAGCAGACAATTAAACACCTGCAATCCAGAGGCATCGGCGTACTCATTACCGATCACAATGTACGAGAAACATTGGATATCTGCGAAAAGGCCTATATTGTTAGTGAAGGAGTGATTCTTGCTCACGGTTCACCGCAAGACATTCTCGCCAACGAACAGGTAAAAGCTGCTTACCTTGGGGATACCTTTAGACTCTAAGTGACGATCTTGCTGTTTCGGAGTAGTTCTACAAAATTATGAAGCAATCTTTACAGCTTAAAATGGGGCAACATCTCACGATGACCCCCCAGTTGCAGCAAGCGATCAAACTGCTACAACTATCAACCCTGGACCTACAGCACGAAATCCAAGAAGCATTGGAGAGTAATCCGATGCTAGAAACAGGCGAAGAAAGCGACGCCTCAGCGGCAGAAACAGAATCTAAAGAGCTCACCACCCCCAGTGAAGATGCGACCACTCAAGCAACAGCAGAAGCTAGCGCCAAGAGTGAAGACGCTGAACCTGCCTTTGAGGAGGAGTGGAGCAACGATATTCCTGAGGAGCTGGCCACCGATTCATCGTGGGACGACACTTATCAAATAAGCAGCGGTTCCAGCAGCGCGGCTAGTCGTGACGATGATTTCATGGAGTCTAACGACACCTCCGAAGAGACGTTACAAGATCATTTGGAATGGCAACTCAACCTGACACCAATGAGCCAAACGGATGTCGCGATTGCCGAAGTCATCATTGATGGTATCGATAGCGCTGGTTATCTGCGCGTCTCCACCGAAGATATTTTAGAGCATCTACAAAAAGCGCAACCCGAGCAATTTGCGGAAAGTGAACTCGATGAAGTTGAGGCAGTACTCAAACGCATTCAACAGTTTGATCCTCCCGGTGTTGCAGCAAGGGATTTGGGCGAGTGCCTTGCCATTCAATTGGAGCAATTACCAGAAAAGCCGCCTCTTTTGGCTCAAGCACTAACGCTATGCCGCCAGTATATACACCTACTGGGGACGCATGATTATCGCCAGTTAATGCGTCGTTTGCGCTTGAAAGAGCCACAATTACAAGCCGTAGTCACGCTTATTCAGTCACTCAACCCTCAGCCGGGGGCTTATATCTCCAATACTGCCGCTGAATACGTGATACCCGACGTCTTTGTGGAAAAAGTAAAAGGTGAGTGGACGGTACGGCTCAATAACGATGCCTCGCCGACACTGAAAATCAACACCGAGTACGCAAGCCTTATCAAGCGCGCCGATAGCAGCGCCGATAACACGTATCTCAAGAATCATCTTCAGGAAGCACGTTGGTTTATTAAAAGCCTGCAAAGCCGCAATGAAACCATGCTAAAAGTCTCGCAGCAGATTGTTGAGCGGCAGCTGGACTTTTTCGAGCACGGCGAAGAGGCAATGAAGCCTATGGTGTTGCACGATATTGCCGAAGCGGTCGAGATGCACGAGTCAACCATCTCCCGAGTAACAACCCAAAAGTATATGCATACTCCACGGGGCATTTTTGAGTTGAAATACTTCTTCTCAAGCCACGTGAATACCAGTGACGGAGGTGCAGCCTCCTCTACAGCCATTCGTGCTGTCATCAAAAAGCTAATTGCAGCTGAAAACCCAGCCAAACCTCTAAGCGACAACAAGATTGCCAAACTTCTGGATGAAGAAGGTATTCAAGTAGCGCGCCGAACGATCGCAAAATATAGAGAAGCGATGGGAATCGCGCCTTCTAATGAGCGAAAGCGTTTGGTTTAATGAGTTCTGTTAACAGCACATCTGCTGTTGTGTAAAGGAGATAGCTATGCAAATTAACATTACAGGTCATCACGTAGAACTTACTGAAGCACTGTCTGAGTATGTTCATACAAAGTTTGAAAAATTGGAGCGCCATTTTGATAACATCACCAACGTACAGGTGACCCTGAGTGTCGATAAGCAGAGCCAAAAGGCCGAAGCGAATATGCACGTTGCTGGCGGTGAAATTTTTGCTGCGAATGAGCACGAAGATATGTATGCTGCGCTGGATGGTTTAACGGACAAACTTGACCGTCAAATCATTAAGCACAAAGAAAAAATGAAAAGTCACAAATAACGAATAGATCTGCCTAACATGTCAATTTTATCCCTGCTGTCATCTGATCGAGTCTTTAACAACTTAGAGGGTGGCAGCAAAAAAAGGACGCTTGAGATTATCAGCGAGCATCTCGCCCAATCGCACAGCGACCTAGCTGAAGAAGCAGTATTTTCAGGATTAATTAACAGGGAAAGGTTAGGCAGTACCGGCATCGGCGATGGGGTAGCGATACCCCACTGCCGTTTCCCCGGTCTGCAAGAAGCCGTCGGTGTGTTCGTCCGCTTAGCAACTCCGGTGGACTTTGATGCGATTGACAACCGCCCAGTGGACCTGATGTTTTTTTTGTTGGTTCCCGAGGATGCGTGTGATCAGCACCTTGCCACCCTTGGCGCACTCGCCGAAGCGTTCAGCAAAGAGGATAATCGTAACAAAATGCGCAGCGCCGCAAGCGATTCGGAATTGATGCAGATTTTGGAGTCCACCTTCAACTAATTGAGCAAAGACCATGAAACTGGTAATCATCAGTGGCCGCTCAGGCTCAGGAAAAAGTACCGCATTACAGGCACTAGAAGATGTTGGTTTTTATTGCATTGACAACCTTCCAGCCAAGTTACTCCCGGAACTGATCTCTCACATCACTGATGATGATGCTCAACTCAAGCGGGTTGCCGTCTGTATCGACGCCCGTAACCTGTCCAGCAACCTAGAAAAACTGCCCGATATCTGGCATCAAGTTAAGCGTAATAACGAGATCAGTGTTGAGATGGTCTACCTTGACGCCTCTCACGAAACACTCCTACGTCGATACAGCTCAACGCGCCGCCGCCATCCGCTGGCTGACCGTGTTGATAACTTATCAGATGCAATCAATTTTGAGCACAACCTGCTCTCCCCAATAGCCGATTTGGCAGATATACGTGTTGATACAACGCGTCTATCGCTATACGAACTCAGAGACACTGTTAAGCTGCGCGTTGCGCAACGTAAAGATCAGGCGCTCTCATTACAATTTGAATCCTTCGGTTTCAAGCATGGCGTCCCTATGGATGTAGACGTTGTTTATGATATGCGTATTCTGCCGAACCCTTATTGGGTGCCAGAGCTTCGCCAACACACGGGTCGCGATAAGCCAGTACAACTGTTTTTACAAGACTCCGACGACGTTAACGCTATGATTGACGATATCAAAGCTTATCTCGAGAAGTGGCTGCCTAGCTTTACCCAAAACAACCGCTCTTACGTTACTATTGGGATCGGCTGTACCGGCGGGCAGCACCGGTCCGTCTACGTTGCAGAGCAACTCTATAGCCACTTCAGTGGCATAATGGATAATGTCAGCATTCGTCACCGCGAACTCAACTAAGTGACGACAACCCAAAGAGGAACTTCGGTTGGTTGAAAAACAGATTACGATTATCAATAAACTCGGTCTTCACGCACGCGCGGCAGCCAAACTGATCAATACCACATCGCGTTTTTCTGCTGATATCCGCCTCAATAAAGACGGTAGAGAGGTCGACGGTAAAAGCATCATGGCCGTTATGATGTTAGCAGCAAGCAAAGGCACCACGTTGCTCGTCAGCGCCGAAGGCAGTGATGAGCTTCAAGCGCTAGAAGCAATCGAGACATTGATCAACAATCGCTTCGATGAAGAAGAGTAATACTCGTCTTCGCGAATACTGAAGCTTGCTTTTCAATAGGTTATACTTGCACATCTTGATGGACTGACTCGTCAACCGAGGGTGTGCGGATGCGCGAAGATACAACAGCAGCATTAGATAAACTAAACAAAGCGCTTGAAAGCGGTGCCTTTCAGCAGGTTCGCTTCACACTCAACACAACCCTGCGCCCTGTTGAAGTTGCTCATCTACTCGAAAAGTCTCCTCCAAAGGAGCGCCAAATTTTATGGAATCTGGTACATCACGAGAATGAAGCCAAAGTCCTTCAACACCTCGCCGACGATATACAAGCCGATATCCTAGCCACAATGGATACTGATCGGGTTCTCGAGATCTCTGAATCTTTGGAAACCGATGACCTCGCCGACATGCTGCAGCAGCTTCCTGAAACGGTAACTCGTGAGCTGCTAAAAATCATGGACGAGCAAAACCGTGAGCGTATCGAAGAGATTCTCGCCTACCCCGAGGATACTGCTGGCGGCTTGATGAACACCGATACCGTCACTGTCAGACCAGATATCACGGTTGAGACAGTGCTTCGCTATATCCGTCGTCACGATGAGATTCCAGATATGACCGATAGCTTGTTTGTCATCAGTCGTAAAAAAGAGTCCTACATCGGTATCCTCCCGCTCACAAAACTTCTGGTTTCAGACCCTGATATCACCGTTCGTGAAATCATGAACACCGATATCGAGCCGATACCTGCCGATATGCCTGATGACGAGGTTGCTAAACTCTTTGAGCAGCAAGACCTTGTATCCGCTCCCGTGGTCAACACCAAGGGCAAGCTCGTAGGCCGTATCACCATCGATGACGTGGTAGACGTTATTCGTGAAGATGCCGACCACTCACTCATGAGCATGGCGGGTCTTGATGAAGATGAAGACACCTTTGCACCCTTAATGAAAACAACGCGTCGCCGCGCCGTTTGGTTAGGTATCAACCTCATCACTGCTCTCCTCGCTTCAGCGGTGATTGGCATGTTCCAAGCTACTATCGACCAAGTGGTGGCCCTCGCTGTACTTATGCCGATCGTTGCATCAATGGGCGGCATCGCCGGTAGCCAAACACTCACACTGGTGATACGTGGCCAAGCACTCGGCCATGTCGAGCGTTCAAACGCCGGATGGCTGCTAAATCGAGAGCTTTTAGTCGGTGGGTTAAATGGCATACTGTGGGCTGTTGTTGTTTCCAGCGTTGCCATCTACTGGTTTCAAGATACAACAATCGGTATGGTTATCGGCATGGCGATAGTCATCAACCTAGTCGCCGGAGCCCTCGCTGGAACTTTGCTACCGCTTATACTGAAAGCATGGGGTATAGACCCTGCACTTGCCGGTAGTGTACTACTTACCACGATCACTGATGTGGTAGGATTTTTAGCTTTTCTTGGCCTCGCCACTTATTTCTACGGATAACATATGAACGATAATCTTTTTGACAATCATGACCACGACGAGGACGAGAACTGGGTCAGCCGCTCGCAGCGCAAGCGCGATGTAGAGGCACTACAGAAGCTGGGAGAGCGCATGGTAGAACTACGCCCAGACCAGCTCGACAAGCTCCCCATCGACGATTCTCTGCGTGCAGCGATTGATGAAGCCAAGCGCTTAACTGCCCGCAGTGCGCTGCGCCGCCAGATGCAGTACATCGGCAAGCTTATGCGCCATGAAGATGGCGAAGCAGTACAAGCAGCAATCGACCGCTTCGACGTGACGAAAAAGGAACACAACCAAGTTTTTCATAAACTTGAAAAGTGGCGCGACCGTCTGATCGCCAACGAAGCCCAGATGATGGACGTGATCTTAACCGAGTATCCACATACCGATATTCAGCACCTACGCCAATTAGTGCGCAATTCACAAAGAGAAGCGAGCCAGAACAAGCCACCCGCAACAGCTAAAAAACTGTTCAAGTACTTGCGAGAGCTAGAAGAGTCTAAATAAACGCATCGCGCCGGTGCGCCAGCACCGGCATTCGCTCTCTTACTTCGGTCAGACGTTGCGCGCTTAAACGAGCCACAACCACCTCTTCCCCTTGCTCGCTACAACACGCTAACACTTCACCCCATGGGTCCACGATCATAGAGTGGCCGCCAGTTACACGCGTCTCACTGTGTTGCCCACCTTGATTTGCGCCAATAACGAAGCACTGTGTTTCCACCGCCCTAGCGCGCAACAGTACTTCCCAGTGAGCTCGTGTTGTCACTTGAGTAAATGCCGAGGGCACCACCAGCACCTCAGCGCCTGCGCGACGCAATCGATGATAATGCTCACTAAAGCGCACGTCATAGCAGATCGAAAGACCGATACACGCAACATCCTTTGCAACAGCTACGTCATCGCCGGGCGCAATAAAATCAGACTCCCGGTATCCGGACTGTGCATCATCAATGTTGGCATCAAATAGATGACGTTTATCATAATGCTGTAAGAGCTCTCCAGCGGCAGAGAACACCCACTGCCGTGATAAAACACGCTGAGGATCCGATGACAATACCGGTGTACTGCCGCCCACCAGACACACGTTGTGAGTCGCCGCTTGCTCGGAGAGCCAGTAATATATTTGGTGATGAGTCGCCTCGGACTGTGCCAAGCTCAGTAGTCCTTGGCTATCGAAAAGGGCAAAATTCTCTGGCAAAACCACCAGATCAGCACCTGCAGATGCCGCTTGAGCGATCAGCTGTTCCGCTTGAGCAAGGTTAGCTTTGACACTCGGCCCCGAAACCATCTGTATGGCAGCGGCCATCACATCACGTTTCACTGCCCGCCCCCTAATGCACTATCACTATCACGGGGAACACGGTTCTGATCTGCAGCCAAGGCTTCAATCGCAGGGTCATCCCAGCTGCCTTGCGCCCGATACTGCAACGTCGTAACTTTCTCCAACTTATCCCCAATAAGTTTATCGAGAATAAAAGCAGCTCCGGCAATTTGTGGAGCCCCCAACAGCACAGCAGCGATAGGGATATTGCCAGTTAATGGCAGCATCACTTGCATCTGGCTATCGATAGTCTTGTTGGCAAGGTTAATTTCACCATTCACCTCAACATCCGCCGAGGGGCCATCCAATGTGACAGGCTCAAGCGTTGTAGCGATACCATTATCAAGGCCATAGCGGGCGTAGACACGATCAAAGGCAACGCCTTTCTCTACTAAGTCGCTAAAGTTCAGCTGTAAACGACGCACCACCGTATTTAAATTCAAGATGCCAAACAGACGTAAGATGTTGCTCGTTTCACCGGTTTCCACAATACGGCCATCTTTAAGTCGCATCATGAAGCTGCCATTCAAGCGCCCCATCTCGTATTCCCATGGATAACCTTGCCAACGGAAATCGTTGGTCACTTCGCTCTGTTTCGCCTCTAACACCCCGGTATACCCGAAGCGGGTTAGCAGATCACCTAGGTCACTACCCACTAAACTCGCGTTAAAGTGGCTAGTAATCCTGCCGCTGTTTTCAGCCCAACCACCTTTGCCGGTTAACGAAAAATCACCCACTTTTGCTTCTAACGCGCTCATCTCCAAACCATAGCGCCCAAGCGGTTTTAAGCTAAAACGCCAATGCCCTAACTGCCACTTACCCACAGAAAGCGATGCGATACTAACCTGAGTCGGCGGCAGGCTCTGAGTCTCTATTAGTGGCTGCGATTCGGTTGGCTTGTCTTTAGAGACATCAGCAGCAACACTTTCCGGAAGAGATAGTCGCTCAAGCGCAACATCTAGCCCACCAGATTTGTCCTGTAATACGCGGCCCTTGATAGACACACTATCGATGGCTAAGGCCTTACGCTGGGCATCATAATCAAGTTGCACCCCTTTGAAACGGCTCGCACCTACATGTAACTCGCCCACTTGTAGGCTGACCTGCCGTAGCTCAACATCATCGCCCTGCGCCTGAGTAGCGCTCTCTTGCGAGTTAATGTAGGGCTGAATTGCTGCAACATCCAAGGTATCAACACGCCCCGCAACCCAAACACCTTGGCCACGCGGCTCAATTGGCCGCTCACCACCGAGCAAAATCTGCGTACGCTCATTATCGGGTTCGAGAATCGTGACACCACGCAATTGGTGGTTAAGGTTGTAGCGCCAACTCGTTATTGGCTGCCCAACATTGCCGATCAATTGAAAGTACATCGGCTCAGAGGCAGTTTTTCCGATGGGGGCTGGAGCATCGATCCCCAGGCCACGCAGTTGGGACGACACCACCAGCTTATTGCAGTAAGGCGAACCTTCGCACAGATCAAGGCGCGCTGAGGCACTGGCTGCACCGGAAAGCTGATCCAGCAGCGTCAACCCTATCCACTGACGCAGCGAACTTGCTGTGACGATACCATCCAGCGTTACACGGGTTAGCTCCGGCGAGTCACCACTACGGGGCACGGTTTCAATGGAAACCGAGGTATCTTGTCCCCACATATGCCCCTTCAATGCACTACTTTTGAGTCCAGATTGACTGCTATAGTCGATTCGGCCCGCCAGCTTCTCCAAAGCAAGGTCGCCATCAGTCTGTGCAAATGTTGCATTCGCTAAACGCGCCGCCACTGTAACATCAGGTTTTCCGGTAGAGCCCAACGGCAAACGCAACCCAACTGTCGTGCGATGCTGACCTGATAGCGCCCAACTGTCTAAGCCATCGCCAACCTCCTCGCGTAAGGAGGTCGAGGTCAGCACTGCCTGTATATCCGCAGCCTGACCGCTGGCCGCAATACCCACTTGAAGCTGCTCAGAACCTGCGGGTAATGACACATCAATAGAACTGGCAACGGTGTTCAACAACTGACCACCATCGGCTTTAATTTGCAAGGCTTGATCCACCAACGAGAGCGCAAAGTCAGTGTTCTCAAGCATCGGCCAATCGGGTTGAAAGCGAACCTTAGCCTGCTCAACATCAAGATAAAGCTGTACCGTCGGGGGTTGGCGATCCGGCAACGAGCGCGTACCCGTATGCAGTAGCAACATACCATTGTTAACATGGCCGCCCTGCACCGCAGCCTCTATCCAAGCGTGCAGCTCTTCACCTACCTCACTGCCGGGTACATAGTCCGCTGCAAGCCGCCCATCGGCATTCTTGATCGCAATCAGCAGGGTCAACTCCGCTTGATGCTGCCGATCCAACGGCAGATACATCCCAAATCGTCCAGCTGCTGATATTTTTGGGTTGGAGAGGTTAATCAGGGTGCTTCCCACCTCAACCAGAGGACGCGAATGCCCCTCTTTGTCAGAGATTTTCCAGAAGACTTTGCCCGACGCCTTCTCATACTGCCACCCGGTTGAGAATAGCTCCGGAAAATCCAAGCCAAATTTCTCAGCACGCAGGTCAATGGCTCCATCACGGGCCGTAAACCGCAGTCGGCCATTAATGTTACTCAGCGCAGGTGCGCCATAGTAATCACCAACGCTGACACCAGACAGGTCGCCTACTCCAGTAAAGTCAGCCCAATCGGCAGAGTGCCAATTCAGAGCAAGGTGCTTCAGTACACCTTGCGGCTTGAGCTTATCCAGTGCATCCGCCAAGGATTCATCTAAATACACTTTACCTTGGAACCAACGGGTGACCTCTGCCAGATCGATAGCACTGACACCCAACGACTGTGGGATCAAGCTTCCTTCTTTCCAAGCAGCCTGCGCCACCGCAGGACCTAGCCTCATCGTACGACCTGAACCCTTGATCACAAACTGGCCAAGGGTCAGTTGATAAGCGTGATCAGACGTTTCAGCTACCGCAAAGTCAGCGACAGCATGATCAATCGCTTCAAGTCCGGGATCGTTGAAGCTCAAAGTGTCGATATGCAAGCGCCCCTGCAGCCCACTTAAGCGGCCACTTTGCCAGCCTGCCCACAGCTCAGCACCGGCATCAAGCTGTGCGATAGAGAAAGGCAACTCAATCAGGTTTAAAGACAATAATTCGGGGCCAAGATCATCAACCTTCGCGTAGAAAGTGTAGTTCGCTGCAAGCGGATTATCGCCCAGCTCAGTGCTCTCGAGTACGAGCTCAACATTTGAGTCAGCCCCCTCAAGAGGCAGAGTAAAGCGTGCCACCGCCTGATGGAGATTTGGCGCATTATTGAGTTCAAGTTCAATGGGTGCGATGCGCAAAGGCGCGTCTTGATCGCGCTTCAAGGTGAGTTCGATGGCGGGAATCGATATACTCGCCTGATGAGACAAAACGGCTAACAGGTCGTTGATACCAGAACTGCCTGTATCACGGCTGCGCTGCTGATCTCCCGGCAACCAACCATCTACGCTTTCAATCAGCTCAACGTCAACCTGACCCACGTTGATATAGCGAAATACCGGTGCAAGCTCGGTGATGGTTTTTAACCAATCAAGCTCCACCTCAACGCGCTCAATCTCGATATGATGGGCATCCCCCCTGCTGTCGATCGCCGTCGCGTAGATTTGCGGATAAGGCCCATTCCAAGAACCATTCACCTCTTCAATGGTAATTTGAGTGCCCAAATGCTGGCTTAACTGCGCAGAGATCTGCCCGGTATACTGATGCAGCTGCGGCAAGGCCAATCGCACAGCCAATACGAGTAAGGCCAACGCGAAGCCGATAAAAATAAGCAGCCACGTTAGCCACTTGAACGAGCGTTTCACCATCGCCTTACATCTCTATTGTTCGCGCCTAGCGCAATACCAC
Organism: Neptunomonas sp. XY-337; assembly: GCF_004959845.1. Classification (NCBI taxonomy): domain Bacteria; kingdom Pseudomonadati; phylum Pseudomonadota; class Gammaproteobacteria; order Oceanospirillales; family Oceanospirillaceae; genus Neptunomonas; species Neptunomonas sp. XY-337. The sequence goes on along the minus strand of NZ_SPLL01000002.1, from coordinate 167,545 downwards.
ATCAAACTGCTCTGGGCTGTACATCGCTTCCACCTGAAAACGAATGGTCTTCTTAATAAAGGACTCTAGCTCCGCCACATGATCCGACGCATCGTCGAGCAAATAGTCAACGACAGGTGCCGCGGCAAGCACGAGATAGGTATCTGTGTCGTAAGCACGATGTTGGCGTAAGATTTCACGGAAGATTTCATAACACACGGTTTCCGGCGTTTTAATCGTGCCACGGCCCTGACATTGGCTACAGGGTTCACAGAGAATATGTTCCAAGCTCTCACGCGTGCGCTTGCGTGTCATTTCAACAAGGCCGAGATCAGAAACCCCCGTCACTTTACACTTCGCATGGTCTTTCTCGAGCACTCGCTCTAGCGTACGCAACACTTGACGCTGATGCTCTTCAAGCTCCATATCGATGAAGTCGATGATAATGATGCCGCCAAGGTTTCTCAGACGTAGCTGCCGACCAATCGCAGTTGCCGCTTCAAGGTTGGTTTTAAAGATCGTCTCTTCGAGGTTGCGATGCCCCACAAAAGCGCCCGTATTCACATCGACCGTAGTCATCGCCTCTGTTTGGTCAAAGATCAGATAACCGCCTGACTTGAGATCCACTTTACGGCCAAGCGCCTTTTGCATCTCATCTTCAACGTTATAGAGATCAAAAATAGGCCGCTCCCCGGGATAATACTCAAGGCGATCCGCTATTTCAGGGACGAGGGCTTGTGAGAACTCTTGGGCTTTTTGAAAGGTTTCGCGGGAGTCAATTCGCACACGCTCAATACCCGCTTGAGTCATATCGCGCAGCGCACGCATGTTGAGCGGCAGATCTTCGTATACCGCCGAGGGCACCTTCGCTTTCTTGGTCTTCTCCTGCACCGCCTGCCACAGGCGTTTGAGGAACTTAACATCCGCGATCAGCTCGTTCTCAGAGGCGCCTTCAGCAACTGTGCGCAAGATAAAACCTGCAGGCTCCTGCCCTTCCTCCTCGCTAGCAATACTTGCTTGAAGGATTGAACGCAAACGGTCACGCTCTTCTGGGTCTTCAATACGTTGCGATACGCCAACATGACTGCTGCCCGGCATGTAAACCAGATAACGGGAGGGTATAGAAAGGTGTGTAGTGAGACGCGCGCCTTTCGTGCCGATAGGGTCTTTCGTGACCTGAACCACCAGCGACTGCCCCTCTTTCAAGACATGTGAGATCGATAAGCTACTTTTGTCTTCTGGCAACTCACCTTGAGCAACAACATCTTCCACATGAATGAAGGCAGCGCGCTCTAGGCCAATTTCAACGAAGGCTGCTTGCATTCCGGGTAACACCCGCACCACCTTACCTTTGTAGATATTGCCCACGATACCGCGTCGCGCCGTTCGCTCGACATAGATCTCCTGCGGCATCCCATTTTCGATGACAGCAACGCGGGTTTCCATCGGAGTAAAATTGATTAAGATCTCTTCGCCAATACTTGCTGCCACAACTCTGTCCTATGTAGAAAAAGCTTCTATTTCTGCCAAACTTGGAGTCCGGCCCGCGTTAAGAGTTCAGCCGTCTCACACAGCGGTAAGCCGACAACTCCAGTATAACTGCCTTGGATGTTCGTTACGAAAACAGCACCTAGCCCCTGTATGCCATATCCACCGGCCTTGTCGCATGGCTCCTCGGTATCCCAGTAGCGCTCGCACTCTTCCATTGAAAGCACACGAAATGTCACCTGTGTTGTCACCACACGAGCATAAACACCGTTAACCGTGGCTAGCGCAATTGCCGTCATCACTTGGTGCGTTCGCCCCGAGAGACGCTGCAGCATGGAAATTGCATCCGCACGATCAAGTGGCTTGCCAAGAATCTGCCCATCCACCGTCACCGTTGTATCCGAGCCTAACACGGGCTGGCCTTCCGTACACTGAAAGCCCGCTAGCGCTTTCTCTTGCGCCAGACGAAGTACGTAGTCGCGCGCAGATTCATCGGCCAATGGCGTTTCATCAATATCCACTGGCGCGACACTAAACGGCACACCAATCTGAGCAAGCAACTCACGTCGGCGCGGCGACGCTGATGCTAAAACAAGTGTCACGATGACCTCCTAACAATCAGGATACATGCAAAGCGCGCCGAATTCCGCGCAAGACAACAAAGACCCACGGCCAGATCAGCGCACTCATTACCGCAGGTAGGAGAATCACCAACCCTTGCCCCGACTCGCCTGAAAACGACTGAATCCAGCGAAACACCAACTGGTTGATCCCCACCAAAACAAGCACCATCATAGCTTGCTGCCAAATCGGAAACATGCGCAGGCGCTTGTGTAAAATCAACGTGATAAACGCCACTATCGTCAGCGCTAGCGCATTCATACCGAGTAAGCTCCCTTTGAGAACATCAAGTGCAAGGCCTGCCAGCCATGCCATGCCAATCCCAAAGCGATGAGGTAACGCCATTACCCAGTAGATAACAATCATAGCCACCCACTCAGGGCGCCACCAAGCAAGAGAATCAGGTAACGGGAACTGACTGAGCAAGAACCCAACAATCAGGGTGCCTACGACGATTAAAATACCGGAGCGGCGCTCACTCATTGTGCGGCTGCCTCAGATGGCGTCGGGATATTGGGCTCAGTTGGCTCAACCATCAGCAGGTAACGGCTCTTATCCAAACGCGCAGTTGGGGTTGCCTTCACAACCGAAAAGGGTTTACCAGGGTCACGCACCACACTCGCTACCCGAGCCACCGGATAGCCATGCGGGAAGCGCCCGCCAAGGCCAGAGGTCACAAGCAGATCCCCCTCTTGGATATCTGCAGTATCCGGCACATGTTCAAGCTCAAGTTCGCCCAGCTTACCTTTACCAATGGCGATGGTACGAAGGCCGTTGCGGTTTACCTCAACAGGCAGGGCATGGCGCGCATCGGTAATTAGCATCACTCGCGATGTATAGGGTGCGACATCAATCACCTGCCCTAATACACCACCCGCATCCAGTACGGGTTGACCGAGAAAAGCGCCCTCTTCCTCACCCTTCCCGAGAATAATTTGGTGCTGGAATGGATCGGGATTTACACCAATCAACTCAGCTAAGTGCACTTCATTTTCAACGCGATTCTTCGCATTTAATAGCGCACGCAAGCGTTTGTTCTCTGATATCAACGCATCCATCTGCTGCACTCGCTCATCGAGCACAACCACATCGGAGCGCAGCATCGCATTCTCTTTCACCAGAGCACGCTTGCTCACCAGTACATCTGATAAGTCATCTGCTACGCGTGTCGGTAGATCCACTAGCCACTGCACTGGCGTTAATACCAGCGCCAAGACATTGCGCACATCGCGTGTTTTTGACTGATTGAGGTCGCCTAGGATAAAAACAAAAGCAAGAACGACAAGAAAAAGGAAGAAAAGGCGGGGAATCCCGCCTTTAAAAATTGGACTCATTCAGAAGCCTCCTTCTGAATGTTTAGCATCGTTGTCCGCATGCACACCTCACCGAATTACTCAGACGTGAGCAACTCGAAAGCATGCTTGTCTAACAACTCCAGCGCACGGCCACCGCCTCGTGCCACGCAAGTCAGCGGATCTTCAGCCAGAATCACAGGTAAGCCTGTCTCTTCGCTGATGAGACGATCAATGTCACGCAGCATTGAACCACCACCTGTCAATACGATACCGCGCTCAGCAATATCAGACGCCAGCTCTGGTGGGCACTGTTCCAGCGCGCTTTTTACCGCCTGCACGATCGCTGACAGCGGCTCTTGCAGCGCTTCCAAAATTTCGTTGCTGTTGAGTGTAAAGCTACGTGGAATGCCTTCGGCTAAATTACGTCCGCGCACATCGATCTCTAACACTTCGCTGCTTGGGTAAGCTGCGCCAATCTCTTGTTTGATGCGCTCTGCCGTTGCTTCGCCAATCAAGCTGCCATAGTTACGGCGCACGTAGGTCACAATCGCTTCATCAAAGCGGTCGCCACCGATACGAACAGATTCAGCGTAGACAATGCCGTTTAGAGAGATAACCGCGATTTCAGTTGTACCACCGCCGATATCGACCACCATCGAACCACTGGCCTCTTCAACCGGCAGTCCAGCACCAATAGCTGCAGCCATGGGTTCTTCAATGAGATAAACCTCGCGGGCACCTGCACCTAGCGCAGACTCTTTAATCGCGCGGCGCTCAACCTGTGTCGATTTACAAGGAACGCATACCAATACACGCGGGCTAGGTGATAGGAAGCTGTTATCGTGCACTTTGCTGATAAAGTACTGCAGCATCTTTTCCGTAACGTGGAAGTCGGCGATAACGCCGTCTTTCATAGGACGAATAGCCGTAATATTGCCTGGTGTTCTACCCAGCATGCGTTTCGCATCTGCACCAACGGCTGCAACCGACTTTTGATTACCTGTTTGGCGAATCGCGACCACCGATGGCTCATCTAACACAATGTCTTTGTCGCGAACAAAAATCAGCGTATTTGCTGTACCCAGATCGATAGAAAGGTCGCTGGAAAAAAGACCTCTGATTTTCTTAAACATGCTGAATGGAAACCTTAAAGAGTTACAGGTATAGCTGATATATTTTAAAAACACGTAACTCTAACAATGGCAGGGTTTTAGGGCAAGAAACAAATATGGTAACTTACGCCTTTACGCGCAACTTACTCAGATATAAGTCAATGGAACACCTATGGCTCTAAATAGAACCGATGTAGAAAAAATCGCCCATCTTGCAAGATTGCAGATTGAGGAGAGCGACGTTCAAGCCTATGCGGACAACCTGTCGAACATCCTTGATCTGGTTGATCAGATGCAGTCGGTGGACACAACGGATGTTTCACCGCTAGCCCATCCTCTTGATGCAGTGCAGCGCTTGCGCGCTGATGTCGTGACCGAAGAGAACCAACGCGAGGCATTGCAAAGCGCAGCACCTGCGGTAGAGAACGGTCTCTTCCTTGTCCCGAAAGTTATCGAATAATTGTTACTGCCTGCCGATTTAGGATACCAACATCATGCACAATAAAACTCTGGCCGAACTGGCTCAAGGGCTCGAGCAGGGCGACTTCAGCAGTGTAGAGCTGACCCAAGCCTATCTGGATCGTATCGAGAGCCAAGATAGCAAATACAATAGTTACATCACCGTCACACCTGAACTTGCCTTGGAGCAAGCAGCGGCGGCAGATACTGCGCGCCAATCAGGAAATGCAGGCCCTATGACCGGCATCCCTGTTGCTCACAAAGATATCTTCTGTACCCAAGGCGTGCGCACCAGTGCCGGCTCAAAAATGCTGGACAACTTTATCTCGCCATATGATGCGACGGTGATTCAAAAGTTTAACGCCGCAGGCTGCGTCTCGCTGGGTAAAACCAATATGGATGAGTTCGCGATGGGCTCCTCAAATGAGTCGAGCTTTTATGGCGCCGCTCGCAACCCTTGGCATACCGACCACGTACCCGGTGGCTCGTCTGGCGGTTCGGCCGCGGCCGTTGCAGCAGACCTAGCACCCGCAGCAACAGGCACAGATACTGGTGGTTCTATCCGTCAACCATCAGCGTTTTGCAATCTCACCGGCTTGAAACCTACCTACGGCCGCGTCTCACGTTTTGGCATGATCGCGTACGCCTCCTCGCTCGACCAAGGCGGGCCGATGGCAAAAACTGCGCAAGATGCAGCGATGATGTTAAATGTGATGGCAGGTGTTGATCCGATGGACTCAACCAGCGCAGACCACCCCGTCGCTGACTACACGGCCAACCTCGAGCAGCCGCTTAGCGGCTTGAAGATCGGCCTACCAAAAGAGTTCTTCAGCGATAGCCTGAACCCAGAGATCGCAGCACTGATCCAAGGCGCGGTTAAAGAGTATGAAGCGCTTGGAGCAACCGTCAAAGAGATCAGCCTGCCAAATACAGCGCTCTCCGTGCCAGCGTACTACATCATTGCGCCAGCAGAAGCGTCGTCTAACCTATCGCGCTTTGATGGCGTGCGTTACGGCCATCGCTGTGATGAGCCGAAAGACCTCGAAGATATGTACAAGCGAACCCGTGGTGAGGGCTTCGGAACCGAAGTCAAACGCCGCATTATGGTGGGCACTTATGCACTCTCTGAAGGTTTTTACGATGCGTATTACAAGAAGGCACAGCAGATTCGCCGTCTTATCCAGCAAGATTTCGTACGCGCCCTCTCGGAGGTTGATGTGATCATGGGGCCAACTACGCCGTCCCCAGCCTTCCGACTCGGTGAAAAAACATCCGACCCTGTCGAGATGTATATGGAAGATATCTTCACGCTTTCACTGAACCTTGCAGGCTTGCCAGGCATGTCTATCCCATGCGGTTTCAGTAACGGTTTACCCGTTGGTCTACAGATCATTGGTAACTACTTCGCTGAAGAGAAACTACTGAACGTAGCCCATAAGTACCAGCAGGCAACTGACTGGCATACCCGCAAGCCAGAAGGCATTTGAGAGGAGCGATAAAATGGAATGGGAAGCTGTTATCGGGCTTGAGATCCACGCTCAGCTCGCAACCAACACTAAAATATTCTCCGGCGCTAGCACAGCGTTTGGCGCCGAGCCAAACACGCAAGCATGTGCCGTTGACCTTGCATTGCCGGGAACACTGCCGGTCTTCAACGAAAGCGCGCTGCGCATGGCCGTCATGTTTGGTACGGCCATCGATGCGCACATCGGCAAAGTATCGGTTTTTGATCGCAAAAACTATTTCTATCCTGACCTGCCCAAGGGCTACCAAACGAGCCAGCTGTTCTACCCGATCGTTGGCGAAGGTCACGTTGATATTGAGCTTAGCGACGGCTCAACTAAGCGTATTGGTGTAACACGTGCTCACCTAGAAGAGGATGCGGGTAAATCTTTACACGAAGACTTTGCCAACATGACCGGCATTGACCTTAACCGTGCAGGCACGCCACTTTTAGAGATCGTATCTGAACCTGATATGCGTTCAGCCGAAGAGGCGGTTGCGTATGTGAAGAAGATCCACTCGATCGTAACCAACTTGGGTATCTGCGATGGCAATATGGCAGAGGGTTCCTTCCGCTGTGACTGTAACGTATCCGTGCGCTACAAAGGTGAAGAGGCGTTCGGTAACCGCACCGAAACCAAGAACATCAACTCTTTCCGCTTCATCGAGAAAGCCATCAAAGGTGAGATCGAGCGCCAAATCGATCTATTAGAAGATGGCGGCACAATCACTCAAGAAACGCGCCTGTACGACGCAGATAAAGACGAGACGCGCTCCATGCGCAGCAAAGAGGAAGCTAACGACTACCGCTACTTCCCTTGCCCAGATCTGCTGCCAATCGTTATTGACGATGATTACATTGGTGCAGTTCGCGATAGCCTGCCTGAGATGCCAGATGCGCGCCGCGCTCGATTTGTCGAAACGTATAGCTTGTCTGAGTACGACGCGGGTGTGCTATCAAACTATAAGTCCCTATCAGACTACTTTGAGACTGTCGTTGAGCAATCTGGCGACGCTAAGCTATCGGCGAACTGGGTGATGGGTGAGCTTTCTAAACACCTCAACCAAAACGATACCGATATCACCGCAAGTCCCGTTTCTGCTGCAAACTTAGGCGGTCTGCTAAAACGCATCAAAGACAACACGATCTCTGGCAACATCGCCAAGAAAGTGTTCGAAATCATGTGGGCAGACGGCGGCACTGCGGATGAAGTGATCGAGGCAAAAGGCCTCAAACAAGTGACCGACACAGGCGCAATCGAGAAGATGGTCGAAGAGGTCATCGCGGCGAATACCGCTCAAGTAGAGCAGTATAAGGCCGCACCAATTGAGAAGCGCGGCAAAATGGTCGGCTTCTTTATGGGGCAAGTGATGAAGGTTTCTGGCGGTAAAGCCAACCCCGGCCAAGTACAAGGCCTGCTGAAACAGAAACTCGATGCACTCTGTGATTAACAGAGCACGCTAGTACTAAGCCGGCAACTCGCCGGCTTTTTTTGTCCATCCGTAAAAAAGGTAATTAAAAACCGACAAAAACCAACTATATTGTGAGTAACATCAGCCAGTTAACTGTAGGTTTAACTCCTAGCGTCGATAATAAGTTAAATACAAGACAACACCCAAGGTGTCTCGCTAGAGAGCGCAGCGTAGTTTTATCGCTCCCATAGCGGTTAGGAATATATGGTATGAAAAACTACAAAGTACTTTTTGTTGGCTCTCCAGGCTCAGGTAAAACGACTGCTATCCGCTCACTTAGCGAGATAGATGTGGTTGATACTGACGCTAACGTCTCCGACGCAGTCATTCAGCGCAAGCGCACCACAACCGTTGGCATGGACTATGGCCGACTCCAGCTAAACGATAAAGCAACATTACAGATGTACGGGACACCGGGGCAAGAGCGCTTTAAGTTCATGTGGGACTTAATGATGACCGACCTCGCTGCCGATGCTAACGCACTCATTTTGCTGGTCGACAATACCCGGAACTACCCGTTTAAGGATATCGACTTTTATCTCAGCGAGTTTTGGGACTACATCGTTCAGCGCCATTTCGTGATCGCGGTAACGCGCTCCGACCTTGATGATTCACCATCAGAAGCCGACTACCTCAATCGCATGAAAGAAAAGGGTATCTTTGCCCCAGTCACCTTTATCGATGCACGAAAATCCATGCATGTACTTGATCTCGTCGCCTCTGCCATCCGCCACGATGCCGATGATGTGGACTGGAGTGACGTCTCTTATAAAGTGGCTATGCAAGAGTTCGAGCGGCGTAACCCAGAGCCCGGGTCAGCTCAGTTTGAGTGGCTACTGCGCACCAAAGATGTTCCTAAAATTTCCTCAACAGATGCAGCCATGAATGTGCATGGGGTATTGGGCGCTAGCCAGTTCGATAGTGCAGGCAAAATGATCGGTACCACCATCGGCAACCCAGATTACCACCAGCTGTTTGACCGGCTGCAAACCACAGCTCAACAGATCGAGGCTAATGACACCGAACTGGTGGTCAAAAGCTTATCATTGCACGGCAGCAATCAAGACTCGGTCTCCTTGTTTCGGGAACATGATCAAGGGCTTGGACTAGTTTCTAAGCCCAACTTATCGGTCACCCAAGTCCGCAACCAAGCAGACGACATCATGCAATGGAGTGAACATGTCTCAGTTACTTAAGAAGCTCGAGCGGATGTCTGGTGCTAAAATGAGCGCCATTGTTATGTCTGGACGCCCCGTTGTTTCGACCTTTAATGCGGAGCAACAGCGATTATTAGAGCTAAGTAAAACAACGTGCGAGCAGTTACTCACCGACAGCGAGCAGCTGCACATTGTCACCGTTGAGGATGAAGAGACCGCCAGCTTTGATGAAGTCCATATGCAGGTCAATAGCGACTATGTTTTTGGCCTAAGGCTCAATCAACGCGCCCTTTTTATCAGCATTGCCGATTCACGTAGTGACCTGCTCAAAACGCAAAAGACACTGCGCTCGGCACGCCGCGTGCTCAATAAGTTTGTCGATTCTGTTGTAGCTCAGCGTAAAAACTCGTGAATAAAGCGGTAGTGAGTACGGACTGGGCCGAGAGTTTCCCTTATGTCGCCAAGCACGACGCAAAGGTACTGGTACTAGGTTCAATTCCCGGCCAAGCCTCACTCAAGCAAGTGCAATATTACGCGCACCCGCGTAACGCTTTTTGGCCGATTATGCAGGCGATATTGGGGCTGCCCAGCGAACTCGACTACACTGACCGGCTCTCGGCTCTCAAAGAGCACAAGGTTGCCTTGTGGGATGTGGCGCATCAGTGCCATCGCCCCGGCAGCCTAGACAGCCGCATCGACCAGCAAACGGTTGTACCCAATGCGATTGAGGCGTTTCTAGCGAATCACCTAGGCGTTGAGCTGATTGCTTTTAATGGCCAAGCAGCGAGCAAGCTGTTTAAGCGCCACTTCCCAGCACTGGCGAAGAGCGATCTAATTCAACAGGTCACACTGCCCTCCACCAGCCCAGCACATGCATCATTATCCTTTGCAGAGAAGCTAGAAGCATGGCAAGTTATAGCGAAATATCTTTAAGTGCAGGAGTCACACTATGCATAAAGTCGCTACCTTCGCCGCAGGCTGCTTTTGGGGGATAGAAGCAAAATTCTCAGCGCTTGATGGTGTCATCGAAACCGAGGTTGGCTACATGGGCGGCCAACAAGACAAACCAGATTATAAAACCGTTTGCACCGACCAAACCGGCCACGCCGAGGTTGTTCAAGTGCAATATGATGAGCAGAAGATCAGCTACGAGCAACTTCTCGCAGCGTTTTGGGCCATGCACGACCCAACAACGCTGAACCGACAAGGGCCTGATGTGGGCTCCCAATACCGCTCGGCTATCTTTTATCACGATGAGACGCAACAACAAGAAGCGACTCAAAGTAAAAGCTACATGGATCAATCAGGCGCTTTCAGCGCTCCGATCGTAACTCAGGTGGTGCCTGCCGCCACCTTCTGGCGCGCCGAAGAGTATCACCAACAATATTTGGCGAAACGAGGCTTAGGCAGCTGCAGTATTTAGCCCTGTAATGAGGAGCGGCCAAGCCCTGTTTTTGGTTGCTCACTCCCCTCTCTTTTGCGCTCTTCGCGCGGCGTTACACCATAGTGATTACGATAAGCCGTACTAAAATAGGAGGCACTCGAAAAACCACAGGCTAAGCCTATCTGTAGAACCGTTTTATCGCTTTGGCGCAATAGTTGCCTAGCATGCTCCAACCGCAGATCAAGATAGTATTTAGAAGGTACGGTCTGCAGATGCTTCTTGAAAAGACGTTCTAAATGCCGCCGCGACACGCCAACATGGTGGGCGAGATCATCCGTTGATAGTGGCTCCTCGATGTTAGCTTCCATCAAGGTCACCGCTTCGATCAGCTTCGGCTGGTTCGCACCGATACGCGCTTTTAAGGGTATCCGCTGTTGCTCTTGCGAGCTGCGCATCCGCTCGTAGACAAATTGCTCAGACACCGACGCGGCCAACTCTAAGCCATGTTCTTGTCCGATAAGAAACAGCATCATATCCATCGCGGCCGTGCCACCGCTACAGGTGTAACGATCACCGTCGATCTCAAACAAGTTATTGGTGACTTGAGTGCTTGGAAACTCTTCTCGTAAGCTCGCCAAATCCCACCAGTGGATGGTGGCGCGGAAATTATTCAGTAACCCCGCACACGCCAGCAAATATGAACCTGTTCCGATACCACCAAACGCCATACGCGCGTTACCTTGGCGGCGCAGCCAGCCGATGATCGCTTCGTTTCCGGTGCGCGCAATGGGGCTCGCACCGCAGACAAAGATCGCATCGAGTTCAGGTAGATCGCCCAAGCTATGATCCACCAACGTTTTGATCCCAAAGCTGCTTGATACAGCATCGCCGTCATGACTGATCAACGTCGTCTCGTAGAACTCCTCACCGGTAATCCAGTTTGCCATCCGCAGTGACTCTACCGCGGAGGAGAACGCTATCAGCGAAAAGTTGGGTAGCAGCAAAAAACCGAACCTTTTGGGTGCTGGTTTTCTGGCCTGCGTGGCATGTTTTCCCGTTGCCAACTCAAAAGCCTCACATTGTTTCATTTAGGTGCACATTTAGTGCGTAAGGATACTCAGCTGTACCGCCTAATACCTTAGTCACAGAGATAAATGTCAGCTTAGCGCAACTTCGTGTCGCGCTACAGAAATTATTGCTCTGTTTTCAAGGACATTTTTTACTGATACTGGTTATATAGCGATGGCGAGCCCTAAATAGTTTTGAAATTGCGGCATTGCTTAAAAAATAATCGGACATAACGCCAACGATCCGATCGATACAATAAGAGGAGTTACCCATGTCACAACCTACTGTTGACCGCGCACTGTTTGATCAGGTGATGGTACCTAACTACAACCCGCAACAGATGGTTCCTGTGCGCGGCCGCGGTTCGCGTGTTTGGGATCAAGCGGGTAACGAATATATCGACTTCGCCGGCGGCATTGCTGTAAACGCGTTAGGCCACTGCCACCCTGAACTGGTCGCAGCACTTAAAGATCAAGCAGACGAGTTATGGCACCTCAGTAATACGTTCACCAATGAGCCGGCTTTGCGTCTTGCAAAACAGCTCACAGACAACACCTTTGCCGACAAAATCTTTTTCTGTAACTCCGGCGCAGAAGCGAACGAAGCAGCTTTTAAACTGGCGCGTAAGTTTGCCTATGACAACTTCGGCCCAGAAAAGAATGAAATCATCTCCTTCAAGCAAGGCTTCCATGGCCGTACGCTGTTCACAGTCTCTGTTGGCGGCCAACCTAAGTACCGTGAAGGCTTTGAGCCAGCACCCGGCGGCATCACCCATGTTCCGTTCAATGATATTGAAGCGCTCAAGTCGGCAATCTCAGACAAAACCTGCGCTGTTGTCATGGAGCCAATTCAAGGTGAAGGTGGCGTTATCCCAGCGGACCCAGACTTTGCTAAGGCGGTGCGCGAGCTATGTGATGCCAATAACGCTCTGCTGGTTTTCGACGAAATCCAAACAGGTGTCGGCCGTACAGGTGAGCTTTACGCCTACATGGGTCTTGGCGTAACACCCGATATCCTGACCTCAGCAAAAGCTCTGGGTGGTGGCTTCCCGGTTGGTGCCATGCTGGCAACAGATCGCGTTGCGCCAAGCTTAGGCTTTGGTACGCACGGCAGCACCTATGGCGGCAACCCACTGGCATGTACGGTGGCTGATAAGGCCCTTAGCTTGATCAACTCGAAAGAGGTTCTAGGCGCTGTTGCAGAGAAAAATGCGCTGTTTATCGAAGAGCTGAATAAGATCAACGCTAAGCACAATATTTTTTCCGAAGTGCGCAGCGGCGGTTTGCTAATTGGCGCAGAGCTTGTGGAAGCGTGGCATGGAAAAGCAGCTCAGTTCCTAGCTGCTGCACGTGAAGAAGGCCTGATGATTCTGGTTGCGGGACCAAAAGTGATCCGCATGACACCTTCATTGATTATTCCAGATGAAGATATCCGCGAAGGTATGGAAAAGCTAGAGCGCGCCATTGCACGCGTACTAGCAGCCTAACCCCTGAAAAATGCGGTAGCCCAGACGGGTTACCGCAGCGCTTTTGCCGCAAATTCTGCTATTCTTTCCTTATTAATCAACCACTCATAGCGGATAGCAGGGATGAACAACGCGATCAAGGTAGCCATCATCGCACTTTTAGCCATTGGAACATTACAGTGGTTCCGCGTTAGCGCCCCTCTTAATACGGCTCAAACGGCTAACCCTCCCACATCCGTACCGCCAACAAAGGTCTACTACCTCTCAGAGCGCGATGCGAAGGGACTATCGATTATCGCCAACGCCATGGCTCTGGCTGCACCACTTAAAGCCGCAGCAACGGCATACCTAGCCAGTCACGACGAGATTGCTACGTCTAATGCGCAGGTGGGCTTCCCCAAGCCCGGAAAATACACAAACCGCTTTATCCGCAGTGCTGGCATCACTGCAAGTGGTGATATTCTCGTGATACTGAATAAAAGCTCAGGATTTGAAGGTGCTTCAATCACCCTGCGCCCAGAAGAGAAACAGCACGCAATGCTCGTCGAGTGGAGTTGCTTCTCAACCAACATAAAAGGGCTAGAGTCGGTCATGCAGTGCCCGTACCGCCCGGCAGACTAGCTAACCACCCAATGTTGCTGAGCCCATGCTTGGCGCTCACCACTCTCCAAAAAGCTCCATGCCAGGAATCGGCTAATCTTATTACCCTGCGCCATTGGGACGGTTCTCACCTCTACCGCACCGGCCTTTTTAAGCGCCTGATAAAGCCCATTGAGATGCTCCTTTTTCGCCACCAGCGTACTAAACCACAAGCACTGTTCGGCAAAGTCTCTGCTCTCAAACGCCATACGCTGAATAAAAAGCGCCTCGCCACCAGTGCACCACAACTCATGATTCTGGCCACCAAAGTTAAGCGCCGTGCTTGGCTGCTCTTTCGGCAGCGGGGAGCGTTTGCGGTTACGTTTGAGATTACGAGCTTTGCGCTGAGTACCGGCATTGGCCTCCTCTGCAGAGCTATGGAAAGGCGGGTTGCATAGCGTAACGTCCACCCGCTCGTGCGGCTTAATCACCCCGTTAAAGTAAGCGCTTTGGTCCGTTTGTAAACGGCAATCAACAAGCGGTTTTAAGCGTCGGTTAGACGCCACAATCACCTTTGCCACCTGCAGAGCTTCGTTTGCAATATCACTTGCGATAAATTTCCACCCATACTCAGCACTGCCTAAGATGGGGTAGATGCAGTTAGCACCTGTGCCGATATCCAGAACCGATACCCGCTTGCCCACCGGCGTACGTCCACCATTATCTTTGGCTAACAGGTCTGCCAGATAGTGAAGATAATCGACTCGACCCGGTACCGGAGGGCACAAGAACCCTTCTGGTAAATCCCACATAGGCGTATCGTAATAAGCCGCCAGCAAAGCTTTATTCAACAACTTAACCGCACTGGGGTCGCCAAAGTTCAGAGTTAATCCGCCGCGCGGGCTTGGCAATAACTTATCTCGAAGCTCAGGTACCACTCTCACCAATGTATCAAAGTCATACTCGGCGCGATGAACATTACGTGGATGCAACTGCACCTTTTCGGTGTGGGGGGATTTGGTAGACATGAAAACGAGTCTCGGCATTGAGCAAACAGATCGCTCTATCATACCATGTCGTAACGATATACGGCGCGTTGCGGCGAAACCAAACGGAACTCACGCCACAATAGCACCTTATATAAGCGCCGCATCAACGCCACGGAAGATAGTTACCTAATGAAGCTAAATGTGATCAAACACTCGCTCTTTTTGCTTGCTAGCATCGTTATCATGGCAGGCTCAGTTCATACGCACGCCGACGGCACACTTGAGCGCTATCTAGCGGAGGTCTCCCGCAGCAGCAAAAACGCAGTCTTTGCTGAGGGCACTCGTTATCGCGATCCCATCGCAATTCGCGAAGATACCGCCTTGGTGCCCGCCTCGACTCTCAAGGTGCTAACCGCATACCTTGCGATTAAACGCTGGGGTTTACGGCACCGATTCACGACTGAGTTCTATTTGGCGGACAATACCCTGTGGATAAGAGGTCTCGGAGATCCCTATCTCACCTCAGAAGAGCTAGACATTATTGCCGCCCAGCTTCGCAAGCGCCATCCGCTCGCGATTAAGGCGATCGCCGCCGATAACACCTACTTTCCAGATATCCAATTGGATGGTCAAGGCGATAGCGACAACCCCTACGATGCCATCAACGCAGCGCTTTCTTTAAATTTCAATAGCTTAAAGTTCAAGCGCAACAACGGGAAGATCGTTTCGGCTGAACCGCAAACTCCCACCACCACAACGACACGCACGGTGGGTAGCAACTACCGGTTAGCCAATGGAAAATCGGTACGCATCTCTCTTCCCGGTGATCGTGATAGTGCAGCACGCTACTTCGCAGAAGTCTTAGCACAAAAACTCACCAACCAGCCGGTGCCTGTCAAAGTGGCCTCGATGCCACCGGGAGCGCGGCTGATCTATCGTCACCGCAACAGCCATACACTCGAAGAGGTATTGGTTGGTATGCTCAAATATTCCAACAACTTTATCGCCAACCAACTCTTCCTGATGATGGGCCACAACGGTCGCACCCGCCAAGTCTCTTTAGAAGGTGCTCAACAGTATGTGCAAACCCAAAGCGAGATGACATTTGGCTGGCCATCACTAGCCATCTTCGAGGGCGCAGGCTTATCGCGCCAAAACCGCCTAAGCGCTCAGCAATTGATCGACATTCTCGAGGTATTTAGACCATGGCGGCATCTACTGCCTGCGCATAATGGCAAAGTGCGCGCCAAAACCGGAACGCTCAGCGGCGTGCGCACCTACGCAGGCTACTATCAAGATCAAGATGCACAGTGGCGCTCATTTGCGCTGCTGTTGAACAAACCCATCACCTATCGCTTTCGCTACCGCTTTGCCGAATCGCTGGCGCATTGAGTCGATGAAACCGGTTACCGAACCCACGGTCTAAACGATGGACACACAAGGAGGATACGATGCTGACGACCATTGCACATTACGATTATCCCCATGAAGCCCATATTGCCCGAGCCAAGCTAGAATCAGAGGGGATACCTGCGGTACTGGCCGATGAGCAAACCATCACCATGCAGTGGCTTTATGCCCAAGCCTTGGGTGGTGTAAAGCTGCAAGTCCCCGCTTCAGCCGCCGAGACAGCACTGGCGCTGCTGGCAGAGGATCGCTCCCATGCCGTGGACCAAGAGCAAGGCATCACCAGTGATGACCTCTGTCCGGTCTGCCAAAGCCGCCACCTATCAACCCACACCAAGGGAAAACGTGTCGCTTTTCTCGTATTCCTTGGTTTGGACTTTCCCTTATTCCCCGTAAGTCACTATCGCCAATGTGATGATTGTGGGCATATCATCCCCTCATCTACGGAAAACACAGCACAGTAAAGCACTGTTGGCAGCAGGCTAAACACTTTACTTATTACGACACTCGCATCACCTGTAAGGTCGCATTAGCTAAAATTTCATAAAATCGCCCTGCTTAAACCCGTTTTTTAGGTCCGAATTCTTAAAACAAGGTCGCATGGACGACAGCAGTCACCCTTTTTCTCACCAATAATGTTGGTATGAGAGAAAAGGATAGGACGATGAACGCAGACTTTGCACCTTGGTTAGACTGGATCGACAGCCAACAAGATACGATGTTGGCACGCACAATCGCACTTGCTGAGATCAACTCAGGCAGCTTGAACTACGCAGGCGTCAACGCCGTGGGTAAACAGTTGATCGAATATGCAGCCAAACTAGAGGGGCATGTCGAAGTTTTGCCGGTGGCGCCCTATGAGTTCGTTAACGCCAGTGGCGATGTCGAGCAGACACCGCTAGGTGATGCCGTGCGGATCACAAAACGCCCTGAAGCACCGTTGCAGATATTCTTCTGCGGCCACATGGACACTGTTTTCCCGATCGATCACCCTTTCCAAACAATGACATGGCTCGATGACAACACCCTCAACGGACCGGGCGTAGCCGACCTAAAGGGCGGTTTAATGATCATGATGACGGCGCTTGAAGCGTTAGAACGCTCGCCATGGGCTGATCAGATTGGCTGGGAAATTTTGTTTAACCCAGATGAAGAGATCGGCTCTCCCGGCTCTGCTCAACTGATTGCCGACGCAGCAACCCGCGTCGATCTGGGTATGATCTACGAACCCTGTATGCCGGATGGCACGCTTGCCGGTGCGCGCAAAGGCAGCGGTAACTTTAGCCTTGTGGTGCGTGGTAAAGCCGCTCATGCTGGACGCGAGCACCATCTCGGCCGCAACGCGATTCGCGCCATGGCAGACTTTATCGCGGCGCTGGATGATCTCAATGGTCAGCGTGAAGGCGTCACCATCAATCCCGGCTTTATCGAAGGCGGCGGCGCGGTCAATATTGTGCCGGATCTTTGTTTATCACGTTTCAACATCCGCTTAGAGAGCCCTGAAGATGAGCAGTGGTGCCTAGATAACATTGCGAGCATTCTCAACAAGATCAACGGCCGCGATGGCATCAGCGCGGAACTACATGGCGGTTTTGGCCGCAAACCCAAAGTGCTCACACCGGCTAACCAAAAGCTATTTGAGCTTGCCAAATCCTGTGGCGCAGAGTTGGGTATGACGATTGAGTGGAAGCCAACTGGCGGCTGTTGCGATGGCAATAACCTAGCTGCGGCAGGTATTCCCAATATCGATACGCTGGGCGTGCAAGGCGGCAAAATTCACTCCAGTGATGAGTACATGCTGGTTGATAGTCTCTCCCAACGAGCGCGCTTGAGCGCACTGATGCTGATGCGTCTGGCGACCGACACCGACCTTAGCTGGCTGAAGGAGCGCTAAATGCTCATTATTCGCCCCCTCGCTTATCCCGACCTGCCCGCCCTCGAGCGGCTAGCCATCGTTTCAGGTGGCAGCATGACCACGCTGCCCGCTAACCGAGATCACCTGAATGAACTGATCATGCGCACGCAAAACTCCATGCGCAAAGCGGTAGAGCAGCACCATGACGAAAGCTATCACTTTGTGATGGAAGATACGGAGCATGGCGAGATAGTTGGTGTTTGCGGTATTGATGCCAGCGTCGGTCTCAATGGCCCATTTTATAGCTATCGCATGGAGGAGGTTGTCCACGCCTCCAGCGAACTGCAAATTCATAACAGAGTGCCAGCGCTGCATTTGTGCCAAGACTACACGGGCTCAGCACGCCTTTGTACGCTGTTTTTAGATGGCGAACACCGCAACGAAACCAACTTGCAACTGCTCTCGCGCTCACGCTTGCTCTTTATTGCCCAGCACCGCCAACGTTTCGCGAACCGTTTGATCGCCGAACTACAGGGTGTCGCTGATGAGCAGAACCGATCACCCTTCTGGGAATCGCTGGGAAGCCACTTCTTCAGCATGGACTTCACCAAGGCAAACTACCTAACGGGGATCAATTCTAAGGGGTTCATCGCCGACCTGATGCCCCACTACCCTGTCTATGTGCCGCTCCTAAGCCAAGAAGCACAGCACGCGCTGGGACAACCGCGCCCGGATATGGCCCCCGTGAAAGCCTTGCTTGAGCGTGAAGGCTTTGTCTATCGAAACTATGTCGATATTTTCGATGCAGGCCCAACACTAGAGAGCCGTGTGGATGCGCTACATAGCATCATGACAAGCCAACTGTGTACGCCAGCGATCACCGCTCAGCGCGACGCCACTGCGCTACAACAGGTGCTCGTAGCGAATACCGAGACCGCAGCGTTTCGCTGCATTCTCACCGAACTCGATCCAGCACAGCCGACGCTGCTGCAAGCTGAAGCCGATGCGCTTCAACTAGCGCCCGGTGCGGCGGTGCGTTTAGTCGCCGTATAGCGATTCAAAAAACGATAAACAGGCCCAAGTTGGGCTGCATCGACATAACAATAGGAGAACATTGCAACGATGATGGTTGTTCGTCCCATTCAAGCTGAAGATCACGCTGCCCTGCGGGAACTCGCACGTAACACAGGCACCGGCTTCACATCTTTGCAAGATAACGATGAGCAGGTTGCAGCGAAACTCGAAGCAGGCTTAGCCGCTTTTGACGCCGCAACGCCGCTAGAGGAAGCCCTATACCTGTTTGTCATGGAAGATACGGATACCGGTGATGTGGTAGGTATCTGCGGTATTGAATCTGCAGTTGGCCTCTCTGACCCTTGGTATAACTACCGTGTGGGGACGCTTGTCCACGCATCACGGGAGCTAAGCGTCTATAACCAGATCAGCACGCTAACGATCACCAATGACCACACCGGCTACTCTGAGTTGTGCACCCTGTTTTTGCTGCCCGAAGCACGGCACAGCAAGCACGGCTCGTTGCTGTCTAAATCGCGCTTTATGTTTATGGCGGAGTTCCCGCAGCGTTTCAGCGAGCACGTCATCGCCGAAATGCGCGGTTACTCAAAAGACAGTGTCTCGCCATTTTGGGAGGGCTTGGGCCGCCACTTTTTCTCGATCGATTTTGCCCAAGCCGATCAGCTCTCCTCCATGGATAAGATCTTTATTGCGGAGCTGATGCCAAAGAACACCATCTACACCAACTTGCTGCCTAAAGAGGCGCAAGAGGCGATTGGCAAAACGCACGAAAACACCACACCCGCACGACGTTTGCTGGAAAACGAAGGGATGCGCTACACCGGCTATATCGATATTTTCGATGGTGGCCCAACGCTGGAGGCGCGGGTCAACGATATTCGTGCCGTTCAAGAGAGCCAGTACGTCAAAGTTCATATCGATAGCGCTGAACCCGAGGGTGAGCTGTACCTCGTGAGTACCACGGATTTTGCTAGCTTCCGCTGCACCATGGCTTCTCTGACGCGCGTCAGCAACAACCTTATCAGCGTCACACCTGCTGTCGCTAGCGCCCTAAATGTAACCGAAGGCACCACCGTACGTATTGTACCGCTGTCCTCTGGAAGGAGATTCTAATCATGACATCATCACTTTTTATCAACGGCCAATGGGAACAAGGTGCCGGCGCCGCATTTAGCTCAATCAACCCAGCCACGGGCGAGGCAGTATGGCAAGGTCATGCGGCCAGCCCCGCTCAGGTTGACCAAGCCATTCAAGCCGCGCGTGACGCGTTCACCGCATGGGCAGACCTGAGCTTTGCCGAACGCTGCGAGCAGGTACAACGCTATGCAGACGAGCTAAAAGCCAATAAAGAGCTGATCGCAAAAACGATTGCCGCTGAAACCGGTAAGCCGTATTGGGAAACACTCACTGAAGCGGCGGCCATGGCGGGCAAAATCGATATCTCGATTAAAGCCGCAACCGAGCGTACCGGCGAGCGTGAAAGCGATATGCCCGGCGCGAAAGCTGTGCTGCGCCACAAACCCCACGGTGTGGTTGCCGTGTTTGGCCCATATAACTTCCCGGGGCATCTGCCTAATGGCCATATCGTTCCAGCGCTGCTCGCCGGAAACACCGTGGTGTTAAAGCCCAGTGAGCTAACGCCTCATGTGGCTCAATTGATGGTGCAATTGTGGGAGAAATCGGGCCTACCGGCAGGCGTGCTGAACCTCGTTCAGGGCGAGAAAGAGACCGGTATCGCGCTGGCGCAACATGCGGGTATTGATGGCTTGTTCTTTACCGGTAGCTCCCGCACGGGCCACATCCTGCACGAACAGTTCGCAGGTCACCCCGGTAAGATTCTGGCTCTTGAGATGGGCGGCAACAACCCACTGATCATCGACGAAGTCGCAGACGTAAAAGCGGCTGTACACGAGACGATTCAATCAGCTTACATCACCTCCGGCCAACGCTGTACATGTGCGCGCCGCCTCTTTGTTCCAGCAACGGAATGGGGTGACCGCTTCCTTGAGCAACTCACAAGCGCCGTGAGCCAGATTGAGGTGGGTGACGCATTCGCAGAGCCGGCACCCTTTATGGGAAGTTTAATCTCTGAAGCAGCCGCTGATGGTATGGTCGCTGCACAAGAAACGCTTCGCGAACTGGGTGCTCAATCGCTTGTTGAGCTGACCAAGCTTAAAGCGGGTACTGGCTTAGTATCGCCGGGCTTAATTGATGTCACCGCCATTGCAGAACTGCCGGATGAGGAGTACTTCGGTCCATTGCTTCAGGTGATTCGCTACAGCGATTTCGATACCGCTATTGCTCAAGCAAATGCCACCTCCTATGGCCTATCCGCCGGTATCTTCAGCGACGACGAAGCCACCTATCAGCGTTTCTATCGCCGTATCCGTGCCGGTATTGTGAACTGGAACAAGCAACTGACCGGAGCCAGCAGCGCAGCGCCCTTTGGCGGCATTGGCGCCAGCGGTAACCACCGCGCGAGTGCCTACTATGCAGCCGACTACTGTGCTTACCCTGTAGCCGGTATCGAAGCTGACGCGCTCGCTCTGCCAGCGACGTTATCACCAGGACTTAAAATAGACTGAGGTGCGCCATGACACATGCAGTAGAAGCAAACTTTGATGGCTTAGTTGGCCCGACGCACAACTACGCGGGCCTGTCGTTTGGCAACGTTGCCTCAACACAAAATAGCGCCCAACTGTCTAGCCCTAAACAAGCGGCCTTGCAGGGCTTGGCGAAGATGAAAGCACTCCACGATATGGGGATGTTGCAAGGCGTGTTGGCACCTCAAGAGCGCCCTGATATTCATACTCTGCGCCGTTTAGGGTTTTCGGGTAGCGATGCGGATGTGCTGGCACAAGCCGCACGTCAAGCACCGCGTGTGCTGGCAGCCTGTTGCTCAGCTTCGAGCATGTGGACGGCCAACGCAGCCACCGTATCGCCCAGTGCAGATACCGTAGATGGCCGGGTGCACTTTACGCCCGCCAACTTGACGAACAAGTTCCACCGCTCGATTGAGCACAAGGTAACCGGCAATATCTTGCGCGCAACCTTTGCCGACAGCCAATACTTCGCGCACCATGATGCGCTGCCGGGTGTTGAGCACTTTGGAGATGAGGGTGCAGCAAACCACACCCGCTTCTGCCATGAATACGGCAATCAAGGGGTCGAGTTTTTTGTCTTTGGCCGTTATGCATTCGATGGCTGCAAACCGGCCCCAACCGTGTTTCCTGCACGCCATACCTACGAGGCATCAGAGGCGGTGGCGAGATTACACGGGCTGGATCCAGACCATGTGGTGTATGCGCAGCAAAATCCGGCGGTCATTGATCAAGGCGTTTTCCACAACGACGTTATCGCGGTGGGCAATCGCCAAGTCCTGTTTTGCCATGAGCAGGCGTTTCTTAATCAGGCGGAAGTGATCAATCAATTGTCACGCAAAATGGATGATCAGTTCCAAGTGATTCAAGTCCCGACGAGCGATGTTTCGGTTGACGATGCCGTGCGCAGTTACCTGTTTAACAGCCAACTACTCTCGGTCGGTGATGAGACCCACCTCGTCATTCCTGAGGAGTGTCGCAACAACGCCGCAGTATGGCGCTATTTACAGCAACTAGAGAGCGGCCCTGCGCCCATCAGCAAACTGCATGTGTTTGATCTAAAACAGAGCATGAGCAATGGTGGCGGCCCGGCGTGCTTGCGCCTACGGGTGGTCTTGAACAGCGCAGAGCAGCAGGCCTGCAATCAGAACACTCTGATGAGTGAGGCGCTCTACAGCCGTTTAACCACGTGGGTTAAACAGCACTATCGTGACCAGTTGAGCGAGGCGGACCTTGCTGATCCGCAACTGCTGAACGAATCCCGCACCGCATTGGATGAGTTAACACAGATCCTGAAGCTAGGTTCGGTTTATCCTTTCCAGCAGGTTTAATCTGCTATCCGCACTGCCCCTATATATCGGGGCGGTGCGCATCCTCTTTTTCAAACCATACCTGATTACGCCCACTCGCTTTCGCTTGGTACAAACCTTTATCAGCCCGCTTAAGTGCTGACGTCACAGGTTCCGAAGGGCGCAACCGGCACAGCCCTGCACTAAAGGTAAAGCGCAGTTCCTCCGTATCGATCATCACGGACAGCCCTTCAATCATCGTCCGCAAACGCTCAGCTGCGCTGTAAGCACGGTCTAGATCAAGCCCACCAAAAATGATCGCAAACTCCTCTCCGCCCATCCGGCCAAAGAGGTCATCTTCACGCAGCTCACGCTGGATAGAGGTGGTAAATTGGCGTAACACCTCATCGCCTGCAGCATGGCCGTAGTTATCATTGAGCGCTTTAAAATGATCGAGGTCGATCATCAAAATACAGGAGATACGAAACGGGTGTGCCGTCTGCTGTTTAGCTGCCAGTGCCAGCCAAGCACGCCGATTCAAAATACCCGTGAGCGCATCAGTGTTCGCCTCTTGATAAAGCTGCTTTTCGAGGGCTTTGTATTCGCTAAAGTCACTGATGGTTGAAAAAATAACGCGCTCATCCTGCAGATCAACGTAGGTGGCGGATACCAGCGCCCAGAAACGCTGTTGTTGCCGGGTTCGCAAACGGCATTCAAAGTTGCTCACCGAACCATGCTGCTCTAACTGCGCTAAAAAGCGCTGGCGATCTTCAGGACTATCGTAAAACTGCACCATAGATTGGCCCGCCAACTGATCTGGAGGTACTTCAAGCCGCTCGTTGAGGAGAGCATTGCTACTGATACACTCGCCACTAAGGGTTGTGAGTGCGTAGGGCATCGGCAAAGCATCAAGAATGGCCAGCAGGTAATGGCTCTTGCGCTCTAGCTCTTGCGTGCGCTGGGCAACCGTATGTTCTAACTGATCATTCTGCTGCTGCAACTGCTCATAAAGGCGAATGTTTTCAAAACTGATTGCATACTGAGCAGCAAATAGCTCCAACACTTCAAGGCGCCGACTGGAGAACAGGTTAGGCGTTTCACGATGCTCCAGCACCATTACCGATATTGACGGCTCTTTATTTGCCAAAGGTAGGCAACAAAGTGAGCGCAGCTGCACATGTGTGATATAGGCATCATCAACGATATGGTGCTCGTGCTGCGCATCCTTTAGGGTGATGGTTTGCCCTTTATGGCGCGCGAGGTTTAGATAGCCTTGCGGCACGAACTTAGCGCTCTGCAACGGTTGCTCCGAGCCATCTGGCAGGCGTTGCGCCACACAGACCCACTGACCCTCTAAGTAGGTATAGATAGCGCAATACTGAGCACCACTGACACTCGCAGACCAATGCAACAAGCGGCGATTCAACTCGGCGAAGCTAATGGTTTGCGCAATGTCTTGGCATGCTGTTGCAGTGTAACGCCAGCCATCTTGAGGGCGACTTTGCAGGCCACTATCATTTTGTAATGGCAACGAGGCGCGCTGCAGCTGCTCGCAGTCTTGCGCTTTGCCCACCGCACCCCAAGCACGGTAAACATCGGCGGCTTGCTCTAAATAGACGCACCCAAGCTTAACCTGCCCTCGGCGTAACCGCTGCTTGCCTGCACGCTCCTGCGTAATACCTTGCCAGAGCGCACTCTGGCTGGTTTCAGCCGCATTCATGGCCTTTTCGAGATAACAAACCGCGTTATTATCGTCTCCGTTTAAACTGGCGTACTCTGCTTGGATGAGCCAGTACCCGGGTGCAAAGGTATCAGGATTAAGATGAAACCACGTATCAACTCGAGGTAAGTTATCCACAAACCATTGCTGCTTATGCGGCGTTAATGACACGTCATGGTCTAGTTGAATAGCCAGCAGCGTCAGCAGGTTGAACTGGACGTAAACCGCCTCATGAAAGATCCCTTCATCCAGTTCAGTCGGGTCTTGGTTTTCTGGCAAGCTGATCGCGAGCGCATCGCGATAGCTACCAAAAAGATAACCTTGAAGCAGCCGCCCTAGCTGACGATCATATTTACCGCACATGTACCCCGTTGTTTGGTACTGTGCTAACGCGTCGTGCTCAAAACCATCGCGATGCTCAAGGCTGTGCAAGTTATCAAGCTCGCCACTGAGAATACGCAGCAGATTTGTCTGCAGTTGGGTAAGGTAAACCTGATCGGGCTGATCGATCTTCGCGCACGTTTTATTGATACTTTGCGTGCGCATAAGCAATGTCGAAAGCTGCGGCGCACTAAATAGATCGGCATAAAATCCAAAGATATATGCGTGCACACCCCAATAGTAATCACCGTGTTCAAAACACTGTTGAAACGCCGCTTCCCTTACTTGAGCCCCGTACGCCAGCGGGGCTTGCCAAGGTAGAATAAAATTACTGAGCATCATCCTTAGACGCCCTTCCAGCATCGGACTTACGGCGTACCGCGACTGCACTTGCTGCGAGAAATGTGCCGCACTGAAAGCAGTCTCGTAGTCCTTTAACACCTTGGTACTCATCAGGCCATACATCATAAAAACATAAGCGCTGTAGTGGCTGTTTCCATGCCGAACAGTGAGATGCAACAGTTCTAAAATAGTGAGCGGGAATAACAAAGAGCCTGAGTTATAGCAACATGGCTGCATCGCCATCAGTATATCCATGATGTGCAATATACGGGGATCGTCAATATCAGGCTGCTCGACTAATACCTCGAATGGGTGTTCAGCCAGTTCTATTTGCGCTCGCTCGATGCGAGCCGCAATATTCTCCATCGTGCCATCGCACAGAGGATGCTCCAAAGCATGGAGAGCGGCCACAGCCTGTTCAATCGCTTGTTGCAGTAAACCATAACGGGTGTACTGTGTGATCAAAATAACATTAAACGTAACAACGTGATTCTCTGTCACACAACTTCGCAGCACACTTTCTTTGAGTGCTTCCGCACGTTCATATGCACCACTGAGGTAAAGACACTCAAGACGATCAAGAGCTGCCTCACAATACTGCTGCGCAGCGAAATTATCGCCAACCAACGAGAATAGCTGATCAAGATACGCCGCAGCAGGGTTATAGGCTGTCGCCTTTTTAGCTCGCTTCGCGGCCAACCTGTTAGTAGCGATGAGCTGCTGCCGCTCGGCCGGTGTGAGCAATGCTTGTGCATTATTCCAATGCCGCGCGAGTTCGAAGCAGTCGTCCTCAGGCACATACTCAACGTCCGCGGCTAGCAACTGGCCGATACAATAATGCAGCGCCTGCCGCTCATCTGGGGCAATCAAAGAGTAAGCGGCTTGCTGAACTCGATCGTGCAAAAAGCGATAACGTTGGCCACTTTCATCAACCATAACGAGCAAACCCGCACGGACAGAGGGCGCTAGCAAGGCTTGCACGCTTAACCCTGCGCCCTCCCCTGCGAGAGCACCGATAATACGTATAGGGAAGCTAGCTCCAATACAGGCCCCATAGCTCATCACTCTCGCAGTCCCAGCGGGTAGGCGATCAATCTTACGCACCATTAAATCGACAACATTATCCGTGATACTTTGTGCTTCGATGGCCGCTGAGTCCCATGCCCAAGCGCATTGTTCAGCATCAAAGTAGAGCAGGCTATTGTGATACAACTCTTGAATAAACTGCCTTAGAAAAAACGGATTTCCGCCCGTTTTTTTGAGCAATAATCGACCTAGCGGCACAACCTGCTCAACGGTTTGACTCAACGTATCACTCAGCAAAGCATTGATATGCTCAACGCCTAACGGCTGCAGCTCGATTCGGCGGACAGGTTTCGCTTGGTCCTCAACTTCAGCCAACATGCTAATAAAGGGATGCCGGTGGTCTACTTCGTTGTCTCGATACGCGCCCAGCAGCAAGCAGTATTGACCTGCTTCATCGCTCAACAACAAGCGCAACAGGTTGATGCTGGCTGCATCAGCCCATTGGAGGTCATCAATGAAGATGGCAACCGGCTTATGCTCGGTACAGATCGCTCTGATAAAGCTCAAAAACACCTGATTAAATCGATTTTGCTGCTCATCACCTCCAAGCTCTGGTAC
Organism: Neptunomonas sp. XY-337; assembly: GCF_004959845.1. NCBI lineage: Bacteria > Pseudomonadati > Pseudomonadota > Gammaproteobacteria > Oceanospirillales > Oceanospirillaceae > Neptunomonas > Neptunomonas sp. XY-337. Next base: position 140,700 of record NZ_SPLL01000002.1, on the reverse strand, counting down.
ATCTGGGAGGTCATCGAGCAGCAACCCGAGCTCAGGAATGAGGTCAACAATGATCTGGCCATTAGGATGCAGTGCTGTTGATAAACGTTCCCGCCATTGGCTGATTTTCGCTGGCGGCAAACTCAGCAAACTACGCACAAACTGCGTTAGCGCTTGTGAAATCGCGCTGTACGGCGTGTTTTGATATTGATCGAATTTGCCCGTTACAAATAGACCATTCGATTTGAGTACCGGCTTTTGAATCTCATACACCAGCGCCGACTTACCCACACCGGAATAACCAGCCACCAACAACGCCTGCGATTTACCCTTCGCGGCTTCATTAAACGCAGCCATCAACGTATCAAGCTCTTGCGCTCGACCATACAGTTTGCGCGGCAGGTGCAACCGGTTCGCTAGTGCTTGCCCTGCTAATGCAGTGGGCTCGCTCGTCTGATCTAAACGTTTAAGGTCATGCATCAGTCCAGCACAGCTTTGATAACGCTGCACCGGCTCTTTTGCCATCAGCTTTCGGGCAATATCGGTTAACCCCGCCAAACCGCCCTCTTGCGGCGTCTTAGGTTGCGGCCAAGCTAAATCACGGGCCAAATGCGCGTAGCTAATTTCCTGATCAGTTGTCAGGTGTTCATAGGGCTTCTCGGCGCTGAGCAGCCAAAAGAGAACCCCGCCTAGGCTGTACAGATCGGTGCGCTGATCCAAACCGTGATCGTATTGGTAGCCCTGCTCGGGCGCCAGAAAGTGAGGATCGCAAAAGCGCGGGCGAAAGCCACTTAATCCAAGGGATGTGCGCGGATAGTGGCGGGCGTAAGTTACATCAACCAACTCAGCCAGATCATAATTGGCCGAGACTAAAAACGCGCTGGGCCGTAAGCTCAAGTGCAGGACATTCTGCTCATGTACCTGACTCACCGCTGCCACTAAGGCCTTAAAGAGTTTGATCTTCTCTGAGATAGACAACGCTTCAGGCTGCAACTGGGCTAACCAGAGCGAGCACTTACCAACGACGGACAGCTTCCCTTCACTAGCGTCGCTGTCGTTTAACGTGACGGCACCTCGTCCGCCTAAATAATGCAAAATATCCTGTTCGTTTGCCAACGCCGTTTGTCGCTCGAAACCGCCCATATGAGGGCAAAAAGAGCGTTCAAAAATATAACGCCCCTCGGCTTGTGCAACCTTTTGTAAACGTAGCGAAATGTAATCCTGCATCAATACGGGCTGTGCATGCATGAAACCTACCCAAAGCGTTGTTGAAACTGTTAACCCCAATCCTTGGTTGTTTTAATTTAGCACACTCCTACTGCCTGCAAGTCTATACGGGCAGGCCTGTGTATCTATTTGACAGGCATCATAAGAGCACTAGTCTTGTTTGAAGTGAGCTTCACTCCTCCAGCAGTTCGTTCAGTGGAAAGCCACGAAAGGGTTTACCCTGCTCCAATACAACGTGGCTACTCATATTGACCTTTCCTGGAATGAGATCGAATAAACGATCAACAATTTGGTTGTAACGCACCATATCGGGCGCGACGATACGCAAAAAGAAGTCAAACACCCCGCTAACCGTGTCGCACTCCACCACCTCGGGAATCTCCTTAAGTGCAGCTTCAAACATGCGGAACGATTCACTGCTCGGATCTTTCAAACTAACCGTTGCAATCACCGTGACACTGCGGCAGAGCTTAGGGAGATCAAGTACCGCTAAATAGGGCCCAATCACACCGGCGCTTTCTAACTTTTTGACACGGTTCAAGCATGAACTAGGTGATAGATCGACACGTGTCGCCAACGCCTGATTGGTTATCCGCGCTTCTCTCTGAAGCACCGAAAGAATCTTTCGATCAATCCGATCTAGTTGCATACCACACCTCCCACTCTCGTAAGAATTCCGCTTTAAAACCCGTATTGATTGACTTAGCCATCCAGATCAAATTTAAAACAATACCGAATTTTATTTTGCGAACTGCCAATATGATACCGATTTATGCAGTTTTTAGAGACTTTTTGATCACTCATTCGGAGCCGACAGCGATAAAATTTGCCCATAAACCTACAATAAAAGAGCTTGCGCTATGCTGATTATTCGCCCATGTAATGAGAACGATCTTGATGACCTAATGCACCTATCCCACACCGTTGGCAAAGGCATGACCTCTATGCCCGCCGACGAGAAAGCGTGGCATGAGAAGATCGCAGCATCAGCCAAGGCATTTGATTACCGCCAAGCGCCAGCCCCTGTAAGCACCTATTTCATGGTGCTCGAAGATACCGACTCGGGCCATGTGATCGGCACGACCGCCATCTACACCGGCGTCGGACTCACACAGCCATTCTACTCGTACAAAGTCTCCACCTTGGTGAGTAGTAGCTTAGACCTTTCAACCCTGCGCTCAACACGCGTCTTGAGTATGGTAAATGACTATACCGGTGCCACCGAGATCGGCTCGCTCTACCTATTACCAGAGTTTCGCCGCCCAGGCGTAGGCCAATTTTTATCGCGCTCACGTTTTCTAACCTTCGCAGACTTCCCAGAGCGCTTTGGTCAACAAGTAATCGCCGAACTGAGAGGCTGGCAAGACGAGGAAGGGCATTCGCCACTCTGGGAACACTTAGGCAAGAAATTTTTCGGCATTGAGTTCCAAGAAGCCGTGACCATTGCGGCACTGCGTGGCTCTCAATTCATATCCGATATGATGCCGAAGTACCCGATCTACATTGATCTTCTGCCAGAAGATGCGCAAGCGGTGATCGGTAAACCCCATGACTCCTCAGCACCCGCACTACATATGCTGAAAAAGGAGGGGTTCCAGTTTAACGGCTATGTTGACCTATTTGATGGGGGCCCATCTGTCCAAGCTGAAACCAGCGCAATTCGCAGTGTTGCAGATAGTCAGCAAGCGGCTTTTCGAATCGTCGCGAGCGTACCATCAGATGCTCAACAGTTTATTGTTAGCAACCAAGATTTAGCCAACTACCGCTGCGGCTTAGTCGCAGGCTATATCGATGAGCACGGCACTCTGTGCTTAAGCGCCGACAGTGCTCAGCACTTAGCACTACACCAGCACACACCGGTACGTTTCATCACGATGAACGGCAGCACCGCAGCAGTTAAACACGCCGCGTAAATCTCTGACGACTAAAAAAGCCGCACCCATTGCTTGGGTTCGGCTTTTTTATTTTGCGGCATACCACTTATTGTGCCGCGATAACACTCAATTCAACGAGCACATTAGGGCGTGCCATGTGCGCTTCGACACAGGCGCGGGCTGGCTTAGGTTTGTCGGCAACCCACGCATCCCATACGGCATTCATCGCTGCAAAGTCTTTCATATCACGTAGATAGATCGTGACAGATAGCAGGTTATCCGTGTTAGAGCCTGCCTCTTCCAGCAACGCTTCAACCTGCGCTAAGCAACGGCGCGTTTGCTCAGCGGTGTCCCACTCATCAGCGCTGGCAGTCTGTCCACATAGGTAGATAGTGTTGTTGTGCTTCACGATTTTACTCATTCGGTCATTAGAACCCATGCGCTCAATAGTCATGCTTTTTGTCTCTTTGATATTAGTTAATGCAAGGAAAGGCCTCTGAACCGCCTTAGCTGCGGCTCAGAGGGCGAATAGATTGAAAGGCTACAGCACTTTGCGCTCGTAACGATTGACGCGCAAAGGCTCCAGATCAAAGCGCGTCTCGCCGGTGGTCACTAAGTCTGCCAGCACCTCTCCCACAACAGGGCCAAGCTGGAAGCCGTGCGCCGAGAACGCAAACGCGTGATACGCTTTCTCTGCTCGCGCGCTCTTACCCAGTACTGGGAGGTTGTCTGGCATGTAACCCTCAAGGCCTGACCACATCCGATTGACTGAAGCGGTACTCATGATGGGGAAGAAATCGATCGCGTTTTTCGCACCATTGGCGATCAGCTTATAGTCCAAACGCGTTCGGTTAGCAGTCCGGTCTGCAAAGCCTTTCGCACCTCCGCCAATTAACACCGTACCGTTCTCAAATTGTTTGAAAGATAGCGGTCGGCTCACCGCGCCAACAACAGGCGTGGCGAAATGGGGCATACGGGTGGTGATCATCAGCATGGGAGCACTGTATGACATGGGCACGTTGTCGCCCATCATGACAGACACAAGATCGCCCCATGCACCGGCACAGTTGATCAAGTGCTCCGCCTGAAAACGCTCGGTCGCTGTGGTCACTAACCAGCTATCACCAACACGGCGGATCTGCTCGACCTGCTGACCCTCATAGAATTGCGCACCCAGGCGCTTAGCTGCATGGCAGAAAGCTTGGGTGGCATGAAAAGGGATCGCATAGCCATCAGACTCTGAGACTACCCCACCAACACAGTGTGGTGCGACAAACGGCAACCGCTCCCGCAGCTCCTGCTGATCGAGCCGAACTTCATGAAAATAGCCAAGCTGATGCATCTGCGCTTCACGCTGCGCCAGCGTCTCAAGGTCCTTCTCATCAGCGGCAATGTTGATGAGCGAGCGCGCCCGAAAACCGGTATCAGCATCCAGCTCATCATCAAGTTGATGCCAACGGCGCATCGATTCCAGACTGAGTTCAACCTCAGCAACATGGCGGCCCAATAACCGCACCCCGCCGGCGTTCACACCCGAGGCATGTCGCGATACGGTGTCTTTTTCAACAACCGCAACACAAACGCCCCGCTGCGCCAGATGATAAGCCGCGGAGGCCCCCTGAATACCACCACCGATAATCAGTACATCACTCGTCTTGACTTGACTCACGACTGCACCTCCGGCTTGGCATTAGCATGGCTTGGCGCGAGCTCACTAAAAGCGCCAAGCTCCTCCAAGGTCAATAAGCGCATGGGCGAGCGTAACCGGTAGTAACCAATTTCACTCACCGGTTGTTCGTTCCACTGGCCTAATAGCTCGCTGACGGTATGGCCACACATCCGCCCTTGGCATGGCCCCATGCCACAGCGCGTCTGACTCTTGAGCTGATCGGGGAGTTTACCGCCCAGTGCAAAGCCCGCTTTTAAATCAGCTACGCTGCGCTCTTCACAACGGCAAACCACCGTTGCATCCTGCTGCGGAATACGATGGGCATCCATCGGGCGATAAAGTGCATCGATAAATGTACGGAAGCGCTGCATAGAATCAAGCTGCGCAAAGCCTGTACGTGCTTGTTCATTACGTTGGTTTTTATCGATAAAGCCTAGCGATTCGAGCTGCATTAATGCAGCGATACGGCCCATAATATGTGCACCATCGGCACCCACGATACCGCTTGCATCACCCACGACCGCCACATGCGCAAGGCTACTGCGCCCCCACACATTAAGGTTCGGTTTCCAACACAACTGCTGCTCACACCAATGGTGTTCGAGGCCCAATGCACGGGTGATATTTAAGTTCGGAATCACGCCTTGATGCAAAAATACCCGGCTTGCTTCGATCTCATGGCGCTGTCCACCTGCGCTAAATCGAATACCCGTCGCTTGTTCGCCGCCCAGTACCTCAAGTGCTTCAGCGCAACGATAAAACGGTACACCCGCTCGGCGAATCTCACGCAGCAAACCAAGCCCTTTAAGCAGCATTTTAGGCATACGCGCTGCACCTAAGCCGACCTTTGCCGCGTTCAGGTAGTTCTCTTTTAGGGTAGTATCGACCACCGCCTTAACGGACACACCTAAGCGAATATATTGCGCCACAATGAGATAAAGCAGCGGCCCGGTGCCCACAAACACGGCATCATCGATGACAAGACCATCCGATTTGAGCATCACCTGCGCACTACCTGCCGACATAACACCGGGCAAGTGCCATCCAGGAATTGGGAAGGGCCGCTCCATCGCACCATTGGCAATAATAAGCTGCGTGGCCGTCAAGCGGCGCGTTTTACCCTGCTCCGAGAGCAATACTTCGCCGTTATCGCCCACATGCCAAACATTGACACCACGCAGGTGTTCAGCACCCGACTGTGCAAACGCCTTAGTCAGTGCTTGGCCTTTGATATAGTCTTTACCCAGAGTATCGGGTGTTTCCAGTGGGCTGTGATCCACGCCACGATAGATCTGGCCACCCGCATGGGGCTTATCATCCAGAACCACCACCGAGGCACCTGCTGCACATGCGGTTACCGCTGCGGACATACCGGCAGGGCCAGCACCTATGATGGCGATATCATAACTGTCTTGTTTCAGAGGCTCGGTACTCATCAAGATGCCTCCTCGGGTAGTGCAGCGGTTTGCTCTGTAATTGTTTGGTGCGAAACCACCATGCCCTCTTCCACAGGCGTCAAACACGCCTGTCGGTTTGGCATACCATTGACCTCGACCAAACACTCAAAGCAGACGCCCATCGCGCAGTAGGCGGAGCGCGGTTGTTCAGTAACTGGCGACTTCCGCGTTTCGGTTTGTCCCGCTAGTGTCATAGCGGTCCAAACAGAACACCCTGCAGGTACAGTGTGAGGGGCGCCATTAATTGTGAGCGTCACCATCGGTTCAACGGGACGCGAAAGAAGACGAAACATAACAAGCCCAGTGATAAATTGAAGAAAAAAACCCAACCAGCCGCCCTAAAACACAGACGCAGATAATTGCATTGGAGAGATCTGTGGAACTGGCTGGGCCAAACTTACCGAGTGCCCAAAGGGCTAACACAACACTCCACTGAATGTGGAACAAAGGCTCCGGCATAAGCCCTGAACCTTTGTAGAAGCGCGATCAACAACGATTACTTGTTGATCTCATCAAGGATCTTCTGGCCCCAATCTGCACCAACATCCTTAAGGATCTGCGGCCACACTTCAGCGCGCACTTTTGCAGCAGTTGCCGCCAATTGCTCATCGCTTAGCTCAACAATCGTAGCGCCGTATTCCGCGAGTTTTTGCTCGTTTGCTGTTTGGTCTGATTCAGCCTTCGCCCAACGACGCACTTCAAAGTCAGCTGCTGCCTTGCGCAGAGCCGCTTGGTCTTCAGCGTCCAGATCCGCCATCGAGCCGTTATTGATGATCATGTACCACACTTCAAAGTGTGTATTGACCGGTATATAGGTTTTAGTCACATCACGGAAAGACGCGTAGTAGCCCTCAGCACCTGAGCCGATAACGCCATCAACAACACCTGTTTGTACCGCAGTGAACGCTTCAGAGAACGGGATCGGCGAGCTGATATAACCCAGTGCATCAGCCGTTAACTGGAAGCTTTTGATACCCGGCACACGTACTTTGATGCCCTTATCAACATTTGGGTCACCCGGTGAAACAGCGTCTGTGTTCAGCGCAACGCCACCAAAGTAAACCGGGTATGCTGCGAGCATTTCGATATCTTGCTTAGCATACAGAGACTTCATCGCCTTATTGATCGCACCACCTGGGCCGTAGATCGCTTTAGCTTGCGCCCAGTTCTCAGCGATATATGGGAAAGAGGAGATCTGCATACGGCGCGAAGCCGCAGTTGCCGCAGGCTGCACGGCCATATCAATAGCGCCTACTGAGATCCGCTCCTGCACGGTGGTGTAATCACCCAAAGCGCTGGCAGCGAAGATCTTCAGCGCCACATCACCACCTGTTGCCTGATCGATCTCAGTCGCAAGCTCTTTCAGCTCGTTGTCGATCGTTGCGCCTTGCGGGCGAATGTGGCTGATCTTCAGCTCCGTTGCATCTGCTACCGTGGTCAGTGTCATGGCAGCGGTTAGCAGCGCTGGGGTTAGGAATGGTTTTTTCATTACAACATCCTCTCTTTTTAGATTTTTTATCTGCAGGTTTTGCATATTTTTTTAGTAGCCGAAGAAGGTCGGCAGGAACATCGATAGATCCGTCCAGAATGAAGTCAGAATCACCACAGGGAGATAACCCGTTACGATCAACAACATTGCAGGTTTAATTACCTTGGTGACCGGCACTTTACCGATACGCGCACCCAGGTAGAGAATTGACGCATATGGCGGTGTAACACCACCCATCGCCGTGTTTACGCCCATGATGGCAGCGAACTGAATCGGGCTGATGCCCAGCGCTTCCATCAGCGGTAGCAACAAAGGTGCAATCAAGATGATCGCGGTGACATCGTTCACAACCATGCCCACCAAGAACAGCAGCACGTTGATCAGGATAAGTAAGACTACTTTGTCGTCTGTGATCGAGAAGATCGCCTCCACCAGCGCTTGTGGTACCGACTCCACCACAAATATCTGCGATAGAATCATACTGAACAGAATCATCAGCATGATGGCACCCACCGCCGTTGATGCTTCTTTACCCGCAAACAGGAAGGTCTTCAGATCAAGGCCTTTGTAGATCAGGAAGCCCACAGGAATCGCGTAGATAACTGCCACCGCCGCCGCTTCTGTTGGCGTCATGATGCCGCCGTAGATACCTCCCAAAATAATGACGGGCATCAGCAGAGCTGGCGTCGCTTTAAAGCCGCGGTTCGCTACCTCAGCAACAAACTCCTCACCCTTAGGACGCTCTTCCAGCTTCAGCGGGAACTTACGTGCTAGCCACACGTTAACCACCGAGAAGTTGGTCATAATCAGTAGACCTGGGCCTAACGTTGCTAAGAAACACGCCAGAATTGAGGTATCGGTAACCCAGCCATAGACGATCATCGTGACGCTTGGCGGAATCAACAGCCCTAGTAGGGATGAGTTAGCGATCAAAGCCGTGGCGTATTCACGCGGATAGCCTTGCTTCTCCATCTCGGGAATGAGCAACGGTCCGATGGCCGCAACACCGGTCAGGCCTGAGCCAGAGATGGCGCCGATCAAAGCACAGCTAATGGTTGCGACCACACCCAAACCACCACGCAGATGGCCGACAAAAATATTGACGAAATTGAGCAAACTGGCGGCGATGCCACTGGCACTCATAATGGTCCCGGCCAATACAAACAGCGGAATCGCCAGTAGTACAGGGTTCCCTAGCTGCTGAAAGCCCCACAACATATTGCCTTTCATGACCACGTCACCGAGGTAATACATCACCATCAAACCGCCGCCAAAGCAGTACGGAAGTGGCAAACCCAAGGTCAATAAAATGACCAATACAGCCACTGCAATCAGTGCAACTTCAACCATCTTATTGCTCCTCGTCAGTCGCTAGGTCACGGATATGGCTGACCAGATGCATAGCGGTGTAGATCATCATCAGCACCATGCCGGTTATCAGCGCAACGTCCACATAGAATGTTGGCAGGTACAGGGTTGGACTCTCTTTCCAAACCCGTAGGGAGTATTTCGTAAAGTCCCACGCCCAGTAGGTTAGCCAGCCACCAATAATCAGGCTGAGCACCTCGCCAACAATGGCAAGGCCAACAACTTGGCGTTTCGTTTTCAGGAAGATTTCCAGCACATTGGCACGGATGTGGGTGTTCTCTCTTGAGGCATTAACCGCGCCTAACATGTAGAGCCACATCGTGGGATAGAGCAACGTCTCTTCTAGACCCATCACGGGAATCTCAAGGACATAGCGCGTTATCACCTGGACAAACTGTCCACCCGCAACCAGACAGATCAGCCCGGTGAGCAGATAGCTCGCAAACTTGTTCATTCGGGTTTCCTTTCAGACTGCTTTATTGAGCCAACACGGGGATGACTCGTTTGTTATTAGCCAGTGCTTCATCCGAACCTAATCGTTACAGCGGAGCATCCTTTCTTCTCGTACACCGGTGGTTGAATATTTGCGTTAGCGGGGTATAAAATCAATTTGAAAATATCGATACCTCCATAATAAAAATCTATGCATAGCTTTTAATCCCTTATTTAACAAAGCATTAAAAGCCCATAGAAAAACAAAGTGAAAACCTATGAACATCACAATTCGTCAGCTCCAGTGCTTCCGCGAGGTGATGCGGACCGGCTCCATCTCAGAAGCCGCCCGCACCTTGCAACGCACCCAACCGGCCATCAGTAATATGATCTCCACCTTAGAAGAGGAGCTAGGAGTCACTCTGTTTGAGCGCCAGCGCAGCCGTTTAATCCGAAAGCCCGAGGCGGATTACTTCCTTGAAGAGGCAGAGCAGGTACTCGAGCGGCTCAATAAAACCGCCCGCACAATGAAAGAGATTGCAGGATTGGAGCTTGGGCGCTTAAAAATCGCCTGTATGCCTGCAGCAGCGGGTTACCTTATGCCGCGTTTGGTGGCTGAATATGTGAAAGACAAGCCCAAAGTGAACGTGTCGATGATGATGCGCGACTCCTCCGTGATTGAGGAGTGGATAACCTCGCAGCAGTATGACTTGGGCCTTGCCGAAACACCGCCGCCCAACCGTGCACTTGATGCGGAGAACTTTGAGCTGCAATGTGTCTGCGCACTTCCCAAAAACGACCCGTTAGCGAAAAAAACTGTTATCACTCCTGCCGACCTCAACGGTAAACCTCTGGCCACGCTTCAAGAGGGGCACCAGAACTACCTCTCTTGCCAACGCGCTTTTCGCAGCCACAGCGCCAAAATGAACCAACGTTTCGAGCTGCTTACCTTTCAACCAGCGCTGAAACTCGTGGAGGAGGGTTTGTGCTACAGCATCTGCGATCCCATGACAGCCGACGGCTATTTGCAGCGCTTTGACGACCGCGCCCAGTTAGTGTTCAAACCGTTTGCCCCGCAAATTACGCTATCGGTTGCGGTGCTCACGCCAGCACACCGGCCCAGTTCAATGCTTGCCAGCCACTTTAAAGCGCATCTATTGGATGAACTCACCCGCATGAACGAGCGGTTCACGTAAGTGCCGCTCATCACATGACACTTCATAAACAGACGTTATAAACAAAAGCAGATCTTTTAATCGTTCATCATTTTTTCTTATAGCCGTCACACAAGCTCCACATTACTTCCCTACTCTAGTCGCAACTTAATGTGTTGGCAGCGAACGCCAACCGCGTCACGGATAGGATGTATATGGCAAATAAAGTCATTTTGGTTGTGCTTGATGGGCTGAACTATCAAACCGCAAACGAGTGCTTGGGCTTCGTACAAGCACTACGCAAAGAGGGACAGGCAACCCAGTACCGCATGCAGTGCGAGCTGCCGTCCATGTCTCGCCCACTGTACGAGACCATACTGACCGGCACACGCCCGGCGGTGAACGGTATCGTGAACAACCAGATCACACGCCTTTCCAACCAAACCAGTATTTTTAGCTTGGCAAAGCAGGCTGGATTAACAACGGCTGCAGCGGCCTATCACTGGGTCAGCGAGCTCTATAACCGTACACCCTACGAGCCCCGACGTGACCGATTCACCCACGACCCCAGCCTGACCATCCCATACGGGTGCTTTTATCATGCTGATCACTACCCAGATAGCCACCTGCTGATTGATGCCGAGATGTTGCGTCGTCGTCATGATCCAGACTTCTTGCTGGTGCACCCGATGAATATTGACGATACCGGTCACCGCCATGGTGTTGATAGCAGCAACTACCGCAACAGCGCGCGACACCTCGATGGGGAGCTATCGAATTACTTACCCACTTGGATCGCTGCGGGCTACCAGATCATCATCACTGCCGACCACGGTATGAATGCAGATCGCAGCCATGGCGGTATCTTGCCAGAAGAGACAGAGGTTCCCTTTATCACCATCGGTGAGCGTTTCTCCCACGACAGCGCCCTCACCCCAGCACAGACCGACATCTGCGGCACCATCTGCGAGCTGCTAGAGATTGCGCAGCACAGCAAGCCTGTCACCCAAGGTTTATTGACACTCCCAGAGGTGCGCCATGCCGTTAGCTATCTTTGATCTGGATGAAACACTGCTTTGCGGCGATACCGCATCGCTCTTTTGCCGCCGCTTGGTAAAGCTAGGGTTAGCAACACCGGACTTCCTCGCAGAAGAAGCGCGGCTCATGGAAGCTTATGCTACACGTACACTGGATATGGCTGACTACGTGCGCTTTCTTATGCGCCCCCTTAGCCAGCTATCCACAGCACAAGTCGCCGCACTGTTACCGGCATTCATTGCAGAGGATATCGCCCCGCGCATCTATCCACAGGCGCATCAACTACTGCACACACTGGCGGAGCAGAACACACGCATCTTGATTATCTCAGCCACCCCCACCTTTTTAGTGCGTGCGGTTGCGGAGCATCTGGGGGTTGCTGATGTGTTAGCGATCGATCTGACAGTGACTGACAACCACTACAACGGCGAGATTGAAGGTATCGCAAGCTACCAAGCGGGCAAAATTACCCGACTAGAGGCATGGCTGCGCGATCACCCATTCCCGCGCGCTGACATGACGTTTTATAGCGATTCGCCCAACGACCTCCCGCTGCTTGAGTACGTGCCGCACCCTGTGGCCACCAACCCAAGTCCGGTGCTTGAAGCGATCGCACACGAGAACCAATGGGACATTCTTCACTGGCAAGCCCCTTCGGCTTGCTTGGCAACACAACCGTAATAACGACAACGACCTTTAATGACTAGGAACTGAGAGTTATGTCTAAACGACTTATTGCCAGCGCAGCGGTGCTGATGGCGACTAACGCTATTGCCGCTTGTCCAACGATCACTGCGGACAAAGCCAATGGAGCCTATCCGAACCTGTTTGAAAAAGCCGAGTTCGAACGTCTTCACCAGTGCAACCTGAGCTTCGCTGAAAACCCAGCGATTCAAGCACTCAACAAGCGCATCGCCGGTAACCCAGTGATCCCTGCGGTAGCTGAACGCCTGCCACAGGAACCGCTTGTTATTGCACCATACCAGCAAATTGGCCAGTACGGCGGTGTGCTGGATGGTATCTCAAAGGCAACCGAATCTGGCACATCAGACCTTCTGGCGGTGCGTCACGTTAACCTGACTCGTTTTAGTGACGACTTGGCAACCGTTGTCCCCAATGTGGCTAAGTCTTGGCAGTGGAATGATGACTTCACTGTGCTGACCATGTCGCTGCGTAAAGGACACAAGTGGTCCGATGGCAACGATTTTACCGCCGAAGATGTGGTGTTCTGGTACCACAACATGCTGATGGATACGTCGATCATCAAGTCGCCCAAAGAGCGTTTCCTATCGGATGGTAAGCCGATGCAAGTCGAAGCGGTGGATGAAACCACGGTGCGCTTCACATTGAATGCCCCCATGCCTTCACTACCAGCGATGTTCGCCCAAGACTACGCGCAGCCGTTCCAACCAAAACACCTGCTAGAGCAGTTCCACCCAGCGCTCAACAAAGACGCTGATAAGCGCGCTCAAGAGCTAGGTTTTGAAAATGGCTATGCCGTGATCAACTTCTACTACGGCCAATCTGATTGGAAAGATGTGCCAACCCCCTTGCTAAAAGACAAGGCTGCAGCCGAGCGCTTAGTCAAAGCAGGCTACACCGCTGTAGCGCCAACGCTAGAATCGCACATTGTTGTTGAAGATACGTTGGAAGGCCGCCGCCTAGTGGCGAATCCCTACTTCTTCCAAGTGGATACAGCGGGTAACCAACTCCCTTATATCAATGAGATCAACGAAGTCTTTATTGGCGATGAGGATATCCAAGTCGCGAAGATGATCGCTGGCGAGATCGACTACAAAACTCAAGCCGTTAACCTACCTTCTGCGCCGGTGCTGTTAGAGAACAAAGCTCAAGGCAACTATAGCGTCACGCTACGCCCAAATATCTCTCTGTCTACGTACGCGTTCAACATGACCGACAAAGACCTTGAGAAGCGCGCCGTTTTCAACGACATCAACTTCCGCCGTGCTATGTCGGTGGCGATTGATCGCAACAAGATCAACGAAGTCGCCTACTTCAACCTTGGTAAGCCAGCTCAGTATACGGCCTTCGATTCTGCGACAGCGCCATTTGTCTCCGAGAAGATGCTCAACCAGTGGATTCAATTTGATCAGACATTGGCAAAGCAGCTACTCGATAAAGCAGGGGTTGTGGACAAAGATGGCGATGGCAAACGTGACCTGCCATCCGGCAAAAAGTTTGAGCTGCCGATCCTCTTCTCTACCCAAGAAACAGCGACAGAAGTGGTTGAGATCATCGCCAACAACTGGAATCAGGTTGGCATCGAAACCTCTATCAAGGAAGTAACTTCCGATGAGTACCGCAACTCCCAGTCAGCGAATGACCTGACAGTGATGTTCTGGAAGATGGGCCGCCCGCTCGCCACACTGGCATCGAACACTACGGATCTACTGCCACCTTATGGCAGCTTCTTTGACATCCGTACCGGCATGCTGTGGGAGCAGTTCCGTAACACCAACGGTGCTGAAGGTGTGAAACCACCAGCCACTGTCGACAAGATGTCTGAGCTGGCCGCGAAGTTTGTCACCCTAAAAATGGGCTCTGATGCTTCCAATAAAGTCGGTGCTGAAATTGCTCAACGCGTGGCTGATGACATGTTTGTTGTCGGCACGGTGAAAGCCGTAGCGCCTATCTATCGCAGCAACAAGCTGGGTAACTTCCAAGTCCAAAAGACACACTCTTACGACTACTACTGGAGCTATCCATATATGCCAACGCAGTGGTTCCTAGCCGAGTAATCGCCTAGATAGCCCGAGCAGCCTGTGCCTTTGTCGCAGGCTGCTGATTTTGGATCAACTAACTGCTGTATCAGATTATGACTCAATTCCTCGCACAAACCTGGCTGTTGTGGATCTTATTGATCACCGCTGGAGCCCTCACCCTCCTTGGCCGCACTAGCCAGTACTTCCACTATGTCCGAAACCGCTTTTTGATGGCTCTGGTGGGGTTATTAACGGTTAGCCTCATCGTGTTTTCGCTGATGGAAGTGCTACCGGGTGACTGTGCGGAAAAGTATATCGCTTATAAAAGCACCCAAGGCGAAACCATTACGCAAGCCGATATCGATGCAGAGCGCGCGCGTATGGGGCTGGATCAACCTTTCGCCGTGCGTTGGGGCAGCTGGGTTGCCAATCTCACTCTCAATGGTGACTTGGGCTTTAGCTGTGCAAAACGACAACCGGTTAACCTTGCCTTGGGCGATCGTTTTTGGCTCAGTTTCATGTTCTGTATCGCCGGGCTTATGTTGTCTTACCTGATCGCCGTACCGTTTGGCATCTTGTCGGCGTATGTCTTGAACAAACCATGGGCAGACCGTAATCCACAGCACACAACAGCGCGCCGTTTACTGAATACGTTAGGTTTAGGTTTAGCAAAAGCGCTAGACGTTGTGTTGCGCATCATAAGCTATTTGGGGCTTGCTCTGCCCAACTTTTTGCTCGCACTGAATATTATTCTGCTGTACGTATTTGCCGGTGAAAGCGCCCCAACCGGGCTGTTCTCCGATGCTTGGCGCAACGAGCCTTGGTTTGCCGAACAGGGTTTTCAATGGGGCAAGCTCAACGATTTTCTGGGCCATATTTGGTTACCCATTTTTGTGATCGGCTGGTCAGCCACCGCCCTGCAACTACAAACCGTACGCGCGCTTGTGGTGGATGAATCCAACAAACTCTACGTCGATGCGGCACGGGCGCGTGGCGTGCGCGGGTTAAGCCTGTGGGCCCGCTACCCGGTGCGTCATTCCATCAGTCCTCTGTTTAACAGCGTCGGCTTTGACTTCCAACGTGTCTTTAACGACCTCCCCATCGTGGCCGTTGTGATCGGCTTAACCGATGCCGCCGCTCTGCTGATCGAAGCACTCGCCATGACCAATGATCAGGAGCTGGCAGCAGGGATTCTCTTTCTGGTGGCGTTGGTCGTGATCTCAATGAACTTCATTACCGATATTGTGCTGGCCGCGGTTGACCCGCGGGTTCGTAAAAGCGTGCTAGGACACTAAGGAGATGACGATGATCGCAGCTATTTTTGGCAAACGCCGCGCGGCACAGCAAACTTCTCAAGATGCTGATTACTACACCGCCGGCCAATTTGCGCTGATCAAAGCGCGTTTTATGAAAAAGACGGTCGGCTTGATTGCAGGTTCGGTGCTTATGGGGCTCATGCTACTTGGCTTGTTCGCCTCCTTTTTCTCCCCTGTTGACCCAACCATTAATGGCGCCGATAGCGATTATCGTCGCGGCGCGCCGCAACCCGTTCTATTTTGGGATGAAAACGGCTTCTCATGGCGTCCATTCACCTATACCTACGCAAAGGAGCAACCGAAAATTGACTTCAGCGCTCTGCTGCAAAGTGGCAATCTAGACGCACTTGATCAGCTCACATCCAGCGGCGCCCTCGACGCGTCCACCCAGAATAAATTTACCGTGGATAAAGAGGCGCGCCGCTACCTCCAGTTTTTTGTAAAAGACTGGGAGTACACGATTTTGAAGATCGATACATTCGGTATCGATTGGCGCTGGGATCGACATCTCTTCGGTGTAGCAACGGGAAAAATTCACATTCTTGGTACAGATGAAGATGGTAAGGATGTGTTTAGCCGCACCCTACATGCCCTGTGGATCACCATCAGCATCGCGATCGTTGCGTTGATTGTGAAGCTGTTTATGTCACTGCTGGTCGGCGGCGTGAGCGGCTACTTTGGCGGTAAAGTCGACACCATTCTGATGGCGATCACTGAAGCGGTGCGCGTCATACCGCCAATTCCGATCTATCTTGCCTGTGCTGTGGCGCTTGCGCAGATCGATCTCACCCCAGTACAGCGCTACTTTGCCATCGCTGTGGTGATTGGTGCACTCGACTTCGCAGCACTTGGGCGGCGTTTACGCACCCATATTCTAGTTGAGCGCAACCAAGACTATGTGTTGGCGGCCCAACTGGCAGGGGCGAGCCATATGCGCGTGATTTGGCGTCACCTCGTTCCAAGTTTTGGTAGCTATATCATCGTCGATACGCTGATCAACTTCCCTTACGTGATCTTGGCGGAGACCAGCTTGAGCTTTTTAGGATTGGGTCTAACCGAGCCGGTCAACAGCCTCGGGGTGCTATTGCAAAAAGCCCAAGACCCAGACATTCAACAAAACATGATCTGGCAGTTCTTTCCTGTAGCGGTATTCGTGCTGCTCATTATGGCCTTTGTATTCGTGGGCGATGCCCTGCGTGATGCAGCAGACCCCTACTCAGAGAGGAATAAATAACATGACCGCTTCAGTGACAAACCGTAATAAGCTTCTTGATATTAACAACTTAACCATCGACTTCCGCACCGATGAGGGACTGATTCGTGCCGTGGATGATGTCAGCTTATCTGTCCGCGAAGGCGAAGTGATGGGGCTAGTGGGCGAGAGCGGCTCCGGAAAGTCTGCAACAGCAAAAGCGATCATGCGTCTCCATCCGGGCAACACCATTTTTCAAAAGCCCAGCCAGATCAATTTCTATCATAATGATCAGGCCCATTCGATTCTCACGCTACGCGAGCGCAAGCTCAATCTTGTGCGTGGAGAGCAGGTTTCGATGATTTTTCAGGAGCCGATGGCAAGCTTCGCACCCGCCATTACCCTTGGCGAGCAGATGATTGAAACGA
Organism: Neptunomonas sp. XY-337; assembly: GCF_004959845.1. Lineage (NCBI taxonomy): Bacteria > Pseudomonadati > Pseudomonadota > Gammaproteobacteria > Oceanospirillales > Oceanospirillaceae > Neptunomonas > Neptunomonas sp. XY-337. The sequence continues at coordinate 123,354 of NZ_SPLL01000002.1, read as the reverse complement.
TGCAGATACACCGCCGTATTGATCGCGCCACGGCACGTAAAGAGGGCATCGCCCTGTTTGATCGTGTCGGTATCCCCATGCCCGACAAGCGTTTCGACCAATATGTCTTCGAGCTGTCTGGAGGCATGCGCCAACGGGCGATGATCGCGATGGCACTCTCTACGCAACCTAAATTGCTGATCGCCGACGAGCCCACCACTGCACTGGATGTTACCATCCAAGCGCAGGTGCTGGAGCTGATGCTTGAGCTACGTGAGCAGATGGGGATGGCGATGATCTTTATCACCCATGATCTCGGTGTCATTGGCAAGGTGGCGGATAATGTCACCGTGATGCAGCGCGGCCGCGTTGTTGAGGCAGGCGCCATGGAGCAGGTGATCTACCACCCTCAGCACGAGTATACCCAGCGTTTGCTCAACTCCCTCCCCCACTTGAGTACACTCTCGGATGTCAAAACCGACACCTTAGAGCCATTCCTAACAGTCAGTCATGCACAGATTCAATACCCCGCCGCAGGCGCTAAACGCAACGGCGAAGCGTTTACCGCAGTAAAGGATATCTCGCTAACGCTGCCCAAAGGCAAGATTATCGGCCTAGTGGGCGAGAGTGGCTCAGGCAAAACATCGCTAGGTAAGGCAATGTTAGGGGCTGTACCTCTGAGCCACGGTGAGATCACCTTTCATGGCGAGCACCCTCTCAAACTTCAAGCCAAGGGTAAAATTCCGCGCCGCGAGATCGCTGCGCGTGGCCAGATGGTTTTCCAAGACCCTTACAGCTCCCTCAACCCTCGCATGACGGTGCGAGACATTATCGCGGAGCCGCTAGAAGCGATGGGACTCACTAAAAATAAGGCTGAAACTGACGCGCGCGTTATCGAGATCGCCAAGCTTTGCAAGCTCAACATCGATCACCTACGCCGCTTCCCACATGCGTTTTCTGGCGGGCAACGCCAGCGGATCAGCATTGCGCGGGCGTTGGTGTGCAACCCACAGTTTCTGGTCGCTGATGAATCGGTTGCTGCGCTGGATGTATCCATTCAAGCGGAGATTCTCAATCTTCTGAAATCACTGCGTGATGAGCTTAACCTCACCATCCTGTTTATCTCCCATGACCTCAGTGTGATCGCTAACCTCTGTGATTGGGTCTGTGTGATGAAGCAGGGTGAGCTGATCGAGGAGGGCAGCGTGCGTAAGATCTTCTTGGATCCTCAAGCGCCCTATACCCAACGCCTCATTGGCGCGATTCCATTGCTCGATCAGAAGAAGTTAGACGCGGCCTGTGAACCGCTCAACACCCTATCAACAGCAGCCCCTGCGCAGCCTCAGGGTTGCCTGCAATCACGTTACCGTGTCATCAACGGGTAACACTGGCGCGCTTTAATTGCCGGTTTTGATAAGTGAGGAGCGCAAGATGGATCTTTCGATGTCAGAGATCAAGGCGTTCAACGCAACCGTCAAGTGCGGCAATTATACGCGCGCGGCCGCAGACTTGGGCGTAAGCCAACCGGCCATCACCGTGCAGATTCGCAAACTTGAGGCTCGCTTCGATAGCGCGCTATTCGAGCGGATTAACAACGGCGTACGCCTAACAGCCACCGGCCAAGCGCTCTATAAAATCACTCGTCAGTATCCTGATTTAGAACTATCCATCAAGGCGCTGGCGCGGCCGGGTGCAGCATCGCAACCGGTTGTGCGCGTGGCCACCGCCTCACCGCTCATCTTTATGCCGCTGTTCGCTGCGTTTTATCAGCACTACCCCGACGCAACGCTCAATATTACCTCCGGCACCACGAACGAGTGCCGCGAGATGCTGCATGAGCGCGAGGTCGATATTGGCCTCTACCCCGCTGCCAAAGAGGAGAAAGGGATATCCCGCCTCTCCTATCACAGCCATTGCCTAACTGCCGTGGTCCCTCATAATCACGAGCTAGCCAATTTGCCCACCGTCAGTGTGCAGCAGTTGGCGGACTACCCTCTTATCTACTCACGCTCGAATGCTTATACCCAGTATCTCGTCGACAAAGCGTTTACCGGTTGCGACGTAGAACCCAAACACCATATCCATATGGACTCACGCTATGACACCTGCGAAGCTGTTGTGTATGGCTTGGGGATCGGCTTTGCGCTTGAGAACGATGTTCGCCCCGATCCGCGATATCGCATGGTGCGCGTCGCAGAATCAGATGAGGAGGTGGTCGAGCATGTGGTTTGGTTGAAGTCACGCAGTGCGATGCCGGGCATTCGAAATTTTGTTGATGTGGCCATTCAAACGCGCAGCAGCGCCCTCTCTGGATAATCCGCATTCAGTTACAGTTGCCTATACTGGTTATTGCACGCAGGAAATGATCCTTTTATCGTGAAAGATGGTTTTATGCTGCAGAGATGGAACAGACTGCGCGATAATAGGGTCCTAATAGCGCCTCTGCCACGGATAAAAAGAGCGACCACATGCCTATGAAATTACTCACAAAAACACTAATTAGTCTTGCTATCGCATCTATTATCAGTGGTTGTGATACCCAGAAAACCGACGTCGAGTATCTCGAATCTGCAAAAAACTATGCCTCTCAAGGGGATGAGAAAGCATTTATCATCGACCTTAAAAGCGCACTCCAAGCCAACCCTTCCAACCAAGAAGCGCGGCTCTTGCTCGGCAACTACTATCTAAACCGGCAGCAAGGCGCGTTGGCAGAGAAAGAGTTTAAGCGCGCTATTGATGCTGGCGCTGCTGCACAATTACTCGCAGCAGAGCTTGCACAGGCGCAGTTATACCAATATCAGTTTGAAGAGATACTCGACATCGACACCGAGTCTTTGGACAAGGATGAACAAACCTTGGTGTACTTTTATCAAGGATTGGCTGCCATCTCTCTGCATCAGCCTAGTGAGGCGAAGGCGAACTTTGCAGCCGCAGCCAACGGCTCAGGTACGTACAGCAAACTGGCAAGCGCTTATGGCGCTGCGTTAGAGCGAAACTTTGAGCAAGCAACCGAGCAGCTGCAGCGCTTATTGGCACAGGAGCCAAATAACACTGAGGCGCTGATTCTCTCTAGCCGTCTACTCTCTGCACAGCAAAAGCATATTGAGGCAGGCGATACACTGGCAAGAGTGCTAGAGCTGCAACCTAACCGTCGCCATCTCAATCTGATTGCCGCGCAAGCGTACCTAGACGGAAAAGCCTTTGAGCAAGCCGAGCAGCATGTCGATACCGTGCTCAAATTTACACCCAACCATCTGCTGTCTAACTTGCTGAAGGCGAAGCTGCGCCTACAAGCCAAAGACTGGGAAGCGGCCAGTGCCGCCGCAGGTATCGTGCTCAACGGCAACAGTAATACGCCCGAGGCTCGTTTAGTAGCCGGCATCGCAGCTTTCAACTTGCAGAAATGGGAGCAAGCCCATACCCACCTACGGACCTTAAAAGACACGCTTAAGCCCGGCGACAGTGCACTGCAAATGTTGCATTACACAGCCTCCAAACTTGGCTTAGCAACCACTGCTGACGAAGTTATCAACAGCATAGGCTCCATTGACAAAGACAACAAAGCTCTCGTTTCCTTGTTCGGCAACAGTTTTTTACGTGCCGGTAGCAGCGATGAAGCTCTCAAGCTGTTTGAAGCCTACGCCGATGCCGACCCGGATAATACCAATATCCAAACCGGTATTGGTGCGCTGAAATTGGCCTCAGGTGATACAACCGGGCTTGATGAGATTCAAGCGGTTCTCAAGAAAGATCCAGCTGCGTACCGCGCTCGCGTTGCGCTTATTCGCTACCACTTACAGCAACAGCAAACAGCGCAAGCACTTAAGGTAGCTAAGGACTACCTTCCGTTGAAGCCAAACGATCTGAATGGTTATCTGCTCGTGGCTGACATCCTGCGCCGCACGGGTGACCCAAGCCGAGCCAAAGAGGTGTTGAATAAAGCGTTAAGTATTGAGACACCAACGGGCAAAACGAGTGAGGTATTGGGCATGCTGACCAGCATTGCCCTGCAGGAGAACAACCTAAGCAATGCGGAGCGTTATCTTACCGAGATTCTCGAGATTGAGCCCGATAACCGCTCTGCGTTAATTGGTATGTATCGTCTGCAGAAACGCTTAGGAGATACATCACGCTTTGAGAGTCGCCTCACTCAGCTACTCGAAAGCCAGAGCACGCCAGCGTTGCAGCTTATCGCCGCTCAAATCGCAGCTGATCAAGCTGAATATACACGCAGCCTCGCGCTCTTGGGGCAAATTCCAGACGATGCGCCCCAACATGAAGATGCGCTGGCAGTACAGGGGCAAATTCACCTTGCCCAGCAACAGTTTTCGCAAGCTGCCAGCGTCTACGAACAGTGGCAAAACGAATACCCCAGCAGCGAGCAGGCTTTATTTGGCGAGGTCTACTCACTGGCACTCAGCGGCCAAACCGATGCTGCATTGTTTAAAGCACGTCAAAGTTTAGAGAAAAAGCCGAATCAACAGCTAGCGATCGCGGAGATTCTGATCCTGCTAGAAAACGACCGCCAAGAGCAAGCTCGACAACAAACGACGCGTTTTTTACAAACTTACCAAGCAACACCGGGCTTCTACTGGGCATTGGGAAAACACTATGCCAGTACAAAAGACTATTCAGAGTCAGCAAAGCAGTTTGCTCAAATGCACCAACTCGCGCAAAGCAGCCAATCTCTGATGTTATATGCTGAGTCTTTGACTCAAGCCAAGCAGGTACAGCAAGCCGACAAGCTTATTGCAGACTGGTTAGCCGCACACCCTAACGACAAAGATGTGCTGTTGTATGCCACCAACCGAGATATCGTAAACAACGATATTGACCACTCAAAATCGATCCAGCGTTACCGAGCAATATTGAAGCAAGACCCGAGTAACTATATCGTCATGAACAACCTTGCTTGGCTGTTAGGCGAACAAGGGCAGGTGCAACAAGCGCTTAAGTATGCTCGTGCAGCACAAGCTGAAAAGCCTGGCTCTGCTAATGTTCTCGATACCTTGGGCCATTTGTTACTAAAAGCGGGCGATCATGCGCAAGCGGTAGACACATTAGCCAAGGCTTATCAACTGGCGCCTCAGAACCCATCTTTAGGCTATCGTTACGCACTGGCTTTGAGCGCATCAAAGCAACCTAGCAAAGCCAAAGAGGTGCTGGAGCCTTTATTAGAGAAGCAGTTTCCAGAGCTTGCTCAGGCCAAAACGCTGATGAAAAACCTTTAAACTCGGTGGGCCCCGCCTATTAAGGCTGGGGCCTACTGAAGCGAATCGCAAACACAAACACCCCATCCAATGTAAAGAAAGCTGACAAAGCCCAAAAAAAGTGTCAGAAAAATTTACAAACCACTTTTACAGCTCGCCATAAAAAATAAAAAATCATTGAAAAACATATATTTAACAAAACTGGCACATATTCTGTATACAAGATAATACAGCAACCAATTTTGTGAGCAGGTATACAACATGAAAACTCTAACGACTACTTTTGCCGCAACAGCGCTGGCGCTTGGGCTCAGCTCAGCAGCTAACGCCAATATGATGTATTTGGACCTGTCATCTTTTGGTGGCAACGATGCAGATACTGCACGTTTTATCGGTGCTCCAGATGCTAACACTCAAACGGGTTCTTTCTCTGAGTTTGGCTTCAGCCAAATGCTGGCAACATCTATCTATGACTTCTCTGATGGCAGCCTGTTAGGGGATTTCTACGACACTAACATCGCATCTGAACTGAATGCAGCAGGCGTTCCAACTTCAGGTACAGCAATTGACGGCGTAACACCTGTTAACCTTGCGATGCCAAACTGCCCAGCAGGCCAGTGTGATATCGACGCTCTAAGCCCACTGGTTCCGCCATTGGCTTCTGATAACGAAGGCTTCCTGCAGTCTTGGGACTTGCAAGTTGAGTACCACTTTGACGGTACGCTGACACCAGCGGGTCCTGTTTACACAGGCGGTTATGTAAACGTTTACTTCAATGACCTAGTACTAGGCGATGGCGATAGCAGCGGCCTAGCGTTCTCTGCAGACCTTACAGGTTCTAACATCCAAGCAGCGAACCTAGACCTGTTCTTCGATATCACATTCGCAGCGGATGACTTCCTGAACATTTGGAACGGTTCTGCTTGGGTAGACGCAGCAGATGCAGTTGCTAGCGGTAACAACCCAACATTGACGCTAGATACAAACGTAAACCCACCGATCCCAGGTGCAGACGAGTTACTACTGGTAGACGGTAACCTTATCCGTCAATCAACTCTAGACGGCTCTATCACTGGTAAAGTACCAGCACCAGGTTCAATCGCACTGTTCGGTCTTGGTTTGCTGGGTCTTGGTCTAGCTGGCCGCCGCAAAAAAGCAGCGTAATAGCTTAATTTAGTTCCCCGAAAAAGCCTCTGTAGTCTCGGCTACAGAGGCTTTTTTGTGGGTGCAGTAATATTTGTAAAAGATACTGACACATATCACTGCAATGCTGTTAGTTATACGCAACACTCGTTAAGATGTTCATATGCTATAGTCCAATACTACCTAAAACAGGAATGTTTGATGTACAACTACGAAGCCTCGATTTCGCGTAATATCGGCTGGGTCACTCACGCAGAACAGCAAACGCTACGTAGCAAAAAAGTAGCGATAGCGGGTTTAGGTGGCGTTGGTGGGGCGCATTTACTCACGCTGTCACGCTTAGGTATTGCTAACTTTAGCATCTCAGATTTTGATGAATTTGAGGTTCACAACTTCAACCGCCAAGCTGGTGCCTTTGTCAGCACGCTAAACGAGCCTAAGCTCGATGTCATGCAGCGGATGGCACTGGATGTAAACCCTGAAGCCAAGATAGAAACGTTCCCTGAAGGTGTTAATGAAACCAACATCGACGCTTTTCTCGACGGGGTCGACCTTTATGTTGATAGTTTAGATTTCTTTGCCTTAGATGCACGGAAGCTTGTCTTCAAAAAGTGCAAAGAGAAAGGCATCCCCGCTATCACAGCAGCACCACTGGGCATGGGCTGTTCGTTTCTGGCCTTCTTGCCAGGTCATATGAGCTTCGAGGATTACTTCAAGTTAGAAGGCTACACCTCCGAAGAGCAGCTAGTCCGTTTTTTGATCGGCTTGTCACCCGCGATGCTCCAAGTGAAGTACCTGGTGGATAAATCAGCTGCCGATTTTAAAGCGCAGAAAGGCCCATCCACCCCAATGTCTGTTGATATGTGCGCGGGTATCGCTGGGACCAATGCGCTAAAAATTCTTCTAGGGCGCGGAGAAGTTATTGCAGCTCCCCACGGTCTCCACTTTGATGCGTATCGCAACAAACTTAGCAAGACTTGGCGACCAGGTGGTAACAACCACCCTCTACAGCAAATCGCATTCAAAGTGGCAAAAAAGCTTCTACTATAAATGATATACCAACGCTGGCAGCCGTGGTTAAGGCGCTGGAACAGCCGCTAGGCGGGCTCCCCAATTAAAGAGGTTGAGTTATGAGCAGTTTACTCGCAGATGGTTTTCAAACTTATTTTTCTGTGGACCTTGCCACATCAGAAGAGCTAAAGAAGCAGGTCTATCAAGTTCGATACCGCGTCTATTGCGAGGAGTTTCAGTACGAGCCAACCTCTGATGATGACGACGGCGAGGAGCGTGATGATTTCGATGACTACTCGCTACACTGCATCATCCGCCATAAGCCAAGTGGCTACCCCGCAGGCTGTGTAAGACTGGTACCCGGTGCCACGGATGGACACGACGCACTGCTGCCGCTAGAGCGCTTCTGCCCCGATAGCCTAGATAATGCCCTGCTCAATGAGTTACAGCTGCCCCGCAGCCAAATGTGCGAAGTCTCACGCCTCGCTGTTGATGGTTCATTCAGACGCCGTCATAACGAGCACCGTGACCGCTTCGGTAGCGCAGCCGCATTGACGTTTGGTGAGGAAGAGCAGCGCGTCTTCCCATTGATAGCGGTTTCCGCATTCTTAGCCGCTACATCAATGAGCATTATCACAAACAAGACCCACGCCTTCGCTATGATGGAGCCCTTTTTGCCTAAGTTACTCAAACGCTCAGGTATTAACTTCACTCGGGCGGGTGAAGATGTGGATTATCATGGCATTCGTGCGCCGTATTACATCACCGCGCAAGAAGCGATAGATAATATGAAGCCAGAACTGCGCTCCTTATACGACGATATTCACGCCATTCTGGTGGAGGAGTTCCAGCAGGCTCGGTAATGACCCAGCCTGCTGTTTAATGGCTAACGTGCGCTTGTGGACTCAAAAATTTTGTCCGCATTCGCTTCAACAAAGCCTTGATAGACCACCCCTTCAGCGTCCGCATAGCGTTTGGCGAACTCGTAAAAGCAGGTAGGTATCCGTTGCTCATTGCCACCAGCAAACGTAAATACCTCTTGATCAGCCATCGTTGAGCCTTGCTCCAGCAGAGCCTGCGGAGAGCCTTTCACCTCACCACCCACGCTATTTACAGCGTAACCTGCTGCTTTCACACGCGTAAGCACTGCTTCAATACTGTCCACCGACGTTAAGGCATTTACACTCACCGTGAAGTGGTTAACACGCACACCAATCGCTAGTAACCAAGCGCCATACTCTGATTCAGCCATCACCGCTTGGTAGTCTTCCCAACTGGGCATACCCCAATGACGTCCAGACCAAAATACAGACGGTGCCAGAGTCTCTGCTTGAATCTGTGCGGTGTAGCGCTGAATAATCGCCTGTACGTCACCGCTAAGTTCCTCCACTAAAAGCTCCGAGCAGAAGATCTTCGGTTGCTCAGGGTCAGGATGGATAAAACTATGCGCGCGTAAAGACTTCGATACAAAGCGGTAGCTATCTTGGCGCTCATAGCCCAACGACAAGATGATCGGTTCCAGGTTATCCAAACAGATGGGGGTACCCGCAAAGGTACGAAAAGCCACATGATCGTTGACCACAGTGCCATCGCTCTCTTTAAAGAGATCGTGAATCACCTGCGCTTGGGGTGTGATTTGGGTGTAGTCTTTCCAAAGCTGTGCGAAAAACTCGGTAACAGGTAGTGCGGTTGACATGAGTAATTGCTCCCATTTTTTTCGCTCAGTGTGCGTGAGTTAAATTTAGGGAGCAAACAATAATATTTACCTATTTAGGTAAATTTTTCTTAACTCATTTAAAGAGTCATTGATGCACTATCACGCTGATATAGCGTGACCACCGCGGCACCGCCTAACCCTAAGTTATGCTGCAGCGCCACTCGAGCACCGGCGACTTGCCGTGCCCCCGCATCACCACGTAAATGCCACACCAGCTCAGCACACTGAGCTAAACCCGTCGCACCGATAGGATGCCCTTTAGACATAAGCCCCCCTGAAGGGTTAACCACGAAACGGCCACCGTAGGTATGATCACCTGCACGAACGAAGCGCTCCGCCTCCCCAGCTTCGCATAGTCCTAAGCCCTCATAAGTGATCACTTCATTGGGGGTGAAGCAGTCGTGTAACTCAACAACATCCACATCCGCCAGATCAACGCCGGCTTCATTCAACGCTTGGTTGGTGGCTAGCTGTGTCATTTGAGCACCGATCAAGTCGATCGGATTATCCCAGCTATCAGCTGTATCGGTCGTCATACTCTGCCCAGCAATACAGACCGGCTTTCGAATACCATGTCGCTTGGCAAACGCATCACTGCAAATAATCGCCGCGGCAGCGCCACACGTTGGTGGGCACGCCATAAGACGTGTCATATAGCCATCGTAGATGGTTGGCGAGCTAAGCACCTCCTCTACCGTAAGTGGCTTATTAAAAAGAGAGCGAGGATTGTTCAGCGCATGGGCTCTGGTTTTTACAGCAACCTCAGCAAACAAGGAGGCGGGAGCGGAGTAACGCTCCATATAGGCACGTCCTGCTGCGCCAAACATCTGCAGCGCTAAAGGCCCTGCTGGTGTATGCGGAGCGATCTCCTTTAAACGCCCCAGCATCGGATCGAAAGGAGATTCACGGTCCTCCCAATGAGACGCCAACGCTCCGGGCTGCATCTCCTCAAAGCCAAATGCAAGTACACACTCGGCAGCCCCACTTGCCACCGCTTGGCGCGCAAGAAACAGCGCCGTGGAGCCGGAGGAGCAGTTGTTGTTCACATTGATAATCGGAATACCCGTCATGCCAACGGAATAGAGGGCATTTTGTCCACAGGTGCTATCACCATAGATATACGCACCAAAAGCTTGCTGAACCGCGCCGTATGGGACCCCAGCGTCTTGTAACGCAGTCTCAACAGCCTCTTTCACCATCACACGATAAGGTTGATGTTGGCCAGGTTTATAGAAGCGTGTCATACCAACGCCTGCAACATATGCAACAGTCATCACTCTCTCCTAGCGCTGCGATGGATTAATTAAGCTGCGAGCGATCATCTCTTTCATAATTTCAGAGGTGCCGGCATAAATGGTTTGAACACGCGCGTCCACATAGAAACGCGAGATAGGATACTCCAGCGTATAGCCGTAGCCGCCGAATAGCTGTAAGCATTGATCAGCAACCTTACACTGCATCTCGGTTGCCGTGAGCTTCAGAATAGAGGCCTCTTCGGTGGTCATCTGACCATCGTTATAGCGTTGTATGCACTGGCCAAGATACGCTTTGCATAGCTCGAGCTGAGCTTTGAGTTCGGCGAGTTTAAAGCGCGTATTCTGAAAGTCTGCAATCCGCTGGCCAAACGCTTGGCGCTGCTGCACATAATCTAGTGTCAGCGCTAATGCGCCCTGTGCAGAGCCCACGGCCTGTACCGCAACGCCAATGCGCTCACGCGGTAGCTCCTGCATCAAATAGGCAAAACCTTGGTTCTCCTCACCCAGTAAAGCACTAGCGGGTACGCGCAGGTCATCGAAAAAGAGTTCAGCCGTATCACTTGCGTGCTGGCCAATCTTTTTAATACCGGCACCACGAGAAAAACCGGCCAGCGTACTATCGACCAGAAAGAGCGAGACCCCTTTCGCACCGGCATTAAGGTCTGTTTTTGCACACACGATCACCAGATCGGCATGACAGCCGTTGGTAATAAAAATTTTTGCTCCGTTGATGACCCACTCCTCGCCATCGCGCACCGCTCGCGTACGCAGTGCGGCAAGGTCGGAGCCTGTGCTTGGCTCCGTCATTGCAATCGCGGCAACTTTATCGCCACGAATAAGCGCGGGTAGCCACTGCTCCTTTTGAGCACGGCTACCGTACGCCGCAATGTACGGAATCACGATATTGGCATGTATGTTGTAGCTGCTGGCCAGCCCGCCAAAGCCTTGTCGTGCGATCTCATTCACAACCAGTTGCGCGACCTCAAAGCTCGCACCTGCTGCGCCATACTCCTCTGGCATATCAACACCTAAGAGCCCTGCCGCCCCCAATGTTTGCCATAACGCTTTCGGCAAAGCTCCAGTGCGCTCCCAGTCGTCGTAAAAAGGCGCGACCTCAGCCTCTAAAGCACGTTTAACCATGTCCCGATAGATCGTTAGCTCTTCACTCATGCTCACCTCCTAACGCGGTTCCATGCGGATAGCCGCATCAAGACGGATCACTTCGCCATTGAGATAGCGGTTTTCGATAATATGCTGACATAGCGCCGCAAACTCAGCCGGATCACCAAACCGCTGCGGGGATTGCATCATCGTGATCAGCGGCTCACGTACACTCTCGGGTAAAGACTGCATCATGGGTGTATCGAATAGCCCCGGAGCAATCGTCATCACGCGGATGTTGCTCGCGGCTAGATCACGCGCTAACGGTAACGTCATGCCAACAATGCCCGCCTTACTTGCACTGTAGGCCGCTTGGCCGGTTTGCCCATCGAATGCTGCTACGGACGCGGTGTTGATGATGACACCACGATCATCATCTGTACGCTCATTAGTAGCCATCTTCTCAGCAGCAACACACAAAACATTGAACACACCCACCAGATTGATATCGATCGCTTTGCGAAAGGGTGCGAGGGGTGCAGCATGACCATCCCGATCCAACGCTTTCCCCGCTGCCACGATGCCCGCGCAGTTAACACAGATATCCAGCTGGCCAAATTGATCAACACCCGTTTCGATACTGCTGCGCACATTTGCCTCACAGGTGACATCAGTTGGTGCAAAAAAGGCCTGCTGTGGAAAACGTGTCGCTAATGCATCACCGGCAGCCTTATTTAGATCAAGCACAATAACCCGCGCGCCCAGTTTTAACAGATGCTCACAGGTTGCAAGCCCTAACCCCGATGCTCCACCGCTCACAACGGCAACTTTTCCTTCTACTTTCATCTCATATGCCCACTGATCGAAAAGCTTGAGTATTCCGCTGCTCGCGTATTGGGGCTATGATCGTTCCTGACGTTCTATTTAACCAAAACGTCCATATTCGTTTCGTGCCCACAATAAAATTCAACCCGTACGCAATATGAAGAAGAAACCGGTTTCCAATCACTACATCGAAGCGGCGATACGTGGCGCGGTGGCTCAAGGGGTCTCAGTGGAGCAGTTGCTCGCACAAGCGGAGATCCCTCTGCAGGCTTATCGCCAAGCGCAGGAGCGCATCTGTGAAGAGCAACTAGCAGGATTGATAAAGGCCGTTTGGCGTGAAACCGGCGACGAGTTTATGGGGCTTACCGCCTCACCTTGTAAGAATGGCGTGTTCGCACTGATGGCAGAATCGGTGCTCCATACACGAACACTTGGCGGGATGCTGCAACAAAGTGCGCGCTTTTACAGCTGTGTCCATTCCGACCTCGATCTGGCACTCACACAACGCGACGACCTTGCTGATTTCAAGCTCACCCTGAAAACAAAGGACCTCGATACCGATCACTTCTTCCAAGAGTTTTTGCTGCTCATGTGGCAGCGCTTTAGCTGCTGGCTAGTCAACGAGCAGTTAGCGTTCCAGTCCACCTATTTTAATTATCCGCAGCCCTCACATGTCGCAGAGTACCCTCCCATGTTTCCAGGAGCGCTCGTGTTTAACAGCACCGCCTCTGGCTTTACTCTGCCCGCGCGCCTACTGGCAGCTCCTATTGTACGTAAGCCCCATGAGCTTGCCGGTTTCCTGCGTTCATCGCCACTCGAAGTGCTGCGCCGTGTTGGTCAAGACACCTCTATTGCCACGCGTGTTAAGCGCCACCTAGTGCAGTGCGGGGTCGCGCAGCTGCCCACACTAGAAAGCGTGGCGCAGTCACTCAATATGACCTCTCGAACGTTGCGTAGAAAACTCAAGGAGGAGGATGTCAGCTTTCAGCGTTTAAAAGACCAGTTACGCCAAGATACCGCCATCCGCCTGCTGCTAGACGAGTCGCTCAGCATCGCCGATATCAGCCTACTCACCGGCTTTACCGAACAAGCAGCGTTCTGCCGCGCATTCAAAAGCTGGACCGGCGTTCCTCCAAGTAGTTATCACACAGCGCAAACCCGCTGACCGTTTCGGTTAAATGGTATGGACAGTTAGATCATTGCGTGCAGCCCACGACTCCAAGAGACTCAATAGCATCGCAAAAGAATAATAAAAGTGAGGACACGTCATGTCTGTCGAGATGCTACCTGAAGTTAGCTGTTCCACCGCCAATACCATTGGCAGCGGTCTAGACCGCGCCGTACGGCGCTACGCCACCCGCGAAGCGATTGTTTTTAATGAGCGCAGGTGGAGCTACCAAGCACTGAGTGATGCCGTTAACCGTGTTGCAAATGCGTTACTCGATCTTGGTCTGAGCAAGGGTGATCGCGTTGCCGCTTACGGCAAAAACTCCGATGCCTACCTCATCCTCTGGTTAGCCTGTGCACGCTCAGGCCTTGTGCATGTGCCGATTAACTTTGCCCTCGTCAGTGAAGAGCTGAGCTATCTTTTATCCCAGTCAGGCGCACGAGCACTATTTTGCGACGATGCTCTACTCGCCAATGCAGAAGCGATTCTAGACACCACCGATGTGAAGCTTTGCGGCACTTTGCGCAGCAGCGCCACTCAAGCTCTTGATATACTCGCTTACGCACAGAGCGAACAACCCACAACACCTCCTAAGGTCACAGTGCAAGACACTGACCTTGTTCAGATTCTCTATACCTCGGGCACCACTTCTCACCCCAAAGGCGCGATGCATACACATCGCTCCTTTATGACTGAATACATGAGCTGCATCCAGTTGCTGGAATTAAAAACATCCGACCGCTCGCTTGCGGCGCTGCCGCTCTATCATTCGGCACAAATGCACGTATTCACGATGCCCGCTCTGATGATCGGCGCATTAAGCTACATAATGGAAGCACCGGTTGCGCAGCATGTTTTTGAGGCGATCAGCCAAGAGAAGATCAATTCACTATTTGCGCCACCCACAGTATGGATCGGTTTGCTGCGCGACAGCGGCTTCGACGCACATGACCTGAGCACCTTAAAGAACATCTATTATGGTGCCTCGATTATGCCAGAGCCCATTGTGGTGGAGCTCGGCGAGCGCCTAACCGGGTCGCGACTCTTTAACTGCTATGGCCAGAGCGAGATGGCGCCGTTAGCGACCGTTTTGAGTCCAGATGATATTAATGGGCGGCTGGCATCGGTCGGTAAACCGGCTATGTCCGTGGAGACGCGTATCGTCAACCCCGTCACAATGGAGGATTGCCAACCCGGAGAGCGAGGTGAAATTATCCATCGCTCGCCCCATTTAATGGTGGGCTACTGGAACAAACCCGATGAAACAGCAGAAGCGTTTAGCGGCGGCTGGTTCCACTCAGGCGATCTTGGCTACGTCGATGACGACGGCTTTATCTACATTGTTGATCGCATTAAAGACGTGGTGAACACCGGCGGTGTCTTAGTTGCAAGCCGTGATGTGGAGGAAGCACTCTACCTACACCCGGCTGTTGCTGAGGTCGCGGTAATTGGTACGCCCCATGATAAGTGGATCGAGGCGATCACCGCTGTTGTGATTCTCAAAGAGGGAGCTGAGGTGGATGAAGCGGCCCTCATTGCCCACTGCCACAATCACTTAGCGCCCTTCAAGGTGCCTAAAGCGATCGCTTTCCAAGCTCAACTGCCGAAAAACACTGCGGGTAAGCTGCTTAAACGTGCACTACGCGACCAATACGCAGAACAGTTTTCATAAGTCCTTTATCACAATGGCGATACTCAGCTAGAGCTAGCTGGGTATCGCTAAGGTCTCAGTTAACCAGCTTTCAAACATGGCAGCGATCTCAAACTGGCGGCAGTGGGTCGGTATCACCAGCCAGTACCCCGGCACCAGCGACGGATTAATCTCACTCAGTGCCCGATCACCTAACGGCATCACCATCTCACCTGCAGCTACCCCCTGCTGCGCGACATTATCGCTGACAAGCGCAACACCTAGCCCCTGCTTTGTCGCTTCCACCTGACTGGCGATACTATCAACGATCAAGAACTGCCGTTCGCGCAACAGGTCAATGCCCAACGTTCTTGCATAACGCTGCCAAAGCTCAATCGACAGGGGCGTGCAGATAATACGCTGGTGCTGTAGGTCTTCCGGCTTCGATAGCACAGAGCGAGCTTTCAAAGCCGGGGCACAGACAAGGTACTTGTCATCGCGCTGTAAAAGGCGCTTGTGCTCGGCGGGCCATTCGCCAAAGCCCCACTGGATCGCAAGATCAATCGAGCGCCAGTCGCTATCGCTCATCGCAACCTGAGTACCAATAAACAGCTCAACATCGGATAACGTTGACTCAAATGTTTCCAACAGCGGTAATACCCGATGCACCGCAAACCAAGGCGATATATTGATGCGAAAGTGCGTTTTCTGTGTGCACTTTGCCAACGTGACGCCTTGATCCAGCAAAGCTAACCCGCGATCAACATACTCCGCTAACAGCTCGCCCGCTGGGGTTAGCACAACACCTGATGCGTGACGAGAGAACAGCGCTACTCCAAGTTGCTGCTCTAGCGCTTTCATTTGAATACTAATCGCCTGTGGGGTCACACATAGCTTATCTGCAGCGCGTTTAAAGCTTCCAACCTGAGCGACAACCGCAAAGTAAGACAGCGCTTTGAGCGGTAAAGACTGATGGTGTTCACTCAACAATAGCTCCTCCTGATAAATAGGATAAAGACCTATATACATTAACTTAATTAATAGTAGGCTAAGCGTCCTTTTGAGACATAAATTAAAGGAGTAATCTATGCGTCTCTGCGCTTCATTGCTATTGCTGGCAGCCAGCTCAAGTACATTTGCTACTGGCAGTTTGGAAAACCCGCAACCTAACGCCGTTGAATCAGGCATTGGTGTTATCTCTGGCTGGGATTGCTCCGCACAACAGGTAGAAGTATTTATCGATGGCCGCTCAATTGGTAACGCCGGCACCGGCACCTTACGTGGCGACACGACTAATATTTGCGGCCATGCAGAAACTGGATTCTCTTTGCTGCTTAACTACAGCGGCCTGACCGAGGGCGCCCACACGATTGAAGTTTATACGGACGGCCAACTGCTAACACGCCGAGACTTTCGGTCGGTCAAGTCCGGTGGGAGTGAGTATCTAGCTGGAAAAACGAAGGCAGTCACGGTTGAAAACTTCCCTAGCGCTGGAACAACCTCAATGCTGGAGTGGAGCCAATCTAAGCAATCGTTTGTCGTCACAGGAAAGGTGGATCAAAACCTTGCGGGGGCTTACACGCTAGCTCGCATGACCATTCATTTGCAAAACGATCTGGTACTAGACTCTGAGGGCGGTGAGTTCAGTGTGTCTGGTACGATGAACGTCACTCAAAGCCAAGTTGACTACAGTTTAGTCATGGTCGTTAACGGTGAAAGCACGCCTATAGCCGGCTCATATTCGTACCGAGATTATGGTTACTATCTCTACGATAGTAACCATCGAAAAAATATGGCTATCGTGGATAGGGGCTCAAAATTTGTGGCTTCGAGTTTAAACTACACAGCTGACTTGGGCTGGTTCAACACGATCGAGTATTGGGAAAAATCCAACTCCGTAACATCTAGTGGCTCAGTTGTTACAAGGTCCGATTTCAATAAACCAGAAATTTTTCAAGAAAAAACCAACTAGCACCTCACCTCTCAGTTAGGCAGCGACGCCCTCGTTGTTGCCTAACACTGTCCAACAACCAAACGTAGATCGCGCCCTCTCGTTTCTTGCCAACCCTATCTCGTCTTAAAGTAAAGCAGCCCAAATAGAGTCAAAAAGCGGCGTTGGCCCTTTAAAACAGGAAAAAACGCTTTTTGCCTTTGCTGAAATATTCCTAGACAGCGCGTACCCATATACTCACGCACACATTGAAATGTATTCACTTAGAGACGAATGTCAGCATTTTTTACAAACACTAGGTGAACACCCATACACAATGGGGCAGATAATTGACCTGAATCTTAATAAGCGTTCACTTAAGCAGTAAAAGTGCTTGAAACTAAACCGGAAGTGAACCAAACCGAACCGCTTAGTTTGATTTAACCGGATTCCTATTTTTGAACGTCAGCTAATTTTACAAGGCTCACTTTTTGTCCACACAGTGCAGAAAATTCATACTAAGACCGCGCACAAAACATCAGAAAACCTTAATAAATGTCTGCAATAAATCACAAAACCACCAACAAGGTTAAAAATAAGACACCAAAAAGCGACATAATAAATTTTTTTAAACTTTTTTATAACCAAGATAAAAAGTTGGCACACCACATGCTAAATACTTCGTGCTTACAAATTGAAACCCTTTGCACTGGCGCAAACGGAACACGGAGATTATGAAAATGGCATTCGCTAAAAAAGCTTTGGCAGCAGCAGTTCTTACAGTAGCAGCAACATCTGCATCAGCAGCACTTGAGTTGGTTCAAACTCAAACAGGTGGCTACGGTTACGAAGCTACTATTTGGAACCACACGCTAACATTTGACCTATTCAATCCAGCTAACTTCGATGGCCGTGCTCTGCAACGTGTTGAGCTTGAACTGTCTGGTGAATCTGCGACAACATTCAATTTCACACCAACAAACAGCGCTGTTCGAGAAGCAAGCGGTGACTTCGGCGCTAAAATCTACGCAGACGTTTCTGTAACCTCTGGTCTGATTGCTATCAATGTTAACCCAACAGCTAAAGGCGCTACTGATCGCGTAGAACAAAACGTTAAATACGATTTTGGTTTGCTAGAAGGCTCTGACGCTAAAGGTACAGAACACACAGATGCTGCAACTTTGGCTGGATTTACTGGTACTGACACGTTTAACGTGCAACTAGAAGCCCTTGCTAGCATCACATTCAATGCAGTAGGTGGTAACTACGTATCTGAGCAAGAAGCTCGAGCGCTAGGTAACTTCACAGTTAAGTACTACGTTGAAGAGCTGCCACCAGCAGCTTCTGTTCCTGCTCCAGCATCTTTGGCACTATTCGGCCTAGGCTTGCTAGCAATGTCTCGTAAGCGTAAAGCGGCGTAAGACAGATATTCTGCCCTCTTAACGGAGGGCAGTTTTCACAGTGTGGTGCTTCAAGTTGTTACCAAATCAGCAACACCTTGGAAGCAGTACACTAGGGATTCGATAGCAATGCGCAAATATCGATTAGGTTGAACATGGAGATTAAGATGACTTTCGCAAAACAACTGATAACAGCCGCTGCATTCAGTTTAATGGCTGGCACGGCATCCGCTGCACTCATTCAAGCAGGCCCAACACAGATCCAGACCGTTGAGCGTACCGCTACCACTTGGGATCGCACCTTTACTTTTAACCTGTACAATGCTGCTGACTTTGGTGGCCGTGAGTTACAGAAAGTCGAGCTAACACTAGAAGGGCTTTCATTCACGACCTTCGAGCTAACACCAACGACTTTCGTACGCAGTGCGGAAGGCACATTCGGCGCTGAAATTATTTCAAATATCAGTGTCGGTGGCCCTAAACTGGATATCGATGTATCCCCTTCGACAAAAGCTAGTGGAACTCGCCTCCCAGCCGGCCAAACATACTCGTTCGGCCGCCTAGAAGGTCAAGACTTTGACGCAGCAGAGGTTACTGTTGCAAGCGAACTAGCTAACTTTGCGGGTAATGGCACCTTTACTGTAGATTTAGAGGCAACCGCAAATATCATTCTAACAGTGGTCGGTGGCAACTACACGTCAGAGCAATCGTCTTTTGCTTCTGCAACCTACACTGTGAAATACTTCATTGAAGAAGCCGCTAACGATCCTGCACAGGTTCCTGCACCGGGTTCTCTAGCACTGCTAGGTGCTGGCTTACTCGCATTTTCTGCGCGCAAGAAAAAAGCGAAGTAACCAACAGCGAAAGTCCTCCTGCAAAAGCCCGCTTAATTGCGGGTTTTTGTCGTTGTTGATCTGCTGAAAGAGCCAAACACGAGAGATAAAAAAAACCAGCCGAGCAGCTGGTTTTTTATGCAGAGCACAAACGGTTAGCGGCTTTTTTGCCAGAACACTTCGCAAGCACCATCCTCGTTTGCAAGGCTGCGCGCATACACGAACAGGTAGTCAGACAAACGGTTTAGAAAGCGCATCGCCTCGGGATTAATTGCTTCGCTTTCTTGCAAAGCAACAAATAAGCGCTCAGCACGGCGGCAGATCGCTCGCGCCATATGACAATGCGCAGCGGCGATGTTCCCACCAGGAAGAATAAACTCTTTCAACGGCGGTAACTGCTCATTGAGCTGATCTAACTCGCACTCCAACGCCTCAACCATCGCCGCTTGGATAACTACATACTCGCTGTCGGCTACGGCAAGCTCACTACCAATATCAAATAAGCGATTCTGAATCTCACGCACAAACGGGTGTACAACCTTCCGTTCGTAACGCAAGTGCGCATCTAAAACGCCCAATGCGCTGTTAAGCTCATCGACAGCGCCGAGCACTTCTACCCGAAGACTGGCTTTAGAAACCCGGTTGCCATTCGCAAGCGAAGTTTCCCCTTTATCTCCACCGCGAGTGTAAATACGCGTTAGCCTGTTCGACACTATCATCACCTCTG
Source organism: Neptunomonas sp. XY-337 (assembly GCF_004959845.1). Taxonomy (NCBI): domain Bacteria; kingdom Pseudomonadati; phylum Pseudomonadota; class Gammaproteobacteria; order Oceanospirillales; family Oceanospirillaceae; genus Neptunomonas; species Neptunomonas sp. XY-337. The sequence continues at coordinate 103,424 of NZ_SPLL01000002.1, read as the reverse complement.
AAAGTTAGTTGGGTCGGTATACGATCGAAACCAGCCCACCAAAGCCTTGCGTGTTGTAACCCGCAACCTGCTCGTAGTCGTTATCGAAGAGGTTGAGCACCTTACCCTCTACCACCCATGCAGGTGCTAGCTGATACCGTAGTGTCGCATTGACGATACCGTAACCTGCGATATCTGCGCCAAAGTCACGTTTATCGCTCTGTGCAATGAACTCAAAGCCATAACCCAGACGTCCTAAATCGTGATAGATACGACTCGTCAGTGAGCGCTGAGCTCGTCGCAGCAAGCGTGCGCCAGTATCGCGATTCTTGGCGCTTTGTAGTGCTACGGACGTTTGCCAGCTCACCGCACCCCAAGTAGCTTCGTGCGTTAACTCAACGCCTTGCGTACGAGCCCGCGCTACGTTGCGGCCCTGATAAACAAACGGCTCAACCTCAACGAATTCAACGAGATTGTCGATATCATTATGGAAGGCAGTTGCTGTCACTGCTTGATCTGAACCAATACGGTATTTAATACCTAGTTCGATGTTACGTGCATCTTCCGCTTTCAGATCTGGGTTACCGCCGTAGCCATAAAGATCTGGCGCACTGGGCGCCCGAAATGCTGTTGCTGCACTGGCAAAAACATTCAGGTGTTCATTAAACGTATACCCGTAACTCGCTTCCCAAGTTGCTTTTGTGCCAAAGTTCTCATGGTCCGTATAACGACCTGCGAAAAGCAGAGAGTGAGCACCGAACGCGATACTATCCTGCAGAAAGATGGCCTTAGTTGTAATTGACTCATCAAAACCACTGCCAAACGAAAGAGACTGAATGTTCTCTTCTTGAAGGGAAACGCCCGCTGTTAAAAGATGCGCATCAAGCTCGAAATCATTTTCCCAATCCAGTTGAAAACGCTCCGTCTCAACAAAGTCTGGAGATTGATTCTGTATTAGCTCATCAAAGAAGTACCCTGCCTGTAAACGCGTCACCCAACGCTCTGACACTTCATTCTCAGCACTCACACTGATCAAGTGCTGTGTAAAATCCTGATCCACCGGCTTCAATGCAACGTCAGGAAAGTTACTGTAATCTTGTGCAGAGTATTCAGTATTACCACGGCGTGACTGCACACTCAGGTTAACGTCAGTCTCGTTAAATGTATGACGTGCACCTAAGTGAAAGGACAAGTTATCGTGTCCGCTATCATGATCGGCGTCACGGTACGTCGGAAAGCCACCCGTTTCAGTTTTAACAGCACCCCATGAAACCTGTGTTCCTTGCTCAAGGGTTGTGTAACCGTTAACCGATACTTCTTGAAGACTATCGGTTCCCATCGTTACTGCACCTGAAAAAGCCGGCCCACTTTGGCGCGTAAAGATATGAATAACACCACCAATCGCCTCTGAGCCATACAACGCAGAGCGAGGCCCTTTGACCACCTCGATCTTCTCGATAATATCAGGGTGGATAACGCTCAAATTTGCTGAGCCCAATGTGCCCGGGTTAATTTTGACCCCATCAACAAGCACCAATGTATGATCGCTTTCAGTACCGCGTGTAAAAATAGAAGTAATCTGGCCAGCACCACCACTGCGCACCACTTCCACACCAGCAACGTGGCTGATCACTTCGGCTAAGTCTCGCGCCTGCATTTTTTCGATCTGTTCTCGTGTAATTACAGATACATTAGCAAGCGTTTGATCTACCCTTTCCGCTTGTCGAGTTGCTGTTACCGCCACTGCATCTAGCGTTGTAATGTCTGCTACCGCAGTCGATGCCACGAACGTAGCACCCAGAAAAGTCAGTGTTTTCATTTGATCACCTTGAAACGCGCCCACCGCGCAGGGGTTAAAGAACATCAGGCCGGTATCCGGGCTCATGACGCGTGCGAGCACAGCTTTTTTACCTTCCCGGCGTCAGCCAGTGGCCACTAAAAAGCATTAACATCAATTACCGTTGCGGGGGCAGCGCTGGATTTGCGAAAGCGCACCAGCTTCCCGTTTACCCCAAAAAGGGCACCTGAAGAGAGTGTGCGGGGAGTGTACAGGGTGTCGCGAGGTTGTTCAATTTGAACCCCTGGCTGATCGCCAGGGGGAGTCATGGCTGCTTATCTGTCGTAATGTTCAGCGAAACTACGAATGTCATGTGCGAGTACTTCCACCTTATCGGCGGCTTTTTCAAGCTCTTCCAATACTGCAGTGCTCATCGCTGATTCAACGATCAGCTCGAGCGCGCCGAAGTTTTCTTCACCGATCTGCGCCACAACGTCAGCTGATAGTTTGCTTTTAAACGAAGCAACAACTTGTTTTGAATGCTGATTTTGGTTCTGAGACATATAACAGCTCCTTATTAACTATTCGGCAACAAAATATGTTCGTCTTGTTCATGAATATCGCTGGCAGTACCGACGATCAGTGGGTCCGGTTCCAGCAGTATGTCGGCATTTTTATTGGGGTATGGCAGCGAATGAAGTACGTGACGCATCGCATTAATACGGGCGCGCTTTTTATCGTCAGACTTGATCACAGTCCAAGGCGCATCTGCCGTATCAGTGTAAAAGAACATCGCCTCCTTCGCTTCGGTGTATGCATCCCATTTGTCGAGAGAAGCAAGATCGATCGGCGATAGTTTCCATTGCTTAAGAGGATCGACTTTACGCGCTTGGAAGCGGCGGAACTGCTCATCACGGCTCACTGAAAACCAGAACTTGAATAGGCGAATACCACTGCGAACCAACATACGTTCAAAGTCCGGCGTTTGACGCATAAACTCAAGGTACTCAGCAGGTGAACAGAAGTTCATGACACGCTCTACGCCCGCCCGGTTGTACCATGAGCGGTCAAACATAACGATTTCACTTTGAGTTGGCAGATGCTGAATGTAGCGCTGATAATACCACTGCCCCTTTTCCACCTCGGTTGGCTTCTCCAATGCCACTACCTTAGCTTCCCGCGGGTTCATATGCTCCATAAAGCGCTTAATTGTGCCACCTTTGCCTGCCGCATCGCGGCCCTCAAACAAGATAACGATTCGCTCACCTGAATCGCGTACCCAGCTTTGCATCTTGAGTAGCTCAATTTGAAGCTCTTTTTTCATCGCTTCGTAATCTTTGCGAGACAGCTTCTCTTTATAGGGATATTCCTCAGGAAGACCGGTTGGCAACCCCATCATCGATGATGCGGTATCGTTCGTGCTAGCTTCATTCACCTCCATGGGTACTGCACTTGCCTGGTTCATGTTTGCCTCCTTTTAACAGTTGTTGTTTTCTATCTTCCTCCTCTTGTGAGCTGCACACCTTGACCTACGTCAGACGCGCTCTCTAAACATTTAATCTGTTGATATAAATACTGATTTACCGGCACTTCTAGGCCTAAGTCATCTGCTTTTCGACATAAGAAGCCAGTCATATATTCGATTTCGGTCTGACGCTTATGATGGATATCTTGATGCATCGATGAGTAGTTCTGAGCCGTTGCTTGAGCCACAGCACAAGCACGTGTAAACAGGCCCTCACGGAAAAGCGGCTGCGCTAAAGCCGCCGCTATTTTCTCAACCTCTTCGCAAACAGCTTCCATTTTTTGGCGTAGCTCCGCACACCGTATCAGGTCCCCGTTTCGGCAATCATGTAACGCGGTCAACGGGTTAATTGCCGCGTTAATCGCAACCTTGCACCACAGCTGTTGAAGAATATTATCAACGATGGCGACATCTGGAATATCTTCAAAGAGGCGCTCACCCGAAGCACCCGATAAACGCCCTATAAACGTTTCACCTACACCCGCCCACACCACGCGCACTGGTGTCTCTTTGAAAGCACCATCTGTGGTAAGTGCAGCGTAGACAGTCTGCTGCTTACACAGTTGCGCAACCTCCTCATGCTGCCCCATTCCGTTTTGTAACAACACAACATGCGCCCCCTCTTCGAGGCATGGCTGAATCTGCTGTATGGCAGCAACAGACTGATAAGACTTCGTTGCCACCAACAGATGGGATATTGCCTCAGTTTGGCTTGGCGCCACATATCGTAGCTGAGTTAGCATTTTTTTCGTCTTCGCACTAATAATGTGCAGCCCGTTTACACGTAACTGTTCACGTGCACTGTTATCCCTGACAATGACCGTCACCTGATGGCCCGCCTGAGACAACTTAAACGCCCATAGAAGCCCGATAGCTCCGCCACCTAAAATATGCCAGTTCATGAAAAACCTTCTGTAATTGTGCGCTTTGCCCATGGCTCACCGCTTAAAAGCCTCTTGACCTTGCGGTAAACTATCGGAAAAACAGGAGATTATCGACTATGCCATCATTCGACATCGTTTCGGAGCTAGATAAGCACGAAGTGACAAATGCGGTTGACCAAGCCAACCGTGAATTACAGACTCGCTATGACTTTAAGGGTGTAAGCGCCTCTTTTACGCAAAACGAAGACAGCGTTTCACTGGAAGCAGAAGTTGATTTTCAGCTGCGCCAAATGATCGAAGTCCTGCGTGCAAAGATGATCGCACGTAATATCGATATCAAGTGCATCGAAGAGAAGGACCCTGAGCTATCAGGCGTAAAAGCTCGACAAGAGCTTATTCTCAAGCAGGGCTTAGATCAGCCTATGTGCAAAAAAATCACCAAGACCATTAAAGAGAGTAAACTAAAAGTCCAGACACAGATTCAGGGCGAGAAGGTTCGCGTCACGGGTAAGAAGCGCGATGATCTCCAGCAGACCATTGCGTTACTCAAAGACGCTGATATTGAACTACCTTTGCAGTTCAACAACTTTAGAGACTAATGGTTGAGCAATAAAAAGGGCGATCTTAAATCGCCCTTTTTTGTATCTAGTTTACTTTGCTTTTTTGAGAAGCTTTTTCAACTTCTTCAGCTTACCTTCGTGCTTAGCAATTTTTGCTTCGCGCGCTTTGATGTTCTTTTTGATCGATTTCGCTGTTAGCTTCTTCTTAGCCATTGTTAACTCCATATAACGTTTCTATTGGATTCAGTCACCGCCCTTTTCAGACTGCTCTTTTAGGAACTGCCTAATAAAACGACGAATCTCACGCGCTGCGCTCGTATCCAGCTCATCACAAAGCTCAACAAATTCATCACGTTCAGCTTTGTTTATACGAATAACCAGTTGGCTATCTTTCGGCTTTTTCTTGGCTCCCATCGGAACCCCTCTAAGTTATCAGAATGATGCGAGCACACTGCATATATTTAGTATATACAAAGTAGTGCACTAGATATTTAAAGTAAAGTCCATATTATTATATTTTTATTAAATATAAAAAAAGCCGCATCAAGCGGCTTTTTTTTACTAAAGAAGGCTTATTGCCCTTGTGACTTTTGCGCTTTGAAAAGTTCAAACAACGTCCCTTGATCTGGAAGACGAGTCGCTACCAAACCTTTTGATTCTTGGAACTTGCCCAATGCGTCTTTTGTTCCATCACCGTAAACACCGTCAACACTGCCGCCCAAGAACCCAAGATCCGCTAACGCTTGCTGAATAATCTTGATCATCTGCGCTTGCAGAATAATAGGCTTCTCTTTTGTGCCTAAATTCTTAAACTCACCACCTGATGACAAACGGTCACTATCCAGTGTTTGGGTAATACTGCTGACTATTTGGTGGAACTGCATATCCGGGCGCTTAGCACAAAAAGACTCAGCGATTTTCAACATAAGAGCCGTACTCTGCCACGGTGCGATATCGAAAGTATCCGCTTGGTGACGATTCATTGCTGTCAGGTAGCCTTCTACCCAACCACCGTAAACGTAATACAAGTTATCCTGTGCTTTTACAGACTCCAAAAACTTCGCACAGCTACCTAAACCCGCTCCTTTAATCGCGTAGGAGCCATTGCTATCAGACGCCTGTACGTTGCTGCCCAATAGGCATGCAGCCATCGCTGTAGCCAGAATTTTTCCTTTCATGCTCTCTACCTCGTATCCTAATAAAATAACTAGTCTAACCTTTCGGTGTTAACTTTTCTTGAACGATGCGATCAACAATAGACGGCGCTGCGCCACCGATTAGATCCATGATTGTTTCAAAGCCAGCCCGCGTACCAAAGTACGGGTCTGGTAGGTCCGCGCGCTCATTGTTCCCAGCAAACGTCAGGAACAGAGACAGCACTGCATGCGCATTAGCAGGCTTTATAGCGATTAGCTTGTTTAAAACCGGCTGATCCGCTGCCAAGATGTAATCATAATCAAAAAAATCTTCTGTACTGATTTTTCTGGATCGAACCTTACGAATATCAATATTCCACGTCTGTGATACGCTCACTGCGCGGACATCAGGCAAGGAGCGCGGCGCCGATACAATAACGCCGGCGGACTCTACTTTAACCCGAGTACCAACCCCCGCCAGTTCAAGCTGCCTTTTAAGAGCACCTTCAGCCATCGGGGAACGACAAATGTTCTCCATGCAGACCACCAGCACTTTACTTTCTGGCTCGCTCTTAAGCACCTTTTCAAATATTCGGCGTAACATGCAAACTCCCTAGGGCGATATCGATGACAGCAATCGGCGCACATAGTTAACAGGTATCGCGTAGGTAATCCCAGTGGGTGAAGAGAGGGCCGACTCTTTCGTGCCTTTAACATACACACTATTGACCACACCAATCACCGTGCCCGACTCTGCCAAATACACGGCACTGCCACTATTGCCGGGGTAAGCAATTGCATCAAGCTGATAAACCTCGAACGGTGCGCGGATACGCTTAATCTGCTGGGCTGTGAGTTTTTTACTGTTGTAGGCAGGCGTTACAATCGGCGTGATGGCGGAAATGATCCCCTGATGAGTCACAGGATACAATCCCAACACCATACCCACAGGAAACCCCGTAAGTGCAATACTCTCGCCGCTACGACGCCACTCCGAGTTACCTAGTTTAACACTCGGCAACGCAGGGCCTTCAAATCTCAAAATTGCAAGGTCGTGCGCCTTATCAACTGCGACGATCTCAGCCAAACGCCCCTTGGCGCTCTTACCTCGGCCACTAAAAACAGCTAAACGCTCACCTTTGGCATCATCAAGCTTCTGCTCACCCACCACGTGATAATTAGTCACAGCAAGATTACCAGAGCCTACAACAAACCCCGTTCCGCCATAAATCGCAGCTGGGCGCCCCGTAGCAAGCCTCTTATTGGGTGTGACCGAACCCACGGCTACCACGCTTTTCTCAATGGCTGCGATAACATCAGGAAGAGGTGCGGCAATACTATTTGAGCACCATAAAAATAAGCCGATAAAACAGGCCAAGATCCGCTTGAAATTCAAAGACATTCAGCCTCCCTTTGGGTTCACTTTATTAAACTACATATACAGGTTTTCTCAAATCGCTATAATAGTTTTTTGACAGATTTTCCCCGTAATTTATGGCCTAAGGACGCGAACATGCCGGAATTAGTAGGCGATCTGATACATTACAAGGCAAGCCAAACCCCTGCAGCACCCGCACTACAATTTAAAGACACCACCTATACCTATGCTGAACTCGCTGAAGAGGTTAGCCGCTTCAGTGCGCAACTGCTCGAAGATGGCCTGCAAAAAGGGGAACGCATCGCGATCTACCTGCCTAAAATACCGCAGGCGGTCGTTGCCATGTTTGGTGCTTCGCGCGCGGGAGCCGTATTCGTTCCTATCAACCCACTTTTAAAACCTAACCAAGTCGCGTACATACTCAAAGACTGCAACGTCAGAGTCCTCATCACAGCGACAGATCGCTTCAAGCTGCTGCGTGAAGAGCTTGAGCATTGTCACGACCTACGCACAGTCACATTGACTGATGACAAACCACTGCCGGATGAAACACACCACCTTGCAGTGCAGCGTTTTGCACAAGAAATATCAACGCAGCAGAGCCTGCCTACCGTTATTGATGCCGATGTAGCCGCGATTATGTACACCTCTGGCAGCACCGGTAACCCAAAGGGCGTTGTACTCTCGCATCGCAATATGATTGCAGGCGCTAATAGCGTAGCGACGTATCTTGTTAACACACCCTCTGATAAGTTGCTTGCGGTACTCCCCTTTAGTTTTGACTATGGTTTGAGCCAACTAACAACCGCGTTCTCTGTTGGTGCGCAAGTTGTATTAATGGAGTATCTGTTACCACGTGATGTGATCAAAGCTGTTGCCCGCTATGGTATTACCGGCTTAGCTGCGGTACCGCCCCTTTGGAACCAGCTTGCTGACCTACCATGGCCAGATGAAGCAGCACAATGCCTGCGCTATATCACCAACAGCGGTGGAGCGATGCCCATTGCCACGACACAAAAGCTGCAAGCCTCATTACCAAACACTGACTTCTACTTAATGTATGGGCTTACTGAAGCGTTTCGCTCGACCTACTTACCGCCGGACCAAGTAAATATCCGTCCCGAATCGATGGGCAAAGCGATTCCCAATGCTGAAGTGATGGTTGTTCGCGAAGATGGCACCGAATGCGCTCCGGGCGAGGTTGGTGAACTCGTTCATCGCGGGTCTCTCGTTTCACTCGGCTATTGGAATGACCCCGCAAAAACGGCAGAGCGCTTTAAGCCAGCGCCAGCAAAAGCCGCAGAGCTCACACTTCCTGAACTTGCCGTTTGGTCGGGAGATCAAGTTAAACGGGATGAGGAGGGCTACCTCTACTTTGTTGGCCGAAAGGACGAGATGATCAAGACATCCGGCTACCGAGTTAGCCCAACGGAGATCGAGGAGGTGCTCTACAGCAGCGGGCTGATCAAAGAAGCTGTTGCGCTTGGCATTCCTCACCCTCAACTGGGGCAAGCAGTCGTCCTTGTGATGACGCATGAGCAGCCCGTAGAAGAGCGAGATATCCTTTCCGCCATGCAAAAAGAGCTGCCCAACTTCATGCTGCCAAAAGCGATCTACTTTGTAGAGGCACTGGCGCGTAACCAGAACGGAAAAATTGACCGTAAAACGCTATATACGACCTACGCTAATATTTTTGAGGAGTCAGAGCAGTGAAAAAGGAAGCCCCAAAGCATGTTGAAATGAAATACTTTTCAACGGCAGATAACCAGCTGCTCATTGGTGGTCAAACAGCGGAGCGGCTGGCTGCGCGTATTGGGCAAACCCCCTTTTACGCATATGACCGCAGTGTCATGACGCAAAAAGTGCAAGAGCTGCGCAATCTTTTCCCTGAGCAGCTTCATTTGCATTACGCCATGAAAGCCAACCCCATGCCCGCTGTTGTGCACCACATGGCAGGCTTGACCGATGGTATCGATGTCGCATCAATGGCCGAAATGCAAGTTGCGCTGGATACGGGTATCGCCCCAGACACGATTAGCTTCGCAGGCCCAGGAAAAACCGATAAAGAACTCACTGCGGCGATCGCAGCAGGCATCATGATCAACATGGAGTCTGAAGGCGAGATGGAGCGCATTGCCGTTCTTGCAAAGACTTTACAACTCACACCTATCGTTTCCATTCGTGTGAATCCAGACTTCGAGCTCAAGTCATCAGGTATGAAAATGGGCGGTGGTCCGAAAGCGTTCGGAGTTGATGCCGAACGCGTACCCGCGATGCTAGCACGCTGCGCAGAGTTAGAGCTGGACTTTAGAGGCTTCCATATATTCAGCGGCTCGCAAAACCTTAAAGCTGAGTCTCTTATTGAAGCTCACACCAAGACGTTTGAGCTGGCTTACCGCCTTGCGCAAACCGCTCCCGCACCTCTGCAGTGGCTCAATATCGGCGGCGGTTTAGGCATCCCCTACTTCCCTGGCGAGCAATACTTGCCTCTTGATGAAGTGGCTGCGAATCTACAGGTGCTCATGCAGGAAGCTGCCACGCGCCTACCGGGCGCTGAGATAGTGATGGAGCTTGGGCGCTTTTTCGTCGGAGAGTCCGGGGTTTATATCTGCCGAATTACCGACATCAAAGAGTCTCGCGGAGAAACATTCGCAGTAACAGACGGCGGCTTACACCACCACTTATCTGCATCGGGTAATTTTGGACAGATCATTCGCAAAAACTACCCGGTATGTGTTGCGAACCGCATGACAAGTGATATGCCAGAGAAAGTTAATATTGTTGGCCCACTCTGTACACCGCTCGACATTATTTCAGATAAGACGACCCTTCCGCCTGTGAACATTGGTGATTACATCGCCGTATTTCAGTCAGGAGCTTATGGGTTTACAGCAAGCCCACGCGACTTTTTAAGCCACCCAGAGCCAAAACAAATCCTGCTTTAACAGCTAAACCCCAGAGATCAGCCTCTGGGGTTTACTTTTCGCTTAATACCACTATTTCATACAACGGCTGAAGAGTGCCGCTAAGTCACCAGTGAGCGATTGGCGCGAGTATTGGCCAACGACTTCAGGGTTCGCAATATACGCCTGCTTACACTCCACTTCATTGAAGAACTTTGCTAGACCTGTATATATTTCGTCTTCATCATCCAACGGATAAATCGCCTGGTAGCCTGCTTCTTTTAGCAAGGTTGCGGTATCGCCTGCTGGATCAGTCAGCGCGCAGATAGGACGTCGCGCTCTAAAGTACTCGTATACCTTTGCAGGAATTTGATGATTACAGTTAGCTGCTTGGAAAATAAGCAAACCATCAGCCTCCATCATTTCAGCCAACGCCAGTCGATAGTCAACCGATGGCGCTAAGGTGATGATGTCATCGATATCGAGTGATTCAATCATCGGCGCAAACAGCTCATCATGCCCCGTCGCACGCAGCACAATCTCAGTATCATCGGCGCTGATAACCTGCGCGCGTTTCAGTCTAGCAACCGCTTTGAAAAAGCACTGCGGGTCACGCTCAGAAGGATATAGAACACCACTGTGTACGTAACGGCGTTTTGATGAAGTACCAGCAGAGCTCGATAGCTGCTCTTCTACTTGTTTAATGATGGCTTCATTATAGCCATTCGGTAGCAACACAAACTGCTCTGCCGGAAGGTGCGGATAGCGCTCTTGGTACATCTTCACAGCGCTAGGTGTTGTGAACACAGCGTATGTACAACGGTTAATAACCCACTGTTCAATACGCAAAAACCAGCGACGTTTCGGTCCAGGAGCTGGGTAAGTTTCTTCAGTCATTGAGTCACGGAAGTCAGCAACCCAAGGTAAACCCGTTAACTTGCTGAGAGCCAAACCTATTAGGTGAGCTGTCGCTATTGGGTAAGTTGACCAAATAACACTTGGCTTATCACGCCAAATACGCCAAAGCCCGGCAACCACTGCAAACGGCAGCCAACTAATCCAACGATCAGGCAGCGCCATGACTTCAAGGTATCGTCCCTTAAACGACAAGTGACGTCGCGTATCAAAACCAAGTGCTCGAGTCACTTTCAAAGACGCTGGGATATCTTTTAATTGATCCGAACTGGTTTGCTCATATGCACAAGGCGCAGCGCTCAGGACAGAGCAGTCCCATCCGTGGTCAGACAAATAGGTTGAGAATGCAAGTGAACGCTGTAAGCCACTGCTCACTTTGACAGGAGGATAGTGATAGGCAACGAGTAAAGCTTTCCCAGCGGCAGGTTTTCTTTGCAAAAAGCCACTCGTCCAATTTTGAACCTGAGCACGCCAAGCTTGACTAGAAAATGTATGATCAGCACTGGCCAATTTTTGCCGCACAAACTGCGGTTTACTTAGCAGCGTTCGAAACGATCCAGATGAATCCACCGACGCTTCAAACTCTTTCGCGGTTAAGTCATTACCACTGCAAACGATCAAGGTGTTCTGTGTCGCCTGATCTAAAGCTTGCTCGAGGCGCACTGCCAATGGCGCCGCATCGGTCTGCACTTGCGACTCCTGATCAGAAGCGCCGCTAACGTCCGACCTTTTAGATACACTGCGAACCTTTTGCATTAGTGACTTGATCGAAGCGCCAACCCTCACATCGCCAGACAGCAGCTTTTGCCAAAAATCCTTCGATGTAAAGCGCTGAAGATAATAGTGTTTCAGGTAAGCTTGCGCTTCACCCGCTTCACTACGAACCCAAGGGTTCAGCATGATTAAGCCATCAACACGGTCATCTTTAGGTGCATAAAACGCAGCGGCCGTTGCGGCATCACATAGGCCCCAAAGTGCTACTTTCTTAAGCGCTGGGCACGCTTCCATGAAGCTATCGATCGCTGCGGCAATATCATCTTCGATGTATTCAAAACCGCGCAGCTCTCCCGCCGCATCCCCCATGCCGCGATAATCAAAACGCATCACAGGAATGCCAGCCGCAGCCAAATCTCGTGCCAGCAGCACAAATTGGCGATGACTCCCAACACGATATTGAGGTCCGCCTACCACAACGACGACACCCTGTTCAGCAGGTACCGAAGGCGTGTGGATAACCCCAACCAAACGCTGACCGGCACAATCAAACGTTAAAGGTCGCTCTTGCTCATTATTCGCCGCATTGACCGGCATAGCATCGAGAAGCGCACTTGCTGGTGTACCAAATTCTACACAGGTGCGTTCAATTAGTGCCTCGGCCGTTACTAACTCTTGTGCCGCCCAAAACGGTTCACCGACCACCACATCAGCCGTGACGCTCGCCTGTGTAGAGGTCCAGTTTTCAATCACTTTCTTTGAAGGTAATAACAAACCCTTTTCAGCGCTGGAAGCAACCTCAAACCAGCCAATACGAGTGCTGTGTGGCAGCTCCATTGTGCTCAGCTTCATCTCATCAAGCTGGCTCAAGAACGCTTTTGGTACACGATAGCCAGCTACCTCAACCTCTTTATCCTCGAGGATCGCGGCACGCAGCTCTTTTACTGTTTCTTTCTGATCACTCAACATATTCGCAGCAACGCGAATACGCAGAAATTGTGTCATCAGCTGTTCACCGGAAAGCGCCGGTTGCCAGAGGACAATGCGTTTTACAAGATCAGGAAAAGACATAGCCAGCGGTGGCGCTAACAGCGCTCCCATTCTGACAGCCAAGATGTCGACCTGCTTGACACCATTCACTTTCAGAGCGGTGATTAGCGCTTTCAGATCATCTTGCCACTGCTGAATTGAGCTATTCGAAAAGTCACCTACGCTGTCTCCTGTCCCCTGTAAATCAGGAATAAGCACGCTGTAGCCCTGCTGGGACAAACGTTCTGCTTGGTCGCGGATGATCTTGCGAGACTTGTTCATCTCTTCAGCAAATGGAGGCAAGCATATAACCCAATGGTCGGTGCATGTTGCCTGCTGGGGCGTGAAAATCGTTGCAAAGATCTGTCCGGAGGGAACATCTAGAAAAAGCGGTGTTTGGGTGACCATCGTCCGTGTACTCAATATAAAAAATTAACTATCGACTTTCTCAGATACGAACTGCTGTAACGCACCAACCGTTTCGAACACTTCCGCGCTGACTTCATCATCGTCGACAGTAATACCGTAGTTCTCTTCCAGTGCAGTAATAACCATGACTACCGCCATCGAGTCGAACTCAGGGACGCTACCCAATAGCATGGTGGATTCATCAAACTCATCCACTCGATCGCCTATTTGAAGAACTTCGCCAACAATTTGCTTAATCTCATCTAATGCAACCACGTTGCTTCCTCTTTACTCTAACTTCAGTACAAATGGGCTCGTATACTAACATTGAGCTTAGGGCCGACCAATGCTCTTATATGCCAATAATTGGCTAATCATCCCGCCATATAACGACAATGAAATGAAACAGCGATAAACTCTTCGTTAATCTCCGCTCCCATACAATTGTGGGTTTTAACCTTGCCATTATTGAGAACGAATATGCTAGGGAATGCCATCTGCACATCCGCTGAACGTAACACCCAAGATACAGCCTCCCCCCTGAAAACTCAGATGTTTGCTGGCCAGTGCGGTGCAAGCACTCCACTTAACGGGAGCGAGATTGCTGCTCAGCTGCGCAGCACCCTGCCCTTTAACCTAGCGGACACGAGCCAAAGCCAACTACTTGCTACAACAGACATTTTGCAAGACGGCCATATTCTGGCAACGGTTATCGGAGCACCGCGTTGGAAGTCGGACGATCTAAAACAGCAATCATCAGTAAAAGGGCATGCCAGCGCGCTGCTAGCAGCCTATCGCGCACACGGGGATAAACTGCACTCAGAGCTGAACGGTCACTATGCTTTTGCGATCATCGATGATGAATCGGGGCGAGTTTTACTCTCCACTGACCGCATCGCTAGCATTCCTGTTTTTTATCACATTGAAGATAAAACGGTGGTTTTTGGTACATCGGCACATGCAGTGTTAACGGCAAGCGACTCTTCCAGCACAGCGATGACACACCAAGGTATTTACGACTATACCTATTTTCATATGGTGCCGAGCCCGGTGTCAGTGTATTCCGGCATCAGAAAGCTCATGATGGCAGAATTAGTGGTTATCGAGCAGGGGAGTGTGAGCCGCACCCATCATTGGCTGCCACAGTTTAAAAACACCAATCGCAACAGCTTTGATGCCTGCACCCAGAAACTGCGCGATGAGCTTCGTGAATCCGTGCGCGATGCAGCGCGTAGCGATAAAAATGTTGCTTGTTTTTTGAGTGGCGGCTTAGACAGCTCAACCGTCGCAGGTATGCTGTCTGAGGTCTCTGATGGCAAAGCTCACGCCTACTCCATTGGCTTCTCTGCCGAAGGTTACGATGAGATGGCCTATGCGCGCATTACTGCACAGCATTTTGGTGTTGAGCTACACGAGTACTACGTCACACCTGAAGATGTTGTTGAAGCATTGCCTAAAGTTGCGACCAGCTACGACGAACCCTTTGGTAATTCTTCGGCGCTTCCCGCCTATTTTTGTGCCAAAGTGGCAAAGGAAAACGGCGTAGAGTTACTGCTCGCAGGTGATGGCGGCGATGAGTTATTTGCTGGAAACGAGCGCTACGCTAAGCAGAAAGTGTTCGAAGCTTACCAACGCGTACCAGAGTTACTGCGCTCCACCATCCTAGAGCCTGTTATCAACCGCATTCCCGGAGCAGTACCCTACAGCGACAAAGCACGCAGTTACGTCGCGCAAGCTAATGTTCCGCTACCTGACCGCCTACAAACATACAATTTCCTCAACCGCCACCAGCCTGAGGAGATATTCACCGACGCATTTATCGCACAAGTATCAACAAGCTACCCATCAGAGCTACAGCGCGAAATTTACGAACGCCCGCAAGATGCGAGCAGCCTCAGCCGTATGCTCTATCTAGATTGGCAGATTACCTTGGCCGACAACGACCTACGTAAAGTCAGCCAAATGTGCTCCTTAGCAGGGGTCGAGGTGGCGTATCCGATGCTAGATGATCGTCTTTTCGAGCTAGCCTGTGAGCTGCCCGATGATTGGAAGCTTAAAGGGCAAACGCTGCGCCATTTCTACAAGGAATCGCTGCGCGGCTGGCTACCTGATGCAACGATCAACAAGAGTAAACAAGGTTTTGGCCTGCCGTTCGGTGTCTGGATGCAAACCCATGCACCACTCAGAGAGATGGCATACGATTCACTATTAAAGATCAAAACACGCGGCTATTTCCGCCCAGAGTTTATCGAACATCTCGTGCAGCTTCACCGTGATGGCCATGCTGCGTACTACGGTGAGCTTATCTGGATTCTTACTGTGCTTGAACTATGGCTCGCGCACAATGACACGCCAGAGATTTAGTGCACAAGGAAGCGAGACGTAAGAGATGTATTGGCTCGGAAAACTCATCACAGGCTACCTCGTACTAGCCGGTATACTGCTACATGTCATTGTTGCGGCAGGTGCTGTTTATCGGCCAGACCTCGTCAAACAAGCCGAGCAGTTTGCCGATAAAGCCATGAACAAGATACGCCAGTCCCATACTGGCGTATCGAATAATCATGATTCACCACAGCCAAAATGGTCCATAAACGTAGAGATCCGTCACAACTTCGAGCCCTGGCAACCTCTTAAAAATATATATCCCAAAGCACGTCAGCCCTTTATCAACTCGCCTGATAATGTTTTTAAGACTCTGAACGACGCTATCTTCCACCTAAAACCAGGAGACAAACTTTATATTCCTCCCGGGATTTATCGCCAAGGGATTGCTATAACCCAACCGAACATCTCGTTAATTGGCCTTGGCCGTGTGATTATCGAAAACACAGCCATTCAAAACAAAGGCGCCATCATTACCCAAGCCGATAACACGCTGATTCGCAATATCGAGTGCCGTGGTATTTTTGTTGCCCACAAAAATGGGGCCTGCGTACGCCATGAAGCAAATAATTTAACGCTTGAACATGTGTACTTTCATTCCAGCCAAGAGGGCGTGCTTTCTGGCAACGTATCTGGCCATGTTAAGATCGTTGATAGCCGCTTTGAAAATCTGGATACGCCAGGGGCTAGGGCGCACGGCATCTATATCGGCAGCGGTACACTAGAGATCGATAACAGCATCTTTTTAGCCTCGCTTAGTCAAGGGCACGAGATCAAATCACGCGCAGCCAGCACCATTATTCGCAATAGTGTTATCGCATCTCTTTCAGCTAATGATAGCCGCCTCATTGACATCCCAAACGGTGGAAAGCTACTTATTGAGAACTCCGTTCTTCAACAAGGCGCGCGTTCAGCTAATCAAGATATGATCGGGTATGGTCTAGAGCTTCGCTCTTACCGAGAAAATCAGGTTGAGTTAATCAATAATACGATATTAATGGAGCGCCCCGGAGCTAATGTGCTTTTCAATGGCCACCATGCCCTGCCCGAGCCTATTATCGAGAATAATAGAATTTTAGCGAAGCGCATTACTAACCTTCCGGGTAAAAATACTCTTTTCAAGAGTCGAGAGGCTATGGGACTACCCCCGTATCCAGCTCTTCCAGCGCGGAATACCGCAATCCGGTAATAAGCCAAGTTATACCTTAGGAACTACCATGAACGCAGAAGCTCGTCACAATGCTCGTTACCCGAATGCCATCGTTCCGATGTCTCCTGTGCTGTCGTCAGCCACGTTAAGCTTGAGAAAAAATAAACGCCAGACATCGATTTTATCCTGTCAGTACTCGCGCGAGGTCACGAGTGGCCGAGCGGCGATCGCACTCGCGCTTGAAAATAGCGGCGTTCAAAAAGGCGATGAGGTACTCATCCCTGCCTTTCACTGTGAATCGATGATTTCACCGGCGCGTTGGCGCGAGGCGACACCCGTCTTTTTCCGTGTCACCTCTAAGGCAGAAATCGACCTTGACGACATTACACGCAAGATCACGCCGCGTACAAAAGCGATCATCGTCACTCACTACTTTGGATTTCTGCAGGACCTTTCTGGCATCCGCGCTCTATGTGATGAAAAAGGCATTGTGCTGATAGAGGATTGTGCGCACGCATTTTTCGGAACAAGAGACGGCAAACCTGTTGGCTCTATTGGCGATTACGCCATTGCAAGCAGCATGAAGTTCTTTCCCTGTTACGATGGCGGAATATTGGCCTCCAATTCAGTGCCTTTAAATACAATTAATTTGACCGGTTTCTCGACGCTATTTCACTTAAAGTCGTTCTTTAACATCATTGAGCGAGCCATCTCATTTGGTCGTTTAGGTTGGTTTGGCCGGGCACTAAAAGCACTAATCAGTTTTAAACAACTGATATGGGGTTATATTAAAAAGAAGCGGCCTCAACACGTCTCTCAAGGCCCCTCCGCTTCCGACGGTGGCTATGGATTTGAGAGTAGCTGGGTACATAGCAGCACATCTAAACCGTCGAGCTTTATCGTTAACAACGCTGATCAAAAACGTATTGTTGAGGCTCGCCGAAAAAACTACCTGCGCTATTTAGAGGCGTTAAAAGGCCTCCAAGGTGCCACTCCGCTGTTTGACAACCTTCCCGAGGGGTATGTCCCTTTGGTATTCCCGCTCTACGTAAAAAACCCTATTCAGCCGTTTGAATCACTCAAGCAGAAGGCAGTTCCTATTTGGCGCTTCGGTGAATATCTAGACCCAGCAGTAGACGAAACACTAGACCCCAATAGCGTCGACTTTTCCAATCATGTATTTCAGTTCCCGTGCCATCAGGAGCTAAAAGAGGAAGAGATTGATTGGATCATCCAGCAAATCAAAGAGACTATTCAGTAACGAGCAGATAATGAGCAAATCAATGTGGACTATACTACCGGCAACGGACTTCCCAAAATATAAATTACAATGGGATGAGCTAAATGAGCGCTCCTTCAACTCTATTTTGCTCAGCAGCTTATTCATTGCTCCTCTGCTAGAAGTATTCACGCAAGGCAACGAGAAGCTAGTCATTCACGGCAGCCCTGAGGCTCCCACAGCGATGGGCATTATGGCACCAACGAGCTTTGGTGTTTGGGAAACGTTTCAGCCCTCGCAGGCGCCATTAGGTTGCTGGTTGCAAGCCGAAGCAACACAAGCCGAAGCGCTAACCAAGTCGTTACTTAAAGCACTACCTGGCGTTGGCTTTGCGCTGGGCTTAACACAACAAGACCCACTGCTGGTATCACAGCCCGCGGATAGTAAGTCTCTGCAAACCCTCGCGTATATTCAAACGGCTCATGTACCTGTCGTTGGTACGTTCGATGAGTATTGGCAAAAGCGCGGTAAAAACCTGCGTCAAAACCTACGCAAGCAGCGTAACCGACTGGAGCGTGAAGGTGTCACAACTCGCCTAGAAAAGCTCACAAGCGCAGAGGCGATGAAAGGTGCAGTTACTGCCTATGGCCAACTGGAAAGCTCAGGCTGGAAATCCGAGCAAAATACTGCTGTTGATATTAACAACGACCAGGGCCAATTCTATTCCAAGATGCTTAGCGGGTTTGCCGAACAAGGTAAAGCGGTAGTCTATCAGTACTTCTACAACGATGACTTGGTCGCAACAGACCTGTGCATTTTCGATGCTCGCATGATTGTGATTTTAAAAACGACCTATGATGAGACAATCAAAATTTCGTCACCTGCAATGTTGATGCGCCAAGATGCATTCGAGGTGCTATTCGCTGAAAAGCCTGTCGAACGCATCGAGTTCTATGGAAAAGTGATGGAGTGGCACACGAAGTGGAGTGAAGATATTCGCACTCTATTCCATGCGACACATTACTCCGCACTTGGTAAGTTTGTAAAAGCCATCAAACCCTAACGTAAAATCCTAATTTGGGCGCCACTGTGCTATGAGTTTTTTTACCCTACGTAAAGCTGATCTTTCTATACGTACCGCCGACGAACTAGCTGACTATTTTCATCATGCTGGTATCAAACGCGTATCAACAGAACAGCTAAAAGGTTATGAGTTAACTATTTTTTCTGATCTGGCAGGCAACGCTCCAGAGCGTTATGTAGGTAACAATGGCGACTTCATCGTGCAATTTGGCAGCCTGATATATCGAAAAATGGTGGGCCACAAAGCGCTTCAAAGCGCGCTAGAATCGTTCGATCAGGAAACATTTGATTGGGCTGACATGCTGGGTAGCTATACGCTCCTGATCTATAAGTCGGGTGATTTTTATGTTGTGAATGATGGCTTGGGTACAGCCAAACTCTATTTCGATGATGCCGAACACGTAATAAGCAACTCCTTTTTGGCTTGCTGCCTTAGTACGCCCATCTCCCATCTCAACACCGCAGCATGCTATGAGTACGTTATCAATGGTGCCTTATTCGGGACCGACACTCTCGTAGAAGGTGTTAACAGCTACCCAGCTAATACCATCATCCGCGCAAGCACTGGCACCATTCACTCCATTGTAAAGCCCTCTCCTATTCAACAAAGTGACGAAGTCGCTGCTCTATCGTTAAATGAAGCCGCAACATTGCATTGCCAGCAGCTTCGCAACGTATTTGAGTCCATAGCTCATGGCTACGCGGACCGTCTGCGCGTGTCGTTTTCCGGAGGCTTTGATTCGCGCCTGATGCTCGCCATGTTACTTGAGCAAGACATAAAGCCAGCGCTCTTCGTCTATGGCTCTGATCATGACGCTGACGTTTTAATCGCTCGCCATGTTGCCAAGGCAGAAGGCTTGGAGCTGGTACATGTAAATAAAGCGGCGACTCCAATACCAAACCTAGATGAATTTGAGGCAATTAGCCGCCGCAATCTAATCGCATTTGATGGCTGGAAGGTTGAATATGGACTCCTAGATCATGGCGAAGATGTAACCGACCGGCTATCACGCCATGACCAGAATGCGGTGCCATTGAACGGTTCGCTTGGCGAAATCTATCGTAACTTTCACTACATTCCAGACGGGCGATCCTCAACAGGCGCTGTGACGTCAACATTTTATTCCCAATATGACACCCGGGCATTTTCAGCCCAGTTTTCTGAGAAGGATTATCGTCAGCGCTTTAGTAACAATATGCTCGCCGCGCTTCATAGTGAGCACGAAAGGCTAGAAAGATATCAAGTTGAAGAACTATACCCTCTCTTTAGGGGGCGATTTTGGACAGGACGAGATACGCAGCTGAATCAGCGTTTCGGAACCATGTTCTTCCCCTACATGGAACCCAAGGCTATCGATAATACGGCCAAAGTCGCTATCAAGCATAAGGATTTAGGTTACTTGCAGGGCAAGATGATTGCCCAAACGAATCCTCGACTCGCCAGCTACCCAAGCGACTACGGATTTCCATTTGATGGACCAAGACCGCTCGCTTACCGTGCAAAAACATGGTTAGGAACACAACGGCCAGCATGGTTGAGAAAGCAATCATTTAAGCTCACCAACCGGAATCCTTTTGACAAAGCCGGCGTATTTAGCGAAGCGTACTTACAGCAAGTAATCGACCCTACTTTCCCCCGCGTTGGCAGCCTATTCGAACTGACATCTGTATATTCCCAAAAGCAATTTGGGCTTATTGCAACGCTGGAGTTTTTGGCGACGGAGCTGGATCTATCCGTTAAGCTAAAGCTCTAGCTGTGCTGATTCGCACTCGCCCAACACGCTGACCGTGTTTGTGTAATACTTGGGTAGACAATGTAAAGCTACGAAAATACGATACTGATGACAGCCAAACGAGTGCCTCATGCCTATCTCATTTCAAACGTCACATTAGGCTACGGCTCGCCAAAATACGTCTACTTTCTGAAAGCGCTAGAGAGCCGTGGCTACCGTACACACACAATTGAGCCATTTGAGAGTATCCGCCCCAGTTACCCAATCGACGGGCTGAAGTCTGAAAGGCGCATTGTAGGCCGCTCGATTTTAGATTCTTGGCTAGGTAGAAAACTACAAAAAAGCTTCAAGCTGAATAAATATATCTTTTTGCCCCTTAGAACACTCCTTTTAGATGTGGCAACGCTCCATGCTGTATACGTATCGTATCGAAAGCAAATTGTGGTAGTTACAACCTACGATAACCCTCTTTTCGCTCTTTTCAGTCGCCAAACGGTTATCGTACAAAATTTCTCAGAGATTTGGCCAAAGCCAGTAAAAGGCCTCGCCCGTCGACGCTTGCAAAGCTATTGGGACAACGTTGAAATCTGTATCTCACCCCAAGTTGACCGCGTCGCGATTGCGAAGTCACGCTACCGAAACGCTGAACATTTTCTCGTACACAATACTCCTCCGCTCGGAAAACCTAGCTTCCAGCCAAGCAAGTACGAGCGCATAGAAGTTCTTTATCAGGGCCGCTTAGGGAGAGAAAACTACCCGCTGGAATTTATCGCACTGATAGAGAATTTAGCACCACATATTCACCTGCATATAGCTGGCATTATAGAGGAGCAATGGATTGAGCCGTTGAAAGCCTTAGAGGAAAAGAGCCACAACGTCACACTGCACGGCTACCTAAGCGCCCCGGCGTTAGCAACACTCCGTCACCGCTGTAATGTTGGCATTATTGCATGGGACAACAACTCTGATAACACCAAGTACGCCGCGCCCAACAAGCTCTATGAGCACCTGCAAAACGGTGATCTTATCGTAATGTTCCCAAACCACGCATTACGCCAATTGAATAAAGAGTTCGTATTTGGCAAGGAAGTGAGCACCGGCTTAGATATGGCGGCCTATCTCAACCAGGTAACTCCTGAGAAGCTAAAAGCACAAGGAGAGCACAATTATGCTCTTCATCAATCAACGCTCAATTTCGAGCACCAGATAGCACCTGTCATATCGTATCTAGCAGAGAAACTTACAGACTGAGGCGCTCTAGTGTGCGCTCCGTTGCGCCCGTCAGGCGAGCTAGCGAGAGTTTCACATCCTCAACTGAATCACCAAAGTGGTGCATCCAGTGTTGGAAAATATCGTCTGAAGAGTGACTCACGAGCAATAGCCCCTGCTCAGATAGAACTTCAAATACCGGATAACTAGGATAAGTAGTGTTCCAATTTGAGAAGACGGCAACCGGCTTACCAAACGCAAGAGGCTCAAGCACGTTGTGATCGACGCCCACGTAACAGATATCCGCCACTGCATAATAAGCTCGCAACTCCCCGATCGTATCCAGCACTAAGACTTGGGAAAGACAATCACCATGCGAAAGCTCAGATTTTTTAGTAGCCCTAAAACTCGCTTTCGCCAGTTGGGCCATTAAGGCTTCAAGCTGTTCAGGCTTTTCCGGGTGCCTTGGAGCAATTATAAACAGTGCACCAGGGTGGCTCGTTAGAAACTGTGACATCGCATCCACCACAATCTCATATTCCCAGATATCAGTCACACAGCCTGCCACAACGACGGGCTTTTCAGTGCTGCCATAGCTCTTCAAAAGACTGCGGCTAACCTGACACGGCAAATAGGGTGCTTCTGCGGACATGTTGTCGAACTTCATATTTCCGACAACCTCCACTTTGACATGAGAAGCCCCTTTATCAAGCAGATACTCTTTTACTTCATCCGTTTGAACGAGGAACTGATCAAACAAGCCAATATAGTCTTGTTCAAACCATCTACTTTGCAGCGCATCTTGGCGGCAACTCGGCTCATATTGATACACCCAACCATTTACAAGATAGATCGGTACATGGCTACCCCTCTTAATCCGGTAAAGCGTTTCGTAAGAAAAACGGCAAGGTGCGTCACTAGGTAAGCACGGCATTTCACAAACAACAAGATACTGAGGAGGCATCTCAACAAGGGGTTGGCGAAAGTCAGCAGTATCATTGATTTCCATGACAGCAGCTTCAGGGTAGCGATCAAGAAAGCTCGAGGCATAAAAGATGCGATCTGTTAAAAATACGAGGTTGTAGGACTCAGAGAGATGCTTAATAAAGCCCTCGCATGCGTTTAACTCTCCGATTGTTGATACGAATAACCAGACATACGGCTGATCTGAGTTTGCTTCGGTCTGGCGCAAAACCGACGGCGTCCAAGTTATCCCTTTGCCATAAACAAAGCGTTTTGCCGTCACTAAAGCTCGGTACGCGAACCATCGCAATTCATGACAAAACCGAACAAAAAGTTGCACACATGCCCCCATACAAGCTCACAACAAATTACATTGAATATCATTAACGGCTAACTTACTCTATTAATCCAGTATAAAACTTAAATCTCGTATTATGCTCCCTTTCTAAAAAATAACTGCAGGTACCGTAATTTATGCGCCTCGCTAGAACACTTCAACTCTTAACTATCTGTGTCGCAGCTTGCTCCTCATACCAATCGGCATATGCCAACACAGGGAAGGGAAAATGGGTCGGTGAAGACTTCCGTGGTATCCCTTGCACGGGGACTGGAGTTGGGTACGGTCCGTATGACTATCGTGAACGCGGCAGGTACTGGCAAGAATTGTCGCTGGTTGAGGGGGCTCACTTCAACGCAAACGTAGAGCGCCTAATTGGTGGGGCAAAACAGAAGCACAATATGACGGGCGATATCGACTACACATTACGCGCTTTCCCTAACCACCATAGAGCTCTCAATACACTCATTAGATATCGTGTAGAGCGAGGAAGTAAGGGAGAAGAAGAGCCATTAAGTAAAACCGAGTGCTACTTCCAACGAGCTATACACTTCGCTCCGGACGATGGAACTAGTTACTTACTCTACGCGATTCTGCTGCACAAGCTAGACAAGTTCGATGCGTCTTTGAAGTTCTATCGACATGCAGAAAAACTACAGCCTAAGAATGTGGAAGTAAAATATAACCTAGGTCTACTTCTCGTTGATATGAACCGCTATGACGAGGCTGTTAAATATGCCCGAGAAGCGTATGCAAAACGCTTCCCTCTACAAGGTTTAAAAAACAAGCTGAAACGAAAGGGTTATAAACTATAACCCTAGTCAGCTTGGCGAGTATTGAGTAACAAGCGGACAAAGAACTTAAACGGTTTATTGTCCCAAGGTGTAAAGCGACGCAGTTGGTACTGGTCGCTTGATGCGGTGGTAACACCCCAGTCCGTAGAAACAGCCCCGTCAAACCCGAGCTCTTCAATAAGTGAGCGGTGCGTTAAGTCGTAATCAACCCCACGCTTACCATTCGGGTACGCAAACCACTGAACAGGCTTACCTAGGATACCTTCAAGCTGCTGCTTACCTTCCAAAATCTCATAACGAGCCTGACCAGAGTCTAATTCCGTCAAAATAGGATGATTAATCGTATGGGCACCAATCTCAATACCCTCACTTTCCACCCATCTCACTTGATCTGACGTCATCATTAAATCAGTGGGCAGACGGTCTGAAACTTGACTCTCGATACAGGCTAGAATATCGACTCTTTTTTCGAGGGGCTGATACTTGATCGACTTGAGCAACTCACCTAGCGCTTGAAGCTTTTGATCTTCCGAACTTAGTTCGAAAACGCCTAAATCAACAGCAGTTAAATCAAGCTGATCACTGACACGAACGGCCTCTATTACAGTGTCATTCCACATTCGGCCGCCATCAAGGAAGCCTGTTGAAACGAAAATAGTGGCAGGGATACCGTGCTTTTTCAGTATAGGGAGCGCCAACGTCGCATTATCGGCATAGCCATCGTCGAAAGTTACGCAAACCGCATTCTTGGGTAATACTCCCGCTTTAAGCTTAGCTAGCGCATCGCTCAAGCTCAGTGGCTCGAAGTAACGCTTCAAAAGACCCATCTGCCAATCGAATGACGCTACAGTCGGCTCACTCGCACGCAAAAAGTCCGGTCGCTCTAGTACTCGATGGTAGATAAGAATGGAGAGCTTCGAGCCCCTATTGTCACGCGAGCAAACAGAGAACGCTTGGCTAATAAACTTACCGAAAGGAATCACGTATATACTCCTCTACGCGCTAGTCCGGGTTGCGAAGTAGGATCTTCGCGAACAACTTTTTCGACAAACTGCCTCAAAAGCAAGGTGATAACGATCAAATGCCAAGGCAGATCAAAATACGAAAGGCTCAAAAAGGCACCGCCGGTGAAGTAGGCAATGAAACTAACCTGTAGCATCCGTGCCAATAAATTCTGGTCAGTTAAGTCAACGTTATTGTGCGTTAAGTTCAGGACCTTACTTAAGGATCGCCACGTGATAAACAGAATGGTTAGATAAAGTAATAAGCCGATCCAGCCATGGTCTGCTAGCACACTAAAGTAGATACTATGTGCCGCTGAAATACTCACTGCGTCAGGGCTAAACATCGCATAAGTGCTTTCACTCCATGAATCGAAGCCTGCGCCTGTAATGCGGCTATTCGCAGCATTAATCGAGTATATCCAAGCTCCAATTCGGCCCATAGCTGACGCATCCTCGTCGTATGTCTGAATCGTTGACATACGCTCATGCCATGACTCAGGCATAAACGTAAAGCCCACCATGCCAAGAATCACAATCAGCGTACCGGTCAGAACTTTACTCTTAGACTTCAACCAGAAAAAGCCGGCAACAGAAATAGTCGCCAATAGCGCTCCCCGAGACTGTGAGCCGATAGCAGAGGCGAGGCTCAGAGGAATCCCCATCAATAGTCCGCGCTTTATCCACTTATGCTTCTCAGTTGCGTAAAGATAGTACATCAGCGGTACCATCATCAGTGTCGCTAACGCGAGTGAGTTATTCTCCTCGATAAACGAGCCAGGAGGTCCCCAAACACGGTGCGCCCCGCCAGAGAGAATCGTAAATATCCCACCTTTAACACTGAAAAATGCCAGCGACAAAACAATTATCCAGATCAGCATTTTCATCTTTTCATAACTATTGATTAGGATAATAGTTAAGAACGTAAGAAACTGAATCTTTAAAACTTTAACGTATTGGATCTTTGCAGCTGCGGAATCTAGAGCAAAAAGGCTCGTCAATCCCATCCAAATCAAGAAAAAGACCCACGTGATAACTAAACCATTAACTGGGATCTTCTGTCGATCTTTAGTCATGACGAGGGCAATGATCAATACTAACGCCACAATTTGAGCAAATGGCATATTGTATGCGAAACCATAGGCTAGGCGGTGCGGGTTCATATAGCTCAGCCACGCCCAGACGATAATACCAAGATACGGCCGCTTAAAAATAAAAGGTAAGCTGCCAAAAACCAGAAACAGAACAACCAAGTCACGCATGTTTGGTTACACCCTTGTACAATTCGACTTGTTTCGTAACCACTTCGTCCCAGCCATAACCCTGTGCATAGTCACTCGCAGCTTCAGGCGAAAAGCCCTTTTGGCAAACTTCTTCAATTGCCTTTGCGATCGCAATTGCTGAACGCTCATCAATAACTAGACCTGCAACGGAGTCAGTGATTGCTTCTTTAGCGCCGCCGACATTGGTTGCCACAACAGGCACGCCGCAAGCTAACGCCTCCAGTATTACATTTGCCCACCCTTCGCGGGATGATGCTAATACCATTAAATCAGAATGAGAGTAGATCTCTACTAGCTCGTGCTGCAGTACGTTACTTACAAAACTGACGCGTTCCTCAAGTTCCAATTCACGTGCGAGCTGACGCAATGCTGCTTCTTCGGGGCCTGAACCAACTACCGTTAATTTAACGCTATCTGGTAGCTGCGCTAACGCCTCAATCACCAAGTGATGACCTTTCAGCTCTACGAGATTTCCAACGCTCAACAACGCCAACGAATCTGATGAGTTCGCGTTAGTGTGAGAGGAGCTACGTTTAAAGAAGCCCGTATCGACGCCATTTCTGAGCGTATGTGTCCGCTCTGGCGGTATGCCGAGACTGAGTATCTTTTTTCTTAAAGTTTCAGAAACCGCGACCACAGCATTGGCCCGTCGACCTGCCCACTGAATTAGCTTACGCGGCCCCCAATAACAAGGTAGTACATTCACGTCACTGCCTCGAGCAGAGATCACCAAAGGAAGCCTTACAAATAGCGATACCAACGCAGCCGCAACACCATCTGGATAAAAATAGTGCGCATCGATAAGGTCAAACTTATTACCCTGACGCGCTAACTTCAGCGTTGTAAGCAAGAGAGTGACTGCCAAAAAGAACGGTGTTATGTACATGCCGATCTTAGGCAGTACGAGATAACGTGGATGGTGTACGGTAACTCCCTCGCGTTCTTCAACGCGAGGGACTTTTGCATAGGTCCCATACTGACCAAACCGTTCAGAGGCGATAGGGAACCAAGGTACCGGGGCTATGACAGTAGCGGATATGTCACCGCTTTTGCGAAGCTCTTTAAGGCGGGTTTCGATGAAAATCCCGTGCCTTGGCTGCTCTGAGTTCGGATACAATGTTGTTAAAACGAGCAGGTTGATCATGTAGCTCACACAAGCTTCGGGTAAACGTTGCGATAATTACCAACGCTAACTTCCCAGTTTCTCACCTCTTCTACATAGCGGCGTCCTGCGTCACGGTAACCATCCCAAGCGTCTTCCTGGGAGAAGAAATCTACGACAACACGTGCTAGATCATCGCTCTCTCCGGCCTTAAACAGCCTTCCCGTCTCACCATCGTTAATTAACTCGAGGT
Source organism: Neptunomonas sp. XY-337 (assembly GCF_004959845.1). Classification (NCBI taxonomy): domain Bacteria; kingdom Pseudomonadati; phylum Pseudomonadota; class Gammaproteobacteria; order Oceanospirillales; family Oceanospirillaceae; genus Neptunomonas; species Neptunomonas sp. XY-337. The sequence continues at coordinate 75,704 of NZ_SPLL01000002.1, read as the reverse complement.
GTCCGCCAACATCCGAAGCAACTACCAACTTACCTTGCGCCATAGCCTCGAGTGGCTTTAAAGGTGTCACAAGATCCGTAAGACGCATGGCAAGGCGTGGATAAACAAATATATCGACCAAACTGTAGTAGGCCTGTACTTCGGTATGAGGCACTCGCCCCGTCATAACCACATACTCGTGAAGATTAAGTGCCGCGACTTTTTCTTTAATAAGCGCCTCTTGTGGGCCACCGCCGACCAAGAGAAGACGCAGATCCGGCATCTGCTTTACGATACTTGGCAAAGCATCAAGCAACAACAGCAGGCCTTCGTACGCATAGAATGAGCCGATAAAACCAATGACTTTCTTATCGGATAAGCCTAGCTTATCAGCGAGCGCATAATCAGCAGCTTCAATCAACGGGAAGTGCTCGATATCAACAGCATTCGGTATAACAGTGATCTTTTGCTCAGGAATGCCACGCGCCACAATATCCTTGCGCAGCCCCTCACAAATCGTCGTTACTGCATCCGCATTTTTAAAGACATGGGTTTCCATAGCACGCGTCAATTTATAACGCAGATCACCCTCTTTACAGGTACCATGGTCAACCGCCGCATCCTCCCAAAAGCCTCGGCATTCGTAAACCACTGGAATACCGTACTTACGCTTCATTTTCAGCGCAGCCATACCCGTCAAAGCTGGAGAGTGCGCATGCAGCACATCCGGTTTCACTTCTTGAATCACTTCATCAAGGCGCTCAGCGAGCTCAGAGACAACAGCCCACTGGTTTAAGACGGGCAAATCCGAGTACCAGCGACGACCAGATTGCGTGCGGAAAAAGCGTAGATCCTCGACCATCTCTTGTGGCTCAGATTCGGCTGTATGCTTACCTGATGTTACGTGTTCAGTTTGCCAACCGAACTCGCGTTGCTTACGCAAAATAGAGCGTGTTCTAAACGTATAGCCGCTATGCAACGGAATAGAGTGATCGAGTATGTGTAGAATTTTCATGAGTATTTCCGCTTATGCCGCTTTAGCTTGCATTTCTCGTTCGAGAAAAGCGCTAAACATGAGTAATGTCCAAATAATAACACTGTAGTCGCGCAAACCACTTTGATGGTGCTTTACGACTTCTTCAACATACTCGAGATTAAACAGCCCGCTATCTCGGATGATAGGCCCCATCAGCGCTTCCTGAACACGCTCTTTTAATGGCCCACGGAACCACTTAGCGAGTGGTACTCCGAAGCCCATCTTAGGGCGGTATAGAACATCGTGCGGCAAACTAGGCTCTAAAGACTTCTTGAGAATATACTTCCCTTCTTGGCCTTTAAGCTTTTGCTCCGCCGGCAAACCAGACACCCACTCAACGAACTTATGATCAAGCAAAGGTACGCGCACCTCTAATGCGTGAGCCATACTCGCCCGATCAACTTTCGTTAAAATATCGCCAACCAGATATGTTTTCATATCCAAGTATTGAATAAGCGAAAGAGGATCTTGTGTTGGCGATTTCTTCACATAGTAATCGAAGGTTTCAATCGACTTGTAACCTTTTAAGGCTGTTTTAAGCTCTGCACTAAACAGTCGATCACGCTGCTCATCCGTCAACAAGGATACTGTCTGCAAATAGGCTTCTACTGATGAGCGAGCCAGCGCTTGGAACGTTGTTTTCGCTCGGAAGACGCGCGGCGCCCAATCAGCCTTTGGATAGAGTTTGCCTAACGTCCCAAAAAGCGGTTTACGGATACTCAGAGGTAACGTAGAACGAAGTTTTTCCTCGTTCATGTGCCATTTGTACCGTCGATAACCCGCAAAGTGCTCATCCCCACCGTCGCCAGACAACGCCACTGTCACACGCTTTTTCGCTAACTGACAGACTCGGTAAGTTGGTATAGCTGAGCTATCTGCATATGGCTCATCATAAAGATCAGCAAGCGTATCTAGTAAAGCAAAGTCATCGCTACCAACGAGTTCTTCAAAGTGGTTAGTTTTGTATTGCTCAGCTACTTTCTTTGCGTATGCCGTTTCATCAAACTGCTTTACATCAAAGCCAATCGCGCAAGTATTGACTGGGTCGCTTTGCTCTTTCGCCATCATCGCTACGACAGCACTAGAGTCGACACCACCCGATAAAAACGCTCCAAGCGGCACTTCCGCCACCATGCGGACGCGCACGGCCTCGCGCATACGCTCAACGAGCTCTTTTTCCGTCAACTCAGGTGATGACAGTTCAACAGGTTTGAAAGGGATATCCCAGTACTCTTTTTGCACAACATCGGTGCTACCTTTCTTGAGCAGAATGGTATGGCCCGGTCTTAACTTTTGTACGCCCTGATAGATAGTTTTTGGCTCTGGGATATAACCAAACGTAAAGTAATCTTCGATGGCAGTAACATCGATATCACGAGGTAGGTTATCCAGCGTCTTTAATGCTTTAAGTTCAGAGCTAAAAGCAAAGCTACCATCAGGCAACACAGCATAAAATAACGGCTTGATACCGAGTCGGTCACGTGCAACAAATAGTGACTGCTGATTGCGATCCCAGATCGCAAAGGCAAACATGCCTCGAAACCTATCAACACAACGCTCGCCCCACTCCTCCCAAGCATGAACAATAACTTCCGTATCACAGTGCGTACGAAAGATATGGCCTTTTTCTGTCAGCTCTTCAGACAGCTCCGGAAAATTGTAGATCTCGCCGTTATATGTAACGACAACCGTATGATCTTCATTAAAAAGCGGCTGCTGACCGCTGGATAAGTCGATGATAGATAAGCGACGATGACCAAAGGCAACGCCCGGCTCAATGTGTAACCCACCTTCATCAGGGCCACGGTGAAACTGAGTTTCGTTCATTTGCGAAACGAGATCACGGCTGTATTCACGGTGCCCTGAAAGATCATAAACGCCAACAATGCCACACATTTTTAACTGATTCCCTTAAAAGTCTTGCTAGCGCCTAGCACTCAGCTCTTCGTAGATAGATAAATAGCGATCAACCGTTCGATTCCAGCAGAACTCGCTTGTCACTCGCGCTAGGCTCTCTGCAGCCAAGCGCTCTCGTTGTTGATCATCTTTTGCTAAGGTTACAATAGCGTTTGCCAACCGCTCGCTATCGTCAACGGGCACGAGAATACCATTAGTTTCATTAACTAATTCTGGATTTCCACCGACATTTGTTGCAATGATGGGTAAGCGACAAGACATAGCCTCAAGGATGGTATTGGAGATACCTTCTCCCAGAGATGGTAAAACAAAAATATCGAAGTTTTTTAGTAACTCAGGGATATCATTGCGGTTACCTGCCAACCAAACAGAGTCCTGAAGTTGGGCATCCGCTACCTTAGCTTCCAAACTTTTAAATTCAGGCCCATCACCGACGATAATAAGCCGGAGGCGCTCGGCGAGTAGCGGCTCATTTTTCCTGATGAGCTCAAACGCTTCGAGTAAACTGATCTGGTTTTTAACCGCAGCGGCGCGCCCGACTGTACCGATGATAATAAGGTCATCACCACCAAACTCTTCAGGGAGTCCACAGACCTCAGTTACTGAAGAGCTCGATGAGAAGCGAGCATGATCAACGCCATTATAGATCTGCACGACTTTCTTTGGCGAAACGGCAACAGTATCCAATAACCACTGCTCTAAATCTTGGCTTACCGCGATATAACGATGCACAAAAAAGCGCATGACCTTTCTTAAGGCATTGTATTTGCGGTTGCTACCATCTAAATCATAAATATCACGCCCATGTTCACCATGAACTCTTTTAGCTCCCGGTACTAAGAACGCGATTGCCTGCATCTCTAACGCGGATAAATTACGCGTGTGGACAACATCCGGTTTTAACGTCCAAAGTAGCTTGAGTAAACGGTAGTAAAGGCCAAAGTCTTGCCCTTCTCGCTTATTAAGCTCAAATACTTTTACATCATCCGACTCGATTCGCTGAGAAAACTCCGTAGCATGCGTCAAGCATATAATGACATGCCGGACGCGATCTCGTGGAGTACGGTTGATTATGTTGATCAAGCCATTCTCTAGTCCGCCAGTGCCTAACTCGTGGATGATATGAACAACTAAAGGAATGTAGTCATCGGATACTCGCGGCACGATCAAGCTCCTGCTCTATAGTTGTTACAGCCTTGGCGGAGAACTCTTCAAGTAAGCGCACCTCATCACTTGCGAAGTTACGGTCCTCAACCGAAATCGAGGTTACAATCCACGCCGCATCCAGTCTTTGAAACGTCACTTTCGCTATCATTTCAAGCAACTTAGCCTTTAACCGGCTGGCAGTATACGTATCACCTACCCGATACCAAGACAAAACAATTAACGTTTCGGTTGCACCTGAAATCTCAGTACGAGTCACGTCAGTTGGTGTGCCATTGAGGCCAATGGAAGCCTTCGACTGAGATAACGTTCGCCAAGCATCATTTTCAGTAGACAATAACGTGTTGTTCCAACTGATTAGCTCCTCACCCTGTCGCTGGCTCGCAAAGTGTTGAACTACCACACCAATAGTTTTTCCCTCATAACGGTAGCCCTGCTTCGTGATACCACCACCCACCATATTCGGCTGCCACGCCCATGGATACGCTATCTGACTTACGCCCGTATCAACGAGCACTGGGAGCTCCGCCAATTGCTTCCCTGTCGCGCGATTATCAGAAAAGTACGCTAGAGCTGGGCCAGAAAGTGTAACCATCATCAAGGCAGCAAAAACGCCACCGAGCCTGTGAGTTGCAGGAGAATAAGTGTTTCTGACAGATTCAGAACCCTCTGTTCTCTCCGAAACATCATCGCTGAACCGGTTACCTACGGTCACAAGCACGAAGATTACAAGACCAAAAAAGACCCATCCGTATACGAGGTGATCCACACCGGTCGCAACCGTCATATCACTTAAGTGCCCTAACATCACAATGATATAGGCTCTAAACCCATTTGCGATGATCGGCACTAAGATCGAAGCAAGTATGAAAAGCACCTTCTTATATGGCTTTCGGTAAGTAAGGTGCGCGTATAAGAAACCGAGTGTTGTAGAGGCAATGAGATACCTGACACCGCTACAGGCTTCAACAACCGACCAGTTGCCCGTAGGTAACGAAAAGTAGAGACCTTCACGGAAAACAGGAATTCCGGATAGACGCACCATAGCAACCGTAAAGTCTGCGGTAAACTCCATCATCCCCGGCACCAATTCTTCACCCATCGGCACCATAAATAGTAGAAAACCAAGTGGAAACAGGAGTAGTTTTGCAGCCTCATTCCCGATCAGGGCCCAAATACCTCCGATCAGCACAATGACCACACCTAGCTGCTGTAGCAAGAGAGTGTCGACTAAGCTGCCTGCTAACCAAATCAGAGTGCCTATGCCTGCTAAAACCACACCGAGTAACGAGTGGCGTGGAGCTATATCAGCAAGCGCTTCGCGTTTACCCCAGACAAGCCATAGCGAAATTGGCAAGATTAAAAATGCATGTGTAAAGGTGTCAGAGCGTGACCAGACGCTAACCATTGAAGCTATCGTGTCGAAGAAAGTGACCGCCAAGACGACCAAGAAACAACTCAGCCAAACGGTATGCTGCTGCCAAGGGTTCGCGAACGAGTAACTCTTTGTCGGGGTAGAGGAGACGGTCATTTAAGATACCACTGCAGCACTATCAAGCAGAGTTTTAACGGTAGGCAAGCTCGACTCCCAACTAAAGTCCGCGATGACTCTGCTTCTCGCGGCTTTACCCATGTCAGTGTCTTTTGTTTCAACGATACGCGCTACTGCATCAATCACTTCTTGAGCCGTATTAGCTAGCACAACTTCTTGCTCTGGTATTGCAGAGATTCCCTCTAGCCCCATATCCGAAACAACAACGGGGGTCTCCATTGCCATGGCTTCGAGTACTTTATTCTGAATTCCACGGGCTATACGCATCGGAGCAACAGAAACCGCAGCTTGCGCAATATATGGACGTATGTCGTCAACGCGCCCAGTGACTTTGACTCCGGGAAGCGCCTCTAATTGTTTAACCGACGATGCGGGGTTGCTACCCACGATATAAAAGGTCAACGCCTCAAATTGAGCCTTGAGTGTTGGCAGCACCTCTTCAACAAACCAAGTCACCGCATCAATATTAGGCCAATAATCCATAGCTCCCGTAAAGACAACGGCAACTTCACCTTTACCATAAACGCTTGGGTAGTCATCTCTGGGGCGGAAAAACTCAGAGTCGACACCATTATTGTAGAAGCCTACTTTATCGGCATAAGCTGGCAACATTTCCCGAAAGAGCTGCGCCTCAGTTGAAGATACAAATAAGCTTGCGTCAAAGCTCTTAGCGATCCACTCTTCGTAGTTGAACAGGTACTTAGCTTCGCGCCGATACACCCAACTCATAGGCCAGGATTTCTTTTCAGCATACTGCGCCCACTTATCTGAATCAATATCAACCAAATCCAGTACTGTTTTCTCAAAAGAAACAGCATCGCCATCTAAAAACTGAGCCATGGGCGAAGAGAACGCTACAGCTTTAGTTACGCCCTTGCGCTGGTTAATATCGACAACCCAGCGAGACAGCTCTTGGTTAGCGTAGTAGGGAACGGATAAAGCTTGCCCGGTTAGTAACCCTCTGAGGCTACGCACCTTCGCCACCGTGGGGTTAATACCGATGAAAAGACACTCTTCACACATCGTCTCCAACTCTTCGGTGTACGCCCAATCCTGCTCATCGTCGATAAAGCACCCCAAATAAACGCGGTAATGCTTCACGAGGTACTTGAGCAGATTAAACGCCCGAATCTTATCGCCTTTATTAGGAGGAAAAGGAATACGATGGCATAACAACAAGAGTGATGGTTTCATTAACCGAGACTCCGAGAAAGCAGAGGTCCGAGGCGGTTAGCTACCGGTAATGGAAGTTTTTTCCACATATCGATAAACAGCTTATATTTAGGGTTGTTCGGATTTACTTCTGGAATAGAGTCCGACTCTACAAGGAAAAACTCATAGTTGAGCAGCTCTGGCTCAAACCCCCACCCTTTTTTAAATAGGTAAGGCCCGGTATCTTTTTTACTGCGACCAAAATCAAATACTCGGTAGCCTTCATCAACAGAGCGACGCATGAGTTCCCAATACATAAAATCATGTGCTTTTAGATGTTTAGCACTATCAAAACTACCGGCGTAGTATGGCAAAACTTGGTCTTTGAAATAGAAGCTCATCAAACCAGCAACATCTTTACCTTCATGCGTAATCATCAGTACGCGGCAATCTTTACCAAACTCCTCTCGCAAGCAGCGAAATAACTTTTGGGAAAAAACGGGCGTGCCTAAGTTTCTTACACTTTCTGCATACGTTGCAAAGAAGCGCTCCCAACCAGAATCCTCTTCACTCTGCAGGTTCGCTTTAATACCACCTCGAATCATTGCGCGACGCTTTCGAGGAATCGCCAACATGTTTTCTTCATTGTCCTCAGAAAGCGATTTTCGAAACGTGTAATAAAGCTCTTTTGTTGGCCAGCCACTACTGGTCTGCTCAATATTACGCATCTCAAGCGCCGAGACTTTAAGCTCTTTAGCAAGCTCACATGCTCGCATGCGCAGCTCAGCTTCCGCTTGTTCATTCAGAGCGACAATGCCTCCATAAACACAGAACGGTGTTGACGTAAGCGCACTACCAAACAGCCGACTTTTAATGTGCACCAACGGTAACACACCGACAATAGCGCCATCTTCCTCAGCATAAAGGAAGTATGTACGATGTTTAAAAGCACGTTCAATAACGCGCTTCCAACCTGCTCGATGAAAGAAAGTGGCGGAATCCGCTTGCGCAACAAACGCGTCCCATTGCTCAAACTTTGATTCAGATAATTCCAGTATCTGAAGACTCATGTCACTCTCCAAAAATATAGTTAAATCATGCAGGACAAACAGCTTTGCGCGCTGCTGCTATCTCTTGTGCAAACACTTCATCCATACGCCCCCAAGCGAAGTCGCCTAAGAGTTGATCTAAACGAGGCTCCATACGTGCCAAGTTGATGTAGTGCCTAAACTTGGTTTTTATCGGAATATCCCCGACACGAGGCTGCTCAGGGTCAACTTCCCATGGATGAAAATAAAAGTTACATGCTTGCTGCTCTTTCACATTCACTTGCTGCAAAGCCCATCGCGTCAAAGCATAAGGAAAGAAACGGAACCAACCGCCCCCGCCGAAATTAATGTTTTTTCCCATCACAGGATAAGTGGTCACAGGGATCTCGGCTAACTTTCCATCCGCTACCGAAAATGCAAAGCGTGATGCGCTCTGCATACCGTAGTGGTCATGCTGGATTGGCACGACACTTGAGCTGTACACATGACCGCTTTCAACTAACGTTTCAAACGCCCATAGGTTATCTTCACAAATAGAGTAGCTCGGAGCACGATACCCGGAAATTTCTACACCACCCACATCTTCGAGAACGGCTTTCGTTCTGGATACATCTTGAAAAAATGCCTCCGGTGTAAAACCCGTCACTCTCTGATGATCCCAGCCATGACTAGCTAACTCATGCCCCTCTTCTACAATGCGGCGCACCATATTAGGGTACTTTTCAGCAAGCCAGCCCAATGTAAAGAATGTTGCCTTGACGCTATGTGAATCAAACAGCGCTAATATGCGATCCATATTGCGCTCAACTCGGCATTCTTTACCTCCCCAATCGTCGCGATCAATGTGAGACTCAAAAGCAGAGACCTGGAAGTAATCTTCCACATCGACTGTCATAGCGTTAATAATGGGCTGATGACTCACTCAGAAGACTCCTGAGTAAACTGTTGTCGACACCAGCCTTCGGTAATTTCAACAATACGCTCGGCCGCCTTACCATCCCAATACTCAGGACGAGAAGAGCCTTTGGCAGTACCAAGCATAACTGTGTTGAAAGCAGCCCGAATAGCATCTGGGTCTGTACCAACAATCGTGTTAGTACCCTCATCGACAGTAATTGGGCGCTCAGTATTTTCTCGCAGCGTCAAACAAGGTGTACCTAAAGCCGTTGTTTCTTCTTGAATACCCCCAGAGTCTGTCAATACAACAGAGGCCCGATCCATCAAGCCGAGCATTTCCAAATAACCCATTGGTGGAAGCATGTGGATATTGGCATCAGACAGTAGTTTATCGAAACCACCTTGCTCTATTTTTGCCTTAGTACGTGGATGTACTGGGAAGACAAGCGGCAACTCGTTGCTAATCGAAACCAATGTATTAAGCAACCTTTCTAACACGATGGGATCGTCAACATTCGAGGGGCGATGCAGCGTTAGAAGTCCAAACGTTTGCGCCAAAGAAGATGCGTGATCGGTCTCTAGATGTTGTTTAAACGTCTGTGCAGGCTCAATGGCTCTTGGCAAGTTATATAGCAGCGTATCAATCATTACATTGCCAACAAAGTGAACTTTCTCTGCAGCAATACCTTCCGCCGTCAAGTTCCCCTCAGCCGAGCGCTCAGTCGTAAACAGAAGGTCTGATAGTTGATCGGTCAAGATTCTGTTGATCTCTTCTGGCATAGCGCGATCGCCGCTTCTTAACCCAGATTCAACATGAATAACGTTGATACCTTTCTTTACGGCAACTAACGCACATGCAATCGTCGAATTAACATCACCGACTACAAGCACCAAATGTGGATTCACGCGATCCATGACTGGCTCAAACGCTGTCATAATATTCGCCGTTTGCACCGCATGTGAGCCCGAACCAACACCAAGATCAACATCTGGCTCAGGTATTCCAAGCTGTTCGAAAAAAGACTCTTTCATCGCCTTGTCATAGTGTTGCCCCGTATGAACCAGCGTCGCTTCAAAGCGGTCGTTTGCTTCCAAAGCTCGCATGATCGGAGCAATCTTCATGAAATTCGGGCGCGCGCCCACAATACAGATAACTCTATATTTTTCGAAATTAAGCATAAAAATCTCTTATTTAAAGGCGAGTAGTAAAACGCAACTGAATTCGATTTTCCTGATACGAGTCACCAACATTGGCATCTCGATCTATGAACTGGTAAAGAAAGCCCACGCTTGTGTCATCATCTAAACGACGGTCCCAACCCAAACGAAGTTCATACTCATCAGCTTCCTCAGCGCCCCTGGAGGACCGAGTACCGATAAGACCTACATTAAGAGTAGATACCCGTGAGATCTGTCGCGAAAATGAAAGCCCAAGCTCACTCACTTCCTCATCATCACGCCCATCTTCATAATCTAGATTGGAATACGAGATATCTAACCCAAACTTAGATCGGCGACCACTGACAGACCAGCCCAATTTCAGCTTCTCGTTAATAAAAGCGCCCTCAGTCACACTATTGGCGCTAAGTTGCTGGACTAATTGCGTAAAAGGATCGACCGGATCACCTGCGGCGTCTCTATCGCTGAATGTAGACTGCCCTTCAATAAGGGAGTTAGAGTCAGATAGGTCTCGGCTATAACTTAAAGTCAACACACTACGTTTTAACTTGTGCGACAGCTCAAGAGTCGGGGTTGAGCCGAAAAATCTATCAACGTACCCAACGTTTAGGCGCGTTCTCGACGATGGAGTCCATACCGCCCCAACTTTCCATATACGGCCATCATTTGTATCGCGAACAGTTTCAAAATCGTTGTTTTCGCGACCAATTGTACCAGTCAAAGCAAAGTGCTCCGTAAACTGGTACCCGAGGCCGGCCTGAATAGTAGAGAAGCTCGATGCGCTATTATCAGTGTCTGTATCTCGGTAATCTGCACTCAGAGACACCGTAGCTTTACTACCTGCGAGCTCGCGGGCCACCTCAAACTCTGCCCCGGAAGTATCTGCTCCGCTCACGCTGTCATCCGAGCTTTCTTGACCCTGAAAAAATGTCGCCAGCTTAAAGCGATTGCCATTTTGATACGTTTTCTGAAGATACGGCTCTATGCGGTATGTATAAGTCTCGGTACGGTTACTATTCCTATTGAGAGGATCATCACCATTAGTAGGCCCTAACGCATCAATCGAGCGCTGCGAAACCTGGAGATTCGTATCCAGATAGGCAAAATTCTCGATCAGCTCTGTATCAAAACTCGAACTAATTCTCGGCGAGAAGCGATCAACATCTTCACCGCCAGCCGTTAGTTCAGCACTACCAATAAAACTAAATCTAGCGCGACCACCATCTCTCTTGATCAAAAGGTTCGGCGAAACTTTCGTAACAAATTCAGACGAACCACTCTCGTCATCACTGCTGCCATTATCCGAGTAAATACTCGACACAGAGAACCCTGCTTCCGTTTTCCAGTCTCTCGCTTGCGCTTGCGTTACACTGAATGCAACGCAAGCCGACAACCCACAGGCCACCAAACGGCAATGGTCTTTTCTACGTACGCCCGCCATAACCATATCCATATCCGTATCCATACCTCGCTGAAGCTTTGATATTTGAACGGTTCAGCACCATACCTACGACCGTATCATTGCCGATATACTGAAGCGCGTCAGTCACGGCCTCGTGAGAAGTTTTTCCCGCAGCGACAACAAATACAATTTGACCCATAAAGTTTGCGAGCACGCGCGCTTCAGTGGTCAACAATAGTGGTGGCGAATCAAACACGATAATCCGATCAGGGTAGCGCTGCGAAAGCTCTAACATAAAGCTCTTCATATCATCACTTGCCAGCAACTCAGTAGCGCGCTGATGCAACTTGCCAGACGGCAAAATTCGCAAATTAGGAATGTTTGTTTTCAGGACGACATCTCTAAAGCCTAGCGTTTTATCTTCAAGCAAGTCGATCAGACCAACACTATCCTTTGGAACCCCTAACAACGCGCCCGCGGAAGCTTTCGAAACATCAGCATCAACGAAGAGCACAGACTTCCCTTGCTCCATCGCGATACTCAGCGCTAGATTAACCGCAGAAAATGTCTTCCCCTCTCCCGGCAACGCACTTGCTACCATGATTAGGTTAGCATGCTGCACTTCTGTAGCACCTTTACCATCAATATTCAGCAACAAAGGTCGCTTAATACCACGATACTCTTCAGCTATTTGGCTGTTAGGCATCGAGGGAGAAAGCATACCCAACGCAGCCAAGCGAGATACCGGAATATTAATAAAGCCATGTTCAGACTCTGCTCCCTCTGGGACAACAGAAGTAGCTGGCTGCTGCGCGCTACTAACTGACTCAGCAGCTAACACCTCGTCCTGAGAGGCCGACAGATTTGAGGAATTAGCGTCCGCATCTTGATTCTTATCCAGATTGCGAATCGCTTTCTCTATAATACTCATGCGCCTCCCCTTATAGCCTGAAGCAGCGAGCTAACGCCTGACGTTTGAGCATCAAGCACTGAAACACCAACAAATACTAAAATCAAACACGAGAACACAGAGAAAAAGAGCACGTTATTTAGCAAGCTTCGACGCTTATCTGACGATGTTTTAATTTCAGCAACCGCGCCCAACACAGGAAGGCCTGTCACCTGTGTCAGCGACTCTCTGGTAATAAATACAGGCTTAAACAATGAAACAACAAACGCTAAACCAGCCCCTGCGCCAAGCGATAAAATAAAGACAACAGCATTTAGCAGTAGCTTATTCGGCTCATTTGGTTCAAGTGGCACAAACGGAGGATCTATCACGCGAAACTTTACATCATTCGCTTGCTGCTCAACATTGTCCGAAATCCGAGCTGATTCACGGCGTTTCAGCAGCGTATTATGCTGAGCCGATATCACATCGTAATCACGGTTCAATTGCTGCAGCTCGCTTTCGATAAGCGGAATATTATCCACTTTCTCTTCAAGACTTTTAACGCGACGAGCATACTCATCCACTCGCGTTTTAAGCTCAGCTTCAGTCGCTTCAGTTTGCGCCAACATAGTTCGCATCTGCTGATAAACTGGACTATTCAAAAGCCCCGAGAACTGCTCGGGCAAATTACTTTCAGCTCGTGCTATTGCACTTCCCTTCTTCGCCTCTAATGACGCAATAACTTCCTTGACTTGCAGTACATTAGGATGGCGATCAGTATACTTCAGCGCTAGTGTATCCAACTGCTGTTCGAGTGCAGAGATACGCTCATCGATCGCTAGGACTTCAGGCGAGTCATCAGCTTGCCCTGCCAAGAAGACTGGCTCTTCTCCATCGATTTGACGAACGAGCTCTGCTTTACGGTTGCGTGTTTCACGCAACTGCAAGGAAGCAGCCTCAAGCTGACCACGTTCAATTTCCAAGCGCTTATAATAACCACCCGTCTCACCAGGCAACACACCTACGTTACGCTGTTTAAAGTCAGCCAGGCGCGCTTCGGCTTCAATAAGACGCTGCTCATAATCTGCTATTTGCTTATCAAGGAATTCTTGCGCGCCACTACTATCCTTACGCTTATCACCAAGGGCACTTTCAACAAATACAGTAATTAACGACTGAACGACTTTTTTGGCGGTATTGCGGTCTTCATGCTTGAAGGATATCGAGTAAAGTGAAGCGTTTCTGCGCTCTCCGGCCAACGATATTGAGCTGCGCAAGTTCTCGAGCAACTCCTCCTTCTCGCCGTCATTCTTTACATAAAGATCCAGATCAGCCATACGCATCAGCTTTTCCAGATTCGGCCGACTTAGCAGGGTTCGGCTCATAAGAGCAATACGCTGATCCACATCAGGCTGGATTGCCAAACCACGCAACAAAGGCCTAAGAACCGAGTTGGTATCCACATGTATACGGGCAGTAGCAATATATTTTTCTGGTGTCAGTGATACAGCTAACCAACCACCCATGGCAATTAACCAAACCAGAACTAAGCCGACCCAACGAAAGCGCCACGCGCCCCATAATGCACTGTGTAACTGAGCAACAATCTCACGCATTGATTTTTATACGCCCTTGTAAAAAGAAGATTAAAACCAGGCTTCAGGAATTACTACGATGTCGCCAGGCTTCATCGCCATGTTCGCAGCGATATCACCTTCATTAAGGAGCGAATCCAAACGCAAGCTATAAGTCTGCTGTTCACCGTCTACCATACGAATGAGCTTAGCCGCATCTCCGTCTGCAAACTCATTAAGACCACCCACCAAAATCATGACATCAAGCAAAGTCATGTGCTTAGAGTAAGGTACACCTGTGGGGCTAACGCCATCACCAACAACCCTAATCTGCTGATCAGGAATGGTGACAAACTCGTCAATAATGACAGTTACAATAGGGTTCTTGATATATTGGGAGTAGACCTCTTCGATCTCGCGCGCAAGCTCTGTGGAGGTCCTTCCGCTTGCCTGCAGATCTTCTGCTAAGCGCGTTGTAATCTTGCCATCCGGGCGAACCGGGACGGTTACGGAAAGATCGTCATTACCCCATACAAAGATCTGCACGTCATCGCCAGGTCCAATAACATAGTTGTAGTCGTATTCAGCAAAGCGCTCCTCTTCAGCAACCATCGGATGATCTGAGTTGATGCTACAGCCGGATAACACAGCCGCACACACTGCCAAAGGTAGAGACTTTCTCAAAAACTTCGATACAAAAAGGTGCACTTCCTCGCCCTCCAAAATCAGGTTCCAATACTCTACAAAGTAGGACACTTTGGCCCATTACGCACACACCGTTGTCAATCTAACATACAAAAATGTCAGATCGAATAACTACTTATCGAGCCAATACGGGGAACACTATCGATATAGAATTAGGGGAGGCATGATACCCCCCTGAAAATGACGACAAGATGAACGCAGCCAATTGGCTACGCTGTTTGACCAAACTGAATGGCAGGCGGGGTAATTTCGATCATTTGTTTATCAAGCCTAGCCACTGACAGCAAGTGCTTAAACTGATCAAATCCATTTTCAACGGGCACCTCAACATCTTCTAGGATGTAATAGTCAAAACCCAACTTTTTATGAAGCTTCATAAACAAGCGCGTACGAATACCTTCCGAGATGTATAGAGAGTACAAAAAGCCTTTATTTTTGGCAGACTCAGTTAAAGCGTTGCAAAACTGCAACAAATCAACCTTATTACGATACTTAGGATCAATGGCCAAACGCGACCATTGGCAATATTGCGATAACGGCTCTTGCTCGATGGAAAGGTATCTACGCATATCAACATCACCCGCTTCAAACGGCAGTCGGTGTCCGGGTAACTTCGATGGATCAAGCATTCTAACACCACCAATACAACGATCCCCGTCACGAATGACCAGCACATCGCTCAACCCATCATAGCAGTCTTCCCCCCCATCAAAGCCCGCAACACCGAGCTCTAAACGGAAGCACTGTTCACGTATCCTATAGTACTGTTGCAACATTCTCGGCTCACGAGACAGCTCAAAACTAACACTCATGTAGCTACTCTCTTTTCTGACTGTGTGATTGCGGCATAAAACAGCAGCGGGATTGCTATGAAAAAAACACGCCAATTAAAAAAGTTTCTTTTAACATCATAACTTTACGACCCACAGCACCCCTCAAAGGGCCGCAAAGTGTCACCACTTTGCGACAAAACAAGACCGCGAATTATTATTTTTAGCTAAATCATATAGTTACAGAAAGACACTATAATGACAGGTTTGCATTTGCTGCACACAAACTTAACGGCTCGAAACAAGTTAACAAATAAATAAGAAATGTGTAGTGTTTTTTTAGGAAAATGTGAAACTTTTGAACTTGAATCAAACACAAGTTTGATTAAGCGCAAATTAAAAGAGCAAAGAAGGGAAGCGCGCACCTAACAAAACGATGCGCGTCGAACTCTCAGAAAACAGGTGATTAATGAAGACTGTCAAAAAGAGAAATAAACTCTAGCGTAAGCTTGTGGCTCGGGGCTTGAAAGATCAATGGTAAGCAAGCAGCGTGAGACTCCTTCATTTTCACAGATGCGGACAGTTTTTGCTCTAGAATCGGCAACCCTTCTGCTTTCAGCTCCGCAACAACTTGCTGCGGCAGAGATGCTCTAGCTTGATATTGATTCACAACGATCCCCTCTATTGTTAACGCCTCGTTGTGATCTAGGCACACCTCACGAACGTTTTCCATCAAGGCATACAAACCCGCCCGCGCAAAATCGTCACAATCAAACGGCACCAAGCACCGTTCAGCAGCCACTAAAGCCGACAAAGAAAAGAAGTTAAACGCAGGAGGCGTATCAATATAAATGGCATCAAACTCACTTAGTTGGTTTAAAGCATCTCGAAGTTTATATATTTTATGCTTACTCTCGAGCTTGCTTTGCAGATCGCCTAAAGAAGAATTCGAAGGGATAACAAACAAGTTGTCGTGATCAGTGGCGTGTATAAACTCTTGTGGGGCTTGAGGCTTAAGTTGAAAGGTTAGCACTTGCTCGAAAAAGTCCTTAATATCTTTCCCCTCTCGAACCTCTTTGCCGAGAAGATAGTCAGTCGCATTCCCTTGAGGATCTAGATCAACCACGACTGTTTTCTTCCCTTGCGCAGCGCTAATAGCAGCCAAGTTAACAGCAATGCTCGATTTCCCAACACCACCTTTCTGATTGTATACAACTCGTTTCACAGCTATCCCTCCTGATGGTTAGCCCTGAGAAAGTAATTCACGAAGATCGATAATCGCCGCATTCGCTCGGGATATATAAGATGCCATCACCAGCGAGTGATTGGCCAAGAAACCAAACTCAGTACCATTCAAAATAACAGGGCTCCAAATAGTGCCTTGAGTCGCCTCTAATTCGCGAATGATCTGCAACAGACTCACACGTGCATTTTTCTTATCCAAAGCTGGCCCAAAATCGCGCTCAACTGCTTTTAACAGATGAATCAATGCCCACGCAGTGCCGCGAGCTTCGTAAAAAACATCATCGATCTCAAACCACGATGTTTTGACTTCAAGCTCGCTGGCAGAGGGGTTCGTAACACCTGCCGGTTCCGTATCAAGATTGACGCGCTTTTGACCAACGCTAGCACTAAGGCGCTGAGATAAACTACCTAAACGAGTGCTTACATCCCCCAACCAACCATTGAGGTTGTCCGCACGAGCATAAAACTGGGCAGATTGCTCAGCAGGATTCTCTAAACGGGCCAAATACTCCCTAAACCCTTTTAACGCTTTCTTATACTCACTTTCTGTTGCAGGAAACAACCAACTATTATTATTGAAGTTCAGCATGGGCTCTGCTTGAGCCAGAGACGAGTCTTCGGTTGATTGGGATTGAGAGCGGCTAAAATCCTTACGCATAGCACGTGCCATATCTCGCGCTTGCACAAGAACGCCGAACTCCCAGTTAGGCATATTGTCCAACCAAACACCTGGAGGCAGTTTATCGTTGCTGATGTAGCCACCCTGCTTCTCCAATAAAGTCGCCGTCACATCGATCAGAGCTGTCGTCGTTGCCACACCCGCCACGTCTGACTTAGCAGGCAATGCGGGCTGGTCTGGCTCAATACTCCAGAAAACACCAAGCGCTCCAGCAATTGCCACATAAAGCAATACCAGCAAGGCTACACCTTTAAGAAGAGCGCTTCCCGAAAACACGCCTAACACACCATCCCACAACGAAAACCAAACCCTTTGCAGTCGATCTAACATATCTATCCCCATCTAATTTACACTCAGTATGCCAAATTGTGCACCGCAATAAAATCTTAGCAGCAGAGCTTATTTAACTTGTTGCAGACAAACACGAATCCATCCACCTTTTACGCTAACAACAAAGTGGCTATTGTACATGTTTTGAACAGCAAAATTACGTGAACGCCAGATAACTAAGAGTTACGAACGTCGTCAAACTCGCATACATCCTGCTGATAATTACATAAAAACTGGACTCTTAAAATTCTTTAATGCAAACTTACCGCAGGTCATCCGTTATCTGGAATTATTAACCGTTTTAAGGCAGCTTTCATGTCCACGTTTTTGTTAATTAATGGTCCCAACCTTAATTTGTTAGGCACGCGTGAACCTGAAATCTATGGTGCTGACACGCTCGCTGATGTCGAGCAATCGCTCAGTGCTGAAGCCACTACAAGTGGTCACGACCTGCTATGCTATCAAAGCAACAGTGAAGGCGACCTCGTAAATCGCATCCATCAAGCCCGCGACGAAAACGTAGCCGCCATCATCATCAACCCCGCAGCTTATACTCATACGAGCGTCGCGATTCGCGATGCACTCTTAGGAGTACAGATCCCTTTCATCGAAGTTCATCTATCGAACGTACACGCAAGGGAACCTTTCAGGCATCACTCCTATCTATCAGACATCGCTAAGGGCGTTATCTGTGGCTTGGGAGTTGCAGGGTACAGTTATGCATTGTCATCTGCCATCCAGATAACCACCGATCAATAAACACTTAATTTACTTGAACGCAGAGATTACAGAATGGACATCCGCAAGGTTAAAAAGCTGATTGAACTTCTTGAAGAGTCAAACATCAACGAAATCGAAATCAAAGAAGGCGAGGAGTCTGTACGCATCAGTCGTGCGTCCAGCGTTCAACCACAGATGGCTATGCCAATCGCTCAACCAGCGGCAGTTGCTGCAGCACCAGCGCCGGTAGCGGCGGCTGCGCCTGTTGCTGAACCAGCGGAAGCAAAGCATAACGGTCACGTTGTACTTTCACCGATGGTGGGTACGTTCTACCGCGCTCCATCACCAAGCTCACCTGCTTTCATCGAAGTAGGCAAAACAGTAAAAGCTGGTGATGTTATTTGTATCGTCGAAGCGATGAAAATGATGAACCAGATCGAAGCAGACAAATCAGGCGTTATCGAAGCCATTCTAGTGGAAGACGGACAGCCTGTTGAGTTCGACCAACCACTGGTTACTATCGTCTAACTTCACAGAATCTACAGCTAGAGGAATGAACCCCAATGCTGGATAAAGTCGTTATCGCCAACCGTGGCGAAATCGCGCTACGCATACTGCGTGCCTGTAAAGAGCTCGGCATCAAGACGGTGGCTATACACTCAAAGGCCGACCGTGATTTGATGCACGTACGCTTGGCAGACCAAGCTGTTTGTATTGGTCCTGCGCAATCAGCGCAAAGCTACTTAAACATCCCTGCGATCATCAGTGCTGCGGAAGTAACAGACGCCACCGCTATCCACCCAGGCTATGGTTTTTTGGCTGAAAATGCCGATTTCGCAGAGCAGGTTGAACGCTCCGGATTTACTTTTATAGGTCCTCGTGCAGATACAATTCGACTAATGGGCGACAAAGTATCTGCTATCGATGCGATGAAGAAAGCGGGCGTCCCAACGGTACCAGGCTCCGATGGCCCACTACCGGATGACAACAGCAAGCTTCACGCGATTGCCAAACGCATTGGCTACCCTGTGATCATCAAAGCCGCTGCAGGCGGCGGTGGTCGAGGTATGCGCGTCGTTAACTCAGAAGCTTCCCTGATTAGCTCAATCCACGTGACTCAATCAGAAGCTGCAGCTGCGTTCGGTGATGCAACGGTTTACATGGAGAAATTCCTAGAAAACCCACGTCACGTTGAAGTCCAAGTCCTGGCAGATGGCCAAGGTAATGCGATTCACCTGTATGACCGTGATTGCTCCTTGCAGCGCCGCCACCAAAAAGTCGTTGAAGAAGCGCCAGCGCCACACCTTGATCCAGCAGCACGTGCAGAGGTATTGCAAGCCTGCGTGGATGCATGCATCGAGATCGGCTACCGCGGTGCTGGCACATTTGAGTTCCTATACGAAGATGGTCGTTTCTACTTCATCGAAATGAACACACGTGTTCAGGTAGAACACCCGGTCACTGAAATGGTAACCGGTGTTGATATCGTAAAAGAGCAACTACGCATCGCTGCAGGACATCCACTGTCCATCAAGCAAGAAGATGTGAAGCTGCGCGGTCACTCATTCGAATGTCGCATCAACGCGGAAGATCCAAAGTCTTTCCTACCGAGCCCAGGTAAGGTTATCCACTTCCATGCTCCAGGTGGTAATGGTGTTCGCGTTGACTCACACCTTTATGATGGCTATACGGTGCCGCCTCACTACGACTCGCTGATCGCTAAGTTGATCACGTTCGCAGATGACCGTGAAACCGCATTGATACGTATGAAGAACGCACTGGACGAGATGCTAGTTGAAGGCATCCGCACCAATATCGAGCTGCATCAAGATATTGTTGATGACGGCGCGTTCCAGCAAGGTGGGGTGAACATCCACTACCTTGAGAAGAAGCTAGGGCTATAAGTTAGCTCCCTGCAAACAAAGCCCGCCCAGTGCGGGCTTTTTTACACAAGTCACTCTTACTATCGTGTCTTTTCGCTATAGTATTAGAAAGATCGAACCCTATTACGGAAACTTCCATGCCTTGGCTCCAAGTAAAGCTAGATATCGCTCCTGATCAATCAGAATCATATGAAGAGATTCTTATGGCAGCAGGCAGCGCAGCTGTGACCTATGAAGACGGCGCAGATCAACCTATTTTTGAGCCTGATTTAGGTACAACACCCTTGTGGAATAAAACCCGCATCACCGGGCTATTTTCAGCAGACCACAACATCAAGGCACTGCAAAGTTACATCACCGAAGCACACCAACTTGTTTTTCAGCAAGATGACGCGCCTCAAATCCACGCAGAGATCCTCGAAGATAAAGATTGGGAACGTGAGTGGATGAGCAACTACCATCCGATGCAGTTTGGCGAACGCCTATGGATATGCCCAAGCTGGCGTGAAGCACCCGATCCGGACGCAGTTAACCTATTGCTAGACCCCGGCCTTGCGTTCGGCACCGGAACTCACCCAACAACAGCACTGTGCCTAGAGTGGCTCGACCAACAAAATCTGGTTGATAAAGATGTCACTGATTACGGCTGCGGTTCGGGTATTTTAGGGATTGCTGCTCTTTTGCTGGGTGCGAAGCATACGGTTGCCGTCGATATTGACCCGCAAGCCCTCACCGCGACCAATGATAACCTAGCGCGTAACAATCTTGCGCCAGCCAAGCTGGATACCTATCTGCCAGAGCACACACCCGCTCACCAAAGTGATGTATTAGTTGCCAATATTCTCGCCGGGCCTCTTGTGGAGCTCGCACCGACAATTGCCCAACACGTAAAATCAGGCGGCTTGCTGGCACTGTCAGGTCTATTAAAAGCACAAGCTGACGAGATCGTGACCACCTACAGCGAATGGTTTGATCTTGATCCTATCGCCTACAAAGAAGATTGGATTCGCGTTACCGGTACCAAAAAATGACCACAAAGCTCACAGCGCGCTGTCCAGCCTGTAATACAACATTTCATATTACACCGCAGCAATTGCAAGTTGCTGAAGGACGCGTGCGTTGTGGGCAATGCTCAACCCTCTTTGATGCAAAGCCGAGTAGCACTGAGCCACTATTGCCACCGACGGGGTCCATGCCGCCTCTGACCTCAGCGGAAAAGGCACTTAGCATGACTGACGATACGCTATTCACCCTCGACAGCACGCTACCAACCATTCGGCCTAAGCAACGTCACCTGTTATCGTCATTATTAATCATTCTGCTCAGTTTGTTGCTGGTTTGTCAGGTTCTCTGGTTTAACCAGCAACACTGGCGCACCTCGCCATTTCTCTTACCTCTGTACGAGCAGTTTAACTTGTCACCCTGGCAAAACATTAAACAGATTCGGAACGAGCAACTTGTGGTGCAGCCACACCCCGAATTCCAAGATGCCATCCGTGTCTCGTTGCGTCTTAAAAATACTGCCCCAATTCCACAACCATTCCCGCGCCTAAAGCTCACATTTTCTGACTTGAAAGGTCGTGTGGTCGCATCGCAAATTTTCACCCCAAAGACCTATTTAGACCGAGAGCGGTTCGACCCAAAATCGATGCCTTCCGACACTCCCCTGCAGTTCCAACTCGACCTTCTCGCACCGAGTCGACGCGCTGTCAGTTACCAGCTTGAGCTCTTTCCTGCAAGCTAAAAAACGCTCAAAATTTCACCAAAAATCCTTGGACGATCTACCGCTAAACGGTATGATTACGCCCTTTCCTTTGAACACCCATCCAGCCATTATTTCGATAGCGGCTGGTATCTATTTATCTGAATTTAAGGTCTGTCATGTTCCAAATTGGCCCTTACAGGATTGACAGTCAGGTCGTACTTGCTCCCATGGCAGGCGTTACCGACCAACCCTTTCGAAAGCTATGTCGAAAGCTTGGTGCAGGTCTTGTTGTCTCGGAGATGGTCACGTCTGACACGCGCCTTTGGAACAGCCGAAAGTCTCAATATCGCCTCAACCACGCAGGCGAAGAGGAACCACGCTCAATACAAATTGCAGGCGGTGATCCACAGGTGATCGCTGAAGCTGCACGTATGAACGTTGAACGCGGTGCTCAGATAATCGATATCAATATGGGTTGCCCGGCGAAAAAAGTGTGTAACAAAGCGGCCGGCTCAGCTCTGCTTCAAGATGAACCTCTTGTGCTTGAGATTCTTAAAGCTGCGGTGGCAGCCGTTGATGTACCTGTTACGCTCAAAATTCGCACCGGATGGTCACCAGAGAACCGCAATGCTGAGACGATTGCACGTATGGCGGAGGATGTTGGCATTCAAGCGCTAGCGATTCATGGCCGTACCCGTGCATGTGGGTACCGTGGTGACGCTGAGTACGACACCATCGCCCGCGTTCGCAACAGCATTGAGATTCCCCTGTTCGCCAACGGCGATATCACCAGCGCCCGCAAAGCCAAGGAGGTGCTTGACTGCACCGGCGCTGATGCAGTGATGATTGGCCGTGCAGCTCAAGGTAACCCTTGGATATTCAGAGAGATTAACCACTTCCTTCAACATGGAACAGAACTGCCCAAGCCAACGTCTGAGGTGGTCAAAACCACACTCTTGAACCACTTGGCAGCTTTGCACGAGTTCTATGGCGAATACATGGGAGTGCGTATCGCGCGTAAGCACGTCGGATGGTACTTGCATCATCAGCCAAATGGCGTATCGTTCCGCGCTCGCTTCAATAAACTAGAATCAGCAGTCGAGCAGGTAGCCGCTATTGAGCACTATTTTTCCGCTGCTCACTCATCATCAACGGCCGCCTGATTCATTAATAGGTATATAAGAACTGTGGATATTAAAGAAAATACAAACACCTCTTTCACTCCTAACAACGGCACACTGGACACACCACAGCAACAAACGTTGCGTGACAGCGTTCAATCGTCATTAGGCCACTACTTTAAGCAATTGGATGGCCAACCAACGACTGACGTCTATCAGATGGTATTAGCCGAAGTGGAAGCGCCTCTGTTTGAAACAGTGATGGCATATACCAAGGACAATCAAACCAAGGCATCAGAGCTTCTGGGTTTAAATCGCGGTACATTGCGCAAGAAGCTTAAGCAGTACGGACTTCTGTAAATCAACCTTCCAACGATAGTGACAACACCATGGCCGAGCAGAACTACACTCCCATCCGACGCGCCCTAATCAGCGTCTCTGACAAAACCGGTATTGTTGAATTTGCCCGCGAGCTAAACGCTCAAGGCGTCGAAATTCTCTCTACAGGTGGTACCTATAAGCTACTGTGCGACAACCAAATTCCAGCGGTTGAAGTATCAGACTACACAGGTTTTCCAGAGATGATGGATGGCCGAGTCAAGACCCTGCACCCGAAAGTACATGGCGGTATTTTGGGTCGCCGTGGTCAGGATGATGACGTGATGAACGCTCACGGCATCAACCCTATCGACATGGTTGTGGTTAACCTGTACCCCTTCGAGTCGACCATTGCTCGCCCTGATTGCGACCTCCCGATGGCGATCGAAAACATCGATATTGGCGGACCGACCATGGTGCGTTCAGCAGCGAAAAACCACAAAGATGTCGCTATCGTCGTCAATGCTTCGAGCTACGATGTAGTATTGGCTGAGCTACAAGCAAACCAAGGTTTGTCTATGAAGACGCGCTTTGACCTCGCCGTGCAAGCGTTTGAACATACCGCTAAATACGACGGCATGATCGCAAACTACCTGGGCGCGATTGTCGAAGACGAAACTCATGAAGTAGCCGCAGACTTCCCACGCACTTTCAATACTCAGTTCGTGAAAGCGCAAGACATGCGTTACGGAGAAAACCCACATCAGCGCGCTGCGTTCTATGTGGAGTCCAACCCAGCCGAAGCGAGCATTGCAACAGCACGACAACTGCAAGGTAAGGCGCTGTCTTACAACAACGTTGCAGATACCGACGCTGCGCTGGAGTGCGTTAAACCATTCCGTGAGCCTGCGTGCGTTATCGTCAAGCATGCCAACCCGTGCGGTGTAGCCATCGGTAGCGATATCCTAGAGGCGTACAACCTTGCTTTCCAAACCGACCCAACATCAGCGTTTGGTGGCATCATCGCGTTTAACCGTGAACTCGATGCACAAACCGCTGCGGCGATTGTTGAGCGCCAATTTGTTGAAGTCATTATCGCGCCATCGGTCTCTCAAGAAGCATCTGATATCGTGGCCGCTAAGCCTAACGTCCGTTTGCTAGCATGTGGCGAATGGGATGCGGTACGTGCAGCAGGTTTTGACTATAAGCGCGTTAATGGTGGACTGTTGGTGCAAGACCGCGACTTAGGCATGGTCGATGCATCTGAGCTTAAAGTGGTGACGCAGCAAGCGCCTTCTGAGCAACAAATCCGTGACCTGCTGTTCTGTTGGGAAGTGGCAAAATTCGTTAAGTCCAATGCTATTGTGTACGCTAAAAACGGCCAAACGATTGGTATCGGTGCAGGCCAAATGAGCCGCGTTTACAGCGCAAAAATAGCGGGCATTAAAGCCGCTGACGAAGGTTTGGAAGTACGTGGTTCAGTCATGGCTTCTGATGCATTTTTCCCATTCCGTGACGGCATCGATGCCGCAGCAGCAGCGGGCATCAGCGCGATCATTCAACCGGGTGGTTCAATGCGTGATCAGGAAGTGATTGACGCAGCAAATGAGCATGGCATGGCGATGGTATTCACTGGCATGCGCCACTTCCGCCACTAATCAAAGCTCGCATTCCATATAACGGCCGCTGCACTGCAGCGGCACGAATATAGGCAGATTTTACAATGAAAGTACTCGTAATTGGTTCTGGTGGTCGTGAACATGCACTGGCATGGTCTGCTGCAAAAGATACGCGCGTCAGCGATGTATTTGTTGCTCCAGGTAACGCAGCAACTGCGCTTGAAGATAAAATGCAAAACGTCGCTATCGATGTAATGGATATCGATGGGCTACTCGACTTTGCGGCCTCAAACGCTATCGACTTAACGATTGTTGGTCCTGAAGCACCGCTAGTTGCCGGCGTCGTCGATAAATTCCGCGCAGCAGGCCTGGCGATCTTTGGTCCAACCGCTGGCGCAGCTCAACTCGAGGGCTCTAAGGCATTCACCAAAGACTTCCTCGCACGCCAACAGATCCCAACTGCTGAGTATCAAAACTTTACCGAGATCGAACCTGCATTGGCGTACGTTCGCGAAAAAGGCGCGCCGATTGTTGTTAAGGCAGACGGCTTAGCGGCGGGTAAAGGCGTAATCGTTGCCATGACACTGGAAGAAGCAGAAGCGGCGATCAAAGACATGTTAGCTGGAAACGCCTTCGGTGATGCGGGCAGCCGCGTTGTCATCGAAGAGTTTTTAGATGGCGAAGAAGCTTCTTACATCGTTATGGTTGATGGTGACAACGTATTGCCCATGGCAACAAGCCAAGACCATAAGCGTGTGGGCAATGGTGATACAGGCCTCAATACCGGCGGTATGGGCGCGTACTCCCCTGCTCCTGTCGTCACAGCTGAAATTGACCAACGCGTTATGGATGAAGTGATCATGCCAACCGTTAACGGCATGAAGGCTGAAGGTAACGAATACACCGGTTTCCTTTACGCAGGCCTTATGATCATGGCAGATGGCACGCCAAAAGTGATCGAGTACAACTGCCGTTTTGGTGATCCAGAAACACAGCCCATTATGCTGCGTTTAAAATCTAGCTTGGTGGCGTTGTGCGAAGCCGCGCTCGCTAAGAAGCTTGATAGCACAACAGCCGAATGGGATATACGCCGCTCAGTAGGCGTTGTTATGGCAGCCGGTGGTTATCCTGGCAGTTACGATAAAGGCGCGGTGATCAGCTTCCCTGAGCAAGAGCCAGAGGGCACCAAAATTTTCCATGCCGGTACCCAGCAAAACGATGCGGGAGAGGTGGTTACTGCTGGCGGGCGTGTTTTGTGTGTGACAGCACTTGGCGACACCGTTACCGAAGCTCAACAACGCGCTTATGCGCTAGTCGAGCAAACGGGCTGGCAAGATGCCTATTACCGTACGGATATCGCTTACCGTGCCATCGCACGCGAAAGCGAATCCTAATCAACAAAAGCCACCGCAAGGT
This sequence comes from Neptunomonas sp. XY-337, assembly GCF_004959845.1. Lineage (NCBI taxonomy): Bacteria > Pseudomonadati > Pseudomonadota > Gammaproteobacteria > Oceanospirillales > Oceanospirillaceae > Neptunomonas > Neptunomonas sp. XY-337. The sequence goes on along the minus strand of NZ_SPLL01000002.1, from coordinate 49,400 downwards.
GGCTTTTCTGTATCTAACTACGCAATTACCGCTATAATCGGCAAGCAATATTGTTGCAGGACGCGGCAAGCTTGCTACGATGTAAAACGTTGTAACTCGTTAATTTATAAAAAGATAGCGCTTCATGGATATTAAACCCACTCGGATTGCCCTACTGATCAGCCTAGCCTTGGCTGGCACCTACAGCCACAGTGCAGAGCAGACCTACTGCAACGATAACAGCGGTGCCTGTGATAAAGCTTTGGAACAAGGCGTTAGTGCTAAATCGCTCGCTTCAACGGACGAAGCATGGATGAACGGTAAGCTTAGAGAGATCAAAGCTTGGCTACATCAAGAGAAAGGCACAGGCACAGCGACTGAGCAACTACCCAGCACAACCGACCTCAAGTCGGCGATTCCTGCTAGTTCGCAAATTTCAGTACGGGACCCTCAAGCAGAAGATCCTGAGTTGATGCGTATCGAAGCCCTATCACAGGCGGGTAATCATCGTGGTGCGATGTCGGCAATTAACAGCTTTTTAGCAAACAATCCCGACAGCTTAGAGGGTCAGCTGACCAAAAGCCTTGTGCTCAATAAGATGGGCCAGCACAAAGAAGCTGAAGCACTACTAAAAACCAGTATCCGCAACAACCCGAACTCTCCAGAGCTTTACAACAACCTTGCTGTGCTTTACGCCGAGCAAGGCAATCACGGTAAAGCGATTGAAACACTGCTGAAAGCGTTCAGTACTCACCCGACTTATGCACAAGTGCATCAAAATCTGCGCGAACTGTACGCCACCGTTGCTTCACAAGCATACAACCGAGCGCTTGATATCAAAGATGAGACTGAAACACCCAACCTTGTCATGCTGCGCCGTGCTGCCGACAGTACACCGAAGCCGCTAAACTATGAACCAGCAGCTGTGGCCATGCAGCCCGCCCAAGTCGCTACTGCACCTAAAACGACAGTAGCAACAGCGCCGGTTGTAAAGCCTGCGCCTGTGGCTAAACCTGAAGTCATCAAACAGCCAGCAGCGCCTGTTAAACCCGTCAAAACGGTTGAACCTGCGGTTGTCGAAGTCACTAAACCGGTCATTAAAACACCTGTAAATACAGTGACTACTGCGCCGACCAAAACGCAAGCGCCAAAGCCAGACACCGCATTAGAAGTACAACGCATTCGTGAAGCGATTGCCGCGGTACGCAGCTGGGCATCGGCATGGGAGCAACAAAATGTCGATGGTTACCTAGATGCATACGCTAATGGCTATCGACCCGGCAATGGTTTATCTCACCAAGCCTGGCGAGCCCAGCGTAAGCAGCGCCTCAACAAACCGAGCTTTATCAAAATTGAGTTATCTGCTGTAACTGCTCGAATCGAAGGCGATTCAACAGCAGTCGTGACCTTTAATCAGGCCTACCGCTCTAACACTTATCGCGACAACACACGCAAGCAAATCACGCTAAAGCAGAGCCCAACTGGCTGGAAAATCATCAAAGAAGCCTCACTCTAAGAGGCTTCATCACCTACAGGTCTGACATCAAGATTTAGCTCGTCCATGATAAAGAAGCGCTCTCCTACTGGCAGGATAAGGAGCGCTTTGTGGGTATTGTCTTGATAATTGGGCGAGCGATAGAGCTGCCAAAACTCCACGCGATATCCACCTTCCGTTTTGCTAAACGTCAACGGCCCTAATTCAATCCGGATCCACTCTGGGGAAAGCAGACGCTCAGTACGCCAATTCCGCCACTGGGTAGCCGACATGTGTTGATATGCACTGTAAGCGGGTAGATAGAAACTAAAGTACGCCTCAATATCCCGCTGCTGCCACGCCCGCGACCAATCCATCACCAAGCTCGTCAATGCCGCTGTCGGTATGTTAGCGATAGGCGCCTCTTCCCGAACCACTGGCTGATGGCTAATAGACGTCGATTTGACTATCGCGTTTTCAGGCAGCTTGGGTTCGTCCGGTACAGCAAGGTACCCATAAAGACTAGCTGCCGTTAGCAGCGGTATAACTCCTGCTGCTAGCCTGTAGGCCAATGGACGTGGGCGGGGTTTTGTCGAAACGGGCCGCTCTAACTGCACAACTCGCTGGCGAAGCTCGGTAAACTGAGGATCAGCAAGCTGTGCTAACTCCCCTTCCAAAATAACTTTCAGGGCAAATTGGCAATCGGCATTGAGTGGAGATAAAGACAACAGCTCAGCAAGCTCGGCTGTGTTGCAGTCGGCTAAACGGAGTATCAGCCATGCACCACCACCCGCTTCGGCCCAGCGATTTAGATAAAACGCTCGATACTCTGGCGCAACGTTGGGCAAGCCTAATTGCTCAAACACCGCACTTACCAACCCCTGTTGAGCATCAGGGCGCATGATCGTGAGCGCGTGGCCCTCTAACGCTGATTCTAAACCTGCCATTCGGGCGCTAGGCACCAGAGCCACGCCATATTCGGGTAAGACCCGCTGCAGAAAAGCCGCATCATTGACGGCTAAAGCGTTGGTTTTAAGATTGGGTTGTTCCGCATGAAAGAACAGGCTGGTGTGTCGGCTACTCACTTACGGAATACCTTGGGACGGCTCCCCTTCGTAAGCGATCTTCCAGCGTCCTCCCTCTTTAACCCAATACTGGCGTTTGATGGAATCGCTGTGGTAGTTATCCGACTTATAATGCTGCTCGAAAGAGGCAACCATCAGGTTAGGATCATTCGGGTAACGGAATAAGCTCACTTTGTTCAGTTTGACATCAATGTAGCTTTTCGCACCGTTAACACGCTGCTTGTGTTTGGAAAACGCGGAGAAGCCTTTGCTGCCATCGCTAAACGAGGTGGAGTAATGCGCAATATACTGATCATGCAAACGGCTCTCCCAGTCGCTACGCCATGCTTCGAGAACCGCTGTCATCTCTTTCTGCTGTTGCTGCCATTGTGCCACGGGTATCCAGTTAAAGTGTTCACCTATCAGCACCGGCGTGTTCTTAATATCGACCAGTTTATCGAGTTCCAGAAAGTCAGGGTTGGTCAATGATACACAGCCCTCACTTGCCAACGGCGGACGGCTATAGGTGTTCACCGGTGAGCCATGCACCCAAATACCACTGCCCGTGCGGCCATGGCGCTTATCCCACACATTCGGGTAGTTGATCGGCAGCGCTCCGGAGCCGTAACGCTGTGGAAGGTCCTTATCAAGCAAACGCTTCGTGACAAAGTAAACACCAAGCGGCGTTTTTAGGTCGCCACGCTTCTCTTTAACAACACCTCCGCGGCCATAAGAGGCGTAGTAATCTTTCACTACACGCGGCGTACCGTTGTGATTTTCGATCACAAAGAGGCGCGACAAGCCGGTATCTACCGCCAGCAGGTATCGCTGGTCTTCGCTCATCTTAATCAGGCTAGATGGAATCAAACCGGCTTGCGGTTTCTTGCTCTCCATCTGCAAACGCGCACGCGCCTCGGCAATTAAGCCCTCAATCTCTTTTTGGCGTTTCGCTAAATTGCTACCCACTTGCCCTAGAGGATTTACTTGTGCGGCTAACAGGTCAGCATAAACCAACTGCGCTAAACGAAAATCAGGGCGAATCTCGGTAAGCTCGCGAAACTGCTCCAAGGCGGAATCAAAATCACGCGTTGAAAGCGACTGCAAGCCCTGAATCAAAAGCTCTTCATTTCCCTCAGAAACACCATAATCCGGCGCTGCTGACGTATTTAACGATGCCACTAAAAGACACCCTGATAAGAGAATCGCTACTTTTTTCATCAACACCCTGTTATACCGACTTTACCGTTTATATCGCGTGGATTGACAACATTTAACCACCATTTATCCGTTAATCACAGCAATAACCTGTGATCCGCTCAACAGCGTAGCCAACGGACATACCTTAGAAAAATAGTCAGAAATGCTTCAATGCACAAAATTACCACAATCTGAACGCCTGTTTGAACAGCCATGCGCTGAAAAACCCCATACATTGACTATTTTGCAGCGCAAAAATTCGGCGTCGATTCAAATAATTAGCTCTCTTTCGCTCGGAACTTTCTGATTTCTTGTGCTATCCAGAGTAATACAGGGCGGCCAAAAGCCGCTTTTGCATATCAGCTCGTTTTCCACCGCACGAAACCAACGGAGGACCCCGTTATGTTTACCCAGATGGAAACAGCAGGCATTGCAGAGAACCATCTCTACCACGATCACGCGACCGGCTTGCGCGCGATTATTGCCATACACTCGACGCGCCTAGGACCAGCGATTGGTGGTTGCCGTTTTATTCCATACGATCATGAAAGCGATGCCATCGCCGATGCCATGCGCCTTGCAAAAGGTATGAGCTACAAAGCCGCACTGGCAGGGTTACCCCATGGGGGCGGTAAGTCAGTCATCATAAAGCCCGAAGGGGCAATGGATCGAACAGCGCTGATGCAAGCGTTTGGGCGCTTTATCGATACGCTGCAGGGGCGCTACATCACCGCCATGGACAGCGGCACACTCACATCCGATATGGACGCTATTGCCACCAGCACACCCTGGGTGACCTGCACAACAACCTTTGGAGACCCTGGCCCCTTTACCGCACGTGGCGTAGTACGTGGCATGATGGCCGCAGTCGAGCATAGGCTTGGCACCCAAACACTCGCTGGAATGCATGTTGCGATTCAGGGGCTTGGCAATGTGGGCATGGCAGTGGCGCAGCTGCTCCATCAACACGGCGCACGTCTCACCGTAACCGATATCAATCCAGCACTGGTTGCCAGCGCCGCCAGCCGCTTTGGAGCCGCAACGGTGATGCCCGATGCAATTTACAGCGTTGCGGCGGATATCTTCTGCCCTTGTGGCTTAGGTGGAGTGCTCAACCCCACAACGATTGATGCACTGAACGTTTCAGTGGTGGCAGGCTCTGCGAATAACCAACTGACCAGTACCGCTGCGGGTGAACAGTTGCATGATAAGGGTATCTTGTACGCGCCAGATTATGTGATCAACGCTGGTGGATTGATCTACGTCGCACTCAAACACACCCACACTCCACAAGAGGCGATCAGCGCCCAAACTGATGCGATTCAAGAGACACTCAGCGCGCTGTTTACCGATGCCGAAACCGCAGGCCAAGCGCCCTTTCTTATCGCCGACGCAAAAGCTGAACAAGTGATCGCAAAAGGGTTAGCCACTGAACCGACGAGGGCTTTCGCATGAAGACACAATATGAAGGCAAGATCACACTCACTGAGTATCTAGCACCGTCAGGCGAACTACTGCACCCATTGCCCGATACCGCACCTGATCGCGAGACACTACTGCGCTACTACGAAAAGATGGTACTCGCGCGCCAGTTCGACAACAAAGCGATAGCCCTGCAACGCACGGGGCAACTCGGTACCTACGCCTCCCTTGCAGGTAGTGAAGCGATTGATGTTGTGACAGCGCTGCAGATGACCCAAAGCGATGTACTGGTGCCCTACTACCGAAACCACATCATGCAGCACCTCAGAGGGATGGATCTTGCTGATGTACTGCTTTACTGGGGTGGCGATGAACGCGGCAACAGTGCAGAAGCTCAGCATCAAGACCTCCCTAACTGCGTCCCCATTGCGACGCAGTGTTTACACGCCTGTGGCGTTGCGACAGCGATTAAATATCGCGAAGAGGCACGTGCTGTAGTAACGGTCTTAGGCGATGGCGCCACATCAAAGGGGGATTTTTTAGAGGCGCTCAATGTAGCAGGTATTTGGCAACTTCCTGTTGTATTTATCATTAACAACAACCAATGGGCGATCTCCGTACCACGCGCGTTACAAACCATCGCCCCCACCTTGGCGCAAAAGGCACTCGGGGCCGGTATTCGTGGCGAACAGGTGGATGGTAATGATGTCTTCGCCATGCACGAGCGAGTCTCTCAAGCGCTTGAGCGAGCACGCTCCGGCAAAGGGCCAACGGTCATCGAAGCGGTTAGTTATCGTTTATCAGATCACACCACCGCCGATGATGCGACGCGCTACCGCTCCCCTGATGCACTCAAGACCGGTTGGGAACGAGAACCCATCAAACGGCTACAAACATACCTGCACCAGCAAGGCGCCTGGGATGCAGAGCAGGAGCAAGCGCTACAAAACACTGTCGCCGATGCGATCCAGCAAGCGGTGGATCGCTACCTAGCAACGCCGGCACAGCCGGTTGCGTCGATGTTCGAACACCTCTACGCAGACATGCCACGTTCACTCCGCCAGCAGCGAGATATCGCCGTTGCGCGGGAGGAGGAAACCTCATGAATACATTAGCAACCACGGCCCAACTCACTGAACCGCTTAGCATGGTTGATGCGGTCAATTTAGCCCTACACCGTGCCATGCGCGAGGATGCTGATGTCGTTCTACTCGGAGAAGATATCGGCCCAAATGGTGGCGTATTTCGTGCCACTGCAGACCTGCGCACCGCGTTTGGTGAGAAGCGGGTCATCGATACACCGCTGGCGGAAAACATGATCGCGGGTCTAACCGTCGGCATGGCAACACAGGGCCTCAAACCAGTGGCCGAAATTCAGTTTATGGGATTTATCTTTCCTGCCATGGAACACATCATCTGCCACGCTGCGCGCATGCGAAACCGCACACGTGGCCGTTTAAGTTGCCCGTTGGTGATTCGCGCTCCGTTCGGTGGTGGTATTCATGCGCCCGAGCACCATTCAGAGAGCACCGAAGCACTGTTTGCTCACACGCCGGGTTTGCGTGTTGTTATCCCCTCATCACCACAACGTGCTTATGGTTTGCTGCTCGCGGCGATTCGCTGCCCCGACCCTGTTATCTTCTTGGAGCCGAAGCGGATCTATCGCAGCCACAATCAGCAGATCAAAGATGATGGTGAGGCGCTACCGTTAGATACCTGTTTCACACTGCGTGAAGGTCAGGATGTCACGCTCATCAGTTGGGGCGCAATGATCAAAGAGACGCTCGCCGCAGCGGATCAGCTGCTTAGCGAAGGGGTCGAATGTGAAGTGATCGATATTGCCACGGTGAGCCCGCTCGACCGCGACACACTGCTCGCCTCTGTCAGTAAAACAGGCCGCTGTGTCATCGTGCAGGAAGCGCCGCAAAACTGCTCGGTTGGTTCAGAGATTGCCAGCATGATGGCCACCGAGGCGCTATTCGACCTTAGAGCGCCGGTGGCGCGGGTATCGGGCTACGACACCGTGATGCCCTATTTCCGACTTGAGCAGCACTACATGCCGCAAACCGATCAGATTGTGACGGCCGTCAAACAGACAATGGAGTTCAGCTGATATGAAATACTTCAAACTACCCGATTTAGGCGAAGGGCTTCCCGAAGCGGAGATTGTCGAGTGGCACGTAAAAGCGGGCGATAGCGTCTCTGTTGATCAGCTCTTAGTATCCGTGGAAACCGCAAAAGCGGTGGTGGATGTGCCCTCTCCTGTAGATGGAGTGATCGCTCACCTTTTTGGTGCCGAAGGGGACTCAATCCATACCGGTGAGCCTCTGGTGGAGTTTGTCAGCGACGCTGACGACGATACCGGTACGGTGGTCGGCACGCTGTCGCAGGCTGAGCAAACCGGTGAAGATCACTTTATTATCGGTGCATCCCCAAGTACCCGCGCGCATCAACAGCAGCGCACAACGCCAGCTGTGCGAGCCTTAGCCCAGCGGCTTGCGATTGACTTAGACACCCTGCAAGGTTCAGGCCCCGGCGGTGTGGTAACCATGTCTGATCTTGAGCAGGCGTCGCGCCTTAATAGCCAGTTTGGTGCCCCCAAAAAACTCAAAGGGGTGCGCAAGCAGATGGCTATCAATATGGCGGCATCTCATGAGCAAGTGGTGCCCGTATCCCTGTTCGATGACGCTGATATCTCTGAATGGCCAGACAATACAGATATCACGATGCGCTTGATCCAAGCGCTTGCTCACGCCTGTAAAGAGGTGCCGCTGCTTAACAGTTGGTTTGACGGCCAGCAACTCGCGCTACGCCAGCACGACAGTATCGATTTAGGGGTTGCCGTCGATACCGAAAAAGGGCTTTTCGTACCGGTACTGCGTGATATCGGCAAACGCAGCGAAGAGGATCTCAGAGAGGGTTTAAACCGGCTCCGCGCTGACGTTGAGGCCCGCACGATCCCACCCAAAGAGCTGCAGGGGGCGACGATTACGCTCTCTAACTTCGGAACATTAGCTGGCCGCTATGCGACCCCGATCATTGTTCCACCGCAAGTGGCCATCATTGGTGCCGGAGTCATCCGAAAAGCACCGGTGGTGCGTAACGAGAATATCACTGCAGGTCGAATCTTGCCGGTCTCACTCACGTTTGATCATCGCGTGGCCACAGGCGGCGAAGCAGCACGTTTCTTGAAAGCTTTTATCCACCACTTAGAGGGTGTTTAGCCAAGCACTGAACCACCCTCTTTGCTAGGTATCTAATAAGTTAAGTTAATAAAAACTGGACATTTTTTATTCAATTGATAGGAAGACAGGGAAAAACCTGAACTACACTGAACATACTCGGCGAAAGAGATAATACGTGTCACACCATTAAAAGTTCGCCGCAGCAAGAGGGTAAATGCCATGAGTATTTTTGAGCACTACAAGTCGCGCTACTCCTCAACCGCACAAGAAGAGATGTCTCTTGATGAGTACCTCGAAATCTGTAAAAACGATCCTATGGCTTACGCGAGTTCCGCCGAGCGTATGCTCAAAGCGATCGGAGAACCTGAACTTGTCGACACCTCCCGCGATCCTCGCCTGAGCCGAATTTTTGCCAACAAAGTGATCAAACGTTATCCCGCGTTTGATGAATTTTACGGTACAGAAGAAGCGATCGAAAATGTCGTATCCTACTTTCGCCACGCCGCCCAAGGTCTTGAAGAGCGCAAGCAGATTCTTTACCTACTCGGCCCAGTGGGGGGTGGTAAATCATCACTAGCTGAGCGCTTGAAACACCTGATGGAAAAGATCCCCTTTTATGCCATCAAAGGCTCGCCTGTCTTTGAGTCTCCGCTTGGGTTATTTGATCCAGAAGAGGATGGTGACATCCTTGAGCAGGAGTACAAGATTCCAAAACGTTACCTCAAGGGCATTATGTCCCCTTGGGCCGTTAAGCGCTTGAACGAGTATGGTGGGGATATCTCTAAATTCCGGGTCGTTAAACTGTACCCGTCTATTTTAAATCAGACCGGCATCGCGAAAACGGAGCCGGGCGATGAGAACAACCAAGATATCTCGAGCCTTGTGGGTAAAGTGGATATCCGCAAGTTGGAAGAGTATCCACAACACGACCCTGATGCCTATAGCTTCTCGGGCGCGCTCTGCCGTGCTAACCAAGGCTTGATGGAGTTCGTCGAGATGTTTAAAGCGCCGATCAAGGTGCTTCACCCACTCTTGACCGCTACGCAAGAGGGCAACTACAACAGCACTGAAGGCATGGGTGCTATCCCTTACGACGGCATTATCTTGGCCCACTCGAATGAGTCTGAGTGGCAGTCATTTAAGAACAACAAAACCAACGAAGCCTTCATCGACCGGGTTTACATCGTCAAGGTACCTTACTGTGCACGCGTTTCCGAAGAGATCAAAATCTACGAGAAACTGCTGGAAAACAGCTCCCTGCGCGAGGCACCATGTGCCCCTGATACGCTCAATATGCTGGCGCAGTTCTCAATTTTGTCGCGCTTGAAGGACCCAGAGAACTCAAATCTCTACTCAAAAATGCGCGTTTACAACGGCGAGAACTTAAAAGACACCGACCCCAAAGCCAAATCAATGCAAGAGTACAAGGATATGGCAGGCGTCGATGAGGGTATGACCGGGCTATCGACCCGTTTCGCCTTCAAGATTCTTTCTAAGGTCTTCAACTTCGACCCCTCTGAGGTGGCCGCGAACCCTGTGCATTTGATGTATGTACTGGAGCGAGAGATCGAACAGCAGCAGTTCCCGCAAGAGGTGCAGGATAAATACGTTGCGTTTATCAAAGAGTACATCGCGCCTAAGTACATTGAGCTGCTCGGTAAAGAGATTCAAACCGCTTATCTTGAGTCATATTCTGAGTATGGCCAAAACGTGTTTGACCGCTACGTCACCTATGCAGATTTCTGGATTCAAGACCAAGAGTATCGCGATCCAGAAACCGGCGATATTTTGGATCGTCAGGCGATCAACGATGAGCTTGAGAAGATCGAAAAACCGGCAGGCATTAGCAACCCGAAAGACTTCCGTCATGAGATCGTCAACTTCGTCCTACGCGCCCGCGCTAACAACGATGGCAAAAACCCGTCGTGGATGAGTTACGAGAAGATGCGTACCGTTATCGAGAAGAAGATGTTCTCGAACACCGAAGATCTGCTACCGGTTATCTCCTTCAACGCTAAAGCATCGTCTGAAGAGCAGAACAAACACGGCGAATTTGTGAAGCGCATGATCGAAAGAGGATATACCGAGAAGCAAGTTCGCTTGCTGTCTGAATGGTATATCCGTGTGCGCAAGTCGCAGTAGCAGCCGCTGACTGATAAGGAGACCGAGCATGAGTTACATCATTGATCGGCGTCTCAATGGCAAGAAGAAAAGCACTGTGAATCGACAGCGCTTTCTTCGCCGTTACAAAAAGCAGATTAAGCGCGCCGTAGAAGACGCTATAAAAAATCGCTCCATTCAAGATATGGATCGCGGCAGTGAAATTACGATCCCTCGTAAAGACACTTCAGAGCCGTTCTTCCACCATGGTGCAGGCGGACAGCAAACGCGCATCTACCCTGGAAACAAGGAGTTCACAACGGGCGACGAGTTTGATCGCCCGCAAGGAGGTGGCGGTGGTGGCGGCTCGGGCCAAGGCCAAGCCAGTAATCAAGGCGGAGGCGAAGATGACTTCACCTTCACCATTGATCAAGAGGAGTTTCTGGACTTTATGTTTGAAGATCTTGAGCTGCCCTACTTGGTTAAGAAGCAACTCAAGGATTCAAAGCAGTTTGAATTACGCCGTGCCGGTTTTACCCAAACCGGCTCACCCGACAAGCTCAATGTGGTGCGTTCGTTACGTGCGGCTCATGCCCGACGTATTGCGCTGGGTGGGAGTCATAAAGCAGAGGTGCGAGAACTTCGCAAACAGCTTTGGGCGCTGGAGTCCGAAGCTCCCTCTGATGAGAGCAAACTGCAAATAGAAGCGCTTAAAGAGCAGATTAAAACGCTGACACAGAACCAAAAAAAGATACCGTTTATTGACGACTTTGACCTGCGCTTTAACAACACAGTAAGGGTCCCAACCCCATCTAGCAAAGCCGTTATGTTCTGCTTAATGGATGTATCTGGGTCGATGACGCAGACCATCAAAGAGATCGCAAAGCGCTTTTTTATTCTCCTCTACATGTTTTTAAACCGAAACTACAAACATATTGAAGTGGTGTTTATTCGCCATCACACCCACGCTAAAGAGGTGGACGAGCAAGAGTTTTTCTACTCTCGGGAGACTGGCGGCACCATCGTTTCCAGTGCGCTAGAGCTGGCGGCTGAAGTACTTGAGGAACGCTATCCTAACAATGACTGGAATGTATATGTGGCACAGGCGTCTGATGGAGATAACTGGGAAGGCGACTCGCAACGTTGCTCTGAGCTGCTGATCAAACGCATCCTACCGCTGGTTCAGTACTACGCATACGTGGAAATCACCAACGGTCCGCACCAAAACCTATGGGATGAGTACGAGGCTATCCACGAGCGTTTTCGTGATCAGTTTGCTATGCAACATATTGAAGACGTATCGGACATCTACCCGGTATTCCGCAAGCTCTTTGAGCGTAAAACGGAGGGGGCAGCATGAAGAAAAATAAACCGATTTCAACGGGGGCCGAGTGGACGTTTGAGCTCGTCGAGCGCTACGACCGTGAGATTGGCCGCGTTGCTGCAGAGTTTGGTTTAGATACCTACCCAAACCAAATCGAGATCATTACATCAGAGCAGATGATGGACGCATACGCCTCGGTCGGTATGCCCCTGAACTACCATCACTGGTCTTATGGTAAGCAATTTGTCGAAACCGAGCAGCGCTATCGACGCGGCCAAATGGGTCTGGCGTATGAGATCGTTATTAATTCAGACCCCTGTATCTCCTATCTAATGGAGGAGAACACCATGACGATGCAAGCGTTAGTGATCGCGCATGCATGTTATGGACATAACTCGTTTTTCAAAGGCAACTACCTATTCCGCACCTGGACGGATGCATCAGCCATTATCGACTATTTAGTATTCGCCAAAAGCTACATCGCTAAATGCGAAGAGCGACATGGTGTTGAAGAGGTCGAGGCTATTCTCGACTCCTGCCATGCGTTGATGAACTACGGTGTGAACCGCTATCAGCGGCCCAAACCACTGACCGCTGAAGAGGAAAAGGAACGCTTACGCGCGCGCGAAGAGTACAACCAGCGTCATATCAACATGCTGTGGAACACAATTCCGCGTAAAGAGAACGCCGACCAAGTCGAGGAGCAACCCCGCTTCCCAGCAGAACCGGAAGAAAATATTCTCTACTTTATCGAGAAGAATGCCCCGCTCTTAGAACCTTGGCAGCGTGAGATCGTACGTATCGTGCGCAAAGTCTCACAGTACTTTTATCCACAGAAGCAAACTCAAGTCATGAATGAAGGCTGGGCTTGTTTTTGGCACTACACGCTACTGCACCAGCTTTTTGATGAAGGCCTCGTCACTGATGGCTTTATGATGGAGTTTCTGCACTCTCACACGAGCGTAGTGTACCAACCAAGCTTCGACAGCCCCTACTTCTCGGGTATTAACCCGTACACGTTGGGCTATCACATGATGCAAGATATCAAGCGTATCTGCGAGTCACCGACCGCTGAAGACCGAGACTGGTTTCCCGAGTGGGCCGGCTCACCTTGGCAAGAGGTGTTAGATAACGCGATGCGGAACTATAAAGACGAAAGCTTTATCCAACAGTTTTTGTCACCACGTCTTATCAGAGAGCTAAAGCTCTTTTCAATTTTTGATGATTCGGACAAACCCACCCTCAAGGTTAATGCGATTCACGACGAAGGGGGTTACAAAAAGATTCGTGAAGACCTTGCAGCGCAGTACAACCTCGGTAACCGTGAGCCGAATATCCAAGTCTATAACGTCGATGTGCGCGGTAACCGCTCACTCACTCTGCGCCACTTTATGCACAATAATCGCCCACTTGGCGACGAAACTGACGAGGTCATGAAGCATATACACAGGCTTTGGGGATTCGATGTACATCTTGAATCTGTCACCCCAGATAATAGTGTGATCGAAACGTTCCACTGCCCTGCTCGCAGCTCGCTCATCCTAGAGTGAGCTGTCGTTTTTTCAGTCTGTCTAGTTGAGTGAGCGGATTAGCTATCGCTATACTGCCGAAAACAACACTAAAACGAGACAAGACCATGGATTGCCTTTTTTGTAAAATTATCGATAAGCAGATTCCCGCCGAGATCGTTTATGAGGACGATCTCGTACTCGCTTTTAAGGACATCTCTCCACAAGCACCGTTCCACGCACTCGTTATCCCTAAAAAGCACATCGCAACGCTGAATGACATCACCGAAGAAGATCGGGCTGTCGTTGGTCATATGGTGATGGTGGCGGGCAAAATTGCCAATGAGCAAGGGTTTGCCGAAGCCGGATACCGAACGGTATTTAACTGCAACCAAGATGGCGGCCAAACGGTCTATCATATCCATCTGCATGTATTAGGCGGCAAAGCGATGGGCTGGCCACCTTATCAAGAGACGCTAAAGCAGCCGATCAACTAACTAAAAGGACGCAAGGCAGATAGCGCAAAAATTGTTCAGTAGGTCTTCATACTAAAATCGCTAATATACGCCTGCCCTTGCAAAATGTTTGCTCCTCAAGCTGCAAGAGCGTGCAGTGGCAGTTTGGTAGAGGCGCTGTGGTCATACCGCAATCAGCACAAATCGCCTTGTTAGACAAACTGACATGAAGTCCTTAACTTTTCCTTTGCATCCTTATATTGCCCACCTTGTGTGGGCATTTTTTATCCTGTGATTAACAGAGCAGCTATTGTCCACATGACAAGCGCCACAAACAGCTCAACCCAGCGCCAATTCTTAGCCTGCCCAAGCCAACGTGATGCAAACTGCGCTGTCAGCGTTAACAAAATGAACCAGCTGACCGATGCAGCCATCGCTCCAAACCAGAAACCCATCCGCGCAGCACCTTCAAACTGGTTGCCAATCGAGCCAATCAGTACAACGGTATCTAGATAGACGTGGGGGTTTAGCAAGCTCACCGCCAACGTTGTTAATAGCGCCGTACGTAGATCTTGTGTCGCTTGCCCAGCAACCAGCGCGCTAGGGTTTAAAAAGGCCTTAAATGCCCCCCAACCATACCAAGCTAGAAACAGCGCGCCGCCGAAGCGAAGCAGGTCAACTAACGCTGGCCACGCCTGAATCAAAGCGCCAGCACCTAAGATGCCTGCACTAATCAGAACCATATCAATGACAATACATACCGTGGCCACTGGCCAGTGATTCTGGCGTTTTACACCCTGCGCCAAAACAAACGCATTTTGCGCACCAATCGCCATGATGAGCGCTCCCGCCGTTAGATAACCTTGAAGTAAGTAGCTTGTCATGATCTCTCCTCATCTGTTGGCAGCATGATGTGGGAACGCTAAAATTAAATCTATTTAATAATTTTTATATTTAATTAATTTTTCTAATGATCGATAACAAACAACTTCAAGCCTTGGTTGCTGTACATAAAACGGGAAGCTTTGAGAAGGCTGCCGAGCTGCTCAGTGTAACGCAGTCGGCGGTATCCCAACGCATCAAGCAGCTAGAAGAGCGCATGGGCCGAGCTCTGCTGGTTCGTACCTCGCCCGTCACTCCGACACAGGCAGGCTTTAGACTGATCACACACCACCAACGAATCAGCCTGCTAGAGCATGAACTGCTGGCAGAATTAGAGCCTGATACGGCACCTGATACACCCAAACCCATCGCGATCGGTATCAATGCCGACTCGATCGCCACGTGGTTTCTTGATGCAATACAGCCGTTTATCCGTACCAATAACATTGTTCTGGAAGTCAAAGTGGACGATCAAGATAACACCCACGAACTGTTGCGTAACGGTGAAGTTGTTGCCTGCGTTACTTCCAATGCAACACCAGTACAAGGTTGCCATGCCATCCCGCTCGGTTTAATGCGCTACCGTATGCTCGCCTCTCCCGCGCTCAAGCACGTGTTCGAACAACATCAGGATTGGCAACAGCTCCCCATCGTAGAGTTCAACCGCAAGGACCAGCTACAGAAGCAATACCTGAAGCAGTTTTATAACACGCAACCCAATGAGCAGCTGACCCACCGTATCCCCTCCTCAGAGGGCTTCGTTGAGTATATCCGCCGTGGCTTTGCAGCCGGAATGATTCCGGATGAGCAATCCAGCGCGCTCTTAGCCACAGGAGAGCTGGTCGATCTGGCACCGGGCAACTATCTCGATATTCCACTGTATTGGCACGTGTGGAGCCTCAAGTCGACATTGATGAAATCCCTTACTGACATAATTGTGATACATACAGAGGCTATACTACCTCCACAGAAGATCAGCTAGCTGTCAGCTCCAAGGCATATCGCAGGCAAGCTTCGGGGTTCGTGACATGGATCAGTTCAATAACTGCGTGGCTCTCTATAATCCCACTATCGACTTTAGTCCAACACTTATAGACCCGTTTGCAACAACCAGAAGGTAGTAGCACCATGATTTTGAAGGATAAGCCTCCCGTTCATAACCAGCTCGAGTTTTTCATCGAACAAGCCGAAAAAGCCCGCCCCATTCGCACAGCCGTTGTTCACCCTGTGGATCACAATGGCTTGATGGGCGCGATTGAAGCTGCCGAACACGGCCTTATCGATCCTATTCTGGTCGGGCCGGAAGCCAAGATTCGCGCTGCGGCTGAGCGTGATGGCCTAAATATTGAGCCTTACACCCTGATCGACGTAGAACATAGCCATGCAGCGGCCGAAAAAGCGTGTGAGCTTGCAAGGCTGTCGGAAGCTGAAGCGATCATGAAAGGTGATTTGGGTAGCTCAGAACTTATTAGCGCTGTGATCCATAAAACCAAGGGCATTCGCTCTGACCGCCGCTTGAGTCATGTTTTCGTCTTTGATGTACCCAACTACCACAAGCCTCTTGTGATTACGGATGCAGCGATCAACGTCGTACCTGATTTAATGACCAAGCGCGATATCGTACAAAACGCGATCGACTTCTGCCGCGCGCTCGGCATTGCCGCTCCGAAAGTTGCGCTACTCGCTGCGGTAGAGAAGGTAAAAGCCTATATGCCTAGTACGATCGACGCAGCCTGTCTGTGTAAAATGGCCGACCGCGGCCAGATTAAAAATGGCATTCTTGATGGCCCGCTCGCCTTCGATAACGCGATCTCTCTACAAGCGGCTATCGATAAACATATCGAATCAGAAGTGTCTGGGGATGCAGATATCTTGCTCGCACCGGACCTTGAAGCCGCAAACATGATCGCTAAGCAGTTGATCTACCTCGCCGATGCAAAATCTGCCGGCATTGCGGTCGGTGCACGTGTGCCAATTATTTTGACCAGTCGTGCTGAAACACCGCTTGGCCGCTTAGCGTCCTGTGCGCTGGCATCACATATGGTTCACCACCCCGTCTCTTAAGGATAGGTAGACAGAGTTATGCAAACGGTACTGACCATCAATGGCGGCTCATCGAGCTTAAAGTGCGCGCTGTTCAAAACGGAGCATCACCAAGAGTCGCCCATCTACCAATTCAAACTGGGCAACATCCTTGATACGCCGCGAATCAGCGTTGCCGATGGCGAAGGTAATAAACTCACTCCACCAAAAGCCGACTTTGCCAATATCCCGCAAGATAAGCGCCATGCTGCAGCGCTAAAAGTCGTCTTAGACTGGCTCTGCGAGCAAGCTCCACACCTTAAACTGACAGCCTTTGGTCACCGTGTAGTCCACGGGGGCGAGCGCTTTAGTGAGCCCGCACGGGTCGACACAGCGCTGCTTGATGCGTTGGAGAAGTTTGTCCCGCTCGCGCCGTTACATCAGCCATTTAACCTACTGCTGATTAGAGCCTGCCAAGAGCTCGCACCTGAACTCCCGCAGATTGCCTGTTTCGATACCATGTTTCATGTGGGTCAACCCAGCGTTGAGCGCCACTATGCATTACCACGCCACTTAACCGAGGCTGGTGTTCAGCGCTATGGTTTTCACGGGCTATCCTATGAATTTATCCGCAAGTCACTGACCACCCTTTCATCGCAAGCATTAACCGCAAAAACGGTGATCTGCCATCTCGGCGCAGGTGCTAGCATGTGTGCTATGAGTGCTGGTAAAAGCGTTGCTTCCAGCATGGGATTCACAGCCGTCGACGGACTGCCCATGGGCAGCCGCTGCGGCAATATTGATCCTGGGGTGATTTTACATCTGCAACAACACCTTGGTATGTCACTCAAAGAGGTGGAGCGCCTGATATACAAAGAGAGTGGCTGGCTGGGCGTTTCTGGTATCTCATCGGATATGCTCTCGCTGCATCAAGCCGATAGCCCTGCTGCTGAGGAAGCGATTGAGATGTTTACCTACCGTGCTGCGCTTGAAGTAGGCCGTTTAGCAGCAGCCATGGGTGGTATCGAGCAGCTTGTCTTTACTGGAGGGGTTGGCGAGAATGATGCAGATGTTCGCCGCCGCATTATGGCGCGTTGCGAATGGCTAGGCTTGAGTTGGAGCGCAGCAGCCAATCAAAGCAATAGCACTGTCATTAGCGAGCCCACTAGCACGATCATGGTCCGTGTTATTCCTACCAACGAAGAAGCGATGATTGCCCATCACGTTGTTGATGTGATTGGCGACTAAAAACTACGCGCAGGCGAGTATCTGCCTGCGCGTCGCATTTGGAGTTACAGCGGCTCAGTGATCAGCGCCTCAACGCATTCAACCAGTGCATTACCGACCGTCGTGTGCTGATCTTCGTCAAGATGGATACCATCGACACGGCTTGATGCCGTTACCTGCCCCATATCAAAAAAAGCTAAACCACGATCTTCAGCCACCTGCCGCAAAGCATCGCTTAAACCGGTGCTTTTCTCTTTTGCCCCTAGAAATTTATCTTTAACAGGCCCTTTTGGCTCACTCATTGGTGGCGGAGCCGCCAGCAGAATGGGAGGCACTGGCATACCCGGCTCAATGGGCGCGGACTTAATAATATCTAAGAGTTTCACAATGCCTTGAGCAGATGACCAAGCGTTATTGCTGTGCATCATCTGGAAGTCATTGGTACCCAAAACCACGATGACCAACGACAGCGGCGCATTAATCTCCATGACTTGCGCAAGCCCCTCTGATCCATCGCGTCCCTCTTTATAAGGATCACTGAAGACAGTGCGGCGACCATTCAAGCAGTTTTCAATCACTCGCACATCGTGACCTTTTTGAATAAGACGGCCCTCTAGTACCCCCGGCCAACGCTGTGCGAAGGAAAAGCGCTGGCGCGTACCAGGGACAATCCCCCAAGAAAGAGAATCGCCGTAAACTAAAATTTGCTGCACATAAACCTCCTGACCCTGATACGGATAGATTCAATCAGCTGCTCTTAGTTAAGATCTCATCGCAAAGTGTGTTTGGCGCGACTTACGCAAATGGCCATACTCGCCAATGTGCGTTCTATCACGCCTCAACTACTAGCATGTACCGTTATCACACGAGAGCACCATAATATCTCTAGCGGCCATACCCACACTGAAGTGAGCTCCCTTTCCAAATTGATCAGGGTCGTTGAAACCCTCCAACAATAGGTGAACCGACGTTATTTGATAATGGGCAGGGTTTGTGCTCAAAGTCACCGCATTCGGACTGTTATCAGCGTTTAATAAACGTATGGCACTCAAAAGGTTATCGCGAGTTATATGAGTACGAAAGAACGTCCAATCCCGGAACGGGCGATTCGTACGTCCTGCTGACCAGATGGACTTTGTAGACACCCCACTACTTTCAATCGAAGTACTTACAAAGGGACGGCCATCGTTATAAACCACGTCTACGATACTACCCTCTCGGTTATCATAGATGTTGATAACATAAGCAAGAAGTTTTGGGTTATTTACATCAGAGATATCTTGCCCGTACACAACAAACGAGAGCTGAGCGACAGCCTGCTTCCAAAAGGCAGCATGCGGCATCTTAATATTTGCTTGTACAGTAAGATCTCCGCCATCGCCATATGCCCAAGGGCGTGGTGCAGACCCGTCTTTCTTTTTCCACAAGTATGACCAAACTGCATGCGGGCCTCCGCGCACTCCAGCAACGTAAGGAAACGACCAGGAGTTCATCATAACGCCGAAGCTGGTGTCCTCCATTTGGTAGGCATTAGGCCCCTGAGCCAGCGAACCATCCATACCTGCTCTGGTTGTTTTTTGGGCACTGCCAATAGGGCGAAAACCCGTAACCAACGGGACATCCCAAGTAGGTACAATATCTTTCTGGTTTAAACCTGCATGCCGAACAATAAGATGAGGCTTATTATAAATAGGCTCCCATGTTTGAATATAAAGATGCTCATCCACACCGGTGATCACCTCTGGATACATAAACCACCGTTTGATGTCAGCGTTCACATGGACTGCGCTACATAACAGAACCGCAATCATCAAAACATGCATTGGACCTCCCGAGCCTGCAGGAGTATGTCGACGGAAAAATGATGTGATAAAACCTTTAAGCATAAGCCTCGCCTTCCAATTGGCAAACTAACCCGGCACTTCCACTACAGGAAGCACCTAAGATTAGTTTTCTAATAAAATTCCATGTGTAATGGTTCTAAGAGAGTAAAACTATATCCAGAAAACTTAGAATGATAAAGCTATGTGAAGCTTTCTAGCTGCGCTGCCGTACTGCCTCGAACAAGCAAATGCCAGTGGCTACGGATACGTTAAGACTGCTCACCTCACCTGCCATGGGTATCTTGACGAGAAAATCACACGCTTCGCGCGTCAATCGGCGCATACCTTTACCCTCAGCCCCCATCACCAAAGCCATTGGACCTGTGAGGTTAGCTTGATACAACGTTTCACTGGCTTCGCCTGCTGTACCGGTAATCCAAATACCCCGCTTCTGAAACTCGCCTAAGGTACGCGCTAGGTTTGTAACTTGCACATAGGGCACCACTTCAGCAGCACCACACGCGACTTTGGAAACCGTTGCATTTAAAGGTGCAGATTTGTCCTTGGCAGCGACCACCGCATGGACTCCAGCAGCATCGGCTGTTCGCAAACATGCACCTAAATTATGGGGATCAGTCACACCATCTAAAACCAGTAAGAAGGCTGGCTCTTCAAGTGAGTCAAGCATGCGATCTAAAAAGCGCTCATCTTTGGCTTTCATCGGAGTACAAATAGCAACAACACCTTGATGCACCCCACCACCAGCAAGCTCATCCAGCTCTTGGCGTGTCACTCGCTGAAGCGTCAGCTTGCCAGCTTTTTCTAACAGCGCACTCAAACGCTCATCTTCTCGTCCTTTGAGCAATACTATTTTTTGTATGCGCGCAGCATCATACTTCAGCACGGTGCTGACCGCATGAAAACCAAAAACGACTTCGTTTGCCATTAACTCTTCTCGCTATGTACTTGACCGACCCAATCGCCAGCGTGTTCGTGCACCAATGTGCGTAATAAGTGAATAAAAGCTGGAGAGCTATTTAAAGCGGGAATGTATCGGTAGGTTTGGCCGCCCGCGCCTTCAAACTCTTCGCGGTTCTCCTCCGCAATCTCTTCCAACGTTTCTAAACAGTCTGCAGTAAAGGCAGGACAGATAACATCAACCGATTGCGTGCCGCTTTTAGCCAGCTTTTGTAATGTTTTGTCCGTGTAAGGTTGTAGCCACTCTTTAGGCCCAAAGCGCGACTGGAAAGTCGAGATCCAAGCATCGTCACCCAGGCCGAGTTTTTCAGTCACTAGAGCAGAGGTTGCATGGCAGTGCTCTGGGTACGGATCACCTTTATCGGCGTACTCTTTGGGAATTCCATGATAGGAGATCACTAACTTATCGGTTACACCATGTAGCTCTCGGTGTTCAGCAATACTTTGCGCCAACGCTTCAATATACAAAGGATGATCGTAAAAGGCGTTAACCAAACGAATATCCAACACGTAACGCTGCGCTAGCTGAAACTGTGCTACTTGGTCATAGATAGGAGCGGTTGTCGTCGCGGAGTATTGCGGGTACATCGGCACCACCAACACTCGCCGATAGCCATGCTCTTTAAGCTCTTCAAGCCGATCTTTAAGGCCCGGAGTACCGTAGGTCATCGCCGAGAAAACGGTAATGCCGTTGCCACCCTCTTGATCCAGCGCCAACTGAAGGTCACGTACCTGATCATCCAGTATTTTGCGCATAGGAGAATCATCTTCCCAAATGCTCTGATATAGCTTCGCTACTTTACGCGGCCGCAAGTTGAGGATGATACCGTTCAGTACTGCCAGCCAGAAGAGACGTTTTACGCACTTTCCTTCGACAACCCGTTGGTCGGAAAGAAACTCCTTAAGATACCGCTTTACCGAAACAGCATCCGGTTTATCCGGTGTTCCTAGATTAACGAGCACCACTGCCGTCTTCTTCTGTTCTGCCATTGTGTTATTCACTTTTCCTTTAAACCCCTATTATCCCGAAGACGAGCCTAAAAACCCAGCCAACAGGCGTCCGATTCTAATACGCGCGCGACATAAAAACCGATTTCGGGCATAAAAAAAGCCGCTAATGCGGCTTTTTTCTTAGGGTGGTTTTTACGCCAGACCTTCAAACACCTTGTTGCGGATATCGTCTACAGTGCCAACACCAGCTACGTAAACATATTTTGGCGCTGTTGTTGCGTCTTCTGTTTTCCAGCCTTTGTAGTAATCGATCAATGGTGCAGTTTGATCGTGGTAGACTTTCAAACGACCGCGCACGATATCTTCTTTGTCATCATCGCGCTGTACTAACTCTTCACCGGTTACGTCGTCTTTACCCTCTTCTTTTGGTGGGTTAAAAACAACGTGATATGTACGCCCAGATGCAGGGTGCACACGGCGGCCGCTCATACGCTTGATGATCTCTTCATCAGCAACATCGATTTCAACAACTGCATCAATCGCAACGCCCGCTTCTTTCAATGCATCTGCTTGTGGAATTGTACGAGGGAACCCATCGAACAGAAAACCATTCGCGCAATCAGCTTCAGCGATACGCTCTTTTACCAAGCCGATGATAATCTCATCAGAGACAAGTTCGCCGGCATCCATAACCGCTTTCGCCTTAACACCCAATGGAGTACCCGCTTTCACCGCCGCACGCAGCATATCGCCTGTAGAGATCTGAGGGATGCTGTACTTTTCAGTAATGTACTGCGCTTGAGTGCCCTTACCCGCGCCTGGAGCGCCAAGAAGAATAATACGCATTAAGGATGACTCCTGAATTATCTTTTATAAGTGGTTAAAATTGGGTTGTGTCCGTCGATACGCAGGGATGAAGCGTTGCTCGTGCAGCCTCGTGTGCGAAAACACCATTATGCCTTGAACCATACTGGGGAGGCCTGATGTCGACAATTCGACGTTAGAACTAACACACTGATGAGAAAAATGGCGCTAAAGTGCACCATTGTTGTCAGCAATATGCTCGCCGCATCAAATACGGCCGACCGAGGTTAAGCTAAACAGGAGTGAAGCTCAACCCCGATCGAGAAGCGAATAAGACTTTACTGCTAACCGGTATTGCGCATCCCGGCGGAAATGCCCGCCATCGTGACCATCAACGCCTGCTCTAAGCGCTGATCTGGTTGGTTGCGATCACGGTGGAGCAGTTCCGCTTGCAGGAAGTGTAAAGGGTCGATATATGGGTTACGCACTTCAATCGACTGGCGAATATTTGGGTGAGCGTTAAGTAGTTGTTGCTGATCTTTGATCTTCAACACCATCTCAATCGCCGAATCACGCCTTGCACGTAAACTGGACCCTAGCACTTTAAGCTCTTCAGATACCAAGCGCGACTCGTAATACGCCGAGATACTGGTATCTGTCTTAGCCAGCACCATTTCTAGCATATCCACATAGGATGCAAAGAACGGCCATTGGCTGTACATCTCTTGTAGTAGCGCCAACTTGTTCTGCGCCGCAGCGCCTTGGAGGGCTGTATCTGAACCAAGCCAAGCAGGCAGCATAAGGCGAATCTGAGTCCACGCGAATATCCAAGGTATCGCCCGCAAACTTTCAACACCACCACTGGCTTTTCGTTTAGCCGGGCGTGAGCCCAATGGTAGCTTCGTCAACTCTTGCTCGGGCGTCACTGCGCGGAAATAAGGCACGAATTGGGGGTCCTCACGCACAATCCCACGATACGACTGAAGTCCCGCAGCGGCTAATGTGTCCATGGCGTCACGCCAATGATCAAGCGGTGCTGGTGCTGGCGCTAGTGATGCTTTCAATACAGCACCGGCGTATAGCTCTAAGCTGCGTACTGCAAGGTCAGGGATACCAAACTTAAAGCGAATCATTTCACCTTGTTCAGTCACTCGAATGCTGCGATCAACCGAGCCTGGAGGCTGAGCCAGAATAGCCGTGTGGCTAGGACCGCCACCACGCCCGACGGTACCGCCGCGGCCATGAAACAGCGTCAAACGCGTTTGATGTTGCTGGCAAAGCGCAGTCAGTGCCTCTTGAGCCCGATACTGCCCCCAAACCGCTGCTAGCTGCCCCGCATCTTTGGAAGAGTCAGAATATCCGATCATGACCTCCTGATGCCCTTGGGTATATTGCTTGTACCACGGGAGCGATAACAATGAGTCGATGCACGACCGCGCGTTATCCAAATCAGCAAGGGTCTCAAATAGGGGCACCACACGCATGTTGTGGGTGATACCCATCTCTTTAAGCAGCAAAATAACACTCAAGACATCTGAAGGCTGCCCTGCCATGGAGATAACATATGACCCCAATGAAGCAGGGTCTGCTTGTGCGACAACGCGGCAAGTATCAAGCACCTCCTGCACCTCATCCGAAGGTGTCCAGTGATGTGGGATTAGTGGTCGCTGCGATTGCAGTTCTTTGATCAGAAACGCTTGGCGCCCCTCTTCTGTCCACGCACTGTAGGAGCCCAGTCCATAAAACTGTGATAGCTCCTCAAACACCTGCGCATGGCGGTCAGAACTCTGGCGAATATCCAACTTAGTCAGCGTCACACCAAAACATGCGACACGCCGGATGGTATCCTCCAATGGGCCTTCGGCGATAATATCCATCCCGCAATCGAGTAGCGACTGATGACACAACAGCAACGGCTCAAGCAGTTGCTCACTCAAAGAGATCGGGCACTGCGTATCATGCGGTTGCTGATTTAAATCCGCCTCTAGCCAACGCTGAGTCACCTTTAGTTGATCACGCAGCTCCCCTAAAATCGCTCGATATGGCTCCGCTTCATCACCCACGCGTTCACGTAGGGCAGCACTGCATTGATGCATCGAGAGCTCTGCCCGTAAAGCATCAATATCCCGCAGATACAGGTCCGCAGCCATCCAGCGGGATAGGTTCAACACCTCTCGCGTGATGGTGGAGGTTACGTTTGGATTCCCATCACGATCCCCTCCCATCCACGATGAGAACCTCACAGGAGCGCAATGCAATGGCAGCGGCTGCTTGAGTAACGCCCGTGTTTGGCTATCAAGATGCTTAAGGAATTTCGGCACCGCCTCCCACAGAGAGTTTTCAATAACGGTAAAACCCCACTTAGCCTCATCCAGTGGCGTCGGACGGATCTTACGAATCTCGTTGGTATGCCACACTTGGCTGATCAGTTCCTGCAAACGATGATATTGGGACTCATCTCGGTCCAGTACGCGTAGGCAATCAGTGATCGCGTCGTACTTTTGAATGAGCGTACGCCGGTTAACTTCTGTGGGGTGGGCTGTTAAGACAAGGTCCACATCCATCTGGACCAGAGTATTAATTATCTGCTCGCTAGGGATCCCTTGTGCCGACAACTGCTTTACGAGCTGCGCATAGGATTCGTCACTATCCAAGTTACAAAACTCAGTATGCTGACGTGCTTTATGATGCTCTTCTGCGATATTGGCGAGATTAAGAAACTGCGTAAAGGCTCTGGCTACGGGTAGCACCTCGTCCTCGCTCAGGCTACTCAATGCAGCTAACAACTCAGAATGATCAGAGTCTGTATCAGAGCGTCCTGATTTAGATAGCTGGCGGATGGACTCAATACGGTCTAAAAAATCTTGGCCACGGTGCTTGGCGATGGTTTGGCCCAAGCACTCGCCTAACATCCGTACGTTGTCGCGAAGTTCCTCGTGCAGATCACTCATTACTTAGCTCCTTTAAGGATTTGCAGACCTTACAGAGCATAAGTAGTTTTTGTGCTGCGCACAAATCAAGATTATATGAAGAGAAAGGTGGGGATAATGCGGCTAGGCCCACCCAGCCGCATAAAGAGCGTCTTAGCGTGCCATCGCTTTAGTCAAGCGCTCATGCGCATCACGCGCCAATGCTTCGTTCTCGAAACCAACCGGTTGAATTTTCCCCATAGACGGCGGCAAGTTGATCTCAACACGGAAGTTGCTCTCAACCTGCGTGCCCAAGTCGTACTTCACTTCCGCAGAAGCAATGCTTGTCAGTGGAAAAACGATATAATCGTTTGGCCCCACAACAGCAAACTGCTTTTTAGTGTTATCGATCACCAAGCGCGGGTTACCACGCAGGTCTTCCGACACTACAAAGCCAGATGCTTTTAGCTCTTTTAACTGCTGCTGGCTCTTTTGCCAGTTCCAATAACCCAGCCCTGCAAAGAGCGCAATTAAGCATAGTATCAGTGTCACTTTCATAACCCTTGCTGTTTAGCCTCGTCCCAAAATTTATCTAACTCTTCAAGACTATAGCTATCCCAGCCTTTACCTGAACTTGCTACCTGTTGCTCTATGTAATGAAAACGGCGCTCAAATTTCTGATTGGTTGAGCGCAGTGCTGTTTCTGATTTAACACCCGCATGGCGTGCAAGGTTTACTTGCGCAAACAGCAGGTCTCCCATCTCATCCAAAATGGCTTCAGGTTTACCTGCGTGGATCGCCTCGCGTAACTCAGCGATCTCCTCTTCAATCTTATCCAGCACTTGCAAGGCTTGCGGCCAGTCGAACCCGACTTGAGCAGCACGTTTCTGAAGTTTTTCAGCACGGGTTAGCGCTGGCAGCCCGAGCGGCACATCATCTAATACCCCTAAACTGGCTTTTTCTTGTCGCTCTTCTCGTTTGATCGCTTCCCAGTTTGCATTGATCTGCTCATCGCTCAAGATCACGGTACCCGGAGGGGTGCGCAGCTCACCATCGGGGAAGACATGCGGGTGACGCCGAACAAGCTTCCTCACCAGTCGGTCAACAACGGAGCTAAAGTCAAACGATTGCTGCTCTTTACCGAGCTGTGCATAGAAGATCACCTGAAACAAAAGGTCGCCCAGTTCATCTTCAAGATGTGGCCAATCGCGGCGCTCTATCGCATCCGCGACTTCGTAAGCCTCTTCAAGGGTGTGCGGCACAATCGATGCAAAATCTTGCTTGAGGTCCCACGGGCACCCATGTTTGGGATCGCGCAAACGCTGCATAAGATAGAGCAGATCCTCGACTGAATACGGCTGACTCATGATTTAAATCCACTGCGTTGACGATGCACGTCTAGGACATTCGGAATCTGGTTAACTTTATCCATAATACGGCCTAACAGCTCAAGCCGAGAGACTTCAATCGTCAGCGACAGGTGCGCCATGCTACTTGTCTTATCTGTTACCGTATTGGCCGATATGATGTTCAGGTTCTCATTTGCCATCACCATCATCACATCACGCAGCAGGCCTGAACGATCATACGCTTCGATGCTAATATCCACAGGGTATGTGGTTTCGCTCTCGCCACCCCAGTCTACCGCTACAATACGCTGAGGCTCATTGTCACGCAGCGTTGCCAAGTTAGAGCAATCCTCACGGTGAATCGATACGCCGCGCCCTTGCGTGATAAAACCAGCGATTGGATCACCAGGAACTGGCTTACAACAGCTCGCCATCGTGGTGAGGACGTTTCCGACCCCAAGGATACGAATATCACTATCCTCAGTACTTGCCGTTCTGCGGCTAGATGAGGAAGCCAGTGCCAAATCAAGCTGCTCATCTTGCTCAGGCGCATCCACTTGGCGCTGAGCTGCGTTGAGGAACTGTGATAAACGAATATCACCCGCACCCAAAGCAGCAAAGGCATCATTGATATTTTGGTAGTTAAGCTCTTTAGCAACCCGTGCAAGATCAAGCTCACGAATATCGATTGCTAGACGCAAGAACTCCTTCTCGACAATATGTCGGCCGGCATCTTCATTCTTATCTCGATCCTGGAATTTAAACCAGTGGGCAATCTTCGCGCGCGCTCGTGATGTCGTCACATAGCTCAAGTTGGCATTGAGCCAATCTCGGCGCGGCATCGCCTCTTTCGAGGTTAAGATCTCCACCTGATCACCGGTTTTCAAAGGCCGGTTCAACTGTACAATCCGGCCATTAACCTTCGCACCACGGCAGCGATGCCCAATTTCAGTGTGCACTCGATAAGCAAAGTCCACCGGAGTCGCACCCAATGGCATATCAACCACATGTCCATCTGGGGTAAAGACATATAGCCGGTCTTGGACAACGTCACCGCGTAGCATTTCACCAAATGCTTCTGACTCGCCCAAGTCCTCATGCCACTCAAGCACCTGACGCAACCAAGCAATTTTATCCTCATAGGCGTCGCTCTTTGAGCGCGTGTCCGTACCCTTATAGAGATGGTGGGCACATACGCCAAGCTCCGCCTCTTCGTGCATATCGAATGTGCGGACCTGCACTTCAAGTACTTTCCCTTCTGGGCCAAAAACAGCGGTATGCAGTGAACGGTAGCCGTTTGGCTTAGGAGATGCGATGTAGTCATCGAACTCGTAAGGAATGTTTCTCCAGTGTCCGTGAATGATGCCTAATGCCGTGTAGCAATCACGAATTTCAGGCACCAATATACGGACAGCACGCACATCGTACACTTGCGCGAAGTCGATGTTTTTCCGCTGCATTTTGCGCCAAATGCTATAGATGTGCTTAGCGCGGCCACTAACATCAGCTTCGATACTTTGTGCTTTTAGCTCACGCTGCAATACCTCAACGACCTGATCGATATATTGCTGGCGGTCGATACGCTTCTCGTCGAGCAAGCTGGCAATGTGCTTGTAATCGTTAGGTTTCAGGTAACGGAAAGAGAGGTCTTCAAGCTCCCATTTGATATGACCAATACCGAGACGATGAGCAAGCGGGGCATAAATATCGAACACTTCGCGTGCGACTAGGTAGCGCTTACGCCGCGATGCCTCTTTCACGCCACGAATAGCGCAGGTACGCTCAGCGATCTTAATCAGGGCAACGCGCACATCATCGATCATCGCCACCAGCATTTTCCGCACAGTGTCTATCTGCGGCGCTCCCGTATTCAGTACGTCGTGCTCGGAGCGAGGGTTAGCACGGCTACCAATAGCCGCCATCTGTAAAACACCCTCTATTAGGGAGCAGATTGTGTGCCCAAACTGGTTACGGACCGTATCAACTTTAAGCTTATCTTCGCGAACGCTACGATAAAGTATTGCAGCAACGATCGACTCTTGATCTTGCTGAAGTTCGGCCATGATCTGGGCCATCTCAAGGCCTGTCAAATAACTGCCGATGCTATTCTGTGACCAGGCATCTTCACTCGAATCGACTGAGTCATATACCTGCTTGGCTATTTCGCAGGCGTGACGAACCTGCTCAATATCTTCGATCTCAACTTGCTGCTGCAGACGCAACAACCATAAATCCAGATCAACTGTGCCATCTTCGTGGACAGGATGATCTTCTCTTACCTTAACCATGGCTAACCGCCACTCCTCTGTATCCGACTGTGCTGCTCTGCTTGCCAATCACTATTATTATTTTTCTCGAGCGCTACCGGCACCGCACCCTCCTGGCGCTGGATAAACTGTTCTACCGGTGCCACTTATTCTAGTCGTTCTGACTGCCAAGCGCGAGCAAGTTCCCTTGAGCTAAAGGAAACTCGCAGCGAAACTGGCTTAATTGATGTAAGATGTGAGAAGTAGACGATATCTGTAATCGCTATGGGTTAAAGACGCCGGTAGAGAGATAACGATCACCGCGATCACATATGATGCAGACAATCACCGCGTTCTCAACCTCTTCACTTAACCGTAAAGCTCCTGCCACTGAGCCACCCGAAGAAACCCCACAAAAGATCCCTTCCTGCGTTGCTAATGTTCGCATTGTCGTTTCCGCGTCGTGTTGGTTAATATCCAATACGCGGTCGACGCGAGATGCTTCATAGATTTTAGGTAGATATTCTTCAGGCCAACGACGAATACCCGGAATTTGAGAACCATCTTCAGGCTGTAGCCCAACGATCGAGATGTCCGGGTTTTGCTCTTTCAGGAAGCGTGATGTACCCATAATTGTCCCGGTTGTTCCCATGGAACTGACAAAATGCGTAATTTTTCCATCTGTTTGCTCCCAAATCTCTGGCCCAGTACCCACATAGTGCGCCTCAGGGTTATCAAGATTGGAAAACTGATCAAGCACAACACCTTCCCCGTTTGCGGCCATCTCTAACGCTAGGTCTCGAGCATACTCCATCCCCTGCTCTTGCGTCACAGTAACGAGTTCTGCGCCGTACGCAGTCATCGCAACCTTACGTTCCATGCTCATGTTATCCGGCATGATGAGAACCATGCGATAGCCTTTGATAGCTGCCGCCATCGCCAGCGCAATACCAGTGTTGCCAGATGTGGCTTCAATTAAGGTGTCACCGGGTGTGATAGCGCCACGCAGCTCAGCACGCTCAATCATACTGAGTGCTGGCCGATCCTTGACGGAGCCTGCGGGGTTGTTCCCCTCTAGCTTACAGAGAATCGTGTTGCCGCGCGTGTTCTCGCTGATGCGTTGCAGGCGAACTAGCGGCGTTTTTCCAACATAATCAGCGATGGTTGGAAAGTGCGTTTGCATAAAATGGCTCCGTCATAGTGACAAAACTAAATAGAATAAAAAAACCGGTATTTATTCCAACGAATAGGGCTTGGATCATAAGTAGTCACGCCGGTAGAGTCAATGTAAAAGCGTGCATAGCGAGTACTCACTTCAAGCGTTAATATTTGATCAGCGGTCACCGCTCTATGTGCTTTTCAGCGCAGCACATGGCTATGTTGATATTCTCAGCGATGATCATCACGCACGTGTCACCGCAGATCAACAATGTGCTACCGGCATCAATAATGGGTTGCTGTGTCATCACTACGTGAAAAATAAAATAATAGGTCTCAGTGGTTTGTATTTTCATCACCACCGAGGGAGCCAAACTCTAAAGCTGAGAGACAAGCTCTAGATTTGGAGCAGAAGTAACCGCTTACATTGTGGATTTAACACCGAGAGACCATGGCTAAACCTCGCGCAAAAGCGCCGACCAAAACAGTCGTCGTGCGCTGCTCAGCATGTAGCACTGCACTATTTAAATATCACAAAGGCGGGAAAGGCAGTTTAGTTAAGTGCTTTAAAACACGTATAGCGAAGGACTACACGCTAACACCCTGTGTATGCCCCGAGTGCGGTTCTGAATTCGCTAGAGAGCAGATGATTCGGGGCGTACCAGCTTACAAAATCATTAGTGGCAAAGCGCGCATATAAAGCAGCTCAGCGGAAGACCCCCTTAGCCTGCCACTGTTCGTCACTAAATAGGTGATACTCTCCCCCTTCATCGCGATAAAGTTGATAGCACCGTTCGGTATGGGGGGGCTTCACGTCATACCAAAGGCAAAGCGCATCATCACGAAAGTTCCACGTCCCTTGGATATCACCCTTGCCCCAGTTTACCAATAGTGCGCCACCTTGATAAAAGTGACTCACGCCGCTAATCCGCTTCGTCCGCCACGTAAATGTTGGCTCTTTGGTCAGCACATCACTTAGTTCGGCCGCACTGACTGGCGCCATTAGATCTTGGTGATTCGGCGCAACTTGGCAACCTACCAATATTAAAAGGCTTAGATAAACCCCAAAACGTCCTTTGTTAGCTAACATGGTCTGTCCATTCCCTGTTACAAAAGCTTGAGTTGACACAATAGCAATAATCGCTAATTTAGAGCATCCCAAAAGCTAGCTAGGCGCAAGTTCTACAAACGTAGTGCTTTGCCGACAAAGGTGTATTAGTGGCAATGGAGCTGTAACTTACGCAGATAACCTTGAAGGGAAAAACCCAGCTGTGGTGTTAAAGCTTTAGCGGCCACCTGCAACCCTTTTTGGGTTTCAATCGTTTTAGATAGGCCAGCGAACACGACCCAGTTTCCGCTTTGCGTGATACAGCTGCGTACGTCTGGGCAACGATTCTGAAGATAGGATAATAGCGCTTCACTTTGATGCTCTCGCCAACAGTTCAGCACCAACCAACCTTGAGGCTTCAATTTATTGAGGCACCCTTCAATATAAGCGTGCGAAAGCTGGTCTTCGTTGACGCCAGACTCCTCGTAGATATCAGAGAAGATCACATCATAGCGTTGCGATAAGTCTGCCTCGACAAACGCCACCGCATCTTGCGTGTGTACAACCAGCCGCTTACCTCTTGGAAGTTGGAAATAGCGATAAGCCGCTTCCACTACAGCGGGACGAATCTCCACAGCCTCTTGCTTAGCAGCAGGTAATGCATGGTGCAAGCAGGTATTAAGAGCCCCGGCCCCCAAGCCTAAACTGAGTACCCGCTTAGGCTTAGACCACAACAGCACAAGTAGCATAATACGGGTGTACTCATGCTGCGGAACCATCGGCTCGCTTTTCAGAACACAGCTTTGCTCATCCACCGCGCCAAATGAGAGATAACGCTTTTGGCCGTCATCATGCACCCGGACCGCCCCAAAGTGATCATAACTTCGGTGAATCTCTTTGCCAGGAATCACGATTCGGTATCAGTACTTTGAGCAAAGATTCGATCAGTTTTGGCAGCGCAGATAAAGTCATTCTGATGTAAGCCGGTGATCTTATGCGTCCACCAGCAAACCTCAACTTTTCCCCACTCCAGTATCAACTTGGGATGGTGGTCTTCAGCTTCAGCAAGCGCGGCCACTTTATCGACAAAAGACCAAGCTGTCGCAAAGTCAGCAAAAGTGTAGACACGGCTGATCTTTGCTTCGGTGCTTTCATCAATGAGCGTCCATTGCGGGACCTGCTCTAGATAATGTAACAACGCATCACCCTCGACACGGGGTGCATCGGCGCGGCATGCTTCACATGTTTTATGTTCTAAGCTCATCTTTAGCCCCCTGCTCTGAGTTTCAAACCAATCTCACTACTATAGCCCATGCTTTTGCTTGCTATGAGCCCTTGTTCGTCAATCACATAATAGGTTGGAAACGCGCTGATGTTAAAGCGGCGCATAACATCATCATGTCCTAACAGAACGGGGGCAGTCACATCGAGATCTTCGATAAATTCGGCCACCTCATCAACACTCTGGTAGCTCAGGGCAACCGCTTTCACCTGATAGCCGCCATCAAGAGTATTGAGGTTACCCATGCTGACGCGACAGATCGAGCACCAAGGCGCAAAGAAATAGACTAATGTGCGCTCGCCGGTTTGATAGAGAGGCTCTGGAACATTTGTCGTTAAGTTGGGGAGCTGGAAATTGGGAGAAGCGCTTTCACTGGCTAATAAGTTTCGCTCTTGCCAAAACATAATACCAACCACAACCAAAGCGAGGAGGAGAAACTCTCCTCCCCAACGTATTATGCGTTTCAAGCGACCTTCTCCGTCTGTGTTAACCTCTGTTGTCGTTGCTCTCAGCCACTGTTTGGCTTTCAGCATCGCCCAGCACTTCGGCCAAACTACGACGAGAAAGTTCCCCTTTCAGTTCACCCTCTTCGTCAACAACCGGCAACGAGTACTGTGATTCGAGCGTTTCAGGGATAACAGACTCCAAAATAGCATCCGGAGCAACATGCGGAATAGCTTCGACAACCTCTTCGAATGGCGTTTCGCTATTTGCATCCTCCAGCGCTTGCTGGGTAACGACACCTTGATAGCCGTCGTCAGAAACATAGTAAGCATAATCGCCTCTAATACGCTTCATCTGCTCCAGTGCTTCTCCGATTGTATCAGCGGTAATTCGCCTCGCTGGCGGCTTCATCACCGTTTCAACCGTCAGTGCTCGGGCACGGTTAACATCTTTAACAAAGGCTTCGACATAGCCAGTCGCAGGGTTGAGTAGAATTTCGTCCGGTGTGCCTTGCTGCACCATCTCTCCGTCTTTCAAAATAGCGATACGATCACCAATCCGCAGCGCCTCATCCAAGTCATGCGTGATAAAGATAATCGTTTTGTGCAACTGCTCCTGAAGCTGAATCAATTGATCCTGCATCTCACTGCGGATCAGCGGATCAAGCGCGGAGAACGCCTCATCCATCAGGAGAATTTCAGCATCGGTGCAGAGTGCTCGCGCCAAGCCCACCCGCTGCTGCTGTCCGCCTGACAACTGCGCTGGGTACTGCTCTTCGTATCCAGCCAGACCAACCGTTTCAAGCCACTCACGCGCTTTTCCGTTGCGCTCGGCTTTATCAACACCTTGAATCGACAAACCATAGGCTACGTTATCAAGTACCGTGCGATGCGGCATAAGACCAAACCGCTGGAAAACCATCGACATTTTATGGCGCCTAAATTGCTCAAGCTCTTTAGCCGAGAGCTTCATCACATCCGTATTTTCAACTCGGATAACACCTTCTGTTGGCTCGATCAAACGATTAAAGTGGCGGATCATCGTCGACTTACCAGAGCCGGATAACCCCATGATGACGAAGATCTCGCCCTTATTGATGGTCAGGTTGATATTCTTCAAACCAAGGGTGTGGCCGGTTTCAGCCAGAATATCGTCCTTTGATTGACCTTTGTGCACCAACGGCATCACAGACGCAGGGTCTTTGCCAAATACTTTATAAAGGTTTTCAATTTGAATCAGAGGCTCAGCCATTCTGTACACCTTCCATATGACGCTGTGTACGCTTCGCATACGACTGTGAAACACGGTCAAACATAATCGCCAACGCGACAATCGCTAAACCATTGAGCAACCCGACAGTAAAATATTGGTTAGTGATGGATTTCAGTACCGGTTGGCCCAACCCCTTCACCCCAATCATTGACGCAATAACCACCATCGAAAGGGCCATCATAATCGTTTGGTTGATACCGGCCATTATCGTTGGTAGCGCCAACGGTAACTGTACTCCTAACAAACGTTGACGTGCATTAGCACCATACGCGGTAGCAGCCTCGAGGACTTCTCTATCGACCAATCGAATCCCTAGGTTAGTCAAACGAATCACTGGCGGTATCGCGTAAATTACAACGGCGATCACGCCGGGAATCTTGCCGATACCCAATAGCATCACCACAGGTATCAGATAAACAAAGGCCGGCATCGTCTGCATGACATCCAGCATGGGGGTGATAATATTCTGCGCCCGATCTGAGCGGGCCATCAAAATTCCAATAGGTATGCCCAACCCAATGGCCACCAGCGTACACACGGTGATGATACTCATCGTTCGCATGGTGTCATTCCACATACCGAAATAGCCGATCAACAAGAACGAAACCAAGACACCCGCGCACAGTTTCCAAGAGCGGCTCGCGGCGAAAACAAGGCCGACGATGATTGCAATCATCAACCACCAAGGCGTCGATAGCAGCAGTTTTTCAAACCAAACCAAGAAGGTCAGTAACGGATCAAAGAAAGACTCAATAACATCGCCATACTCGCGGGAGAAGTCACGATAGGCAGAGTCTAGAGATTTACGGATCGCCAATAAGTCAGAACGATCCATTTGAGGGAATTTTGTTAACCATGACGAGTCCGCCATAGGTGAGTACCTCTTTTAGAGCAGAAAGACGCGCAGGCCCCGCGAATGGGGACCTGCCAAGAGATTATAGATTTTCGAGCGCACTATTTACTTTGTTAGCCACATCTTGTGAAACCCATTTTTCCCAGGTATCACGGTAGTTCGTCAAGAAGTGCTCCATCGCGATGTCGCCATCGGCTTGGTTCTCTTCCATCCATGCAAGTAGCGTATTCATCTGCTCATTGGTGAAAGCACGCTTAGCGAGGTAGCTATACGCGGCAGGGCTTTTCGCTGCGAACGTTTCCGTCACTACGGTCTGTACAACTGATGGTGGATACATCGTGGTTTTAGGGTTTTGGCATGTCTCTTGAGTCGTACAGTTCACATACTCCTCTTCGTCGATACCTGAACCAAAGTCAACTTTCACCATTTTGTACTTACCTAGCACAGCCGTAGGTGCCCAGTAATAACCAAACCACGGCTCTTGGCGTTCATATGCTTTTGCAATTGAGCCAGCAAGGCCCGCACCAGAACCTGGATCAATCAGCTCAAAACCAGCATCGCCTAACTTGAGTGCGTTAAAGAGGTTGCCGCTTGATATCTGGCAGTTCCAGCCTGCAGGGCAACCGAAAAACGCCGATGTACTTGGATCTTCAGGGTTTTCAAATAGCTTGGCATGTTTCACCACACCGTCGATCTTTGCCATCTCTGGGTATTTTTCCACCATATATTGCGGAACCCAGAAACCTTCCTCACCGCCATCAGAAAGCGAGTGACCAGCATAACGCAAACGCTTGTCAGCAACGGCTTTATCAAGGATCTCTTTCACCGCATTACTCCACATCTCCGGAGCAATATCAGGCTCATTCTTTTCGATCATTGAGGTACTTGTTGGCATGGTATCGCCCGGTACAAGCTCAGCGCGGCAACCGAAGCCTTCCTCGAGGATAAAACGGTCAATATTGGCGATAAGACTTGCAGAACTCCAGTTCATATCGGCAATAGTGACTTTTCCACAGTCATTCGCTTGCGCGAAGCTTGATACCAATACCAGTGACGCTACAGCGAAACTACGCTTCATATAATTTACCTTCCTAGATTAATAGTTATTATCCCTTATACCTTACATCTCTAATCATTAGAACTCAAACTAATTTACCCTATTCAACGTGAGTATCATTTCGTAGAATATGAATCGTTCTACGTGATAATTAAACCAAGAGACCACTATGCAGCCTGCTCCTTACTGGCAAGATGTGCTCATTGCACTAAGGCGAATAATTCGTGCGACTGACCTACAATCCAAGCGTATCTCAAAGTCTTGTGGTCTAACGATTCCACAAGTGATGGTGCTACGAGCCATTGAGAATTTAGGAGATGTTACGGTACGTAAAATTTCTAGTGATGTTTCGTTAAGCCAAGCAACCGTTACCACCATCTTGAACCGTTTGGAGGATCGCCAGCTGGTTGAGCGGGTACGTAGCACACAAGACCGGCGTATCGTTAATGCCCGCCTGACAGAGGCTGGGCGTGAAATTCTCAACACCGCCCCCCCGTTATTGCACGAGCGCTTTATCGAACGCTTTGAGAGTTTGGATGATTGGGAGAAAACCCAGCTATTGTCATCAATGCAGCGCGTTGCCACGATGATGGATGCAGAGGAGTTGGATGCCGCGCCACTTTTGGATATCGCAAACCCAACTAAGGAACAAAGTAGCTAAGTATTAGTGCTGCGTTCAGCAACAGCAAACGCAACCACCCAGTCTTGCTCGTCTGTATAAGAGAGATGAATGTTTGAGATATGCGCGCGCTCCGCATAAGCCTGAGCACCATCGAACAGCTGTACGCATGGCCGCCCCAATGCATCATGCGATATTTCAATATGCTGCCAACCCACCCCATTACCAATCCCAGAACCGAGCGCTTTAACAATGGCTTCTTTGGCTGCAAACCGCTTTGCGAAAAAACGCACCGCATCGGCTTTGTGCAAAAACTGCTCGTACTCTGCTGGGCGCAAAATACGCTGCGATATTTTAGGCGTCCGTTCGAGTGCTGCAGCCGCGCGCGCGATCTGCAGCATATCCGTGCCAACGCCAACAATCATTGGCGAATGGCGTCCCGCTGGGCTTGCACACGAGTTTGAGTCTCTATAATCAGCTGACGCATCTCACTCACGGCCTCTTTAAGGCCCACAAATAGCGCCCGTGCGATAATCCCATGGCCGATATTCAGCTCGTTCACTTCAGGGATCTCAGCAATCGGCTCAACATTATGGTAGTGCAAGCCATGTCCCGCATTCACGACCAGTCCTTTTTCAAACGCATAACGAGCTGCATCTTGAATGCGCTCTAACTCAGCTTGCTGCTCATCGCTGGTTTCGGCTTCAGCATATGCGCCGGTATGCAGCTCAATCACTGGCGCGCCACAAGCGATAGTTGCATCGATTTGCGCACGGTCAGGGTCGATGAACAAAGAGACTTCAATACCTGCGTTTGCCAGCTGTGCCGTTGCCGCTTTTACCTTCTCCAACCGGCCCACAACATCAAGTCCACCTTCGGTCGTGAGTTCCTCGCGCTTTTCCGGTACCAAACAGCAGTGCGCCGGTTTCACATCACACGCAATACCCACCATCTCGTCAGTAACGGCCATCTCAAAGTTCATGCGTGTTTGCAAAGTCTGACTCAGTAGATAGATATCTCGATCCTGAATATGGCGGCGATCTTCACGCAGATGAACAGTAATACCATCAGCACCTGCTTCTTCCGCCATCGCTGCAGCCTGTACGGTGTCGGGATAACGTGTGCCACGCGCCTGACGAATGGTAGCGATATGATCAATATTGACGCCTAACAGTAATCGTTTCGGATCTATCACAGTACTTTCCTTTATGATCTTTTAAATAGAAGCCGGCTCTGCAAGGGGCGCTCGCCCAGTTGCTGGTCAAGTGCCAAGCGCATTAGCCGCTTAGCCGCTTGAAGCTGTGCTGCTGTATCATAGCAATCTTGCTCAATGGCCAGTAGGTCATCACCGTGAAAACAGCGTCCCCATAACGGTTTTGCTGGATTCACAACAACCCTGAATTGGTTCTCAGACGGCTCGAATAGATAGAGTTGAGATGATGTAACTGTACGTAAATCAAAGCCATACCCGATCTCTTTAAGCAGTTGATGCTCAAAAGTCCTCAGCGCACCTTCAATGTCTTCGGCGCCGCGCAGCGCATTCATCACGTACTGATAGTAAACATAGAGCTTAGGGTGTGGATCTAGAGGGGGCAATAAACGCTGGACCAGTTCATTAACATAAAGCCCGCACATTAACACAGGCCCTGACAGCAACCCGCAAACCCCCACTGGCTCTGCAGAACCCAGCGTTTTAAGCTCTTGCTTGCCACGCCAGTCCACTTGCAACGGCACAAAGGGCTGTAATACGCCCTTCAAGCGAGAACTCGGGCGGCGCATCCCTTTTGCAACAGCAGCCACACGACCATGCTCAAGCGTTAACAGCTCAACAATAGCACTGGTTTCAAGATAAGGACGGGTATGCAGAACAAATGCAGCTTGAGCCTGAACTCGGCTGCTGGTCGTCATTCGTGATTGTACCCAAGACTACGCAAAGCACGCTCATCATCCGCCCAACCGCGACGCACTTTTACCCAAAG
This sequence comes from Neptunomonas sp. XY-337, assembly GCF_004959845.1. Lineage (NCBI taxonomy): Bacteria > Pseudomonadati > Pseudomonadota > Gammaproteobacteria > Oceanospirillales > Oceanospirillaceae > Neptunomonas > Neptunomonas sp. XY-337. The sequence goes on along the minus strand of NZ_SPLL01000002.1, from coordinate 10,789 downwards.
ATTCAACATCACTTTACAATCAAAGAGCTGTTCGATGTCTTTACGCGCATCACGGCCAATGGTCTTCATACGGTCACCCTTGTTACCGATAACGATCTTCTTCTGACCATCTCTCTCGACAAGGATAAGTGCGCTAATGGTCAACAGCCGACCATCGTGAGTAAATTCTTCAATCTCCACCGTAGCACCATAAGGTACTTCGTCTCCCACGTTACGCATCAGTTTTTCACGGACAATCTCTGCCACCATAAAGCGAGAGCTTTTGTCGGTTAGCTGATCCTCTGGAAAATGGTGAAAGCCGGTAGGAATATGCTTTTCAACCAAGCCCTGCAACTGCTCAATGTTTGTCCCTAACTTCGCAGAGATCGGAACAATATCCGTAAAGGCCATTTTCGAGGAGAGCACTTCAAGCTGCGGAAGTAGCGTCGACTTATCATCTAGCTGATCTACCTTGTTGACCACCAAAATCACTGGGCATGCGGCATGCTTAACTTTTTCAAGGACGATCTGATCCTCTTCTGTCCAAGCCGTGCGGTCGACTAGAAACAGCACCAAATCAACACCGCGCAGCGCCTCAGAGGCCGCCTTGTTCATGTAGCGGTTCAAGGCCTTATCTTTCTCTTTGTGCAAACCCGGCGTATCAACAAAGATAATCTGTGTATCGCCCTCAGTATGGATACCCATAATCTGATGACGGGTCGTTTGCGGCTTCCGTGAAGTAATGCTGAGCTTCTGTCCTAAGATGCGATTCATCAGCGTGGATTTACCCATGTTAGGGCGGCCAACGATCGCAACAAAGCCACATTTTTGGTCGCCTTCTTCTTTCGGCAGTAACCAACTTTGCATATCTTCGCTCATTTCGAGACCTCCATCAGCGCTAAAGCCGCCTTTGCAGCTTCCTGCTCTGCTTGACGACGGCTACTACCCACCCCTTTGGTGGGCTCAGCCAACGGCTCAATATGACATAGAATGTAAAAAGTTTGCGCATGCGCCTCACCTTCGACGTGGGTAAGCTCATATTGTGGCAACGCATGGCGGCGCGACTGCAAATACTCTTGTAAACGCGTTTTCGAGTCTTTAAGTGCTTCGTCAATATCAAGATTTTCTAGACGCTCAGCGAACCAACTCAGAATGAAGCCTCTTACCGTCTCCAAATCACTGTCTTGATAGATGGCACCAATCACAGCCTCTACGGCATCAGCCAGAATCGAGTCACGTCGAAAACCGCCGCTTTTGAGCTCACCTGGACCTAATTTTAGGTAATCTCCTAACTTCAGCTCCCGAGCGATTTCAGCCAGCGTTTCCCCCTTAACCATACGCGCACGCAGGCGGCTTAACTGCCCCTCTCGTGCTTCAGGGAAGCGTTCGTATAGGTCATCTGCGATCACCATATTCACAATGGAATCACCGAGGAACTCTAAGCGTTCGTTATTGCGTTTACCGCAGCTTCGGTGGGTTAACGCTAACTCACAATGAGAAATATCTTTAAATGCGTATCCAATACGCTTGGCTAAGTCAGGAGCAGGTTTTATCAAGGTAATACAGCTTCGTAGGATTCTGAAAAGCTAACGACTGCATCAACGTTATGAAACATTGGCAGACGCACTTCATAGTTAACATTAATGGTGATGTCACCACGCTTTTTGGTGATTTCCAATGACTCACGCGGCAACATATCGATCTGATTAATCAGGAAACGTTTTGCGATGGTAGAGCGGATCTCACGTGGCGACTGACTGATTTGATCGGGCTCTTGAATGATACCCTGCAAGATAGAGTCAATCGTGCGATGATCAAGATAAGGTTGATGCAGTTTAAACGCAATCGCGAACAGCGTTCCTGCCATCAAGAGTACAATTAACATGCTTAATAGCGACGCACCAACTTCTCTGTTCTTCACAACGCTCTACTCCATTTATTGAATCTTTTTCGCCACCGTCAGATCAGGAATACTCAGTAGTTCCGGCCAATGCATCCATATAGCGAACGCTTTACCGACCAGTAACTCATCAGGTACGTAGCCCCAATAGCGGCTATCGTTACTGTTATCGCGGTTATCACCCACAACAAAGTACTTTCCTTCTGGGACTGTCCACTGACCTACACGGTTAGGGGCCTGTACATCATTATAGATTTCATGTTGTACTTCGCCCAAACTTTCATTGAATAGCAACTGCTGCGGATTACGTGGCGGCAGCTTCGCCAGCAGCTCTTTAGACTGCGCTTCGCCATTCACATAGAGTGTTTTGTTCTGGTAACGAATCACATCGCCCGGTAGACCAACAACGCGCTTAATAAAGTTGATCGATGGATTTTGCGGGAACTTGAATACAACAACATCCCCGCGCTCTGGTTCATTCATCTCAACAAATTTGCTGTTCAGCACCGGCACCCGCAAGCCATAATGAAACTTATTAACCAAGATAAAATCGCCGATCTTCAGCGTTGGTAGCATCGAGCCAGAAGGGATCTGAAACGGCTCGATCAAGAAAGAGCGCACCACTAGCACCACTGCCAAAACAGGGAACATAGAACGGGAAAAGTCAGCCCACCATGGCATTTGCGCTACAGCTTCTTTTGCATCGGTCGGCAGTTCACCGCCAGCGGCGGCCTCTGCTGCACTGACACGTGCGTTACGCGCTTTTTCGAATAGTACTTTATCGACTAACCACGCAATACCGGTAATAAATGTGCCGGCAACAAGCACCAATGCAAAATCGAAGTTCATCGTTCTTCCTTAACTATCTACTTTGAGTACGGCAAGGAACGCATCTTGTGGGATCTCAACGCTACCCACTTGCTTCATACGCTTCTTACCCTCTTTTTGCTTCTGCAGCAGTTTCTTCTTACGGCTAACATCACCGCCGTAACATTTTGCTGTCACGTTTTTACGCAGTGCTTTCACCGTTGTTCGCGCAATAACTTTACCGCCTAGCGCCGCCTGAATGGCAACATCGAACATCTGACGCGGAATAAGCTCTTTCATCTTTTCACACAACAAGCGGCCACGATATTGCGCATTATCACGGTGCAAAATCACCGCCAGAGCATCAACGCGATCACTGTTGATCAAAATATCCATGCGTACTAGCGATGCCGGGTCGAAACGGATGAAGTTATACTCCAATGACGCATAGCCTCGGCTAACCGACTTCAAACGATCAAAGAAGTCGAGCACAACTTCAGCCATAGGTAGCTCATAGGTGACTTGAACCTGCTGCCCAACAAACTGCATATTTTTCTGGATGCCACGCTTCTCAACACACAAGCCAATGACTTGGCCAAGATAGTCGTTAGGGACCAGAATATTGGCCTGAACAATTGGCTCGCGCATCTCTTTAATGCGTGCTGGATCAGGCAGTTTTGATGGACTATCGATATAAACGACGTCACCGTTGTTTAACTCAATCTCGTAAATAACGGTTGGTGCTGTTGTAATCAGATCCAGATCATACTCACGCTCTAAACGTTCTTGAATGATCTCCATATGTAACATGCCAAGGAAACCACAGCGGAAGCCAAAGCCAAGCGCATCAGAGGTTTCTGGCTCGAAGAACAGTGAAGCATCATTCAACGTCAGCTTATCTAGCGCTTCACGGAAGTCTTCATAGTCATCTGAGCTGGTTGGGAAAAGTCCCGCATATACTTGCGGCTGAACCTTCTGGAAACCAGGTAAGCTCTCGACCTCTGGCGTTTTGGCGTGCGTAAGCGTATCGCCGACAGGTGCTCCGTGGATATCTTTGATACCGGCCACAACGAAGCCCACTTCACCCGCTTGCAAAATACCGGTTTCGGTACGCTTAGGTGTGAAAATACCCGCTGAGTCAACTAAATGAGTCTGCCCCGTCGACTTCACCAAAATCTTATCTTTTTTGCGTAGCGTGCCCTCTTTCACCCGCACCAGCGAGACGACACCTAGGTAGTTATCGAACCAAGAATCGATGATCAAAGCTTGCAACGGTGCATCGACATCCCCCTCAGGCGCCGGGATCGTGTTAACTAAGGACTCCAATACGTCTTCGATACCTAAGCCGCTCTTAGCAGAACACGCGACAGCCTCCGTTGCATCAATACCGATCACCTCTTCGATCTCCACTCTAACTCGATCCGGTTCAGCTTGCGGTAGATCCATTTTGTTCAAGACCGGCAGCACCTCAAGGCCTTGCTCAATGGCGGTATAACAGTTTGCTACGGACTGAGCTTCAACACCCTGTGCTGCATCGACAACCAGCAAGGCACCCTCACAAGCAGAGAGTGAACGCGACACTTCATAGGAGAAGTCAACGTGCCCCGGTGTATCGATAAAGTTCAGCTGATACGTTTCACCATCTTTGGCTTTGTAGTTGAGCGTCACGCTCTGCGCTTTAATAGTGATGCCGCGCTCTCGTTCCAGTTCCATTGAGTCCAGTACTTGCGCAGCCATTTCGCGATCAGATAGGCCTCCGCAAGTTTGAATAAAGCGATCGGCCAACGTCGACTTACCATGGTCAATGTGGGCAATGATGGAAAAGTTACGAATATGCTTAAGGTTACTCACAGCGATTAAAATCTCGACGTTGGAACTGGGAAAATGCAACACGCAAGGACGCGCAATTCTAGCCTATTTGGGGGGTAACGGCTATCTAACCATAAAGAAAAACACCCCTGAGCGGGGTGTTAGTAAATTCGTTTAGTTCTTGCTACTCAATCGCAGCGGGATAAACAGCGGACTACCTCTGCGCACGATCCGCATCGGAACAGATCGGTTCGCCGGCAAGTCTCTCACCAAACTGGCAAACTGATGTGCCGACTCGACACGCTCGCCGTTAAGCATCGTGATCACATCACCTGACACTAACCCCGCTGCAGAACCTGCACCCGACATAACGCGCTGAATCACAACGCCATCACGGACATTCCATTTGTCCTTCTGCTCATCGGTCAAATCCGCCACAACGATATTCAAACGATTACCCGACGGCGCAACAGACCCGCTGGACTCCGCCCTTGCCTGCTCATTCGTACCAGGAAGTAGCCCCAACTCGACTTTCAAGCGACGAGTTTCTCCAGAGCGAACCAACTCTACATTCACTTTCGAGCCTGGGGATAAGCGCCCTACCTGATGCGGCAGATCAGAAGACAATACAATCGGTTTGCCATTGAAGCGTTGGATAATATCGCCTTCTCTAAAACCTGCTGCTTCTGCGGGGCTATTCGGTAGCACCTTCGCTACGAGCGCACCCGCAGGCTTATCCAGCCCGAATGACTCAGCCAAGTCCTTATTCACTTCTTGAATAACGACACCCAGCCAACCGCGGCTCACATACCCATCAGACTTTAGCTGCTCGGCAACACCCATAGCCACGTCAATAGGGATCGCAAAGGATAACCCCATAAAGCCGCCTGAGCGCGTATAGATTTGCGAGTTTATACCCACAACCTCACCATCCAAATTAAACAACGGGCCGCCGGAGTTACCAGGGTTGATAGCCACATCTGTCTGGATAAAAGGTACATAATTTTCGTTCGCTAACGCACGCCCAGTCGCACTCACGATGCCGGAAGTCACCGTGTGATCAAAACCAAACGGTGAACCAATCGCCAGTACCCACTCGCCTTGCTCTAATTCGCTAGAGTCACCAATATCAACTGCCGGTAAATTGTTGGCATCAATTTTAAGCAGCGCAACATCAGAGCGCTCATCAGACCCAACCACTTCAGCTTCTAATTCGCGGCGATCGTTTAGACGGACAATCACCTGCTCAGCCCCTTTAATGACATGGTGATTCGTCAAGATATAGCCATCAGAACTGATGACGAAGCCAGACCCCAACGACTGTGGCGTTTTGCGCTGCCCACCACCGTCACCAAACTGCTCGGGAATACGGAAAAAGTGGCGGAAGATTTCTGGAATTTCTTCGCCATCGGGCGTGCGAAACTCAAGCCCTCCGCGGCTGGGCGCGCTTTGCACGGTACTGATATTAACAACGGATGGCGCAGTATCTTTCACCAACCCAGTAAAATCTGGCAAATCAGCCTGAACGCTTGGGGCTAACATTAACGTGACGGAGACACATAAAGTGGAAATTAAACGTTTCATCGCTCTCAATCCCTACAACTTGTAGCTACTTTGCTTGATAAACTCTAAGAAGTACCGGCTGGTACTGATGAGCTGAGGTACTTTCGCGTTGGTTCAACACGCGGTTAATGACAAAACCAACTAAAAGACCAGCCATAGACAAACCTATTAAGCCAGCCTCGTCTAACCCCACGGTAAAACCTGTGAGGGCAAATGCCATCATAAGAACGAGGGGCATCAAATAAACCAAGGCGGAAGCTAAAACGAACCGGCCCTCTTCGATACCAACAACGACTTTATCGCCAATCCGAACAGCTTTTTGGTCTGGGTTGATCACTGGCACATCTACCCACTTAGAACTCGCCCACTCGGCGATCGACTTTTGCCCACAAGAAGCACTCGCATGGCACTGAGCACAGGCAGAAGTCCGAGCAGACCTCACTACAACCTGCTCTCCTTCAATGCCTACGACTTCAGCTGTCTCTTCGATCATCTTAGTGGACAGACTTAACAGATGATGCAATTCGATCAGCGATCATGAGTGGAACATCGCCGACAACAGTCACGAAACAGTCAGATTTGCGTTTACCCACAGCCACATAGCTTTGCGCTTGTGTCACACCCTCTGGTGCAGCTTGGCGTCCTAGTGGCTCAACGCTAACGGAGATCGTATTTTTACCGTTGCTATACAGCATCACTTCAGAGTAAGGCAGTACTTCGTGCTTCACACGAGTAAAACCTTCCGGCATCCACAAGGTTTCCCACTCTGGCTGATCCGCTTTCTCGAGCAAATGCTGATGTTGGTCGATGTAACGACTCAAGCCTTGGGACAAGCGCAGAACTTCGGGCTCAGACCCAACGCTGATATTCTTTTGGTTTAAACCCGAATAGGTCGCGCCATACTGTGTACGCACCACATCACTAGAGCCTTGAACGCTTGGAATCGTGTAGGCCTGCTGAAATTGCGAGCTGGCAGAGCCATCATTCGCATTGTAAGCTTGCCCGCCTAAGATAACGACGGCGGTAACCGATGCAGCCATAGCCATACTCGCAAACGGCTTCCACCATGTTTTAGCTGTTGATTCATTCGCCTCACTAATCAGCTCGTCTACCTGTTCCTCATGATATGCTGGCTCAGCATCAATAGCGGCAGAGATATTCGCAACAAAGCTGGCGCGATCAGCAATTGGCGCTACATCTGCTCCCTGAAGAGCCTGCTGAGCTAAATGGTAGCGTTGCCATTTGTCGGCCAGCTGTTGCTCGTTTGCACAACGCTCAACAACGCGGCGTGCTTCAAAAGGCGTAGCTTCTCCATCCATCGTCGCAGATAGCGACTCAAAAGACTCCTCGTGCATTACCTTACCCTCAGTTACACATCAGTTTTACGGACAGCATCAGTTGATTAACGGTGCTATCTCTTTATCAATTGCTTCCCTAGCACGGAAAATTCGCGATCTAACTGTACCAACAGGACAATCCATCACCGTCGCGATATCTTCATAGCTCATTCCTTCGAACTCACGCAATGTCAAAGCAGCTCGCAAATCTTCTGGAAGCTGATCCAACGCGCGCTTAACCGTATTATTTAACTCGTCACGAAATAGACTATTCTCAGGGTTCTCGAGTTCCCTTAATTCGTTATTATCGCCATCAAAATATTCCGCATCACTGGCATCTACATCCACATCAGGAGGCCTACGGCTGCGGGAGACTAGGTGATTTTTCGCGGTGTTAATCGCGATTCGATAAAGCCATGTATAAAAAGCACTGTCTCCGCGAAACCTAGGAAGCGCACGATACGCTTTGATAAAAGCCTCTTGAGCAATATCCATAGCTTCATGTTGGTCATATACATACCGGCTTACCAACCCGATGATCTTATGTTGATATTTGCCCACTAACAGATCGAAAGCACGCTTGTCTCCGGCCTGTACTCGCTTAACCAACTGCTGGTCTATCTCTGCTTGATTCTCGTTGGACACCACCAATCCTTAAAAATACCAAAACCTTTTTATATGACATTGAGCAGCGTTTATGAAGCGTTCGCGCCAGACGAGCCTCCAATTTCGCTTTTGCCCGTCTATTTATGTGGTTTTTCAGATGGCGAATTTCAACTTTAGTTCCTTAATTTAAAGAGAAATTTCTGCCCCAGCGGGTTGTTAATGGGCATAATATGGTCAGGGTAAATAGTAATGGAGTGAATATGACGCACGAATATGACGTTTTGATCATTGGCAGTGGCGCAGCAGGATTAACAACTGCGCTCAAGCTAGCGGACAAAGCACGCGTTGCAGTGTTGAGTAAAGGCTACTTAACGAGCGGGTCAACTTGGCTGGCTCAAGGAGGGGTAGCTGCCGTTCTGACACCGGAAGACACCTTCAATAACCACGTGAATGATACGCTGGTTGCAGGCGGACGCTTGAGCAACCCCGACGCGGTGGCCTTTACCGTAGAGCATGGGCCCGACGCGATCAATTGGCTTATTGAGCAAGGCGTTCCGTTTACGAAAGAACAAGAGCTCTACCACTTGACCAAAGAGGGAGGCCACTCCCACCGCAGAATTATTCACGCAGCCGATGCCACCGGAAAAGCAATTCAAGAAACGCTTGTGGATAAGGCACAACATCACCCAAACATCACCTTATTTGAGCACTACACCGCGATCGACCTAATCACTCGGCGTAAGCTAAAACTTGCAAATAACCGATGCGTCGGCGCCTATGTATTAAACACCCTGACCGGGCACGTTGAGACCTTTCAAGCACCGAACGTTGTGTTAGCAACAGGAGGCGCATCAAAGGCATATCTTTACACTAGCAACTCAGATGGAGCCAGTGGCGATGGGATCGCGATGGCTTGGCGTGCGGGCTGCCGTGTTGCAAATATGGAGTTTAATCAGTTTCATCCGACCTGCCTTTACCACCCAGATGCAGGCTCGTTTCTAATCACGGAAGCGGTACGTGGCGAGGGAGGAAAACTACTTCTGCCCAACGGCGAGCGATTTATGCAGAACTTCGATGATCGCGCAGAGTTAGCCCCTCGTGATATCGTCGCTCGAGCTATTGATCATGAAATGAAACGCTTAGGATGCGACTGCGTTTACCTAGATATCTCGCATAAGCCAAAGTCCTTTCTAGTCGAACACTTCCCAACTATCTATGAAAAGTGTCTTGCGCTAGGGATCGATATCACCAAAGAACCAATACCGGTTGTGCCCGCAGCCCACTATACATGTGGAGGGGTTGTAAGTAATAGCGCAGGACAAACGGATCTTAAAGGCCTTTATGCAATAGGAGAAACTGCGTTTACCGGCCTGCATGGCGCAAACCGCCTCGCTTCGAACTCTCTGCTCGAATGCGTTGTTTATGCCACTGCCGCAGCGGATGCTATTCATCAAGAGCTAGGTGCCCTAGAGGCCTCTTTGACGATCCCAACTTGGGATGAGTCGCAAGTAACCGACTCGGATGAAGATGTTATCATCTCACACAATTGGGATGAGCTAAGACGCTTCATGTGGGACTATGTCGGCATCGTCAGAAGCAAGAAGCGCCTTCAACGAGCCCAGCATCGCGTTGATCTGCTGCAATCAGAGATTACCGAGTACTATTCAAACTATAAGGTTAGCAAAGACCTTCTCGAGCTAAGAAACCTTGCACTAGTATCCGAGCTAATTATTCGGTCTGCCGCACTGCGCAAAGAGAGCAGAGGCTTACATTACACGATTGATCACCCTAACCTTGCGGCTGAGGCAAGAGATACAATTCTGGTACCGATCAACTTTGATTGGACATAGCAGGTTTCGAGCCTAGAGATAAAGAGCCGATTCGTGCGGCTATTCGAATACGTCGATAAAGGTGGCTGGATGTTGAGTCGAAATAGATAGGTAGCTCACATCGCCTTCCTTCCGCAGTTTTCAAGTAAAACGTGACACTCCATGGACGAAGCGCTACTGCGTAGATCTGTTTGATATCTTGAGAGCCCCCTTCAACACTGTGAAGAGCTAGCTTGTGACGATCTAAGTGCCAAATAAAGCGCACATAACGTTGTCGTTCTACACAAGCGTAACTAAAAGCCCAGAGAAGTAGTGCGAGCCGCAATTTAATTGACGAATCAAAAGAGCTAAACAATACAAGCAAGGATACCACTATAAGTATCCCTGCTTGCGCATTGGCAAGAAAGCTGGAGGGCTTTAAATTCGCATCAATGGGGTTGAACACGATCAAGTATAATACGAACGATACGTTTATGGTCTGGATTCTCAGGCACTTCCCTCTCCATAAGCCATACGAAAAGGTCTTGATCTTCGCACGCCAACAGGTCAACAAAACGCTTTTGGTCATCGATATTTAAGTCTCGAAAAGCTTCGTTTACAAAAGGTACAAAAAGCACATCAAGCTCCAGCATTCCGCGGCGGCTTTGCCAAGCAAGTTTTCTAATATCTTCTTCTGTATACATTTTTGTGTCCTTAAATGATGTGCGACTATTAAACAATAATTTGATTAGCTCTGAAAGTACGAGTGAACTCAACTTACGGTTCAGATAGCAGCTATCATCTTTTATTTTTCACTGCACACAGTAAAAAGCCCTGACCGTAACCGATCAGGGCTTCCTAATTAAAAGCTTGGCGATGTCCTACTCTCACATGGGGAAACCCCACACTACCATCGGCGCTAAATCGTTTCACTTCTGAGTTCGGGATGGGATCAGGTGGGTCCAACTCGCTATGGTCGC